>JBKCTT010000047.1:0-49665 GCA_046318795.1 Pirellula sp.
CGTGCTCAATGCCATCATTCCAACACTAGCAATTGCCAAAGAAAGTTTGAGGCTGATTTTCTTTTTTGACATTTTCCTGATCACTCCGCAGCTCGAAAAACACTGACGTGGAACTGTGTTAACTCATGGGTAATCGTGAAAACTCCCAAGAAAACAGCCATCCGCGATTTTTCACGAGGCCGAACACTGTTTGAGAGTATCGGAATTATCGTTCGATCACTTGAGATAAAGTGTAGAGGTTATGACGCTGAATCCGCTGTTTCAACGACAACTCATGAGTCATAATATTTGCTTGCATTTCCAATTCAAATGTATGAGAGTTCCATGCACCGTCCCCCCCCTGCCCTGCCCCAACCACGTATGATTCCCGCAAAATGCTGGAACATCGTAAGCGTCATTTGTCTAGTGATGGTTTGGGCTCCCCTGCCCTGCTCTGCTCAACCAACGAAGAGCAAACTGCGAGGCGAGCGGGTCGGCGCAAATCTAATTAGACCGGAATATTACGCAGCTCTAGATTTGATCGAGGATGGGCAAACGGAATTAGCCATCGTTAGCCTTGATACCGCTCTGCAAAAGTCGAGGGCGTCCCAAAATCAACGAGGCATCGATAGCATTCCTCCCTTGGTGATGATGGGAGAATGTTTTTGGATGCAAGGTCGCATTGGATTGGCTATGGAACAATACGACGCGGCTTTGTCGATTTCCATCCAATGCTCCCAGTGGACGTCCATGCTGGTTACCAAAGCAAACGGAAAAACGGAACCCCGATCGCGAGAGATCGATTGGGCCGGAGAGACAAGACGAGCTGCCGAATTCTGGATTCCATCAGAGCTGCCACAAATTCCCTTGGGCGGGAGCGATGTGATTCTCGAAATCGCAACCGAACCCAATGCAACGGGACGCTTAGTTGCTATTGATGCGATGGAAGTATTACGATGTCAAGCGCTCGCGATTCGTCGGCGCAACTATTTGTTAGGTAGTTTAGTCCGACTTAACCCCCTCTCCCCTGCCCTGCCCCAAGCGTTTACGCTACCCGACGATTCAACACTTAGTGACGCCGCTAAGACATCAGTTTCTCTCTGCCGGGCTCTGGCCAAATCATCGTTAGAAAATGCGCCAGCCTCCTACGCAGAAATCAAGGGATTTATCTCTTTACCTAACGGACAGGATTACAACCTATCCGCCGTTGCCTTGTTAGCTCTCTGTGATCTAGCTATCTCGAACAACGATTTGAAAATGGCGCAGGGATTTGCCCTTGAGGCTAGTTTAGTCGCCGCGCAAGCAGGACAAATGGAGCATCTGGATGAAGCGATCGAACTCTGGTCAAAATGCATTGTGCATTCCGATGTGGACCAAACCGCAGTCGTGAAAACACTACAACAAGTAGCGAAATTCGGAATGGAACGTCGCCGCTTAATCGGAATTCGAAGCCAAGTCGAATTGGTGCGTCAGCTATCTCTACGAGGAGAAAGCGTCGCGATGAAGAAACAGGCCGCAGTCGCTCGATCGATGCTGCTTTCGAATCAAATATTGCTCCCTAAAATGGATGCATTGGTCGATTATGCGACCGCACGCGTTGCATTTTCTGATGGAGATATGGCAACCGGCATCCAAAAACTAGACGAATCGTTGATACCCTATATCGGAGATGCGAATCTGGATGTCGGTAGTCCGATGTTGTATCAACTGCGATTGCTAACTCGCTTGATGAACCAAGGAATTGTGTCAGACGATAAAGGACTACCTTTCCTGGCAAACTATCTTCAATCCACGTCTGCTGGTACTTGGCGAACCCATGTTCTGGAACAATTGGCGTTTCAAACGGCGGATAAAACGGAGTCGCTAGGTCTTTTGGTCCAAAGAACACTACAGGGACAAGATAACGCAGCTAAGGTTGCAATAGCTGATTTATGGTTTGCGGAAAGATTTAAACAAGCAAGTGTCTTAAACGGTCGACTCTTGGAGTTTCGGCATCTAGTAAACACGCAGTCGAATCGGTTTAGTGAACCCGTAAGGAATGAGGTTATCGCATTCCAAAAGAAGCTAGGCAATGCCACTCAAAATGCGAACCAAATCAGAAACCTAACAAACAACTATTCTATTCCGAACAAACTGGATACCCGTCGTTGGTCCGAGGACGACACAAAGAAATGGGATGCAGCGAAGAAACTCGGCGCAGCCCAAGAATCGCAACTCTGGGCCCACGCAATCAGCCCACTGCATTCGCCTGTGAGCTTTCCCCCACGATTGGATGATAAGATATTTGAAGCCCTATTGAAACCTGATGATGCAGTACTGCTTTTCCTGGCAAATGAAAATGCGATTACCGTGATGATGCGAGTCAACGGGGCGTGGGCTTCGTGGACAGTTGCACCGGAATCGAATTGGAAAGCGAAGCTTCAAGAAATTGTACTGTCGATTCGCCAAGGACTCCCTGCAACCCAAAATCCACTCGAAGCAGCCTTGGAAGAATTTCGCAAAGTACTAATACCAGAGCAAAAGTGGAAACAGATGCTTGAAGCCTCCCGTTGGGTAATCGTTCCCGACGACGATTTGTGGCTATTTCCATTTGAGGTCTTGTTGGAGGGTGGGCCGAACAACAAGACACCGGTTATTGCAAATCATCCGATCACCTATTTACCCACCTTGGGATCTGCACCACTGTTGATGCAGACCAGACCGTCGCAAGAACGAGCTACGGTTCTACAGACTCCTAGCTTTTTAGCATCGAGGCCTGATGCTCAAAAGAATATCGGGACTAGGATTGCCGCGATGTCAAATACGTCGGTCGTCGATACGATTGGAGTTCAACATGCGATTCCCTCGCGGCTATTGAAAATCATCTCGCCCGTGCTGGTTTCCTTTATGAAGACATCTTGGAGCGACCCCAACAATATTGTATTGGGCATAGACAGCTCCCTTAACGAAAGCACCTTGGCTAGCTGGAATCAATTACCATGGGGTGCGCCGAAGCACCTATGGCTCATGGGGGCCGAGTTTCGCCCTGACGCCATCAGTTCGACGGGTGACGCATGGAGAAAGCTGATTCTCTCACTGGCAGCGCAAGGCACCGAGCAGATGATAATCTCGCGTTGGTCAGTTGGGGGTGAAAGTGCTGCGATTCTTGTAGAAGCATTACGTGACTATGGCGGTTCCGTTGCTTGGAGCGAAGCTTGGCAACGGGCGGTTGCCAATTTGTGGGCCGAGGAATTGGGCGGAGGACGCGAGGTTACCATTCCAAAGGATGCCGAATCATCATCGACGATCTCGGGCGAACTCCCCTTGTACTGGTCTGGTTATCTTGTGGTCGGTGATGCCCCGGAGTAAACCGGACCGATACAAATTCGAAAAACCGCAAGGTCGAATTAGCCAATTCTCCTTAGCACCGCTTCTATTTCGACTGCTCCAGAAATGCAATCAAGTCGGATAACTCACGTGTCGTTAGGACGGTTTCTATTCCCGCCGGCATGATTGAGGTTGCACCTTGTGTGCGTTTAACAATACTCTTTTTGTCGATCGAAATTCGTTTTGTTGCAGATAAAATCAATTCGACACGGGTCGAATCTTCGCTTGCAATGAGCCCTGAATAAACTTCGTCATCTTCGGTGAGTACGCTCGTGGTCTGGTAGCCCTGCGCTATGCGATGGCTCGGGAATGCAATGGCCTCGACAAAGTCACGTCGCGTGCGAGATTGCCCGATGCGCGTTAACTCCGGGCCGATCGTTCCACCCACATAACCGATTCTATGGCATGCAATACAAGCAGCTTTATCATTCCGAAAGACATCCTGCCCACGATACGCGTCCCCAGATTCTAACTTCGCCAACAATTCGTCAATCTTCGCGTTCATATCGGCGGGAGGTGCGAACCAACTCGTCAATCTCGAACGTACCCTCTCTCGCGTTGTCTCTTGACTACCTTGAAACCATTTTTCCACTTGTTCGGGTGATAGCGTCCGTGTACCGGGCAATTGGTCCAATACCTCGATCAATCGTATGGCCTGCTTTTCGTCCGCGATGACATGACTGGTTGCCAACGCTTCCACAATCGACGGTAACTCGATAGGCCCAAATTGAGCGATCTCATCCAGCAATAAATTCCATGGCATCAAATCTAAATCGATCCGCTTTAAGCAGGACCATGCAATGCCTCGATCTTCTTGATCAGCTTGGATTAACACCTTGATGATTTGCGTTTGTTGCTTTTCCGAGAGCTTGAGAAAGCCTTTCGGAATCGACGCAATCGCCACTGCAGACACTGAGAAATCCTCCGAAGCAACTCGATTGGAGATCGCTTTTATCAATGCGGTTGCTTCTTTCGGTACTTGCGTTGCGCCAATGCCCTGCATCAAGCGATCCGCTCGCTCGTTTTGTCCCTCTAGAATACGGGCCAATCCAGCTTGCCATGCTAGCGGCAAGTCCTGGTTGCGATAGGCCTCCAACTGGTCCAGCAAAACAGCTTCACTCCAGTCGTTTAACTCGGTGCGGCCCAAGATGGTTTCGCTTACCCAGTCGACCACGGCCCCGCTTCGATACGCTCGCTTAAGAAGCGATATAGACCGCACAGATGACAGTTGCTGACTGTTAAGTGTCTTTAAGTAATTAATGTAGCTCGCAATCAAGGCATCTTGAGAAAGAATGGCTGTCTGTGCGACAGCCGCAAGATGCTCGTGATCAGAATTGGCAGCTCGAATCAATGCAGCTACCGCATCAAATCGAATAGAATTGGTCTCCCTCAATACATGGATTGCCGCCAAGGCGTGGGTCGGTCGATCAGCCCCATTGACGATTTCACTTGCCAACGATTTAAGCACAGAGTCACGAGATCCGGGGTTCGTCGCTAATTCGATCAAAGAGTATAGCAACGAGTGTTCCAGCACTCGATCCTCGCGGGTCGAGTCGTAAAGCTTAGCCCACATCTCCAGGATTGCAGGAGCCCCCCTGCGATCACCGATCCGTCCTAAACACTCAGCGGCTAATCGTTTTACTACAAGGTCGTCATGCTCTAGTAACGCAATTAGATTCGCTGTTTGATCTGGCCACGCATAAGTCGATGTAAGCTGCAAAGCTGAATGAAGTAGATCAGGCGAGGAGCCTTGAAGAATGGACTTAACAAAATCTGGAGCCCTCTCGAAGCCATCGGTAACCTCGGGGCCAGCATTCGGTAATTGTAGAGGAGACGTGGCGAGGCTTTTTGCCAGCGCCCAGAACGCACCTTTTCGACCATCCGAGGAAATGGATTGGTCGGACAATATCCTTTGCAGTTCCTCGACAAGCTTAGCGTCCGGTTTTTCTCCCGGC
Source organism: Pirellula sp. (assembly GCA_046318795.1). Lineage (GTDB taxonomy): Bacteria > Planctomycetota > Planctomycetia > Pirellulales > Pirellulaceae > JBKCUI01. The sequence goes on from JBKCTT010000047.1 coordinate 5,301, forward strand.
GGCAGTAAAGTCATTTCTGCATGAGAGCGAATTCGAGCGTTAGAGTGAATGAGAGCTTTGACTGGTGATGATTCAACCAGTTGCTCGACCGCACGCCATTGCGTCACGAAGCCATTATCATTCTTTACGGAATCGCTTGCTTTTTGCTTTGATCGCAATCGATAAATGCCACCTGTAGCGACTCGCTCCTCGGTCCCCGAGCTTGGACAGCACAGATCGTACCAGCCCCCCGTGTCGACCACCAGCAAACTACCGTCGATGTCCTCAAGAATGCCAACGGGATGAAAGTCTAACTGATCCCCTATGACAAGATCCGAGTTACTCGATTCATAAGTGGTCCCCTTTCGTATGAGCGTATGCTCGGATACTCGCTGGAGATTAAACTGCGCGGCGACTAGCCGGCTTAGGGTGTCGTCAGGAGTATCTTCGGTATCACTTTGTACGATTAGCCCAGCTGGAGCTGCAGGACCAAGCTCGACCATGGGAAGCATGAGAGGGCCGGTCTTTGGATGACCGTCCAGAACAGCATGATTCTTACCGAAGACGGAACCATAGATGCCATGTCCGATGCCGTCTCGCAGTCCATTACCTGGATGATGCAAGAATGTAGATACAAAAAAACGATCTCCGTCTCGATCGAATGCCACATGGACCAAGTTATCCATACCACCCGTGAGAACTCGGTCTGCGATTTTGGAGTCAAAGGGTTTGCGATAAAGGTGCGATGCGGAACTGTCTTGGACGTGGTTTTGTCGTAAGGGGAATGATTGTTTCGCAAACGCCGACTTGGTCCAATACACCCAGCCTTCAGGACCGAGGAATGGGCCATGAAGATCATTGGCACAGTACGTCAATGTTTTGCCATCGTGCCAAACCTCTCTTTGTTCATAGATACCATCTCCATCGTTATCAGTAAGTTTCCAAATTTCGGGCGGTGCAGAAACAAGAAGGTGCTTGCCGTATACCATGAGCCCCTCAGGAAACGCGAAGTGATCGGCTACCACAACGCGGGTATCGTATTTCCCGTCGCGATCTTGATCGATGAGGCGAATCACGCGGTGAGGTTTTGAGACGAGTTGGTCCTGGACGGATTGCTTCACGCCAGCAGATTCGGCAATGAGCAGATTCCCGTCTGCATCCCAAGTTGCCACGATCGGCCACCGAACAATGTTGCTATCGGCAACCAACTCGAATTCTAAATCGCTTCGAACGCGAAACGAAAAAGATTCGATTTGCACACGATCGTATTGTGTTGAAGCAGGATCCGATGGTGGACTAGAGGCTTGGGTCCATGCGAGCTTTGAAAGAGGACTGATCCAAGACCACCCCCCAAAAATAATAGGGACCACAGTCGTCAATAACGTTCGTTTAAAGAATCGCATGAGTATCCGTTTCCTAGAGTACTCCCTGAGGGACCATACAATTACTAGTGCCACAACTCAGAGATAACTTTGATTGGAGAATCCCAGAAATCCCAAGCTCGCAGCGTGAGCTAGGGGCAGTATACCAACGAATTCCCTTGCTTACGCGTCAGGTTAAAATAAACATCACCTCCAAGTTTTAGCACTAGTGCAAAGATAGCCCACGACTTCCCCCCCTTTTTCGGGTGGAGTAGTGGAGGATTGCCGTCCATTAAGAGCCGATGAAATTCCCGTCGCTGTCGTATCGAACCAAAGCGAAGTAGAGGAATACAACCAATAGCATCGGCAACCCGCACAACATGATAGGGGTCAAGAAAATCGACATCCCAATAGATACACTTGAGCAAACGATCCACAACCACCATGTCTCACGAAAAAAGACGGAAAATCGTTTCATAGGTTGCTCTGGTCGGAACGAAAGGGGAGAGGATCAACATGGCACTTCGGAACTCGCGCGACGAGCCCTGTCTGATCAATAGCGTAGCCAATGGCCTTGCCCTCTCGCAATGCTAAAATGGCCCGTGCGTCACTAAGGCGTCACACAAACAAGTTACGCTTCCAAAACTACATTTTAATGGAATTCTGGAGTTCTGAAATGACCTACCCTCAAGGCTACGCCCCACAGCGCTCGCTTCTTCTCGACATTTCTCAGATTCTACTCGCGAGTTGTGTTGTTTTCTGTGGAATATTTCTGGATATCTCAGCATCAGAAGCTGCTTCGCCGATTCGGCTTGGTCATACAAACGAGCCAACCGATGAACCGGAGTCCCAACCGCCAAAACTAGAAACCATTACCCTCGGGGGTGGATGCTTTTGGTGCGTCGAAGCTGTGTTCCAAAGGTTGGACGGTGTTAAGTCGGTTGTCTCCGGATACACTGGAGGAACGACTCCTAATCCCACCTATCAAACTATCAAATATGGGGGACATGCCGAGGTTGTCCAAGTTACGTTTGACCCGGAAGTCGTATCTCTCGAACAAGTCTTTATTGTCTTTTTAAAGACCCACGATCCTACTAGCTGGCACAAACAAGGACCTGACATTGGACCGCAGTACAGATCCGCGATTTTTTACAACTCAGACGAGCAAAAGCAAATCGCAGAATCCATTATCAAGAAGTTCTCCGAAGAGAAGGTCTACCGAAAACCAATCGTCACGGAGATAACCAAGCTGAGTACATTCTACCGTGCCGAGGATTACCACCAAAACTATTACAATCTCAACAAAAATCAGAGCTACTGCCAAACAGTCGTTCGTGACAAAGTTCTAAAATTTGAGAGGCTATTCAAGGAGTACTCCGTTACCAACAAGAAACGGGAAGAGAAGAATAAAAAAGCAAAGCCTAAGAAGGAAGATGAATTCGAGACGGACGGAAAGTGAAGCCGACCATTTCACCTTTCGTTTTAGTACTTTTTGTTGCCAAACTTCTTGCTAGCAATATCTGAGATGGCCAGCACTGCAGGGTGCTTTACTTTTCGTTCTACGGACAGAGCGTAGAACTTTTCTTTAATGCCAGGCACCTTCGCGATGACTTCGACTTTGTACATCTCCTCGACTTCTTTGCCGATCACGCTGGCAACGGGAAATATTCCTGCGCCGGCACTTCCAACGATTTTCAACATCGCGCTATCCTCGAATTCTCCGACGATTTTCGGATGGATATCATTTTCTTCGAACCAATAGTCCAGCGATCGCCTGAGAATCGTGTTCTCCATGGGCAGCAACATGGGCGCTCCATTTAGTGACCCAGGAAATTTATCTCGTAGCTTCTTTGCGAACTGTTTGGTCCCCACGAATACAACGTCTGACTCTCCCAACAAGTGGGAATAGGCCTTCACTTTCATGCTGGGATCGATCGGCGTATCAGATAGCACCACGTCCAGTTTATGAATCGCCAAGTCCGCGATTAGCTTGGTTATATCACCCTCTGCACAGTACAATTGAATTTCTTCTGACATCTCCAACGTCGGCGCAATGAGTTGATAAGCAACCAGTTTAGGCAAGACGTCCTTGATGCCAACCCTCAATGTCATGGGTCCGCCAACCGGACGCCCATTGACCATATCAAGCAATTCCTGCCCGGTAGCAAAGATATCGTCTGCGTACGCTTGGACTGCGACCCCCATATCCGTCAACGCCAATCCGCGTCCTGATTTCCGAAACAGTTCCACGCCGAGCGATTTTTCCAGATCTCGAAGTTGAATGCTGATTGTGGCAGGTGTCACATGAAGTATCTCACTCGCCCTCGCAACAGACCCCTCGCGAGCGACGACCCAAAAGTACTGTAAGTGGTGATAGTTTAGCCAATTCAAGGGTTCACCTGATAGTTAGATTATTTTTACCTGTAATCAATCTGCATTCAATTTGTTTTAGCTGTCTGTCGCTGAATAATCAAGGTAGTCCTCACGCCAAATGCTACGAAAATGGGAGTGCATCGATGTTAATCTTGGTACACGGCAATGGCTTCGAACTTGATCCTTCCTTGCGAAGACACGTTCAGTCTAAGATCGAGTCAAGCATGTCGAAGTTTCAGAATCGTATTGGAACGATCAATGCCTACCTCGCAGATTTGAACGGCCCCAAGAACGGTATCGATAAATCGATAAGGCTAGTGATTGACCTACAGAAAAAGCCGGTGGTAGTGCTCGACGAGAAAGGTGGTCAGTGGCACACCATGCTAGAATCCATTTCGGATAGAGCGTCCCACACCATTTCGAGACTGATGTCCAAGAGCCGGCAACATCGTAGAGTAAAGAAAGAGGAATAGCCCACTCTGATTCGACAATTGAATCGCGAGCTTTGATCTTGAGATGAGGCTTGCCGCTATGCGTTCGTAAAATAAAAAAGCCGGGCTGCATCGAAGCAACCCGGCTTTATTTTTTCTACTATTCCGAAAACTGCTTATCGATTCCAAGTCAGACCGGCGGTAAAGCCTGGCATGATCAAGTGCTGATTGTTAGCAAACTGATTGCCACCGGAGATCGGTGTCGCACCTCTCCAAATACCTCGTCCGAAGTACAGCATTTGGAACCCTGCTCGCAGGTCAACCCCTTTGAAAGCTTTGTAGGCGGCTTCGACTCGGAGGTCGAAACCAACCGTAGTGTTGTCACTTCGACGGCTTGAGAACGTTGTTCCCTCACGATCAAGTTCTTGGATAGGGTCGTCGCCAGCAGCGATCGTCGCACCGAAGTAGTTGTTGTAAACGTCGGTGGTATTTTCCTGATTTTGGTAAACATGCCCAGCAAACACTCTAGCATCGTTGGAGAAGGTCCATCGACGAACCGCCTTGGTATATCGGAATCCGAATTGACCGAGCAGCATGTTGTTATCTGTCCTCACCAAGTTCCGTGTGTAGGTCTCTTGGGAGATACCGTCACCAAATTGGTTGCTTACCGTCCCAACGGTCACCACGTAGGTATCGTTGATAGCCAGGTCTTGAAATCCTGCATAGCGAAGACCAAGCATTGGCTCGAGGATACCACCATATCGGTAGGGCTCGAAACGCCAGGTTTTGTTGGCTTCAAAGCCACGCATGCTACCAGCGTTGACGCTGTCCAGGATTTCGAAGGTGCGGTACTGCTGGAGCAAGGTCTCGGGTGCTTGCAAAATAGCATCTCCGTCATCTCCGTCAAAGTCAGGAAGCGGGTAACTAGCCCATCGCTGACCGTATCGGTTGTACTTGTCTGGCCCCTCGAGATTCATCACAGAGAAGTTCCATCCGCCATCTTCTCGCGACCAACCGAAATCCCAACGATTTCCCCAAGCGGTATCGAGCGCATTATTGGCGGCCTCAACCTCTGGTCTGGTTACCATCATGTACATTCGATCGTACGTGACGTAGAAGCCAGTGTTGGCTCGTTTTCGAGCAGGTATATCCTCCATGTCCTGTAGTTGGACTGGAGCAAACAATTGCCAATCTGGATCGAACGCCACCTCCTTTGCACCGGGGTGGTATCCATTCTGAGATAGGCCCAACTGACCAGCAAATGCCATCGCTGTCAGAACAAACATTCGTATCGTAGTATGCAACACGGTCATAATTACGCTTCCACCGTTCCCTTTGGCTGAGCGCGATCCCCTCAGTTCGTCTGAGTGAACGCTAAAAAATCGGGTTGTGCAGCTAGTATCGGAACTGCCGGTCCGTGAAATTGAGTCGGTTTGGGTAAACCCTGACGAAAATGTCAATCAAATCTATTGATAGCAAATGTTTTGACCAAGCACTTTAAGGATTGCAGCTCGGCCTATCCAGCTTACCCTAACGCTACATGCAGCGTGAAAACAGCCCGTTTTCCCTAGAAAAATGCGAATCTTCGGAATGTTCGCTCTCTCCGCTCCGATCCACACGGAACAGCACGAACCAAACAATGCAATAGCAACCAGCCTCTCATGATTTTTTTCGAGAAGCTGTGAAACGAACGGACTCGTCCGCATCAAAAAGAGGAGCTCCCTATGAAATTGCCCAAATCAAAAATGCCCCTCCCCAAGCTCCGATTACGAATCTCAACCTCCAGCCTAACCTTGTTATTTGCGTCGCTGGTCAGCTCATCAGCACTCGGGCAGCTTCCGAACCAATCCAAGTCTTCGCCATTGAACTACCTCGCTCGATTCCATGGCATTGGATACAGCGACGGTTATCACTCTTGTCCGAACAACCAGTGCGCACCCAATCGGTCATGGGCCAAGCCTGCGAGCTTCTCGTCCTTGTACGGAGAGCCGACGCCCCCTCCTGGACCCCGATTTCACAGACCGGCACCAAGCTATTCCGTGTACCAGTCCTACGACCAGGGAATAGAAATGATAGTGCCCCCTCAGGTAAGCCAACCTAGCCAGCATGCTCCAGCGATGCAGCTAGCCCCACCCCCAAGTATGAACTCCACTCCAGACTATCCATCCGCCATCCCGAGTCACTCAATCCTTCTACAGAACGACTCTCCGGCGGGCGGCCCACCCAGCATGGCCAATCCTGGTCGAACTGATCAATGGGGTGCAGGCCCCAGTGAACTAATCCCTCCTCCCCAACCATCGCGAGCCCCACAACAGACAAGACGCGCTATACCGGGTACAACTCGACCATATCATGCTAATTTGCCAACGGCAACGAATCGCCGATAGCTGGCAATGCTAGAGCTTTAGGACAAGCACAGGGCATTTAGCAAGACGCAAAATCCTCTCCGCAACGCTCCCCAGGAGCACGCGAGTTAGTCCGCTGCGGCCATGAGAGGGAACGACGATCAGATCCGCCGGCAACGATTCAGCTCGGTCTACAACAACAGTACCTGCGTCACCGACAAGAATTTCGTGAGACACTCCGTCGTATCGCTTTTCACTTAATTCTTTCTTGAGCATCTCAACCGCATGCTGCATCCGTTTGTTTTCGTCTACCCATTCGATCGGCACCCCCTCTGGGGCTAGTGGGACAAACGGCGCCAGCACATGTACTACATGCACTTTGCTGGCGGAGCCCGCGATCTCTATCGCCTTGTCGATGGCAACGTGAGAATGTGCAGAAAAATCAAATGGCACAAGTATCTTTCCGTTAATCTGCCAAGCCACTTGAGTACCCTTTCTTAAAAGCGGAACTTAAATCCGTACGAAACACATATCGTATGACACCCCGAAAAAGGCGTTCACGAACGACCTCTCATTGTACCATATTCCCCACCCGCAGGGCTGCCGTACTATTTCTTAAGTTGCTTTCTTCGCTCGCTCCATGACGCATTTCTTTCCACTCCCCTCTCAAAGCGAGAATTCGTTAAACTACTCTAGTAACCGCATTGGGACTTCGAACCCGACCCAACATCTTGAAGCCAAAATCCTCGACTACTCGCTCCCCAATCTGCGAACTTAACGTGCCATGGAACTCCCAACTGCAAAGCTGGGTGGGTTCTGCATTCGCAGACGAAAGAGATTCGCAAATTTTGGACCGCCGGCTGCTAGGGATTGTTTCATCGCATCTAAACCGTAATGCATTCGCGGGCGAGCGTTGGCAAAGTGCTCTTTTGTCTGCCCTCTCATTTGCTCGCCAAAAGAATGCGACCATCCTTTTTTCGGCATCGACTCCTTACGCAGCAGCGATACATAATGCGTGCATTAAAACCAACTCTCAAGCAATCGCGATTGCGTTACCAACCTCCAAGACCTCTCAAACTTGTGAACTCTCCCATGATAAATGCCTTTTGATACACCCTGAACCAAACTCGCAATCTTCGGATGCTTTTTCTTTACCTTTCTTGGATCGCGTGATCGTCGCTCTTTCTCATCAGCTCTTTGTTCTGGACATTGATCCCGCTGGAAAGACTGCCGAACTGATTGAACGACGCTTGAGTACTCCAGAATTTCCGAAAGGGGCCGTGTTTCTCGTTCATCATACTCGTACGGAATCGGTCAAGAAACAACAGTGGATCAAGTCGCAGCTGGATCGAGGTGCTGTCGCATGGCTTGTTAAAGATCCGAATCAAACCACGGAGCCGATTCATTGTCATTCCACAACGCAATTTTGTCAGGTCCCAATATTTCCCACGAGCTTACTGACCACCACAAGCAACTCTTTCTTGATTCACTGTACTCGGGCTAGGCAAGGAGCGTGGCCGGATCAGTCTCCTGCTCAGTTTTACGATGAAATCTTGATAAAGCCGTGGCTTGCAACCCCCTCATCGTTTGAGAGCTTGCTGCGGATTCTAGAGGGCCAACGGCTCGTCGCTACGTCCCACTTAAAAAAAGGAATAACTCCAACGATTTCCTTTACCCAACGCTCTCTTCATGAGCTTTTAAATGCTAGAACTTTTGAAGCCCACCTCGCGCGATGGGACTGGGAACCATATGGTCTGATGATCGATAGAGACTGGCTTGCTGGAGTCGGATGCCAGCCTGTAATTTATTTGAAACGCGAAGAATACAAACATATTCCACCTGAGAAAAGACAATTCATCCAGCCCTACGAAGAATCTAACGCTACAGAGAAAAAGGGGCGTGATTGGCGAGTCGAACAAGAGTGGAGATTACCGAGCGATTTAAGGCTTTACCAAATCCCTTTTTCGAAAGCGATTGTCTTTGTAAAGCACCGGTGGGAAGCGACGGCTCTGGCAACTGTCTCCCATTGGCCGATCTGTTATACCGAATCGTAATGGAGTCGCTGACGGTTTACAGGAGACTTGGCGAGAGTACGGCTTTTTTGCACCAAATATGCGAGATCACTAAATGGTGTCAGGTACAACCTCGAACGAATGGATTACTGCCTCAGGAATTCGACAGGGCTGCCATGTCGAATAGGAAACCCAAACCCAATCTGTTTGAGATTCCGCCAAAAGAACTCGATCTCCTCGGAGTTCAATTCGGTATTTTCTAGTCGACCGAATCCGACGAAAATCGGATACCCACGTTCTCACAACAATATCGTAATCTAGAAAAGCTGGCTGCAAGTACTCAATTTTGTGGGACCTAACAACCCAACCTGCACCACACTCTCGATACTCCTTTTGTGACCATCCCTGTACTCGCGAATGGGCTACGGCCGCATCGATCATCCAGCTCAAATAGACGAGATTGTTGACATGGCCGAGCTGATCAATGTCACTGGTTTTCACTGTGCAGTAATGCTCATAGATGGCCGGCATAAACAATAATTCCTCTCGGGACCATTCAACAACCATGAGGACAAAAACCAAAGGCTTGTAGTCGCGTGATCACAGCATGACCAGAAAAACAATAATGAACATCGGTCCCTTCCTTGCGAGGGCGCATCTGATAGTTACTTTGATAAAGATGCCGAGTTATCGCGCCCTCTATCGATTCAGTAACCCTTTGACTCTGCTGTGATGCAAGCAAATCTTCCTGGTCGTTGCTTAGCTGCTCCTGAGATGCTTGATAAGAGATCGGCAACGGGCCTAATTCTAAAGGGCAATACGTTATCGGAAACTCCGAATCGTGATCGGGCGGAAGCGCTGGCAAATTGATATTCCAGAAAAAGCCATCGTTTAGTTGTTGATCCCATAAATCGTACAACACACGTCTACCTCGCTTTGCTGTAGCATTCCAGTCTTTGTCAACATCACGGCGCATGTATTGTGATATCGCGATCGACTTATATCCTAGAATGGTCGATTCGCGCGCTGCAGCAACGGTGCCACTGTATAGCGTGTCAATACCCATATTGCCACCATGGTTCACTCCCGATATGACCCAATCTGGTTTTATCCCGAGTACCATCAAACCTATTCTTACACAATCGGCGGGAGTTCCCGATATGGTCCAGTGCTGTTCTCGTTTTCGAATGACCTCCAATTCAGCCGCATTGGTTACCGAATGACCACAGCAACTACGCCCCTGATCAGGCGCGACTACAAAGCAGTCATGATCAGCAGAGAGTTGCTCAACCAATCTCTGCAACCCTTCCGCATCGTATCCATCATCATTAGTGATTAATATCCTCAACGCCGTATCTCCTTGTCGATGTCTACTATGGCCTTAATAACTAGATCACATGTATCCAATCCAGTTTGAGGATCAAGAAGCATGCTATGATGAAGCAAAATCGTACTTGCCGCAATCAATGGGCTCTGGTGAAGTGGCTTGGGGACTCGATACCGCTTTGGAGGCCGAGACGAGAAACCACGAAATCCTTCACCTGCTTCTACATGATGACTTAACAACCCATTAAGTACTTTTGCACGCAGCGAGGCAAACGCTTCCACATGTGAATCTGCGTCCAATGGCTTTACCATCAACCCTAGTTTGTAAAATGCGAGTGAATCGCGATCTATGTCGTGAGGAAGATAGAGCCACGGAAATTGACGCAATTCTGCAATGAGAGTTCTGGCGGCACAAAGACGCGAACCGTGGTCCAACTCTAGTCGTTCATATTGTGCGAGTATCATGGCCGCCTGGATTTCAGCGAGTGGAAAAGCATTGTTTCCCCGGTCACAAAAGACCGTCATTCTCTGGGCTACGAGCGGATCGTCGGTTACAACGGCGCCACCTCGCCCAGCTGAAATCAGCTTGCTACCACCATAACTAAAGACACCAACATCCCCCCAACTACCGGCAGGCCTGCCGTCTACCATCGCCCCATGAGCTTGACATGCATCCTCCACAACGCGGATTCCGGATGATTGCGCCCACTCCATGATTCGCTTCATGGGGGCTAACTGCCCATGCAGATGGCTTACGATGAGCCCTTTGCAAGCGGGTGAGATGACGGACTCTAGCGCCTCGGGAGTTAGAACCCAACCATGGCCGCCCGAGGGATCACACAGCACAACTTGGGCACCAACATCCTCGACGCTGCGAAAGTTTCCAGGGAAGTCGTACGCGGAAAGTAGTACTTCATCTCCACTCTGAAACTTTAGCCCCCGAAGAGCGATCTCGATCGCAAAGGTCCCGGAACAGCAGAGCCGTACATGCTCCTTACCTAGCCCTCCCGAAAGCCGCCCTTTTAGCAGTTCTGAATAAAGACCGTCGTAAGCCCTCCACGCCCCGCTAGCAAGTATTTCCTGAACGGAAGCGGATACAGCATCGGAGGTTGTATAGAGTTTTCTTTGGGACGACATGCCACGATCACTAAGAACTTAAGAGCGAGTCACACGCCGCCCCATTAGTCCCTAGGTTATACTGACAAGTCTAGCTTGCCTGTAGTCCTAAACCATGATACCGACTGCTTCCCGTCGTTCGGAGTATCGCTAACTAGTCGATTTTCGTTGTAAATGGCATATCGACTTTCGGGCTGATCGCGACGTGATTGTCTATCCGATGCCGATTCACCGGAAGAGCTATTAGTTCCTGATTGAGAGTCTGTCCTAACCTCAACCTCGAATCGGTCGATCGACATGCCCTGATCGCTCAGGCGGTCTCGCAAGTTTTGTAGGTTGTTAAGCAAAGCTTCTTTGGCGAGACTATTCTCCACCTCGAGATGGGCGGACATTACATTCGCCTCAATTTTAAGGGTCATCTGCAAAGTGCCTAGCTCGGGTGGATGTAGCCGCAATTTGACTTGCTCGCCTCCGTTACTGAGTTGCTCCAGTCCCTTTAGCACGCGCTGCACGAGATTGTTTTGCTGAAATCTAGAAAGTGGCAATGAACCAGTTGCCCCCTCGCTGCGCCCAGCGACGCTCCCGGAACTTCCGAAAGCGTCTCCTCTTCCTGAACCCGCCGCAATTGGCTGAATAGAACTACTTTCGGTCGCTACGGCTTTATCTGTAGTAGCAGCGATTGACGCCGTTACAGTAGCACTCGATGCACCGTTGTTGTTCGCCGCGTTGACGACTAAGGTTTCAGATTGCGTTGAAGCTGGTTGGCCGGCAACAGAAAAGCTTGTTTCTAGTAAACCAATCGGTGGGGCTTGTGATACGATCCCGTTGAGTTGATTAGACCCCAGCGAGGAATCAACGTTTTGTCCATTAGGGTCCGACGTTTTTGTGAAGCTTACTTCCTTGTCCTGGGATGGTTTCGTTTCGAGGTTTCCTGGATTAGGTTCCCCCTCTTTTTCCTCGCGCATCCGATCCTGGCGACTCAATCTCCGATTTCGGATCGGTGCTGCGTCTTGATCATAGGAAAGCGAGTCCTGGCTAGTTGCGGTGTCATCGATTGGAGCGATACGATCTGAGGCAGATAAGTTATTGTCGTTTGGATCAACATCTTGCATGATAGCCTCGCGATCCGTTTCCGAAGATAAGTCTCCGATCGCTTTCTTAGGCTCTCGCTTCAGTAATGCGGCTTGTGAATCGACCATCAGGCCATTACCAACATTGGATTCAATGTCTTGGTTCAGATCTGTTTGTTGCGATCCGGCCATCAACTCAGCCAATTCCAAAGGCGTTCCAGTGGCCGAGGCATTCTCACGACCATCTAGACTGGTTAACGATTTGGATGCCTGCGTCAAAACAGTCTTATTCAAATCGTTTTCCCGGCCCGCAGTAGTTGATCGCGAGCTAGAGTCACCCAGCGACCGATCATGGCGCCCTGTGATTTGATCCGCTGGTAACGATCCGGAAACCACGTCGGTAGCAAGAGGGTTTTCACCGCCCAACTGAGAATCTCCTGTTGGCACAGGAACGCCAGTATTTGGTAGCTGGGATATAGGATACGGAAATATGTAGACTTTTTGATCGCTGTCGTTAATCCCTTCATCTTCTTCATTACTGGGATTGTTTCTATCCTCTTCATTATCGAGCGATTCAAAGGATTTGGTCGAGTTCTGGGAATTTGAGGAACTGTTGGCAAACTCAGTCTGCGATGCAAACGTTAGACTCAGAAGTTCCTCTTGGAACCTCATACCGACCGTGTCTAACGAGGAACGAGAGGCACGCCTAATAACGGCAGCAGACATACTGCTTTCGACACGATTTTCCTTGGACATCGCTTACCTCCCACTGGACTGACAACACGCGTTTCTGACCAAATCCGTACTACGGATTCAGCAGAGTAACCCACGCTTAGGCCCGCTGTGCATCCAAGGGGAATTGACCACAATCACAAAGTAGGAATTGGGTTTGCAGGTTTGTGGTCCAATGCATTATTTCCCATTGGAAACTTGAGCACCAGGAGCTGGACTACCGCGCTCTCGAATTCCCTCAAGAATCTTCGCCAAATCTTCCCGATCTTTTTCTTCGGTAAACTCAGCCAATATCTTCTTTTGTTTGTCGGCATCGAGACCGGTCAATATCGAGATAACATCGTCTTTCTTCTCTCTTTCCAGCATTTTTGTAAGTTGCACTTTAGCTTCAGCAGGATCCAACGCCTGAATAAGCTCCGATACTTTTCGCAAACTCTCCGTTTCAGCAGATTCTTTGTTCATTTGAACCTCGCGTTTGTAGTCCGCTACCAGAGCGTCCAAGCGTTCCTTTTCTTTGTCGAGTGCTCGCGCTCGCTCTTGTACCTCCAGCTCCAAACGGCTTAAGCTAGCCATCTTGGAATCGGTATCGAGAGATAAAGCAATTTTAGCTTGCAAAACTTGTTCGGTACTCGGAACAGGTGCCGCCTTAGCATCACGTATTGCTGCACCGATTTGCTGGCTTTTGATGTCGATTCCACTCAATAGTGCCACGATGTAGGTAACGGTGTCTTTGTTGAAATGCCCCCTGGCAGCAGCCATCGTGAGAATGGCAACTTGCCCCAAAAGCAGGGCTGTACAAGTCCAAAGGAACGCTTTGATTAACTTTTTCATACGTGCTCCCAATCGGGGTTACGACATTTCTTGTGGTTCGTCTGACTGAATCTGTGTTGCGAAACGAACGCTGGCCCACTCATCGGTGCGTTCTTGCTGCTTGCTCCATAGCAACCGCTCCACTTCTTCCTCTCGGTGCTCTTTGAGCTTCTCAAGAGACTTCACGTTCTGTTGACATCGCAGCAATTTCAATTCTCGTCGCTGCAATTCTTGTCGAAGCTCTCCGAGCGTATGATCTAATTGCTGCACCTGACTCAAAAGTAGCATTTGAAAACGCTGGGCATCAAGCAATTGGCCCATTTCTACATTTCCGCTGCTAAATTGCTTGCGAATCGCGTTCATTTGGTCGCTTTGTGCCAATAGTCCCTTCTTTGCAGTCTCGATTTTTTCAATCGCCATATGGGCATCTTGGACCTCTTTAGAAGCCTGATCGCGTTCACGCTCCCGTAGGCGTAGCAAGGTCGCTAATCGAAATTTCGCCATGTTTTACCGCCTCTCGGTGGAAAAAATGTTATGCCGCACGAGTCTGTGGTGCGCCCGTTGGCATCACGGCTGAAGTCGATCCACTGGATGTTGCCCCAGCAACGTTGCCGGCTTGGTTCGCTTGCGAAGACAGAGCCAAGAGACCCGCAACAGATTGATCCCACGAAATCAGCTCCTTGGTTCCTTGAGCCAGAAAATTCTCGATCAAGGATCTCATTTGAATCGCTCGATCGATCACCGGATTGCTTCCTCGTGTGTAGGCCCCAATATTGATCAAATCTTCGTTCTCCTTGTAAACCGCCATCAGAGAGCGAATGTTATCGGCTGCTTGTCGGAGTTCAGGCGTAATCAGATGTGACTGTAGTCGACTTAAGCTCGGCAGTACATCGATCGCCGGGTATCTGCCTCGTGCCGCGATGCTTCTCGACAAATGAATGTGTCCATCCAAAAGACCACGCAACGTATCGCTAATGGGCTCGTTCGTATCATCCCCCTCGACGAGAACCGTATACAAGGCGGTGATACTACCTTTCTGACTTATACCTGACCGTTCGACCAATTGTGGTAGCATCGCGAATACACTTGGCGGATAACCACGCGTCGTGGGCACCTCTCCTGCGGCCAACCCCACCTCGCGCTGCGCCATGGCAAAACGCGTTACCGAGTCCATTAGCAGAAGAACATTCTTTCCTTCGTCACGAAGGGATTCTGCGATAGCGGTCGCCGTTTTCGCCGCAAGAATTCGCTTCGGAGCAGGCTGGTCGCTGGTCGCTACGACCGTAACACTTTTCGCGCGGCCCTCTTCTCCTAAGTCGCGATCGAGAAATTCTCGGACTTCGCGGCCTCGTTCTCCAATAAGGGCAATCACAACGTGATCTGCCTGCGTGCCCCGGGCTAACATTCCAAGAATCGTACTCTTCCCGACCCCCGAGCCTGCGAAGATCCCCATTCGTTGGCCGCAACCCAAGGTCAGAAACATGTCGAGAGCCCGTACCTGAGTCGGCAAAATCCTGTCAATTGGTGGGCGATGGAGGGCCGGAACGGGAGGGGCATCGCATGGCATTTTACGGCCAAAACCTAGCGGTCCCAAGTCATCCATCGGCTGCCCCGTGGCATCCAAAACCCGTCCAATGATGTTGTCGCTTACAGTGACAGATCTATAGGTCTGAAACAATTCAACACGATCGCCAGGGCTAACACCATCCCAGTTATCCAAAGGGGCTAAGATGGTCTTACCGTTATCGAAACCGATCACCTCGGCTTGCATCGATTCTTGTTGCCGTCGATGCACATTTACCAAAGCACCTACTGGAACAGGTAATCCATCCACGACGATTGTGGTTCCTCGTATGCTACGAACCCTGCCTGTAACACCAAAAGGAACAACCCGCTTGATAGACTGACTCCAATGCCTGCGATCGATCAATGGTGGAAACGATTCGCGAATCATTGCAATTCCTCCATCAGCCGACGTAATTGGGTCTTCAAGGTCCGATCAATTGTCGTGTCTTCTGTCTGGAGAATGACGCCGAATCGTCCGACGGCAACGTCCTCGGCAACTTGCAATTGAACGCTTGGCCCCGAGGCTTCCATGATTTGCGTCAGTGGTTCGGATAGTCGCTCGGCATCGTCGGGGTGCAATCGTATGGTAATGTTTCGTTGTCCCGAAACCATTCTGACCGAATCTTGTATCCAATCGAGAAGAATCGTCGGATCAGATTCCATTTGACGCACAAGAATTTTCTCTGCGATCGCAATTGCGAAAGTGATTGTTTCATGTTGCCATTGCCGAAGCCATTGAGACGTAGCGGTCTCTAGTTCCTCGCAAAAGCGTTGCACACTTTCTGATGTTTGACGCAGAGTTTCTGCAGCAATTTCTTGGGCTTTTTGCTGGGCTAGGGATTGAATTTGTGCCTGGCTGCCTTTCAAGCCTTCTTGCTGTGCCAAGCTGCGAATTCGCTCGCACTCTACTTGACTTTCCTTTAGCAGTAATTGGGCCTGTTGCCTTACCGTATCGAGATACTCTTTTGCACGCTCAGTAACATCCTCCCAGTTAAACACCTCAGTCTGTGCAGTATTCGCCCCGGGAACGACCGCTCTGGATTTGAAGACAACGGCCATTTTATGTTTCCTTATGCTGCAACTAATATAGAAGAAGTCGCCAACGGATTGATACTGCCTGACGCAATGAGTGCGTCCAGTTTTTCACAAATCGCCACCATTGCATCCAATACCTCAGCCGGTTGAGGTGATTTTCCTGATAGTAGTTGCCTGAATCGATTTAAGTCTTGCGGCGCAACGATTTGCTCTGCCTTATTTCGCAATGATTCAGACGTTCCTTTGAGCATCACGATAACGTCATCGCGATCGCACGCGTGAAGAAGTGAGACTAAATCGTTGGGGAGAAGTAATTCGATGCGCATGCTCTTCTGAGAGATCAACCAATTCATCTCAGACGGATCCCGATTTTCCCTATCTCGAAAACGATCAATAGGAATCGTTACCGGTTTATCATAATTCTCTGGTGCCGAAACCTCGCTGGAAACAGTAGTTGGCGAAACGGTCTGCTTTCCCGCTACGGAAGTGCTCAAGAGAGTTGCTGTTTTATCGGCAAACGAAGCATCAACGCTTGGATCGACAGGAATACTAGTGCCCCGCATACTCCCTCGCCGAGGTGACCATCCTAGCTGCATGGCCACTTCTTCGTTTTCCGAAGCGATCGACTCTAACCAGGCAATTCGCTGTGTTTCGCTAAACTGCGCCATAATCGCTTCGAGCTTTGAAATCCCAGCGACCGTTACCGACGTTTGAACAGGCGGCGTCTTAGGGAGCTTTTTGTCTACTTCTGCCAAGATATCTTTGAGTATGCTCGGGTCAGACAAAGTCAGGTGAGGGAGTGCGACCAACGTCGAACTGGCAATTTGTATAGGAAGGTGATCTAAGAGCGCTTTGGCGCGTTCTGGTGAAAATTGATTGATGACCGTTGCAATAACTGCAGGCCGTTCATGGACCAAATAGGTTGCAAGAGTCGCTGGATCCCAGGACAACCATGGAATTTCTGCCTGATTTGCGGCTTCTTGATCTCTAGAAAAGCCAACGTATTCCTGCCCCAACTCCCTATCAGCAGCCTTGGCAGATGAGCTGAGCTCTACGCGATCCAATTGTCCCTGAGAATGAGATAACAACGCCGACGCTGGCGAGTCCGAACTGCCTGGAATTGCGTCGTTTCTCTCCATCATCGTACCAAGCATCCCTTCCAAGCTTTCGAACGCGAGCGTGCGTTCGCGACTGGAAACCGATCCGAGCTTGGTCATCATCTGCCGTACCGCCCGAGCAATCTCGGGTGGAAGCTGAGTGAGCAGCCCCTTTGCAGTAGACGCATCGAGCGACTGCATCACGATTGCAACTTGGCGGATTCGTTGGTCAGTGGAGGACATGTAGCCTGAATAGCCTAGGGAATTTGGCGGATGGAGGTAATGTTCCCTGGAATCTCTACAAAATAGACAGTTTGAAGTCTAGATCGACCTCCCTGTAAGTCCGTGTAATCTACCTGCTCGGTATCTTGGCGGAAGAACCACATAGATGCACATTATTCAGGCAAGACGCAGTGACGTTCTGAGGGCACAAAAGGGACAAAAGTTCTTTGGATAAAAACGACAAAAATATCACAGGCGGCTAGAGCCTACTCGAAGCCACACAAGGGGAACTCGGGCACCCTTAACGGCAATCAGAATGAAAGAGACCGCATACAAACATCTGGATACAAACAGATTCGGCACAACAACTGCTACCTCGAGTCTGACACAAGGGATGAATATCGGCCGTGTGTGTGAGTGTTGATAGCAAGTCCTTTTACCAAATATTACACCGCAATTGATTCGGGATTTGCTGGAGGAGGGAGAGGACCTTCGGCTGGTTCCGGTTCGATTGCGGTGTTTTTGTTTGTAGGCTCGGTTTTTCTACGTAACCATTCTGGCTGCGCGGGAAACTGGGGTCGGTTTCAGATGTCTCAGTCGGTATGATTCCGGCATGATCCCCGGCAAATTTACCCGCTACGTCTTGCTCGACGTCATGAAAGTCTTTGCTGTCGCCCTGACAGTCATGACCACATTGATCTCTTTGATCCTGATCGGTAAAGAGATGGTTGGGCAAGGAATCTCGTATGTCTCAATCGTCAAACTGCTGCCATTTATTCTCATCATGGCAATGCAGTTTTGTTTGCCAGCAACTTTGCTGTTCGCGGTTTGCTGCATTTACGGTCGTATCTCGGCGGATAACGAGATCACTGCGATAAAAGCTGCAGGGATCTCTCCGATGAAAATTTTTCGCCCTATCTGGTTTATCGGATTTGTGCTTAGCATTCCATCCGTATGGCTGCAGGACCAAGGATTCTCATGGGCCAGAAAAGGTATTCAACAAGTCGTTTTGCGAAGCGTCGAACAGGTGATGTACAAACGACTGGAATCGCAAAAACACTACAACTCAGAAAAGGGTTTGGTGATTCATGTGCAAGCCATCGAAGACCGTTGGCTTATAAAACCTACAATATGGATGTTCTCATTTCAAAACTCCCAACTCGCCACGATTCACTCGGAAAAGGCGAGAATCTCAGTCGATTCTAATCGAGACATCCTCACTATAGAACTGGTGGATGCCATGTTTGACTTAGGGAACGGAAGAAAGTGGCATACGTTCGCCGAGACCTTTGAGTTACCACTAGTTCAAGCCTCCAAGGCAGGTAGCGTGGAGGGAAGTGCATCTACCTTTTCGATGTTTGATATCCCCAACGAAGTAAAACGCCTTTATGAAAAGAACGAACGTCGTAAAGAACAACTAGCTACGGAAATGTCGTTTCACCTTGGTACAGGTCGGTACGTCTCTCTGCAGGATCCAAAAATTTTGCAGATTAAGGGAGAAGTCCAAGAAAACGAAGATCGAATGTCCCGTCTTCGCTCCGAACCGATGCGACGATGGGCACTCGGATTCGGCTGCTTAGCTTTCGTATGGATAGGCGTACCGATGGCAATTCTGCTCAAGAACGCAGACTATTGGTGGACTTTCGGGCTTTGCTTCATCCCAATCTTGTTAATTTACTACCCTGTTCTCGGCTTATCCTTGTCGATGACCAAAAAGGGGGCGTGGCCGTCTGTCAGCTTGTGGTTAGCCAACGTGGTTCTAATCGCCATTGGAACCTGGTTTTTACGCCGAATCGTTAAGCAATAATTTTCCGCGCATCTCAACAACGGCTTACCATTTGCTAGAATTTTAGGTCGTGTTTTTTTAACAGCGATCCGATCCCAAACTGATACTTGTGCGTGCGCAAGATAGCCAAACAAAGTCATGAAGGTACCTACATATCGAGGCACGCGACGGGTCAACATCAATATGACCCCTATGATTGACGTAACCTTTCTATTGATCATCTTTTTTCTGGTAAGCAGCCACCTCGCCAAACAAGAGAACTTTCTTCCTCTCCCGCTACCAATTGCAACCTCTGGTCTTTCAGATACCCCCGAACGATTGGTTTTCACCGTACAAGTTACCGAAAAGGGAGAGTATCGCATTGGTTCCCAAGAAGTCGTTTTGGATCAAGTGCGACGTGCCATACAGGATAAAAACTCTGCGGAACAAAAGCCGGTTCGCGTGCGAATCCGAACGGATAAATCGGCGCCATATGATTCGATTGGAGCCCTGCTAAAGATATGTAGCGTGTTAGGCAACTCGGACGTCGTATTCGCTGTTTATGAAGAGGATCAAAAATGAAAACCGTTTTTGGCCACTCGCGCGACGGTACAAGTGTTGATTCCATGATGACACCGATGATCGATGTTGTGTTTCTATTGTTGATTTTTTTCTTAACCACCTCCTCGTTTCAAAAACTGGAAAAGCAGCTTCCGACCGCTGCAGCCACACCTCCCGATTCTCAACCGACCGGAGCTAACTCCGACCAGTTACCTCCTCCGACTCCGACCGATTTCAATGATATTGTCATCAAATTGCATCAACGCGACGGAGGCGGCGTGTCCTACAAACTACAGAATCAAGACGTCACCTCCCTTGATGAACTCTCGAAAAGAATGACTGCAATCCTGAAGGCTCGTAGCGACGTACCCATCATCATAGATCCCGATCGAGGTGTAGAAGCAGGTGAGGCAATTCTTGTTTATGACCTGATCAGACGACAAGGCTCACTTTCTGTATTCTTGGTTGCCAAATGATAGCATTTCAGTCCGACCTGCTGCTCCGGCTGTGCAAGTCCTGGATTGATGTTGCTTTGCGTCTTCCATTCTTTGTAAGAACACAGAGGTTTTTCGAGTTCGTAGTCATTTTTGTTTCAGTATGCCAGAGTCGCTTCACCTTAGAACACGGCCTGTTCCGGCCGTCATGTCAGTAGCCCCGGCTACTCGGTGTCGACGATTGGTCGGTCTGGCGGCAATTTGCCTTATCACTTCAGGAATGATCGGATGCGCTAGCCAAAAATACGCATTAATGCGACCGATTCCATCAAATCCCCTAACTGATACTCTACAACTGACATCCAAGTCTGGCCCGAAAGTTACACCACGGACAATGACGCTCCTTCGTAACTACGCGTTGGCGGAACTATCGCAAAAGGACCCGAACGAATGTTTGGCAAAACTCCAAGAAATCGCCATCGACGAAAAGGGAGCTGAAAAAATCTACGCGACATCCGAGTTGGCCTACACGATCGGAAAACGTGAGGAGACTGCCGGCCGTAGCGGAGTCGCACTAGACCTTTATAATATAGCCGTCACGAACGCCTACCTATATTTGTTTTGCCCAGACCTAGACGTTTCTCGCAATCCGTATGATCCGCAATTTCGAGGAGCATGTGATCTATACAATGTTTCGTTAGAAGCATTGCTTCGCTTGCTGAGCACTCAAGGCGAATTTAAGCCGGGGCGGGTCTATCGGATTCACACTGCCAAACAAGACTATGATGTGAATGTGGTCGCTCGTGGACCTTGGCAAGACGTAGACTTTGACCAGCTAGAGTTTTGCAGCGACTACCAAGTCCAAGGCTTGGAAGCCAGCAATGTAACTTATGGTGTTGGTGTTCCTCTAATTGCTGTCCGTAAACCACATTCAGGAACGAGTCCGACGGAGAGATACTATCCTGAAGGACTTTCGTTCCCCGTCACTGCTATTCTACGAGTCACTAACCCCACAGTCCACGGAGCGAGCGGTAGCAATCATCGCTACCCATGCGTACTAGAGCTCTACGATCCTCTAGATGCGACAGATATCAATCTAAATTCCAGACTCGTACCACTGCAAACAGACCTCAGCACACCTCTCGCGTACTTTTTGGACAATCCAAAATTCCGAGAACAAACAAACAGCACACTGGGACTACTCGATCCGAGCAGGACCGACAAGCTTCGGGGTATCTACATGTTAGAGCCCTTCGATCCCAATCGAATTCCGGTACTGATGGTCCACGGTCTTTGGTCTAGCCCCATGACTTGGATGCCAATGTTCAACGACCTACGATCTTTTGATGAATTAAGGAAAAACTATCAATTCTGGTTTTATCAATATCCAACCGGACAACCATTTTGGGTCAGCGCAACTCAACTCCGCAGCGATCTGCACCAAATGAAACAAACGCTCGATCCTGATGGTAGATACCCCGTAATGGACAATATCGTTATGGTAGGCCATAGCATGGGCGGCTTGCTTTCTCGTATGCAAACCATCGACAGCGGAAACGAATTCTGGTCCGCACTAAGCGATCAACCTTTTGAGGAACTAAAAGGAGATGAAGCCGAAATTCAGAGGCTTCAAGCAGTCCTTTTTTTCAAGCCCAACCCATCTGTTAAACGAGTTGTCACGATTGGAACACCTCATCGAGGCAGCGAATACGCCAACGATACGACTCGATGGCTAGGACGAAAACTGATTAAGCTGCCTAACACCATTACTGATATTGCAAATTCTGTGGTCAGACAAAACCCAGGACTCTTTTTGAGCACAGAACTTCTTACTACCAATACCAGTATTGATTCGCTGAGTCCAGAATCACCGATCTTTCCACCAATGTTGCGTGCTCCTAGAGCGCCGTGGGTACATTACCACAATATTATTGGAGTGGTATCAAAATCAAGTTGGTTTGGAGAGCCTGTCCCAAGCGATGGTTTGGTTACGGTCGAAAGCGCGATGATGCCCGACGTCGAAAGCGAAATCATGGTCGAATCTAAACACCAGGACATCCATCGACAACCACGTGCGATACTTGAGGTCCGCCGGATTCTCGTCAACCATTTACGAGAACTCAGCCAGTACCCTCAAATGACCTCCATTCTCAAGTTGCCAAAAAACAACTACAACTCGCTAATGGGACCGTCGGTGCCTCTCGAAGAGTCACTAAGATATTCGCTCTCTGATCAACAAACTCGGAGCCAACAGGTACCGTATCAACAGGGACCGAGTTTTTTTCAGGCATTCAGAAAGTAAAGCGGCCGCGTACTAATCATCAACGCTGATGATTCGCCTCCACTCCTCTTTGATAGTTCTCGCTTTGCGATCCACTTTAGAAGGTGTGAACCCGAGCATCATCGCAATCTCTCGGTTCTTGTATGACTGCAGTTTTAATTGGGCGATCTTTCTATAATCTTCAACGAGCAGACATTTTCATGGCTCTTTCCAACAATCAGAAATTTCAATCCATGCCACATCATTGTCGTTCAACGCAATGACTTGATCCAACTCCCCTCCGTAATCTACAACTGATTCGACTCTAATGGGCTCGAGGGCTGCCTTGGCGTCCATCGATTCCGAGGGGGATCCATTTCTTTGCGTTCTCATGGCGAGTGAGTGCAGTAGTTCGACGTTGGGTAATATTCAGAACCCAGAATCATAGACTAGTTCTATCGCTCAGGTCCAGATACTTTCCTCCGGCAATCGATTGACTCAACGCGACGAGGACAACATTGGCAACTTCCTCAGAGTCCGGCTTGGATAAACGGGATTAAGCCAGATCGCGAATATTCAAAAGATAACGTTTGGAAAAAGCACCTAGAGCTTCCTGATCTCCCTCACGCATCGATGCGATCCAACCAGTTACAGACCCTTGACCTGAACTCACTGCCCCATCACGAAAGCTGAATTAAGTCTTCCATCCCCATGTGTGATCGCAAAACAACTACGAGCCTCCCACTAAAATCTCAGTCGAGTTTAGGCAGCGAGAGGCCTGGCGGCTCGGACTATAGCACGAGAATTTCGACAAGCTGCGTACGAGAACGGCCACTAACTAACCAACATCTCGCAATCATAAGATTGGAAAAAAACTGATCTTCTTGTAAGATTACGACAATCTATTTCGAGCGATATCCAATGAAAAGGAACCACTAATGTTTTCACTCAATAGAGCCGCTTTGCTCCATGTTGTTTTCGCTTCTGCAGGTCTTGCTATTTGCCTAAGCCTCATTCCCAGTGCAGTATTGGCATTCGAAGACCCCAAGAAAACGCCACTCACTCACACCCAAGACAGCTTGGAGGATGTAAAGAAAGCCGTTGACTCTGGAAAAGCGGTACTCGTCGATGTACGTGAATTGGTGGAGTGGAAGTCGGGACACGTGAAGGGTGCGGTTCACATGCCCTTCCGTGCCATGCAAGAAAAAGTTGATATCCAGAAAGTCAAGGAAGAGTTCAAGGACAAAATCGTCTACACCTATTGCGCAGTAGGAATGCGATCCCTTAAGGCAGGTCAAATTCTGGTTAAGCTCGAACTGGATGTTCGTCCACTTAAACCGGGATACGATGAATTAGTAAAGGCCGGTTTTGAAAAAGAGTAAGCAGTCTGCAAGTGCTGCCTCACGCCGTAGTCTTTCGCTAATCGATACCAATTACCGAGTCTGACTAATTGGTACGCGTCGAATTGAGTGAATTCAAAGTCCTATCAAGCCGATCCGAAAGGTACTCGCGAGGATGAGCGGTTGGCTGGTAGGTTAACGTTCACTTCGTGAACCTGTCGTCACCCGTTTCGTTAATGAAATGCACGGGTGTCGCCCTCAATCACGAGAACGTCGGAGTAAGCTCTGTGCTGCGCCTCTCAATTGTTGTTCCACATCACGATGACGACACATTCCTCGAGAATACGCTGGTCTCGCTTCTTGAGAATCGAGATCCCAGCCAGGAAATCGTGGTCGTACATAACGGGAGCTACTTTGATCCTTATCAACTCGGTAAGGATGAAGTGGTCATGGTCGAAGCTCCCAAGCATTATTCCATTAGCCAGCAATTAAATCTTGGTTTCTCTGCTGCCACAGCACCTTTGATCCAGGTTTTATTCCCCGGAACCAAAGTAACGCCCAACTGGGCTAATGATGCTCTGGAATTGCTTGACACCGAAGAAGTCGCTTGCGTTGGGATTCCCTGCTCGATTGAAAAGACAACACGAACTGTCTATGGCATGGAGTTAGCTGCCTTGCCCAGGCGGAAAGTCGCAGACCATCCCGTAGATGTCGTGCCGCTCTTGAATGGCTCGATCTTTCGGAAGCGGATCCTACAACTTGTTGGTTGGCTTTATGAGGATATGCCTCGGGAAGGTGCGGAGCTTGAAATTCAACTGCTATTGCAAGCGATGGAACTGGATTCACTCTGCATGGCAGAACCAACACTCGTCGCCATCGCGGCAGCAGCGTATGGACAGGAGCGTGGTTATGAGACCGGCCGTCAAAGCGGTTTGATCGCCAGCGCATACGGAAATGTCGAGGGAAGCGGTGTCTCGTTAGAATCGCTCGCAAAACAATTAGGGCATCTTGCTTCTGGGTTGATGAATCCGAAAACCGTTGCGGAGCGACTCGGGTGGGTTATGGGGTCGCGAGATCATTCGCACGACAATGCAATTCGGAACCGTCTAGTAACCGCCGCGGCAAGACTCGATCAGGATGCCCAAGATAAGAGCCTGTTGCAGCCCAACTATCATCGTCGAGCCGCCTAAGTCGAGAGCTTGGCTGTTGACGAGGCTACCAACAACAATGACGGTAGCCATTCGGAATCGGATGCGCAACGACGATTATTTCTTGCTCTTTAAGAATCGGTGGCACTCTACACATTGCACGGTCATGTTTATATATCCCAGCGTAGCCCGATCTACGTTTTCAGATTTTGCACCGTTTCGGACAATTGATAGCGAATGCCTGAAGTCCTCGCTCATATCCAGATACTCTTCGGTTGTATAGACATTCCAAGCGCTTTCGATGCTCAATGCATTCAATCCTTGAGCGCTCTGGGAAACTTTGTCCATGTTGTTTGTGGTCAAGCCTTCAAGCATATCCTTGGCCAAGTCTAGCTTGCGAAGCATGAATGCATTGATCTGCGAGCGTTGCTGTTGAGCATGAAGATGATAGGCTCCCAAAATGCCGCAACAAACTCCAACTCCCATAGCCAAAAACAACGCAGTTTTTAGTGCACGTACCTTCATGGATGCCTCGAAATCTTGTTAATCTACTGTTGTTGGAAAACGTGTTAAAAGTGCAGGTTGATCCCATTCCCAATCCACGGCGCGACAATGTGACTCACTTTTCACGGTGATCTAGCCGGACAAGCGTCTGGGAAGCACTTATTTAGTGAACTAAGCTCACGAGATATTTGGTATGCACGAAGTGTGCCAAAGGTTCTAGTCAAAAGTTTCGTTGGACGACTCGAGACTAATATCGAGCCGGCTGTCCAGCCGAACCAGGTTGGCCGTTTGCGTTATTGGCTAGATTGGAACCCGTTGCCGCGCCTCCCTGAGCCATTCGAACCTGGAGAGAGCTAACCCGCTGAAAGAGTTCCGGTTGGTTACTATTGATTGCCAAACTTTGTTGATAATTTTGGACGGCTTGCATCAACTCACCATTGGATTCTCGCAATCGCCCCTTGGCTGCCCAAGCTTTGGCACTGTTAGAATCGATTGCCAAGGCCTCGTCCAAGTATTGTTCGGCAATTTTTTGCTGATTAAATTCTTGATGGAGACGTGCCAACTCAACCCTGGCATCGGCTAACATCGGGTTACGCTTGCTCCAATTTTTCAGCAAAGTAAAGGCTTTGTCAGATCGTTTCGTATCTACCAGCAAAACAGCCAGCCCACGGTGGGAATCGACGTGGTCTGGCGAAAGGTCTAAACACTGATTGTAAAGCGATTCGGCCGTTTCCAGCATCTTCGCATCTTTCGCGTTGTTACCGAGACGATGGTAGGTCGAAGCCAAATTATAGTAAACGTCCGGGTTGCTGGGGTCTGATTGTCTAGCGAGTTCGAACTGTTGCATGGCCTCGGGAAGTCGCCCCTGCTGAAACAATGCGACTCCCATTCCGTTTTGTCCCAAATTGGACTGACATCCGCAAATGAGGGATACAAAGACGGTTCCCACAACCGTTCCTGCAATTACCTTGGAGTTCATTTCTTAGTATCCCATCAATTTTTAGTCCTTGTTAAGGATGGGAATTAGCAATTATGCTCCAACGACACAACCCCGATATCCTATTTTTGCTTTAGCGGCGAACCTGAGGTTGTACTCCGGAGGCCAGGTAGCGAGTTGAGCCTTCTTGTACCAAATCCACTTCGCCTGAAGAACCTTTTACTTCCGCTCGGAAACGGTGAGTCCCGGATGAGCCAGCAACCGCATGGACTTTCAAGGTGATCCGCTCATTTGGTCCAATCATCGGAATGCTCTCGAAGATTACTTGTCCCGGAACAATTTGCGCCGAATGACCGTCCACTTTAACTGGTTCTATCCCTTCCGAGAATTGCGCGAGCACCAAGACATTCGCAGCTGCTTTTGTACCACGATTATGTATCTCTATTTCGTATGGAACCGGTTGTCCTACGGGTGCCGGAGCTACGGGTGGAATGACGGATAGCTTTAGATCCTCGATAGCATCCACATTGATAGAGTGCTTAGCGACGACAGTTCCGCTATTCTTGGCTTCGGCCTGCAGAGCCAGTTCCGTTTGTCCTAGCTGAGAGAATGTAAACCTAAATGGTACAGCGACTGATTCTCCGGGCATAAGCTTCTTAACATCCCACTGCACAGAACTACCGCGCCGCACAGAGCCCGGTGGCATGTCGACAAGGTCAGAACCATTGGGAATATTGACGGAACATTTCGCTTGTTGGATAGCTGCGTCCCCCTCGTTACTAAGGGTCAGACGATATTCAGCAACACTTCCTTGGTAATAGCTGGCAGCTCCGTCCCATTTTGCGACCAACTTAGCCTGTCGTACACGAACATCGATTTTGCTTTCGGACCGGACTTGAGAGACGGAACTTGAGGCTGTTGCCAGTATCGGTATGACTCCCGCCTGTTCGAACAGAAGCTCTACATCGATAATTCGTTCTGCACCTGGAGCAATATCGCCGACGACCGATTGGTTGCTTCCAAAACTCTCGGCAGCCAACATGACCTCCACCGATTTGGCAACAGCATTCCCTGGATTCTTGATTCGCAGTCGATACTTGAGAGGTATTCCGTATTCGGCTTCCGCTGGTCCCTCAAGGGCCAAATCCAGCTTTGGTACGTGCACTTTAACTTGTAGCGATTGCGATTGCGGCAATGCAGTCCATTCCACATTCATAGCGAAGTGTTCAGGAGACGCTGTTTTCAAAGGCAATTTGAGGGATTGAGATTGGCCAGCTGGAATCGTCTCAACTTCCCACAAGATAGCGTTTTCTCCGTCCTCTCGATCCGGCTGTACTGCTCCCGACAAAGCAACTACATTGCCGATCACAACGCTATTCGGCAGGGAAAGTCGTACAATTAGACCATTCAGATTGCTGTTACCATTGTTTTTGGCAATCAATTCGTAAACGGTCTCTTGTCCAACCACCATGGAGTTGGGGCCGGCGATATTGATGGTAATCCCCGGCTGCTTGAGTTCCAGTAACGAACCAGTGCTTGCACCGACTGTCTCCTGAGTTGCCGCACCGGGTCGCTGCTGAGGTTTTTCAGTAGAGCCGGCGGATACTTGAGGTAGCCCATTGGACTCGGTAGCTAATGGTGCGTTGCTAGTTCGCGTTGACGTCACTGCGTCCGCTCGCGACTCAGGCACACGATTGCGAGTAACAATGGGTTCATCCCCCTTCGGCGCATCGTTGCTCACATCGTCGTTACGGCGGGCTGCATTATCTGAGGTTGAATTGACTATCGTAGATCGAGACCGCGAGATACTCGTCGGCAGCGGGGTGTTACCTTCACGAGATAGATCGACCAAGCTTGTTGGTTTTGCGTCTTTACTATCTGGCAATTCAAGAGATTCCGTGATTCCTGTGGAACCAACCGGTGTCCTTCGTGAAGTGGATTTTTGTTCTAGATTTGCCGAACCAGTCGTGATGGGAGCCGGTGGCTTGGACAGTGCTTTGGTGCTTGGCAACACCGGCGTGGAAACCGGCGGACGAGTTGCACTGCTGCTTGCACCCGGATAGGCAACTTTCCCTGAGGTCGAGATCGGGGCGGAGGAACTTTCTGATTGATTGGTGCTTGGTGTTGGCACTAAAGACGGTGGCGGTGGCAACGATGTTGACTCTTGCCCATCGGCCTTGGCCTCGGGAACTCGAGCTGCAGATGACGCGGAGCGAGAATTGGCAAAAGGTTCGACGCTGGGCTTGGGAGAAATAGTCTTGGATGTTGGCGACTTTTGAGAGGGGGGCGATTTTAACGCAGACCCTACCTCATTAGTTTCGTTCTCATTGGCTTTGGTGCTTGCTGGGGCAGAGACTCTGGTACCAATCTCATCTTCTGCAGGCTCATTATCATCGGAGGACTCCATGGCTCGATTACGAGCCATTTCTTCTAGCCTAGTAATATTCTTGGAATATTCTTCTTCGTGTTCGATGCTTATTCCGCTTACCTCTGGATCTCCACCGCCTCGGAAAACACGATTGGTGAATGATTTCAATGGGACGAAAATTCCACCACCACGATTTCCTGTCGTCTGTGCGGGTACGGTTCGGGAACGAGAAAATCCAAAGCTCGGTTTGCCTGGTACCGACGGCCCCGCTCCGGAGCTAACTTGGTCCGGTTCAACACGCTTAGAAGCCGAGTCACCATCGGAATCTTCTGATTTACGGCCGAAAATTTTTCCGATCGTGCTTGAGAACCCGGTGGGTTTCTCCGGGTTTGCCTCCACCATTTTCCCAGGAATATCGTCATCCTGAGCCATTGATGTTGCAACCAGGCCTCCGAGAGCAAATAGGCTCGTCAAAATCAACCGAATTGGAAATCCATGATGAAGCATGATTCTGGCACCCCATGGGAGCAAAACAAAAACTTGGACGCACGTATCAGTTACTTGATCGGCCCAAGCGGATGTTGAAATGAATCGATTGGGAGGATTTTGACGAACTTTATGATTTTCGGGGTTGGGCAGAGACTTTGTTCAAATTTGCGCGCATTCCGTCGAGACGCCGCAGCAAAACAGAACTCGTGGGCTTCCTTCCTGAAATTGAACTCGATTTTCCAGCGACTTTGAGATGCATTTCCAGGCCAAAATGTCATTAGATTCATCTGACATCAGAAAACTACCCGATTTTACACATTTTGATGGTGTTTTGGCACGCAATGCGCTCTGGTGGATTCAACTGCGGGGAGCGTTTTGATTCGCTGCTCCGCTTGGTTCTTTCTTCAGAGGGGCCGACAGAAGGGGCAGGAAACTTGGTTTGTTCTGGAATCCTGCGTTTTTTGTTAGCATCCTGAGGGAGCGAGAAATACGATTAGAACAATCAAAACTTGTTTTTCACCTCATCTCATCCATTCGAGCCGGTTTGGAGCGAATCGTTATGCGAAAGTTTTCCAGTATTAGTCGCGTTGTTTGTCTAGGAGCAGGGCTTTGGCTCGGTGCTCCCCTGTATGCGTTTGAGAACAGCTCGCGACTGCTGACCTACAAAGACCGAGATCAGACGTTATTTGCGCTGAGCTTAGCGACCGACGCAGCCACCACCCCCCGTGCTCAATTGAGGGTTGCCATCCTCGTTGATACTTCCGCTTCGCAGTCTGGATCGTTCAGATCTGATAGCTTGGAGATTGCGGAGAGGTTCGTGCAATCTCTTCCAAAAGATGCGGAGACGGCGCTGTTCGCTTGCGACGTGGACGCACGGCTTTTGGCAAAGGGCACCGCCAGCAGCACCGAACTCACTTCGGGTCTCAAGTCCTTGGCGGATATCGTTCCGCTGGGATCGTCAGACCTTGTTTCCGCTGTTCGCAAGGCGAAGTCAGTTCTTTCCGAGGGCAACGACGGCAAAGATCTTTGCATAGTCTACGTAGGAGACGGAGTTCATCGGTTCAACCTGATTCAGCCAAAGGGCTTCGAATCGTTGGTGAGCGAACTACGAAACGACCGGACCACGATTCTTTCCCTAGCTTTAGGGCCAAAACTTGACGTCGAGTTTTTGGCGACCTTGGCAAACCACACTGGCGGGGCAGTCTTCGTTCACCAGAACTTGAATAATCTTTCGAACCAACAAGTCGCCGACGGACTTGCTAAGGCGTGCTCGGTACCTGTTTTCTGGCCGAGCGAATCGAGCTTCCCAAAGTCGGTTACGGCTCATTATCCCACCAAGCTGCCTCCCCTTCGTGGTGATCGCGATTCGATCGTACTGGGTCGATTGAACAGCGAAGATGCATCGGGTGAACTGGTCGTCCAGGGATCTTGGGGTGCTACAGCCTCGAAGCTTGTTTGGAACATCAAGCATGAGTCCCAAAATGAAGACTTGGCGTTTCTTGGAGAGGTTATCGAAAAGGCTGAGTTGAATAGCGGTCTCACTCTTCCTACCGCTGGGTCAGAAGCTTTGATGGCCTTTGGAAATGCGTTGATGAATACCTCTGATCAATTGCTCAAGGATGCTCGCTTTGCACTGGCTTCGGGAGACCGAGAGGCAGCAATTGCAATTGCGAAAGAAGCGTTAAAGATTTCGCCAAACGACCCTGCCGCCAAAGCCGTGCTAGAGTCTGCTTCAAAAGTTGAGATTCCTGTTGCAGCCCCCAATGCGGCACCGAAGGTTAGCGATAAAGATAAAACTTCATCGGTAAAGCGGAAGAACATTGTACGATTTGTATCAGCACAAACTGGAGACGATCCATTCGGTGGTGCGTCACAGCCACCAGCCCAATCAGGTGGTGCAGGTGATAACCCATTCGGTGATGATTCTCCAACAACACCAGCGACAGGTGCGGGTGCTGCAGGTACCTCTGGCCAGTCTTCGCTCCGAGCGTTCGAGGACTCTTTGGGAGCAGGGCAATTCCTCCGTAACGCGGAAGAAGAGCGACGAGCCGCAGCTCAGGCTCTCGAGATGGATGTTCAAAATGCCACGCGACAAGCCAAGTCTGACATCATGTCCGGCAACAACCTCACGATGCGAAAACTGTCTCTAAAGACATTGCTTGACCAAGTGCGACGCATGCCAAGCATCGAGGGGGGAACAAGATTGCGATTAGAAAGATCGCTCGAAAATGCGATCCAAAGCACGCAATCTGCTGAGCTTCGACAGGCTGAGCAACTCGCATCTCAGGAAGCAGTCCGAGCCGCTGAAGCCGCAACTCAACGTATCCTAGGCGAAGAAGAACGCAGACAGGAAACAATCAAGCAATTGGTAGAACGTTACGATTCGCTGATGCGACAACAGCTGTTTGCTCAAGCAAACAACGAAGTGGCACCTCAAGTCAAAGAGATCGCACCAAACTCCGCGATCGAAACCATTACCGATGTGGAATCTAACTTGGCTTCCAGTGCTCAGCTTCTGGATGATATTGTTCATCAACGCCGTCGTGCCTTCGTGGATTCGCTCATGATGAACGAAGAAGCTTTAGTCCCGTTCGTTGATAATCCTCCTGTACGTTATCCACCTGCAGATGTATGGCGTGCTTTGTCTGCTCGCCGACTAGAGCGATACGGCACAATCGATTTGTCTGGCGGTAACGAAAGCGAACGACGTATCTATCGATCCCTGGGAACTCC
The DNA here is from genome assembly GCA_046318795.1 of Pirellula sp. GTDB lineage: Bacteria > Planctomycetota > Planctomycetia > Pirellulales > Pirellulaceae > JBKCUI01. Next base: position 37,315 of record JBKCTT010000047.1, read on the forward strand.
ATTAGCTCCACAGGACATTCAGCAACTCCCGTTGTCGCAAGTGCTACAGCGATTCGCAGCTGAATTAGAGATCCCAATCGTCATCGATGACAAGGCGCTCGAGGATGCAGGGGTTCAACCTGACGAACAAATCATTTTGCAGGTTCCAGCAATCTCGTTCCGGTCTGTTCTCAAACTTATACTTGATCCTCTCGAACTCACTTACGTGATCGAAGATGAAGTCATGAAGATTACCACCAAGGATGGTTCCTCTAGTGAAGTTACCCGTATCTACCCAGTCGGCGATTTGGTCGTCCAAATTCCATCCATGATGGGTGGCGGTATGGGCGGCATGGGCGGCATGGGCGGTATGGGTGGTGGCATGGGAGGCATGGGCGGTATGGGTGGCGGCATGGGAGGCATGGGTGGTATGGGCGGCGGCATGGGAGGCATGGGCGGCGGTATGGGTGGTATGGGCGGTATGATGGCCGTTCCAGACTCGCCATCAAAAATTACCAAGCCTAGCAAACCTGTATCGGAACTCATCAAAGAAGTCTCGTCCACCGATTTCACAGTTAAGCAAGCTGCCGAAGCGGACCTCGCAAAGTGGGTCAGCGACAAGATGGCTCTGGCAAAAAAAGAAGCAAGCAATAAGCAACTCGACAAGGCCACGGGTCACTTTGAAGAAGTGATCGCTGTGATTGGCGAATGTATGCAAGGTGCATTACCAGCAGCTTGGATGTACGACGCATTGACCACGGCAATGGTAGGAGCAGGGCGTCCGTCCGCTGAAGTCCATCGAGTTCTGATGTCTAGCATGGACTTTGGTGCCGACGAATTCAGTGCAGTCCGAATTGCCGAGTTTTTGGCTGGAGCCGGCATGAAGAAAGAAGCCTTGCAGGTTTTGAAGGATGTTCATGCCATGAACCCTGCTCTCAAGCGACCATTGTTCTTGGCTCTCAAACTAGGTGTTGAACTCGAACATGCGGAAACGATCGAATGGGCATCCGTCGGCGTTCTAAGCCAAGCTTGGACAGACGAGGCGATTCCTTTGATTCGAACCGCGTGGAATGCAGTCGAAGCTAACATGGTTCGGCTTATCGAATCGAAGCAAGTAGTAAAGGCCGGCGTATTCACCGAACAGATCAAAGAAGCCAGCATGCGTGACTTGGTTGTACGAGTTGTTTGGTCGGGGGATGCTGATATCGATTTAGCTGTCGAGGACCCAACCGGCGTGGTTTGCGATGCAGCCAACCCAATAGCGGTCTCGGGAGGTATGCATTTGGGCGATAAGTCGTCTAAGTCCAAGGCTGATCCAGATGGTTTCTCAGAAACCTACGTTTGTGCGAAAGGTTATTCCGGAGCCTACAAGTTGGTCGTTCGAAAGGTTTGGGGTGACGTAGCGGGAGGTAAAGTTGTGGTGAACATCTTGACCGATTACGGCACGCCAGATGAGAAGGTCATACGAAAGGTGGTTAATCTGGAAAATGACGCTAGAGCGGTTGCCGTGATTGCACACGTGAAGAACGGACACCGAACAGAAACAGCGGCAGCTACCCATTTAGCCAAAATTCAAGAGTCTAAAGCTCGATTGGGAGAAGTGGTTCTCGCACAGCAAGGTGGTCCCTTTGAAGAGGCAGAGCAACTCCAAGAGAACATGGCCAACCTGATGAACTCCTCGTCAGGCTCAGGAAGCGGCAACAATCCGTTCATCGGTTTCAACCGAAACGGCCGTCCGATCTTCGGTCGTGGCGCTGTAGGATACAGACCAAACATCCAGTTTATCCCTTCGGGAACCATGATGACGCCAGCGGCTGTTATCTCGGGAGACCGTCGCTACGTAACAGTTAACCCCGCGCCGTTCTTCAGCGATGTAACTCGGGTTGATACTTTCAACATCGCAAGTGGCGAAGGGACCGGCGGCACAGGCGGTATCGGCGGTGGCGCCGGCGGCGGTGGAGGTGGATTCGGCGGTGGTGGTGCGTTCTAGGCGTTTCTCCTGCTCAGCAAAATCCTGTAAACTATAGGGCGACCAGAGATTTCTGGTCGCCCTTTTTTCGTTTTTGGACGCCTCAAGTCTTCGAAGTCAAAAAATTCGTAGAAACAAAAAGAGGATCCCTGGGTTTGAAACCCCACCTAGAACAACAAAGAACCGGACGTTGAGCGAAGCCATTCCGAACCAATCCAGCGGATCCATCGACCCAGACGTGGGATTGATGTTGCGAGTCAAAGAGGACGATGCCGTCGCCTTTGAGGAATTGGTCGATCGCCACCAATCCAAAATGATTCGATTTATGCGGGGCTGGGTTACAACCCCGGAACAGGCTGAGGATCTGGCACAGGATGTTTTCTTACGCGTCTATAAAGCCCGCAAATCGTACATGCCGACAGCAAAGTTTACGACTTGGCTCTATCGAATCGCTCACAACATCGCCTCCAACCACATTCGCGACTCCTCCCACCGTAAAGAATACCAACTCACCAGCGACGGAACGCCTTCCGAAGCTTTGACGATTGAGCACTTAGCTGTAGCCCCAAGCGGCTTTCAACCCACCCGAAATATGGACCGATCCGAGCGATCGAATTTTATCCTCCAAGCGATTCAAGCTTTAGGAGAACGACAAAGAACAGCCATCATGCTTAGTAAATTTGAGTGCATGAGTTATCAGGAAATAGCAGATACCATGGGACTCTCGATCCAGGCTGTTAAGTCGCTTTTGAGCCGAGCACGGGTTAATTTGAAACTGATGTTGGAACCGTACCTGGAAACAGGCCAAGGTCACGTACCCATTAACGCAGACGACCATCAGGCTGGATCCGACGAAGGAGTAGAGGAATGAGTTTTTCACCAAATCAAAAGATTGAAGAAATCGACGAACTACTCACAGCCTACCTCGACGGCGAGCTTTCCGCGTCAGAAGCATCAATTCTCGAAGGTCGACTAGTAAACGAAATTGCCCTGCGCGCACGCATGGCAGAGCTTCGCAAAACATATGATCTTCTCGATGAAATCCAGACGACACCACATAACCAACGATTCACCCGCAGCACGCTTGAGCTAGTTGTTCGGGATATCACTGCAACCCAACCACAACCAACGCTTGCTTCCCCAAAGACGATTCAGTGGCCCCTATGGCTACTCGCTTCGGCTCTGTCCGCCGGCATCGGAATCGCTCTTGGGTTTGTATCGCACTACGCACGACTCGATGCAGAACTTGGTGATCTGGAGTTGGCCGCCAACATTTCAGGCTTGGCAGACACCTACGAATTCCCAGTAGTAGCCGAGATTGCGAAAGAGAAAAAAGCCTTACAAATTCTTAAGAAGCAGTTTGCCGATAGCTTGATCCCTGCTGTTCCAAATAATCTTACCGAACGTGCATACTGGTATAAATCGCTCAACGCATTTCAACAATCCCGATTGGAGTCCGAACGAGAACAACTTCGATTACTTAATCCCTCGCTAGTCGAACGGTTTTCAGCCATGCAGCAGCGAATCGAGTCCGAACCAAATGCGGCGGACTTGCAGGAAGCGACTAGGATCGTGGGAATGGTAATGGACCAAATTCCTAATGCAGAAAGACTCTATTTGGAAAAACTGTCGATCGAAAATAGAACACAGTATCTAAAAGAACAAATAAATAGATTAGCTGGAATCTATTACTTCTCTCACATGATTTCCTCAGATGACACTCAGCATCTTAAGCTGTGGGGCGAAGAAATGTTTATCCCCGCGATCAAAGAGCTTTACGCCCCGTTTTATCAAAACCGCGAAGAAGCTCGATTTGTGAACTTGGCTGTCAATCGGTTTGTTCGCCAATCCAATGAGAAGAGTTCGCGAGCATCAGAAGATCATTCAACCTATCCGTTTCAAGATCTCATCATGCCAATGTTGGTGGAGAAACTTTCACCAGAAGCGAACGAAGTTCTCAAACAGATTCGCAAAGAGTATCAGCTTGAGGTGCTTGCCAAAAGTCTATTCGAAGATCGCTTGGTTTCCGAGAGTTCGATGATGGCAGAGTATGAACGGACCAAGCCTTCGTTTCGTGAGTTTTTTGATCTAAGCGACCCAAATAGGATGCGAGGTTACTTTAGAGACCCACGCGTAGGTGTTCCCAAATAAAGAAACCAGCCGCCTGACTCTTTCGTCTCGGACTTTGTGAATAAACGAGTGCAGCAAAAGCACGATCCTAGGCCTATTTGGAAATTCGCACTCGCTTCTGCAAAGCTCAATTCAATAGACAGTTGTACCCTTTGAGGTCGATGCCTGTCGCCTCAGCGTAGATTTGGTTAGCAATTGAACGCATGGCGTTGCCCCACATACGAGATTCGTCATCGAAAACGAATTCTGGCACTGCCGGCAGCACGTGCCAATTTCCAGAAACCACTTGCTGATCCAGTTCGGTAGGCCCCCAAACCAAACTGCCTGCGCATAGTTTGAGTTGACGGGTATTCGATTCCGCCAACATTTTCAAATGGTCAACTTGGGCTGAGAGATAGACTCCCAGTTGATTGCCCCCCTCTGCGAATTCGGGAACATCATGCACGGCCAAAACAGGACCGCTTTCAGGTCCGCCGAAATTCAATAACTTGCCGGGTGCAGTCGTTTTCAGTTCTGGGGCGACTTGCGACAAAAATGTTGCAATGCTCACTTGCATCGGCTTGTTCAGAACGATCCCAACAGCTCGCTCGCTGGAGTGCTCAAGTATCAAGCAAACTGACTGTTCAAAAATACCTTGATTTAACGAAGGTGACGCGACGAGCAAAAGACCTGCCAGAGATAGACGTGGTGCGGTATCAGCTTGGGAGTTTAAAGCGATTCGATTCATGGTTCCAACCAGCAAAAGGAGGAGTGCCACTTTGGCAAACGGCTAGAGAAAACAGATTCATTAGGAAGCAAACTCTGTGCCAGCAAACCACGTTTGCTTCAAAAAGGAACGAAGCAATGGGAGTCTTGGAGGCTCACAGCAGCGGGAATTCGGGGTGGAGGCGATTCTCGATTCTGTGATTTTCGTATAGTTTATACGGGTTATGCAGACGCTCGCGTCGTGGAAGTTTGTGAACTCGTGAAGTGACCGGTAGGAAGCATGAAGGATTTGAGGCGAAATTATGAGTTCGGATCGTTGATCAGGGAGCAGTTACCTGCGGAGCCGATGGAGTTGTTTCGTCTTTGGTGGTCTGAGGTAGAAAAGGCCGAGTTGCCAGATTGGTACGAGATCAACGCGATGACATTATCTACGGTCAAGGTGTTTGGGGTTGATAATGCGGACGCTGGGATGGGGGCTTCATCGCGAGTCGTATTGCTGAAGGGATTGGATGAAGGGTTTTGTTTCTTCACCAATTACGATTCGGACAAAGGGCATCAGTTAGCGAGTCATCCGCATGCTGCGATACATTTCTTTTGGCCTTTTTTTGAGCGGCAGGTACGAGTGGAAGGAATTGTTTCGAAGACCACGCCGGAGCAATCGGATCATTATTTTTCATCGCGACCGAGGAGCAGTCAGTTAGGAGCGACTTGTTCGCCGCAATCGAGAGTGATTCCGGACGACCATGATTTGGTAGACAAAGCCACGGCCTTGGACAAAGAGTTCGAGGACAGAGCGATCCCGAGGCCCGAGCATTGGGGTGGTTATCGGCTCACACCACTACGAATTGAGTTTTGGCAAGGTCGACCTTCACGATTGCACGATCGATTCCGGTACCGTAGGGATAGTCTTCAAAGCGAAAAATGGATCTTGGAGCGATTGGCACCGTAGTTGTTTTTGCGTTGACGGATCACGTTTTGCCGACGCTTTTCTAGTTTGGTTTAGGTTCTAATTGGGTTGGCGGGCAAAAGCGGGACGTTAGAGAGAAAGCCTCGGTGGTCGGCGATGGCAAAGGAGTTTGAAATATACAGGGAAAACTGTGATTGGCACTAGTTTCCGGCTTTTATTGGTGTGGATTACGAATTCGATTTACGGATTGGCAAGAAGTGAAAAGGTTTTTACAATTCGGTCTGTGAAGCACCCGTAGCTCAATTGGATAGAGCATCGGTCTACGGAACCGAAGGTTACACGTTCGAGCCGTGTCGGGTGTATTGAGAAATCACCAATGTTTTTCCTAGTCGGACGCGTTCTAGCGTACCGGTCAGAGTGACCGAGCGACCCTGCAAAATCGAAGTTCACACCGGAAAACTGTCCTAGCAGTACAGTACACCGGAATGAGCGACAGCACAGGAGTTGCTAAAAATGCCACGACCAAAGGCACTTGTTCCGGCTTTACGTTTCCACATCTCTGGTCAGTCTATTTGCGAGATAAACGGCACGACCTACTACCTCGGGCCAGCCGACAGCCCCGAATCACTCGCAAGATACGCGGTTCTCATTCGGGAGTATCAGACCAATGGTCTCAAAGTCCCGTCCTACATCACCTCCCAAACCTTGGCACAGCTAACAGGTGGCTTTGTCGTTCCGATGGCCCAGGTGGACAAGTCCCAGGAACCAATTCGGGTAAAGCACCTTACCGCGTCCTACAAAGCGTTTGTTGAGGAGCGATATGCCGGACAAAAACGAGAGATCCATCGTCTAGGCGAACTATGCGAGGATGTGCGTAAAAGCGATGGGGAGCTACTGGTCGAGGAATACGGGCCGCGAGCACTCCAGGCACAGCGCAAGTTGTGGGTCGATGAGAAGAACAAGTCCAGAGCGTATGTGAACCGACTCACCAATGCGGTTGTGAGAATGTTCAAGTGGGGTGTCGCTCAGGAGCTCGTGAAACCGGAAGTCTGGCAGCGACTACAGAGCGTTGAGCCGTTACGGGAGGGGTACACCGAAGCATACGAGACCGAGGGAGTCAGCCCCGTTTCTATCGAGATCGTCAGAGCCACAGCAGGCCACCTATCGCCCATGGTAAAAGCTATGCTGCGGATTCACACAGCCACAGGGATGAGACCTAGTGAACTATGCAACATGCGACCATGTGACATAGATCGGAGTAGTGAAGTGTGGGTCTATCGCCCACCCAAGCACAAAAACCGCAGCAAGGGCAAGTCCAGAGCAATCCCGATAATTGGCGATGCACGAGAGGCACTCATCGACTATTTGAATCGAGACCCTCACAGCCATTGTTTCTCGCCACGTGAGTCTATGGCGTGGTTTCGATCACAACAGCGTGCAAATAGACAGACGCCAGTTCAGCCGAGCCAGCAGAACAGACGCAAGGCGACCAGACAAAAAGAACCAGGCGAGAAATACGATTCATCCAGCTATCGCCAAGCCATTCAACGAGCCGCTAAGAATGCAAAAGTAGCGTCGTGGCATCCCTACCAATTGAGGCATTTAGCAGGGACCCTAGTCCGTGAAGCACTCGGAGCCGAGGCAGCACAGGCGTTGTTAGGTCACTCGCATTTGCAGATGACCGAGCACTACGCCAAAGTGAGCGAACAGAAAGCGATCGAGGCAGCAAAGGTAGCACCAAAACTCTAGAGCGAATCGTCAGCCGCACGATCGCGCATCTACAAGCCGGGAGTCGTGGGAGAATCATTCTCAGCCACCACCCCGGCTTGTTTCTTTTTTCGACCAGTTGCGACCGGATAGGGTCGATGAGTTCTTTATGGTCTTTATGGTCTTTATGGCATGGTCGATGAGCTAGGCATGGTCGATTAGCTAGGCATGGTCGATGAGCTAGGCATGGTCATCGAAGTCTTTTTTTATTTCATCCAGTAATACTGAAAACGCATTGAATGCAACAAATCCCCCGCAAGAATGTTTTTGCATCACGCCAAACATTCAACGGAGGAATTGAATATGTCAGCAAGCGATTGTGTACATCGACTATTGACCGAGGACGTTGTCAGCTTGAAGGAAGCACAGCGAGAGCTTGAACGGGTCATGCATACCAAGCTAGATCGTTCCACCATACACAGGTGGACATTACGAGGTGTCAAGAGTGTGAAACTTGATTCGGTTCGTTTCGGTGGCAAGGTAGTAACCAGCAAGCAAGCCATTAATCGTTTTCTGGTCGAGCTCACCGAAAAATCCGCAAGGTAACAAGAGACTATCTTTCACAATTTTCAAACATCAGATCTTACATTAGGGGGGACATCATATGTCCGTAGTTGAGCAGGATATTATTGAAGCGTTGAAGCACTCAGAGACTCTCAGCATTGAGTCCGTGAAGCAAAGAGCGTTGGAGATTGCCCAGGGTGAAAAGAAACTAAACCCGGAAAAGGAATTGCCCATGTTGCGCATGGCTGGCGTCAGTATTGAGCAATTCGCGCAAATGGTCGAAATGGCGAGTCAAAGACCAGACAAGCGAGCTGCAGCGCACGAATGGATGAAACACGAGGCAGCCTATACCGTTAAGGCAACAGAGAGAAACGAATACGTTGCCGAAACAAAACGAATAATAAAAGAACGTGAGGACGGAGAGCGTCGGTTGCGTTCCGAATGCGGTATGCTGCAAGCGATGGCCAGAGAATCACGTGAAGCAATGGCATGGCTGGAAAAGCACTTTCCGGACGATGAGATCATCGGTCTACATGCCAAAAGAAAAGATGTGATTCAGCGAATAGTCCAGCACGAGACATCGATGGCAAGTTCTCGCCGTGAGCTAAATCACATCGACCAGAGTCTCAGCCGAGGAATAAACTTCGCGGGTGGTGGTAGCACTCTTTCACGAGACGACATCAAGTCGATGACCGAGCGTAGATCGTTTGTTTGTATTGAGATCAACAAACACTTCGCAGCGATCGAGCACTTGCAAAAAGAACAAGCCGATATCGATCGAGCTATTGAGCAGCACCTATGTGGTGCGAGTGAGTCTCAGCAAGAATCGGACATCTAGTTACGTACAAACGAAAAAAGGGGGAGCCCCAGAAGCCCCCCCCTTTTTTTATCTGTCTCGACAAGACCGCATCTACGAAGGATTGTATGCATGATCTCGCAAGAGTCAACGAGTTTCTCTAAACGCATGGCACAGGCCAGCTACGGCAAAGTGGCCGAAGTACTTAGCCATTTCAGTATACCTACTGACATTCTTGATAAGAAACACCATCATTGCCCACGACCAGGATGCGAGGCCGAAAAGCTACGCATATCAGACCGTCACACTGGCGAAGGCGGATGTGATGGGTGTGACAATAGATGGGGACCAGACTTAGGGGTTATTGGTCTAATTGGGCACTACTACCCAAGTCGATCTCGATACCAGATATGCGAGGACATCGAGGCATATTGGCGAGATCACCCAAGTACAAGCCGGGAGGGGTGCGAGGAGTCAAATCGATCACTCAGCACGTCGATTACTCCCACCCCCCCGGCGAGTGAACAAGCAAGTGCACCTACTTTAACAGACTTGTGCACCGATCCTGTTAAACACACAAGAACACCGAAGCATGATGCAGTCGATGAGTTCTCGTTGGTGTCGATCGACAGTGAGCAAAATCGAAAAAGGTACGACAAGTGCGTCAGCCAGTTTTGCACAAAGAAACGACCGATTCAGCCTCAAGCGTTCGAGGTTTCCGGTGGTGCGATGGGGTATCGCAAAGGGAATGAGCTCGTTTTGTCTGTACCGGTCTATGGTCCAGACCTCCAGATTATCAATCACGTTTGCCTACCGTTTACCGGTGGCAAGATGTGGCCAGATGGCCCCTCCAGCGTCGTTGGATGGAGTGGAGAGGGCAAGTCTGGATTACTCACCACACTTGAAGGCCGCGAGCTGCTGGAGCGTGGCGAGCCGATCGAGGGGTTGGTCGTTATTCGCGTTGAGGGTGTATCTGATTTTCTTGCACTCAGCACACTACAGACCGATGGCCAAAATCGATTCCTAATCGTGAGTAATTCCGATGGTTGCAGAGCCACCAAGAACCACACATGGATGGCCGACCAGATCACCAAGCTACAGCCACAAGCAATATGGTCGATTGGCGATTGTGACGAGCCGGGTCAGGTGGGGTCGAATGATTTTCTCGCCATGTTCGAGGGGTACGAATGCGCGAAGAAAAATGTCGCATTACCGTTTCCGATCGAGAAAAGGAAGGGTCGAGACGTTCGAGACTTCCTGCTGGATCACTCTATCGCGGATCTCGTGGAGCGTGGGCATTTAGCACCGCGTTGGTCAGTGGAATCGATTAAGGAATATTCCGCCACACTTGCCAGCATTGAACCGACAGCAGCAAAGCCGACCGCGAGCCCCACCCAGAGGGAACCGATAGGAGTTGTGGAGCTGTTACGCAAATACAGCACACTCAGGCCGGTTTTGATTGAAGGCATTATGCGCGAGACTGAGATCGTCAACATTATCGCCAGCCCCAAAACAGGAAAGAGCTATCTAGTGCTCAACATGGCGTTGTCAATTGCGACCGGATGCGATTGGTTGGGACATAGTGTTAAACAGGGTAACGTATTGTTGATTGACTACGAACTACACCCGGAAACATTGGCCGACCGCATCCATCGTGTTAGTTCGGCTATGGGTCTCAGTGAGCCAGATCTAGAAGGCAGATTCGATATTGAGTCGTTACGTGGCGATATGGTTGACATTGTGGGATTGGAAGCACTTCTAGCCAGCAAGCGAGACAGATACAGCCTAATAATTATCGATGCATTGTTCAGAGCGATTCCTACAGGTGTAAACGAGAATGACAATGCACAGATGACACAGCTATACAATCGACTCGATTCCTACGCCAAGATGACCGGTTCAGCTATTTGTCTCGTGCACCACAGCAGCAAAGGAGCTCAGGGGGATAAGGGCGTTACCGATGTGGGCAGCGGTGCGGGAGCGATCAGTCGAGCCGCAGACTCTCACATCATTCTCAGGCCACATGAGCAAGAGGGTATGGTCGTTATGGAAGCCGTGACGCGTTCTTTCGCACAGCCAGCACCAATAAGCATTCGAAGGGACTATCCGCTATGGGTTGCGTGCACAGCACCGCCAGTACTCCGCCAAAAGACTAATGACCAGTCCAACAGAGACAATGTGACCGATCTAGCAGTCCTAGAATCACTCACCACAGCGGGAGCCGATGAATGGCTTTCAATATCGCAATTGCGGACGCGTACCGGAATGGGTGGCGAGCGTATCGGTAGATCTCTCAGCCGACTCGAACGAGAAGCCAAAATCACGCGCCGGGAGGAGGAAAGAAAGCAATGCACAGTTGCCGTATATCGAGCGATCACCTCGGAGCCCAATGTGACGGACAATGTGACGGACAATGTGACGGGCTAATTTCCGTCACATGCCGCGTCACATCCGCAATGTGACGGACTATGTGCTGACGACCCTTTAAGGGGCGTCACGTCACATAGTCCACATCACGGATGCAATCGGAGGTTGAAGTGAGACAGAGCAACAGAAACAAAAAAAGCGAATCAGAGAATGCACAATTCAAAATCGAATTTTGAAAATTGAAAAATTGAGACCGAGGAGCCGAGGTGAATAGTTTCCACTCACCACCCCCGGCGCGTTCCGATCACAGCCCAATAAATCACATCACGCCACAGTAGAACCAATAAGGAATTATTCCATGAGTCAAAATCAAATTCCCCTGTTCCCACTCGAAACCACACACCCGATTCCGTACCAAGCACTCTGGCAGGGAGTGTGGTCAATCGAGGAGAATAGTTTTCGAGCGTTGCGTCAGGCGTTTGAGTCGCTTGATATGGAGAGGCATCTAGCCACAGTCCAGCCGAGGATTATCGAGGAGTTACAGCAGCCCCTTGAGCATCACATTCGCGTACTGGATGGAATAGCACTTATTGACATCGTAGGCGTTCTTACCAAGCACGTGGCGAGCTTTGGGGGTGGCACATCAACTATCCTCGTGCGTCGTTTGCTGTCGCTCGTGCGATCAATGCCAGAAGTCCGAGGAGTTCTACTTCGCATCGACTCACCCGGCGGGACCGTTTCCGGAACCCGGGAGTTGGCGCGAGATGTTGCGAGACTCGCCGAGACCATGCCAGTGTGGGCGTTTTGTGATGACCTAACAGCTAGTGCGGCGTACTGGATTGCGTCCCAATGCACAGAGATTCACGCGTCCCCCACATCGATGGTGGGATCAATCGGGACCTATACGGTTGTGGCAGACTCCAGCGAGGCAGCAAGAAAAGAGGGGGTGTCGGTGCATGTTATAAAATCAGGTCCCTATAAGGGCATGGGGACGCCAGGAAGCGAACTAACAGACGATCACCTCCAGGACATTCAATTCACAGTCAACGCGTTTAACCGGTTCTTTTTGAATGCGGTGGAGTCAGGTCGCGGATTGTCTGGGGATCGACTAGCAGCCGTTTCAGATGGCCGCGTATTCATGGCCGACCAAGCAAAGGATCTCGGATTAGTCGATCAAGTGCGAGACCTAGAAGATTCTTTCGCATTAATGCAAAGCAAACTTCCACC
>JBKCTT010000048.1:0-5927 GCA_046318795.1 Pirellula sp.
ACGCCAGACGGAGTTGTGCAATACGACCTGAAAGTGGCTACGCCTCTGGAAGAGAGGGTGCCGTAGTAGCCTCTTTCCAAGAGGCGTCCCCAACTAACATCGCTTTAGTCCATATTAATACCAGCCCGAATGCGCAAGCGAGGGACCTACCAACTAACACCGCCTTCGGTCCTTATTCATCAGCCGGGTTTTGGCGCCAGCCCCGGTTTTCACGCTACAGGGCTCTCGCCCCGTAACGCACTGTCCCGGAGACTCCGCCTCCCGTCCTTTGTAGCCGAACTAGCCAAGAGATTGGATTCCTCGCCTCTTTCCAAGAGGCGTCCCAAACTAACACCGCTTTAATCATCATCAATACCAGCCCGAATGCGCAAGCGAGGGATCTACCAACTAACACCGCCTTCGGTCCTTATTCATCAGCCGGGTTTTGGCGCTAGCCCCGGTTTTCACGCGATGCACCAGCGCGCTGGCTCTTTTGGTTCGAAAGATTGCGGAGTAGTTGATAGGCGGTAGCGAGTTGACACCCCACCGTAGGTCTTGCGCCCTTACGCTACTATTTTGGGTCCCTCTCGCAAGCGATTAGCACTAGGGGGATTTGCGATCGGATTACTAATGCTTCGGGAACATCAACCGGCCCGCTACGCCTCTCGGAGAGAGGCTATTACGGTACTAGCCACTTTTCCAAGAGGCGTTCTTTGTTTCTTTCTAGTTCTTCATTTACGCGCTCTTTTGTTTTCCTCTTGAGAGTTTGTTTATGCGGCCTGTAGCGGTTATCGGGTTTGGGGGGCATGCGAAGGTTGTCGCATCGGCTTTAAATGCTTTGGGGAAGCCTATCTCCGCATTCACTTGTTTAGCGCCATCTGTAGAGTCTGTGCGGTCTATGACATGCGAAATTCTTACAGATGAGGCACTTGTTGCGAAATATCCTCCAGACAAAATCGACGTCGTATTAGGCTTAGGATCTGTTACGCCCAACCTGGATGATTCACTACTCCAACGCGTCGTAAGATTTTACACCAGTAATGGTTTTCAAATTCTAGGGTTCGTTCATCCTTTTGCATGGGTTGCTCCAGAATCGATGGTGCACCCCTCAGCGCAAATTCACGCTGGAGCAGTCATTCAACCAGGTTCCACTATCGATCCTTTTGTCATCGTAAATACGAAAGCCTCGATCGACCATGATTGCCAAATTGGTGAAGGGACACATATCGCACCGGGAGTTACCATTTCGGGAAATGTTAAGATTGGTAAAGGATGCCATCTTGGAACTGGATGTACCGTCATACAAGGGATAGAAATAGGCGATGGAGCCATGATCGCCGCCGGTGCTGTCGTGACTCGAGATGTACCGAACGGTGTTTGGGTTAAAGGTGTACCGGCAAAGCCATATCGATAAACATTGTTCAGAACTCTCGGGAAAGCATTTCAAAATGGATAATATCCTCTATCAAATCGGTAGGCGGGAGCCTCTGTTTCAAGAGGATTTAAAGGCGGTCGATTCGGAATTCAGTCGTGAGATTGAAAACAGCAGATTCCTTGTAGTAGGTGGAGCGGGCTCGATCGGTGGTGCTGTTGTTCGCGAACTCTTTGCCCGGAATCCAAAAGCGCTCCATGTCATCGATACCTCCGAGAACAACTTGGCCGAACTCGTGCGAGATGTTCGCTCATCACTTGGATACATCGAGGGTGAGTTTCACGCCTATTGTTTTGACGGGCTGGGACCGGAATTCGAATCCTTTGCTTATAACACGTTGAAATCAGGGCATGGCTACGATTACGTCTTGAATTTTTCGGCATTGAAGCATGTTAGAAGCGAAAAAGATCCTTACACGTTGATGAGATTGATCGACGTTAACATCTTTCTAACCAAACGTTTGCTTCGATTTGCTCGTGATTGTAACGCTAAGAAATTTTTCTGTGTCTCGACCGACAAAGCCGCAAATCCAGTCAACATGATGGGCGGTTCGAAACGAATCATGGAAATGTTTCTGATCGGTAACGAAGACGCGACGGCCGTCTCGACTGCTCGTTTCGCAAACGTTGCGTTTTCCGATGGTTCGCTACCGCACTCGTGGACGCAACGAATGCAAAAGCGTCAACCTTTGGCGGCCCCTAATGATGTTCGCCGGTATTTCGTAACCGCACAAGAGAGCGCCATCCTGTGCTTGTTCTCTATACTCGAAGGTAAAGATCGCGAGATCTTTTTCCCAAAGCTGAGCCCACGATTGCACTTGATCACCTTTTCCAGCATGGCGATAAAGTATCTTGAGACACTAGGGTACGAAGCGGTGGAGTGCCAATCGGAAGAGGAAGCGAGAAGCCGTGTCCATGAATTGGCTCCTCAAATGAAATGGCCTTGTTACTTTTTTGCGAGCGATACCACGGGTGAAAAGGACTTCGAAGAATTCTATACGTCCAACGAGTCCGTTGATTGGGATCGTTATACAGAAATTGGAGTCGTGAAAAATGAACTCGTGGTTGATCGAGATAAACTGATGGATTTCGAGCGTGCCGTGCAAAACATGAGGCTAAGCCACACTTGGTCGAAAGAGGATTTGCTCGCTGCTTTCGGACGCTTGCTTCCCAATTTCGCCCATAAAGAAACCGGAAAAACGCTCGATAATCGAATGTAGGACGACTAGGCACCAATGAAAAGACTCTTTGACATATTCGTATCCGGTTGCGTACTGTTGCTTTTGTCGCCCGTGCTAATCGTTGTCATCGTAATCCTCAAGTTGACGGGCGAACGCGAAGCATTTTATTTTCAAGAGCGTGTTGGTCACCACGGGAAACACATCAAGGTCACGAAGTTCGTGACGATGGTTAAGAACAGTCCCAACATGGGAACCGAGGACATTACGCTCCGGAACGATCCTCGCGTATTGCCCGTGGGCAAGTTTCTACGCAAATCGAAACTTAACGAGGTGCCACAATTGATCGACGTGTTTGTGGGCAAGATGTCCCTCGTTGGTTGGCGACCGCTGATGCCCAAGGGCTTTGCCGATTACCCTCAGTATGTACGCGAAACAATTGTCAACGTGAAGCCTGGCCTAACGGGAATCGGTTCCATTGTATTTCGCGATGAAGAATCGATTGTTGCATTAGCCCAGAAAGAGGGGCGCGATCTCAGGCAGTGTTACCGCGAAGACATAATGCCGTTTAAGGGGGAACTGGAGTGTTGGTATGTCGAGAACAGATCCTTTATCACTGATCTAAAGATTCTCGTCGCCACGGTGTTCGCAGTCCTGATGCCGAACTGGCGTGGATTTTGGGGATGGTTTCGTGGCTTACCAAAGCCGGAGTCCCGGATTCTTAAAGAGGTTTTCGGCATCTGATACATGCAACTGTTGGATTCGTCAACCATATTGTCAATAGAGGGCGTGCGGCAACCATTAATCAGGACCTAATGTGAAGCAAGGTCTGGTTGGTGCTCGGGTGGACGTAATCGATGCGCGACATTGGTCGAGTGATCGGCGTGATTTAGACTAATTTCCTGTTAGTTGCCGAGGGAGACGCTATTGGTTCGATTCGTTGCAGATAGAATCAGATTGCGTTTTAGTGCACAGTGGAAGTCCGTTTTCTAAGATTGAATTATGAGTGTAGTTGAGACGAAGACGAAGACCGCGTCGATTAGTTTGGGCACCCTATCAATTCTTGACGTAGCGTTTGGGCTTCTTCTTCTGAGCTTGGCGCCGATGATTTGGATTCAGTGCAATTCTCTTTGGAATCGCCCTCACTTGCAGTTTTTCCCGATGGCTTGGGTTGGGTTTGTTTACTTTTTCGTGCAGCGCAGTGGGGGACTAAAGACAGTTACGTCCAAGCCGCGGTTAATCATCGCGCTGGCGTTTGTGTTGGTGGCTTTGGCGGCTTCTGTGGAGGCGGTGTTAATCTCGTCCCCTTGGCTATCGTACGTAGCTGGCGTTTTGATCGTTATCGCCTGGATGTATACTCGTGCCGGCAACATGAGTTGGAAGATGGCATTGGCCCTATCTAGTTTGCTTTGGATCACGGTGCCGTTGCCTGCTGGTTATGACAAGAAGATGATCCAATACCTACAGTCGCAGTCTAGTTTTGCTGCGAGCTCGGTGATCGACGTATTGGGAATTCCTCATCTTAGAGAGGGAAATGTGCTTCAGTTATTGGACAAGCGATTGTTCGTCGATGAGGCATGTAGCGGGGTCGACAGTTTGTATGCACTCATGGCAATTTCCTTGACGCTGGTGCTTTTGATGCGACAGAAACTGGTGGTTGCGATTTGCGCACTCAGCATGGTTATTGTTTGGGCGTCCTGCGGAAATATCCTGCGGCTTGTTTGTATTGTGTTAGGATTGAAGTGGCTCAACATCGATCTATCGGAAGGCATGCCTCACACGATCCTTGGACTAGGCGTTTTCCTAATTGCATTTGGATGCGACTACGCTTTTATCAAGTTTCTAGGTTACTTGTTTGCTCCTGTAAACGGAAGTACGCGAGTCAAGATGGTAACGAAGAATGTGGAGAAGGCTGTCAGCAGTATTAAAGCCGCTAGTGGCATTCCCTTTGGAAAACTCACCACCGCTTTTTCCGTATTGATTTTGGCCTCGTTTCTTGGTGTTGGTGTCTATTCAACCAAGGTGCTGAGTCGGGGGACGATTTTTCGGTTTCCGGAATTCACGGAGGGCTCGCTTAATCGGTTGAAAGCGGACTTGGTTATACCTGACCAGATTGCCAATTGGCGAATTTTGAAACGCGAAGCGATCGAAAGGGAGAAAGATAACGTCATGGGCCGGTTCTCGGAGATTTGGCTCTATGATGCGGGCTCCAGACTGGGGACGGTCTCGGTGGACTTTCCGTTTCGTGGATTCCACTTGCTAGACATTTGCTATGAAGGTGCTGGTTGGAAGCAAGAGGAGAATCGAGACAGTATCGATGTCGCGCTCGGAGATTCATCGATAGCGAATCGCGAGCCCGCACAGGTTCATTTCTTGGATTTGTCCAAGGATACGGGTGAATTCGCGTTTGTTGCGTTCACGCAGTTTCAATTGGATGGAACGCCAGTTAGAAGTAGCGCAGCAGGGAGAGGTTTGGAAAGATTCGAGCAGACCTTTTTAGAGCCGGTTACCTATCAGATTCAGACGATCGTAATGTCGAAGACTCCCATTTCTGAGGAACAGAAAAAGGAAGTAGAAAAAAATCTATTGACGATCGCGACTTTAGTTCGCCCCCACTTCGTGAGTCTTGAGGAAAAGGAATGAAGCTGGTGGCGATCTGATTGCTTGTGCTTCGGGAACGAGAACTGGTCCTCGATGCCTCTCGGAGAGAGGGCTTCGTAGTAGCCGCTTTCCAAGAGGCGTCTTTAACCAACACCGCTTTAGTCCATATTCATAGCGGAGCGGGCGCGAGCCCCCCGGTGCGTTCCTGATTAAGTAATCATTCGATCTCCCCGTTGACGCCCTAACCGGACGGCTAGCGCCCTACCGCTACTATTTGCCTTTGGCAAACTGAATACTAGCGGAGCGGGCGCGAGCCCCCCGGTGCGTTCCTGATTAAGTAATCACCCGATCGCGCCGTTTAGCCCTAACCGGACGGCTAGCGCCCTACCTCTACTATTTGCCTTGGGTAAACTGAATACTAGCGGAGTGGGCGCGAGCCCCCCGGTGCCTGGCAATGCGTCAGCGAGCCGGCTCTTTTTTGTTAGCCTGCTTCCCGAGTAGTTGATAGACGGTGATAAGTTAGCGCCCAACCGTAGGTCTTGCGCCCTTACGCTATTATTTTTGAACCCTTCGCAAGCGATTAGCACGAGGGTGATCGGCGATCGGATTACTAATGCTTCGGGAACATCAACCGGCCCGCTACGCCTCTCGGAGAGAGGCTATTACGGTACTAGCCACTTTTCCAAGAGGCGTTCTTTGTTTCTTTCTAGTTCTTCATTTACGCGCTCTTTTGTTTTC
>JBKCTT010000049.1:0-29967 GCA_046318795.1 Pirellula sp.
TTGCCATTTTGGGGCCTCTCCTTTTTTCAAGGGCTTTCCAACTGGGTTTACTAGAGCCCATTTATTGTCTCGAACGGAAACAGCCGAGTATTTATAGTCATTCGGATCGGCCCCTTTTGGCCAGCGTCCTACGTGAGTCACTAAATATCGATCTGGCCAATCCTTTTCGGTGCCCTGCAAAATAGAAATTAGCGACCGGCCTTCGATCTGTGAACTCATCTCCTTGGTCATTTCCACGCCGGCGATATCAGCTATCGTAGAAAAGAAATCGATATGCGCGACAAACTTTGAAGATTCTCCTGTTGAAATAACTTGGGGCCAGCACCACAAAGAATTGGCCCTAGTACCACCTAGCCACGGAGTACCTTTGGCACCTCGCATGCCAGCGCTAAAAACGGATTGACCGGTTGCGGTCCCATTGTCATTCATAAATACGAGGAGAGTTTCGCCTTCGATGCCCAAGTTTTTTAATTGCTTTCGCAATCGACCAACGTTCTCATCGATGTTGTGAATCATCCCGAAGAAATTCACTATATCTTCGTTTCTGACTTTGTCGCGGTAGAGTGCTGCATCGGATTCTTTGGCATGATACGGTGCATGAGGAGCATTCGTCGCAATGTAGGCGAAAAACCTCTTCTTTTCCTTCGCTTGTTCTTTTATCCACTCGGTAGCCCTGTCAAAGAAAACGTCAGTACAGTACCCATTCGTTTTTACCAGCTTGTCGTTGTGAAGAATGATGGGATCAAAGTACGAGTTGCCAGGTACATCCCCGCAAGAGCCCGGATAGGACTGTCCAATCCCACCAGCACCATGGATAAACATTTCGTTAAAGCCCCGTCGATTGGGCAAGTACGCGTCTTCGTCTCCCAAGTGCCACTTGCCAAATATACCGGTCGCATAACCTGCTGTTTGCAAAGCTTGGGGTAGGGTTATTGCGTCGAGTCTCAAGCGTTCTCGTTCGAGAATGGTGTGCGTGATTCCGTTCTTGAATTCATGACGGCCGGTGAACAGAGCACTCCGAGTCGGGGCACAGGTCGGACTAACATGAAAATCCAGAAAGCGAAACGCTTCCGCCCTAAGCTTATCCAAATGCACCGTCTTTAGAATGGGATTCCCGTGTGCGGACAAATCACCGTACCCTTGATCATCCGTGAGGATAAAGATGATGTTCGGCTTCGCCCCTACAAGATCTGGTTCGCGATTTGCGTAGCAAGCGAAATTTGTAGAGAAAAAACAGGATAGCACGCATACAAAACGAATCGCGATTTTCAGTGGATTACCTGTTAGTTTATTGCAATAATCAAACATGTGTTTCGGTTATAGTTGAGTTAATAAGAAGGTGTGGTGGAGGTCATCGGACGATCTCGGGCAGGACTAGTATCCCGGTTACTTTACGGGAGTTGAGTGCACTTTAAAATCAAGTCGTTGGAGCCCGTCCTGGATCTCTGGGGCAGACATAAACAGACGCCACAGTAGTCCTGTCCGGTAGTTTTCGATCATGACCACAATGGGGCCTTGGTCAATGGCCAAGTAATATGGCGGAGCCCAGTCCTTTTCTAGATTGAATGCGTCATAAAAACCATAGGGCCCATTGAATCTATCTCCAAGCTTATCGTGGAATGTGCGAAGAGCTCGCATACATAGCTCTGGTTCGTACGGAAAAGACGAAAGGGCGGCTGTCGGTGAAATTGTTCCATTGTCATTTTCAGGTGAATGAGCATTGTAGAAGTTGACCGAATAACTGGCAGTGAGCCCCCAGCAATCGGCACTATACCCTTTGAATCCATTTGGGTTTTCAGAACAATGTTTGTGAATCATTCTGACATGTGACTTTCCATGCTCCCAATAATCGGCGTATCGATCCGATAAGCCTCGTGGATCGAGCCCGAGAAAAGAATAGTGAGACCAGAATAATGGGCCACATGATTGTTTGACCCCTTGATGTCTCATCGTCAGCGTTTCACCTAGATAAGACCTCGTTTCTTTTATTGTTCCTGACTCAGCCCAGCCTTTGTGGTATACGTCCGGGGGAATGGGATGGGTTGGTGAGCTAGCGGCAAGCACATAAGTGATCAGGCATTCGTTGTATCCACGAATACGAAAGTTCATCTTCCAACCAACCCGTGGCGACCAATGCCAAAACAGGACGTTCTCGCGATCCTCGCCACGAAAGAAATCCCAATCCATACTTCGCCACAGTTGGTCTGCTCGCTGCGAAAGTTTCTGTTCTCGTGAGGTTCCATTAGCGAAATACTGTCTCACACAAATCAAGCCTTGTGCGAGAAAAGACGATTCGACTAAATCCGCGCCGTCATCATCAGGGCTGAACGGTTTTACTTTTCCGGTATCTCCATGCAACCAATGAGGCCAAATTCCATGGAAGCGATCTGATCGTTCCGCAAAGTCCACGATTGTCTCTAGTCGCTCCACCGCATCTTCGCGACTGACGAAATTGCGTTCCACGCCGACCAGGATGGCCATGATTCCAAAACCAGTTCCGCCTGATGTGACTAGTGTTGCGTCTAGGTTGGGGTCATCAAGGTGGATTCGTTCGCGAGCCCACTTGCTATTGCTTTCAGCACCAGTCCAAAAATAGTCGAATGTCTTTCGCTGGGTTTCTGTAAGGAGTTCGTCATCACTTAGTGTTGATTGTTGTGCCGAGCTAGCGAGTGGTAAGCAGCAAAGCAAACACACGAATCCCAGTCCGCGACAAACAACCAGGCTAACGAACGATCGAATTAGAGAGGGATTAAGATTCATTTAGGGACCTGAGTTTGCGCAGAAGTCGGACACGGGAGGTGTCATTGTAACATAATAGCAACAGGGTGATCGGGCCCTGTACAAAAGCAACACTCTCCCTGAAGTGGGATGTGCCGAGAATTGAGTGCATCCTTGATTGGCCCTTCCCCGAAATCCGTGCTGTAACATGCGAGTGAGACGAATTCTCCTCGCGAATTCCTATTGTTAATGGGCGTGTTGCTTTATTCGATATTTGAGGATCACTAAAGGTAAAATAGGCACTCCTGCTCGCTTACACTCCTGCTCGCTTAATGGCGTTGACATCGGACAAGAGTGTCCAATCTACTTTTTAAGCAACAAACACTTACGTATCGAGTTATGATAAACATCAACTGCTAATTGCGTATGATCGAATCGGGATGAAATAGGAAAACACGCCTTATGCGAAAATTACCATTGATTCCAACCATACTTGTTTTGGTCGTAATAGGATTAGCGGCTAACAACTTGAGGCAGCAGTATTTGATCAAGTCTCTCACGAATACCACCAGCCAGCAGTATCGTTCTATGATGTACTTGCAAGTACAGTTTATGGATCGCGGCATTGAGATAAACAGAAGCCAAGACGCAGGATTGCTTCTCGATGATCCTGATTCTTGGTTTGAACCACTCAAGAAGTCTATCAATAGCAACCCCAAGAAAATTGACCTCTTGAAACGAATCGGTATTCCGTCCTCCGACGAGACTGGTTCGGAATGCTTTATGGTTTATTGCAATCCAATTGATGATGACATTGAGCCGTATGAGGTGTTTTACTTTTACTTTCAAGGCGATAAATGTTCGAAAATCAGACGGAAAGCCCTAACCCCATGGTGATCGCATTTGAGCAACGACAAGATCGGCGGATTGCGGGCAATCGTTTTGATATCGCATACCAACAGATTGTTGCACCGAATTAAATTAGTAGATCGTATCTAGAAATGCTGTGTGTAAAAACCAACATCAGCGATCTACCGATGAGCGTTCCAGAATGGGCTTGCCGATTGCCCCGCGTCCTTCCATCAGGCGGAACTTGACATCTTGCCTAAGGTCTCCTTGTGCGTTCCAGTACATCGAGATTTCCGAAACGGGGAGCTCATTTAGCGATCTTGCAATTCGAAATCCGATACTGTGCGCGTCTTCGGATGCCAACCAGTGAGGGCTCATCGGTACATCGGCATCCAGTTCCCACAGATCCTCAGAACCGACAAACCTCGCTGCGGCCCGGAGCTGGGACGGTCCATCTAGCCAACCACCACCTCGCAACACCTTTTGGTAGGCATTATCACCGAACAAGGGGCGATAGCGATCGGCGAGGGGTTCTTTGGCTTTTAATTCATAGGCATTTTCAAAATACTGGTCCATTACCCATTCTGCTACGTTGCCGTGCATGTCATAAAGCCCAAATGAATTCGGCTGCTTGGAACCCACTTCTCTCGTTCCCACTAGTTCGACATTCTCTGCAACATCCGGAGGCAGGAAGTGTGCAAACTCGCCTAGTTTCGATGGCTCGTCTCCAAACGAGAATCGCGTCTGCACACCGCCTCTGCATGCGTACTCCCATTCGGCTTCTGAGGGCAATCTGTACTGAGTGCCGGTTGCCAGAGACAGCCATTTCGTATACTGCATTGCACCGTACTGGCTCATACTAATCGCGGGCTGATTCCCCTTTCCATACGTATAAACCATGCTTGGATCGTAGATCGGAGTGGGAGCAGTTACGGCATCCGCTTCTAATCGATCGGCAGATAGCTTGAGTTTTTTGTCTTGCTCTTTGAACTGAGTGTAGGCCAATTGATAAACTTGGAACTCGTTCCAAGTCACTTCGGTTTTGCCAATCCAAAACGGTGGCACTTGAACCTCAACATGAGGTCCCTCATCACCGGATCTCCCCTCTTCGGAATCAGGTGATCCGAGCATAAAGGTTCCTCCTGGTATTGGAATCATTTCGAACGACACCTCTCCGTTTCGAATAGTCTGTCGGTAGGGAATCATCCATCGCCCATTCGGAAGTGCGATTGCAATTCCGTTTGTTGGTTTGCTCGTTACGATTCCAAGCGGTAGAGACAACTCATCGGCAGTTTCATCGGAAAACACTAACGCTGGGGAGTTCACCATGAACAGAACAATAAGATACAAGTAGGCCATCCAATTCCATGGCAAGCTCTTGTAGATCGTAAACATACTTCAAACCTCTTTTGCGAATGTCGAGAATCCATCTGATGACGAATTGTGCTGCCTCAAATGCTCCATGTGGTTGTAGAGGATTGTTGTAATAGAAGCTGCTTGTCGTAGGGCACGATGAGTTTGTTTTCAGGGAGTTTCTTTTCCGGGTGACTTTTTCAATATTTCTGCCGGCCAGCGAGGGGTTTGCGAGAACTCTCCCCATATCTTTGCGTTTTAACGCCACCTTAGAAGCCCAGGATGGTTGCGATCGCGACTTAAGGCTGCTAAGATCCCGTATGGTGCGTATACGCACGTTTTCTTTCGCGAGATATTTACACAACGGGAGCCCCTGCGCCATGGTCTATAGGAACGAGAATTCTATACCTCAAGAAATCACTCGTTTGTCGCTGAGACGATTGATCTGTTTGTCTTTGATCTCATCGACTGTCTGGGGTACTGGATTGCCTAGCGTGTCGCGCAGCGAAGATGACCCTGACGCAGTCGCGCAAGCGAACCGCCCTTTTGCAGTTCCGGAAATGGTCAAGCCAACGATCGACGAAAAGGTGTTTACCTTTACTGATGTTGGCGCGAAGATTCCGAACTACACACCTGGTCGACAATGGGGCACGCAGGGTGCACCACTCACGGAAATGCAGAATCCGCTGCCCGCTGAGGAGTCGATGAAGGGCTACTCGGTTGCCCAGAGCTTCAATCTATCGCTTTGGGCTAAAGAGACCAACGATAACTGGCCTGCCAGCCAACAACAGAACAAGCAAATTGCTGGCTTACAAGGCAAGCCGATCGCAATGAACTGGGATGAACGGGGCCGACTGTGGGTATGCGAAACGATCGATTACCCCAATGAATTGCAGCCTGTTGGCCAAGGTCGAGATCGGATCAAGATTTGTGAAGACACCGATCAGGATGGTCGGGCGGACAAATTCACCGTTTTCGCGGAGCATCTCAGTATTCCCTCATCGTTGGTTCCCTATAGAGGTGGCGTGATTGTTCAAGACGGAACATTGACGATCTATCTTAAAGATACTGACGGTGATGATGTCGCAGACTTTAAGCAAGTTCTCATCACTGGCTGGGCGATGGGGGATACTCACGGAGGGGTGGGAAATCTCCAGTACGGGCCGGATAACTGGATATGGGGTATGCAAGGCTACAATAACTCAACTCCCGTCATTAACGGAAAAGAGCAAATGAGTTTTCGCCAAGGTTTTTGGAGATTCAAACCAAAGACTGGTGCATCGGACGCGACGGCTCCTGCCTACGCGATCGACCGGGGTACCAAGAATGCAGCGACGAGCCCCTCGGATCAGTTTGATGACCATACCATTCGCATCGAAGCGGTGGAGTTTATACGAGCCACCAACAATAACACGTGGGGTTTAGGTTTTAGTGAAGAGGGGTATGTTTTTGGCTCAACAGCTAACAATTGCCCGAGCGTACACATGCCGATTCCAAATCGTTATTATGATCGTGTCGCCGGCTGGTCTCCGAAAACACTTGAAAAAATCTCGCCCGATGCAAAATTCAAACCGATCGATGATCGGATTCGTCAGGTTGACGTTCACGGTGGTTACACCGCAGCTGCGGGCTCAGCGATCTATACGGCTCGCAACTACCCTCGCGATTGGTGGAACCGAATTCAAATGGTTTGCGAGCCCACAGGCCACTTGGTCGGCAGCTTTGTTCTGTACAAAGAGGGAGCGGGTTACAAGAGCAACAATACCTTCAACACGGTCGCTAGCGTTGACGACTGGGCAGCACCGATCATGGCGGAGGTAGGACCGGACGGCAACGTTTGGGTATTGGATTGGTATAACTACATCATTCAGCACAACCCAACACCCAATGGATTTAAAACGGGCAAAGGTGCTGCTTACGAGAGCGATTTACGCGACAAAAGATTTGCTCGGATTTACCGTTTAAAGTACCAAAGCAGCAACAACCAAGATCCCTCTAGCACGCAGGACTTGTCTCAGGCCAGCGCGACAGAACTGGTTGCTGCCCTTAAGGACAAGAATTTCTTTTGGCGACGAACCGCACAGCGATTGTTGGTAGAGCAAGGTATTACAGAACGAGAAACTCTTTCCGCGATCGCAGCATTAGTGGACGATCAAAGTGTGGATGAAATTGGCCTTAATCCAGGAGCCATGCACGCTATATGGACGTTGGCTGGCTTAGCAGAAACGGGTAACGCGGATGCTAAGCAAGCGTTACAGATTTCATGCGCTAAGGGTTTTGCCCATCCGTCGAGCCCTGTTCGTCACGCAGCGGTTTCTCATTGCGAGTCGTCTCAAATCCCTCACGCCATTGAACTGAAGCTGCAATCCGATGGCGACCCAAAGGTCAAGCTCGCATTGATGCTTAGGATCGCGGATGAGCCAGCGAACGATCTGGTCACCGCCAGCCAAATTTCAGGAATGCTGCTAAGCGATTCGTCTTTGGTGAGCGATGAGATATTGCTGGACGCGTGGACCTCGGCAGCATCCACGAAACCTCTCGCCACGATATTGGCTATTGCAAACGATAAGAACGCGCCCGTCGACTCCAAGCTGTCGGCCCGCGTATCGGTCTTGGCAGAGCACATCGCCCGCTCGAAACCAGATCAGGAAATCATTGCTCAGCTACTCAACTTGGATCCAGCATCCAGTCTCACCGTGTCTGCATGGGAAGGATTGTCACGCGGCTGGCCTAAAGACTATACCGTGTTACTCGCTGATGCATCGCAAAAGAAATTTCGCGAACGTTTCTTGGCGGATTCAACTAGTATTGAATGCAAAGCGGCCGTGCTTTCCGTTGCGGACAAGTGGTCGATAAAGGATCTAGAGCAAAGCGTAGCCGAAATTCAGCAGAGTTTATTCGAGATCGCACTCAACACTTCGTTAGACAACGAAAAGCGATTGAGCTCTTGGGAGCAAGCTATACGACTCTCACCTAACAGCGAACGAATATTAGACGCCACGGCCAAATTCTTTACGGCGCAGATTGCGCCAGAATTCGGCGACAAGGCGATGCAGGCGTTACAAGCTGCTAGGGTCCAGGGGCTGGCTAAGCAACTGCTTGCGGCACGTCGAAAGCTCAGCCCAAGTATGGGGAATAGCGTCTTTCGCGTACTCTTAAATCGAGCAGAGACGACTGCAACGTTGTTGGATTCCATCGAACAAGGTCAGATCTCGTTCAGTGATTTGCAGCTCGATCAGCGCCAAGCCATCTTGAATCATCCGGATCGCGATATCGCGCGGCGAGCAGGAGATCTCATGAAGGCAAAGGGAGCGCTGGTAACCAGCAATCGTCAGGCACTCGTTGACGAGTGGATGCCGGTTACGGAGGCGAAAGGGAACTTGGAGAATGGAATCGCAGTTTACAAGAAGCAATGTGCTCAGTGCCATAAACATGGTGAGTTAGGGGTAGCCATTGGACCGAACCTTACCGGTATGGCGGTTCACCCTAAACCTGAAATTCTCATGAACATTCTCGATCCATCGCGAAGCGTAGAAAGCAACTTTAGGACCTACCAAGTATTAACGACAGATGGGATTGTTCTAACGGGGATGTTAGCTGGCGAGTCGGCAAACTCGATTCGACTCATCAACTCGCAGGGCAAGGAAGAGCAAGTTTTGCGCGAGGACATCGAAGAGTTAAATGCCTCTGACAAATCACTCATGCCCGAAGGCTTTGAATCGCTGATTTCGAAACAAGAAATGGCAGATTTGCTCGCGTTCCTCAACAATCGGGGGCAATTTACACCTCTAACACTTACTACCGCAGCAACTATCAGTGGCACCAAGGGATTGCCCAATATGCGGGGAGGCAATAACGACCGATTTGAATTTACGAAGTACGGGACCATCGAGATCGAGGGTATACCCTTTGAAATTCAGGACCCTCAAGAAGGTCGTGTTGCCAACATAATCGCTTTACAATCCGAGGGACCACGTGGTCGTTCGACATTGCCATCGAGTGCGACGCTTGCGTGCAGTGGCAAAGTGAAGACCATTCACATGCTGGCGGCACTGTCCGCTTTCGGGCCACCCAACAGCAGTCGCGAGTCGACTAGTTTAGTAGTCCGATGTCTATTTGAGGATGGAACAAAGGAAGAGCACAATTTGATCAATGGGAAGCATATTGTTTCCTATCGAGAGAAGGTAGATGCTGCAGAGTCCAAAGAGGCGTTGGACGCAAGTGGAAAGCATATACGTTATGTAAAGATCGAGGTGGAGAGTGACAAGCCACTAAAGACGATTGAATTCGAAAAAGGGGGAGACTTTTCGATCCCGTTGGTGTTTGCAATAACAGTGGAATCTGCGATGTCAGATAGCCACTAGCGATCACGTCCCTTCATTCTTTTCTTGATTTGGCTTTTCGACGTTGTTAGGTGCTAAAAGTGCGATTTCTAGTTCGATCTATGGTCGGGGCAGTAGCCCTATTTAGTTTCGCAACTCACATAGGAGTTGCTCAAGATAACCCTGAGCGACCGAGACGGCCTGGTGGTTTTGGCGGCCCCATCGAATTAGGGCCCGATGATGTCGCGGTCTATGATGCGCCGCCGGCCAACTTCAAAGATCGACGGGACGGGATTCCACATGGAAAGATCGAACTCATCGAGTATGAATCTAAAACGGTTGGTACAACCCGAAAGGCGAATGTTTACACGCCACCTGGGTACAGCACCGACATCAAGTATCCAGTACTCTATCTATTGCATGGTATCGGTGGCGACGAAGGAGAGTGGATACGATTTGCGAATCCCATCGATCTGCTTGATAACTTGATCGCGGACAAGAAATCAGTGCCGATGATTGTGGTAATGCCTAACGGGCGAGCCCAAAAGAATGACCGCGCCGAGGGGAACGTCATGGCTGCGGCTCCTGCGTTTGCGGTCTTCGAACGAGATCTTATCAATGATCTCATCCCTGCGATTGAGGCCAAGTACTCCGTTGACAACAACCGAGAGAAGCGGGCCATTGCCGGTTTATCGATGGGTGGTGGTCAATCGTTCAACTTTGGGCTCGGGAATTTGGATTTATTCGCATGGGTCGGTCCGTTTTCCGCGGCCCCCAATACCAATCCCGCAGAAAAGTTGATTCCTGATGTCGAGGCTGCTAAGTCAAAATTGAAGTTACTTTGGATTTCTTGTGGTAACAAGGACGGATTGATTCGGATAAGCCAAAACGTTCACCAGTTTCTCAAAAAGAATGACATTGAGCATGTTTGGCATGTCGACGGTCATGGACATGATCCATCGCATTGGAGCAGCAGTCTTTACTGGTTCAGCCAAAGTGTTTTTCAGGAAACAAAACCAGCAAAGCAAACGTCCAGCAAGAAGACCACGGACACTCAACAGTCCGAACCGTTCCCGTTAAAGGAGACCTTCCAAGAGGCATTTAAAATCGGAGTCGCTGTGAATCGATCGGTGACCATGGGAACGCCATTTCGAAGGTCTGCAGAAGATGTTGCAAAGGATGTCGCACTGGTTAAGCAGCACTTTAATCATGTTGTTGCCGAAAACGACATGAAATGGCAGTTGATTCACCCGAGATCTGGAGCGGACGGCTACGATTTCGGCCCAGCTGATGCGCTAGCTGAGTTTGCGAAAGCGAACAACATGGAATTGGCGGGGCATACTTTGGTGTGGCATTCTCAAACACCGAATTGGGTTTTTGAAGGGACGCATCCAGCAAAACAGGAGCCTCTGGAATTTACAGGCCTCTTTAGTGAACTCGGCATCAATCCGCCTATGCCACCACGAGTCGCCCCAAACGGACCTCCTGGCCAGTCCAGCGGACAGAACGCAGGTGGACAGGGCGCAGGTGGACAGGGCGTTGGTGGGCAGGGACCGGCAAGACGGGGGCCCATGGGTTTCCGCGGTTTTGATCTCAATGGCCCGCAAGCGTCACGCGAGGAATTGCTCGAGCGGATGCGTGAACATATCCATACCGTTGTGGGTAGATATAAAGGCCAAGTCAAAGTGTGGGACGTTGTAAACGAAGCGTTGTCCGACAATGGACCAGAGGTATTGCGTCGGTCTCCATGGTCGGTCATCATCGGACCAGACTTCATTGCCAAGGCTTTTGAGTACGCGCACGAAGCCGATCCCGATGCAATTCTTCGGTATAACGACTATGGTTTAGAAAACCCCGTAAAGAGAAGCAAACTGGTTAAGCTAATTCAATCTCTAAAAGATAATAACGTTCCTATTCACGCCATTGGAACACAAGCTCACTGCAATGTTTCGACCACATTTGAAGCTATGGATGCTGCACTTACAGAGATGAAATCGTTTGGGTTGCCCATCCATGTCACCGAACTAGATGTCAACTCCGCATCGGCTGGTCAACGAGGTACGGGGGCTGATGTTGCTGCGAACAATTCTGCAACCCAAGGTGGATTGGTAGAGGACGCTGATGCTCGACTTGCTAACGCATACGAAGGATTGTTTAAGGCATTTATGAAGCATAAAGATGCCATTGAAGTCGTTACGTTCTGGGGCGTTAACGATGCCGTATCTTGGCGAGCCCAAGGCCGTCCGCTATTGTTCGATGGCAACAACTCCCCCAAGGCCGCATTTGACGTAGTTACTTTACAAGGTGGCAACGCAAAGTAACGGCGATTACCTAGAGGTACGGCACGAATATAAGGCATATCATATCCCTACGCATGCGGGGATATGATACTTAAACAGAAGCTTGGTCTTTCGTGACCGATGTAGTCGCTGTGAAACGGGCAGGAGTGCCGATTCCAAGATTACACTAATTCTCGAAGCTTCTAACCAACTCATCAATTTGCTGAGTTAGAGCAAGCAAGCCTAATCCCGTAGGTTTGAATTGATCAGCGTTTCTGGACGATTCAAGAGCTTCTTTCTGAACAACAGAAAGAGATGATTTTGTAACGTCAGATGATTACGTCGACTTGGCAATCGAACTTGAGAATAGCGACACGGACGAGGAAGAGTCTTTCAAATCGTCCGACATCCGTTGTGTTGCGGTCGATTGCTGCCATACTTTCGAAGCGATTCGTTCCGTTGTCGTGCTCATATCGCTGATCTTCGTATGAATCTGCTTGATGAAACTCACTGCTTTGCGCGTGACAACCTGAACCGATCTAAAGAGATTTTCGAATGTTGTCCGTTGCTTTCATTGTTTGGCTTGCTAGGTTCTTCACCTCGGACGCGGCAACGGCGAATCCTCTACCTAATTCACCGATCCATATCGATTCGCAATCTCAAAAATTTCCGCGATCGTAGTCGACATTTCTTGTAATGAATTTAGAGCAGTATCGACGAACTCAACGACTTCTGAGTAAATATTACTGGCTTCCTGCATGGTACGAGAAAGTGAAACTGCAATAGAGTTGACATTGGAGGATTCGTTCGTCGTCTTGTGCACCGTGTCAGCCAGTTGATTTGCAGAACCGATCACTAGAACGGCCAAAGAGTTCAAACTCATCTTTGCTTCCACTAGCTTTCTGAAGGTTGATGAGATCTTGTTCGTCGCTGACTTAAAAGCCTTGGCCATTTGTTCCAGTTCGTCATCGGCCGAATCATCTAGTCGGGTATTTAGTTTGCCATTTCCAAACTATTCCCTTGCGTCCAAGAGTAAAGATATTGGCCGTGTGATCGTTCTTGAGCAAATCACTGATGCGAAGAACGAAATCAGAGCACTTGCTACGGCAAAGCCAACAATTAACAACTCGACATTGCTTTAAATGCAAATGTATGTAGGCATCCTATCCATACCTGTGAGTACGGACCGAGGTCAAAGCACACTTCCTGGCGTCTCGAGCGGCGAATTCGCGACGAAGCAAAACTAAACTCGCTTCCATTAAATCCCCCCGAGGTTCTGCCCTTCGGGGCTGGTTGATTTGATGGTAGTTCAGTCGCTCTTGGCCGACTTGAGCACAGTTGTACTGTCAGTGCATGGCAGTATCAAACAAGCAACGCGACCCGTTAAACGAAAAAGGGGCTCCCAACAATATGCGTCACGCCCGAAATCGCATATCACCAGAAGCCCCAAGTTCTTTGTATGTAAGGATTATTGCACCTCGACGAACGAATGCAACTACTCCCATCAAAAATTTGAGAAATTCTACCGATAAACAATATTAAATCTACGAATCAAACCGATCGAAAACTGAGATATAGCGGGGATATACCTTGAAAAAGCTTATGCCTGGATCTTGTTTTTCCCGTGCATGAAGCCTAGTCTTTTGCGGTTTGAACGAACTTTCTTACCGCAGCATTTAAGCTTTGTTGGCACCCACCAGCGTTAAGCGATTACCTCGACTAATGATTTCCTAGGGCACCTTGTATGAACCCCCACAATTCCATTCGACGCATATTCTTCGTATCCCTTTTATCTGGTATCACTCCGATATCTTCTAACGCAGGACTTAACGACCGTTTGCTTGGCAACGACGACAATCATTGGCCAGCCTTCCTTGGCTCCGGTGCCAGTAAGCAAACGGACGCTTCGAAGCTTCCACTGGAATGGAATAAGACGGATCGGATCGCTTGGAAAAGAACGCTCGTTGGTCACGGACAGTCCAGCCCAGTGGTGTGGGGCGACACCGCATTTGTCACCACGGTAGATGGACCGAATAAAGAGAGCTTTCATATTGTTGCCATCGATGTTAAGACCGGCGAGCAGAAGTGGTCTCATACCGTAAAAAATTCGTATCCGGTAAAAAACAGCTACTATGTCAGCCGCTCCGCTCCCACGCCGGTGGTAGACGCCAACCAAGTCGTTGTATTCTTCGAAAGCGGTGACACGATAGCCTTGGACCATGACGGACAAGTACTATGGTCACGAAATCTGGGGCAGGATTATGGTCCATTTATCGCCGAGTTTGGGTTGGGTGCTTCACCTTGTCAAAACGAATCACATGTTTTTCTATTGTTGGAACACGACGGTCCGAGCGGTCTGATCGCTCTCGACAAGAAGTCTGGAAAAACGGATTGGAAATCAGACCGTACTTCGCGCCGATCATGGAGTTCGCCAGCGTTGCTCAACATTGAGGGTTCAGAACAAATCGTCGTTAGCTCGGCTGGCAGCGTGGATGGATATTCTGCAGTAGACGGAAAGTTGCTATGGACTTTGACTGGCGTTGGCGGCAACACCGGAGTGACTCCGATCGACAATGGAGATGGTTCCTTTTTGATCGGCGCTTCGGGAGGCCGAGGTGGCGAGAATGCTGAACTAGCGAAGAAGTCAAATGGGTTGGTTAAAGTCACAAGAGACGGTGACAATTGGGTTGCAAAGTTAGTTTGGACCAATGATCGGCTGTCCACGTCTTGGGCGTCACCGATTTCGCACAATGGATATGGCTATTGGCTGAATACGACCGGTGCACTGTTCTGTGTTGATCTAACCAACGGTCAAACCGTCTTCTCTCAACGGATCAAGCAATCGTGCTGGGCAACTCCGATAGCGGTTGGAGACCGAATCTACTTTTTCGGGAAAGAGGGTTTGGTCAGTGTTATTGCTGCTGGCCCAGAGTTCAAAGTGCTGGCAGAAAACGAACTATTCGATCCAGATCAGCTACCGCCCGAAACGACTCAGTTGGGAGAGGAAACAACGGAAGAGCGTCGGCGAGCATCAGCGATGTTTTCCAAGCCCACTGTTTATGGAGTAGCTGTTTCGGGCAACCAATTCCTGGCGAGAATTGGTAACCAGGTCATCTGCGTACGCCCGTAATGACTGTTTAAATTTTCGTAACTGGTCTCTTGGGCAACGGAGGGGGAAGCATTCTGTTGTCAGGAGCTGGTGGTGGTGGCGGAGTATTGGGTGGTGGGTTATTGCGAGGAGGCGGATTCAGGTCAGTGAACGACTCCTTCCACTCCCAACCAATCGGATTGCCGAGTTCTCTCGCTGCCAGAAGCGCCCAAGGTGTTCCAGGATGATTTTCAACGACGTTTTTAAGAAGCTCTCTCGCTTGATTAGCCTCTTTTTCTAACCGGCTATCAACCGAAATCTTGTCACTCGGCGAGATGGTCCACGTGTTGTTCTTTTCCTTCTCAAACGCCATCCCCCGTTTGGCCAAGGCCAACATGGCATTGTAAGAATCATTACGAACCTTGGCCGCAAGGGCTGTGCCGTACGATAAGTCGAAGCTAGCCAGCCATCTTGGGGACGTTTCCTTTGACTTATGTTTTTCTCCCTCCGCCAGTACCATGCAAAGAGCATTTAACTCAGGGGACAATCTAGCAGCTGCTTGTTGTGCCGTAGTGAGCTCTCCGACCAATCTCGCCTCGTCTACTTTGACAAAGGTTTGCCGAGGCCGGTCCAGTGTACCAACTCGCGAGCGTGCTGATGCTTGAATGAGAGCCAGCCGCATCGGGCTCTGCTGGACAAGTTTCTTATACTCTTCTGCAGGAACATAATCGGGGCGATATTTCTCCATCACGTCAGGGGCGAAGAAGTAGCTCATGCGAGAGGCAAATGCCTCAATTTCTCCGGCTCCTACCTGCGAACCAACGCGACGATTGGGGTGTATCGAGAAATAGATCCCACCGGTTTCGTAGCACAAACGAGCCAGCGCATACGGGCCAAAGCCAGAGTCAATCACCGGTTCTTCGAAATAGTTATCTTTGTAGCCGAGCATGACACGTTCTGGGAACAATGTCTCTGGCCCCTGGTCTACTTGTCGCCAGTCTGGCGTTTGATCGAATTTAGGATCTGGGTCGATAAATTTGATGTAAGTAAATTCCCGCCCGAAGGGTGCTGGTACCCCCAAAACGTGCGATTGAATTCCGAACTTTTTGCAAATCGAAATCGCTTCATCGCACGCATTCGCGTCGTCCCCTCGTTCGTCGGTGACCGTAATGAGAACGACATTTCTTTGAGGATCGTGAGAGCCTCGCGAGACTCGATAGGACTTAAATTCCTCAGCCACTTCCTTGATGGCTTTGAACGAATACTCGGTGCCGCTTTCATCAACCTCAATGGAATCGACAGCCGACCGGATGTCCTCAAGTACATCGGTTGGGCGTTCGGTTAGGAACTTAACATCCATTCCATAGGAAACGATACTTGTCAAAAGTGATCCATCTTGGTTGACCGGGTTTCCTCGACGCTTCTTATCGTCAGCGACAATCCCAAGTTCCTCATAGATTTTTTCGAATCGCTCCCGAATCTCTTTACGTTGCTTGTCCATGGAGATCGAACTGTCAAACAGCCAGACGACCAAGGTCGGGCGTTCCTCTATAGACCGCAAGAGTTCGTAAGTGATTCGATCGACCGCCCCCTCAGTACCATTTACACCGACACCGGTTAGGCCTTTGACGACGTTCTTTGATTCCGTGATTCCGATCGCTTCTTTGATGTCGATAGAAACGCTGACTTCCCCGTTCGGGATGGTAACGTCCATGATTGGCGTGGCGAGTTCCGACATATCCGAAACGGTGATGGCCTCAGCGAGAGCCATATCGGTTTCGCCGATGGAATTGGAGCCGATTTCGCTGTCGGGTGTCTCCGAATAAGCGATCTCGCTCAAGACGTCTAGCGGCTCGATCGTCTCTTCCATGGGTGTGGCAGAAAGGAAAACCCGGTAGACTTCAGGGTTCTGGACGACGGTAAAAGATGCCAACGCCACCACGACCGCGACGTGAACAAACATGCTCACGAGAAAAGACTTCGTGTCGGTATCGAACCAAGTCTCCTCGTCAGATTCCTCAGAAGACGCTTCTTCCTCGAGGTCTCCTTCGAAATTCTCTATCGAAGCGTCACTCACTATCGAAGCGTCACTCTCTATCGAAGCGTCACTCTCTATCGAAGCGTCACTGCCGCCTTCTGCCGCGAAGTGGTCCGGATCATCGGTGTCGATTGCGGTTTCGGTCGGCTGGATTGCCGAAGGGTCGGAAGAACGGTCCTCCGCTGGACTCACCATGTCTTCATCGTTCGAAAGCCCGTCATCGACAGGGTTATCCAATGAATTTCTCTTCAGCATGGCAGCCTTCTTGGAGGTTTAATTACATATAGGACAAGGAGTTACGAATGCCTAAATCGGGTCGTAAAGAAGCGATCCGGCTCTCGCTTCTCCTATTTTCTACGCAATCGGGACGTGATTCAACAATGGTTAGCGTGGAATTGAGGGATAAATACCCATCTTTTTCCCTATAACTGCGACAAATTCCACTCTCGCTCGTTCTTCGAAAACCCTAAGCCTTGGCATTTTCGAAAAAAGGGGATTGGTTACCTTACTTATCAGCGGCGTAATTGGCTACCAAATATGCTCGGCCGGAATTCACTGAGCTTCCCAAGATTTAATTTTCGGTTCCGAATCCCCCCTTTCTGATGCTTCACCGACCATTCTGGATAGGACCAATTGTTGATGGAAACTCCCTACCCGCCACGCACGTGTAATCACCACACTCTCGTAACTTATGGTAGCTCTTTGACCATAACAAGAAAATAGACGGTTCTGATTGATCACCGTTCCGCCAAAGGCTACCCTTTTGACTTGCATCAACGGCATGTAACTTCGCCGTTTATTCGTTCGACAAAAAACACTCCAAGACTGGGCCCCTCGAATTCTCCTCAAGAAAGCAGCATCAACCATTTTGAGTTCTGATCAATCGACTACGATTGGTAGGCTGAATTCCGTTACAAAAAATTATGGAAACAGACCTGCCCTACAAGACGTGACGCTTGCATTTTCGAGCGGTGTCACCGGGCTGCTCGGCCCGAATGGTTCTGGCAAAAGCACTTTGATAAAGTCATTGCTGGGGCTCGTTCGTGTGGATAAAGGTTCTGGCGAGATGCTCGGAATGAGGTGGCCCGAGGCAACCCGCCAGCTCCGAGATCGCGTTGGATACTTGCCTGAAGACGATTGCTACATTCACGGATTGCAGGGAATTGAGTCGATCCAAATGATGGCCCGATTGTCCGGCTTGAGCAAAACGGAAGCCCTGAGACGAGCTCACGAAATGGCTGACTTCTGCGATCTGGCGCAGGAACGTTACCGAACAGTGGAAACCTATTCGACTGGTATGCGT
This sequence comes from Pirellula sp., assembly GCA_046318795.1. Taxonomy (GTDB): domain Bacteria; phylum Planctomycetota; class Planctomycetia; order Pirellulales; family Pirellulaceae; genus JBKCUI01. The sequence goes on from JBKCTT010000049.1 coordinate 17,951, forward strand.
CAAAAACTCAAGGTCGCGCAAGCTTTAGTTCATGATCCGGAACTGATCATATTGGACGAGCCTACGACAGGCCTGGATCCTGCTCAACGCCAACAGCTTTTGGATCGTATCTCGGTGTTGGCCAGGGAAAAGGGTAAGTCCATCATCTTATCGACACATATTCTGCATGACGTACAACGAGTTTGCGATCATGTGATTATTCTAGCCGGAGGTCGGGTGCGACGCGTCGACACGCTCACTAACTTACAACGTCCATCGCAAGCGAGCTTGCGTGTCGCTGTTGTCTCTGACGCCTCGCAATTGCATCAAGCTCTCGCACGTCGAGGTATCTCATCGGAGTTAACTAGTCCACAAGATCTAGTGGTTTTTGGATCGCCTGATGAGACCAGCGGGATTTGGAAAGCAAGTCACGAAGCAAACGTGATGATTCAGCGGATTGAGCCAGCGAAAAATTCATTGGAACAGTTATTTCTCGATGTGGTAAGGGAGAGTGCATAATGCCCATTCTCGATATCGGTTATCGCGAGTGGCGAGGAGAGCGTTCTCCTGCTTGGACTCGTACATGGGTTGTCGCCTCGACGGGGGTGAGCCTGGTTTGGCGTGGCATGTGGATTAAGCGACTGTTGATGTTAATGGTCATGCCTTCGCTGGTTGCCGCGGTTTTTGTGGGTGTTTTCGAGCAGTTTGCCTCGACTTCGTCTCCGCAGAACGAGGTTATAAGTATGATTTTGTCCGGGCCCTCCTCGGAGCAAATGGCACGAGAGGCGGGTTTGAACTTGGACGAGATTAGAAAGGATCCTAGCCAAGCACGACATTTTGCGTGGACGTATATCCTGTTTGTGCTCTTTCGTTACCCTCAGTCGGTGGGGATGATTCTTCTGGTTGGCTTGGTCGCACCACGGCTAATCAGTTTTGATCTGCGAAGCCGAGGTTATCTGCTCTACCTTTCCCGGCCATTAACTCCTGTGGAATACGTTTTGGGCAAAGCAGGCGTCCTGTGCGTTTTGTTGTTCTCGATTGTGACACTTCCCTCTCTTGCCATTTATGTTGCAGGGTTGAGTTTGTCCACAGACGCAGGAGCTATATGGATGACCTGGGATATACCCTTTCGCATAATCGGGGCTTCGATAGTACTGATTTTGCCGACGACGGCGATCGCATTAGCGTTATCGTCGATGACGCAAGAAAGCAGGTACGCAGGCTTTGCATGGTTCGCGGTATGGATCTTGGGACAAGTAACCTATTCTGCGTTATGGATAGCGACCGAAACCGTTCGAGCTCAATCGAGAGGTTACCAACCGGGAGAGTTTATCTCCTCTAAGTACAATCCAATTATCATGTTTTCACCTTACGAATCACTTGGGTATATCCAAAAACAAATCTTCTCTTTGCTGCCATCTGACGAATCCAGACTAGCACCTTGGATACTCATGATGGTGGTGACCGTTTTGGGATACTCGATCGCATACTGGCGCGTTGCGAGGACGCTTAAAGCATGATTACTCTAAACCATACAACGCTGCTTTACGGCACGGTCATCGGCATTAACGATTTTCAGATCGATTTGCCTGTTGGAGCGTATGCACTCGTGGGACCGAACGGCGCAGGAAAGTCGACTCTGATCGGATTGCTCACTGGAGCGATTAAACCAACGCTTGGAAGCGTCTCGGTTTTTGGAGTTGATCCTTTTCGAGATCCTTCGGTCTTGCAACGCATCGGCCTATGTCCAGCGAGCGAACTACTCATTCATGGTGTGACCTCTCGTCAATGGCTTCGACTGCAATTGGCTCTTAGCGGCTGGGACTCCCGTAAAGCGATAGCACGTGCAGATATGATCTTGGAATTGGTGGGATTAAAGGACGCGGTAGATCGTCCGATTCACACCTATTCGTTAGGGATGCGTCAGAGATGCAAACTGGCACAAGCATTAGCAAATGATCCAGACTTACTCATTCTCGATGAACCATTTAATGGGTTGGACCCTATCGGCCGACATCAAATGACGGAACTACTCAAACAATGGGCGGAAAGTGGAAAGAGTCTGCTGTTGGCCAGTCACGTGCTTCACGAGGTGGAACGTATCACGAATTCCTTTATGCTTGTTTACGGAGGCCGATTGTTGGCGTTCGGTACAGCGGGTGAGCTCAGAACTCTTTTGGCTGGTATTCCCCAAGAAATTACAATCCGGACTCGCTCCTTGGATGAGCTCGCGTCTCGATTATCTCGCATGCCATGGTTGAGAAGTTTGCAACGAGATAATGCACAAAATCAACTCCATGTCGCAGTGGAAACGCCACTCGATCTATATCAGCAGCTGGTTCGTTGGACAGCAGAAGACGGTTTGATTATCGAACAAATTACTGGCATAGATGGCGACATCAGTTCGCTTTTCCGATTACTGGTGTCCAAACATCGAGGTGAAGTAATGATGACGGGAGTGATGAGTTGAAATGAATACGCAAGAAATATCTAAAAGCGTTGACTCCATCGCAAAAATCTCCCTTCATGGCGATCGTCCCAAGCCCACCTTGAAAAATGGTACCTTAGGTGTTTTCCGGTACGAGTTGATGCGATCGCTCACTCCGCTACGCATTTTGCTCTGGGTGGGGCTTATGTTGTTTCCGGTGATCCTCGTTTCCTTTATTCGATTCGTAATGATTCAAACCGGGGCTTCGCCCGACGACTTTCTCGCGCTCACCATCGTTTTGTTTATTTTGCTGCCCGAGGTGATTACGATTTTGTGTATGCTGCTGTGGGCAACGCCCATCGTCAATGCAGAATTGGAAAGCCAGACTTGGGTATACTCCGTCGTTCGACCAAAAGCGCGATGGGCTCTGATTTCGGGTAAGTATCTTGTTGCGGTGACGTGGACTGCCTCGTGCACGAGCTTATCGGCAACCCTAGCTGTACCTATCGTAGGAATGTCGGGGGCGTTCAAAGTTTGGATTACGCTAAGTTGTCTCTGTTGGCTTTCAGCTATTTGTTACGGTGCTTTATTCATGCTCATCGGAACGCTGATTCAGCGTCGTGCGATGGTAGTAGCTTTCGGATATACCATCCTAGTTGAGTTTATTCTCGCAACGATCCCGGCGGTTATCAATCGCTTTACTATTTCTTTTCGGCTTTGGTCGATCCTTTACAATTCCATTGACATCCCACCGCAGCTTCTCGACTCGAACTTCATGATTCAAGACTCTAGTACAATGGGGAACGTCGCCGTTCTCTTGGCAGCTAGCGTATTCCTCTTGTCAGTAGCGATCTGGAGAATTCAAAAATCACAGTTCCGTTGGCAATCCGAAGTCTAGCCTAGTTCAAGTAACCTTAGCCTTCACCACAAATACCCTCGCCATTTCTTCTTTAGCTTCTTGAGGTTGATGAACATGATCATTTTTGATGGACATCTAGATATCGCACTCAATGGTGTAGACTGGAATCGCGACCTTCGACAGACGGTGGATGATATCCGCGCACAGGAGAGGTCGCTGAACATGATGGATGCAGGACGATGCACCAATACATTGAGTTTCCCCGAACTGAAGCAATCTCAACTAGCTGTTTGCCTCGCAACCTTGCTCGCTCGCCTCGAGCAACCGATCGACCACACTTTTGGTTGGACCTCGCCACATGCCTGTTATGCGATAGCTCATTCTCACCTCGCTTATTATCGCGCCATGGAACAGGACGGTTACCTAAAGATCTTGAAAAACAAACAAGATTTGACGAGCCACTTTGCTAACTGTTCGAAACTCCCTGTTCAATCGCCACTCGGGATAATCATTACCATGGAGGGTGCAGATCCGTTGTTACGCCCCGAAACCATTTTTGAGTTTCATGATGCGGGATTGCGTGCGTTAGGCTTGACTCACTATGGATGCAACCGATACGGCGGTGGTACTCGAAGCGAAGTGGGGCTTTCGCTCGACGCAGAGCCGTTGCTAAAAAACTGTGAGCAATTGGGAATCACGATCGACATGACCCACTTATCGGATGTTGCCTTCTGGCAAGTGGCAAGCCGATTTCGAGGGCGTGTGCATGCAAGCCATCAGAACGCTCGCGCCATTTGCAATTGGCAAAGGCAGTTCAGCGACGATCAAATTCGGTTCGTCATTGAGCGAGATGGAGTGCTCGGAGTTTCTATGGATGTGATCATGTTACAAGAGGGCTACGTACGGGGTGTCACTCGCCCCGAAGAAACCTTGGAAAGAGCCGTGGACCAAATCGAATATGTCATTCAGCTTTCCAAGGGATCAGTTCGGCACGTCGCCCTAGGTACCGACTTGGACGGCGGCTACGGATGCGAACAAACTCCGGTCGATTTGAACCGCTATCGCGACCTACAGAAACTGGTTCAACTCATGAAAAACAGAGGATTTCCGGAGGCGGACATCGAATCCATATTCTACGGTAACTGGCATCGTTTTTTTAGCGAAGTACTTCCCGATTGAGCTTCGGGTTATGATTTCAGTTGTTCCCTGACCACTCTATTTGGCCAAAAAAATCTTGAGAAGCTCTTTCATTCTCTTCAGCCTAGCCGCTTCCGTCTCAGGTGCAACATTTCGTTCTCCCCATTTCTTTGCCCAGAAAAGAATAGAAATAGCTGTGGATACTTCATGAACGATCTGCAGGTCATGTGGCGATGAAAGATCGGAATAGGGATTAATCGTGTTGTAAGCGTCTAGCAGATTGTCCCAAGGCGATTGAACTCCTTCGCGGATACGGGATTCGAGTAGACTGCCGACTAAACGTACAAAATCGAAGGCGGGCCAATCCAATCGGCTTGCTCCAACATCAACGGTGTGAATCCAGAGATTGTTAGCATCAACAAGAAGATTGTCGCGCCAGAGATCCCTTAAGATCCAGTGAGATTCCCAGGGGCAATTGGCGAGTCGATCTATGGTAGGTAACCAAATTCTAATTCTGTCAGCACACTCGATAAAGAATAGGGAGAGATCACTTTTGAGGGGATGGCGAGAGCACATAGGTGCAGTTTCCGATAAATCGGTTTGCATTGAGACCAGATGGTCCCGTCTTTCCATTAGGCCCTTGGACAACGAACGACTGAATTGCATTTCTCGAGTGAGTCGATGCAGACAGGCCAATTGTTTCACATAATTCAGCAGCAAATCGTAAGTCACGCACTCTGACTTTAATGCCTCTCCCGGCACCCATTTCGTGAGTGTCCAAAGTTGGTCACCTACTTGCCATGCCAAAGGTGAACCAAACAAAGATCCTTGCCAAAGTACCGGCCTGGGGATAGGCGAGCAGTCGAACCACGGGCTCAACTCGGTTGCATGCTGTTCTAAATGCAATGCAACTTTAGCCCAGTTTTCAATCTTGTTGCGGCTTTCTTCCGAACATGGCCACCCTCGTGCAACCCACATCTCAGAATCGGAGGAAAACCGGAAAATGGGAGTTCCACTAAATCCGCCGCCAATAGCTTCGAATCCCTTAGCCTGGTGAAAAAAATGGCATTGGACAGCCTCTTCCAGTTGAAAAGAATTCGCCTTGTTCATCGACTACTTTAGTCGTTCAACCCGTCCGCCCTTGAGTCGAACTAATGCGTCGCATTGCGATGCCACATATTCGTCGTGAGTAACCATGACGATTGTCAAGTTGTGATTTTCATTCAATGACTGAAGTAATCCGAGAATCGAAGTCCCCGTCTCTTGATCCAAATTGCCTGTTGGTTCATCCGCCAGTAGAAGCGATGGATTCAGGATGAGTGCACGCGCGATCGCAGTCCTTTGCATCTCTCCACCAGACAGCTGACTCGGACGATGGCGAAGACGATGTTCCAACCCCACAATCGCCGCTAGCTCTCGTGCACGATCCTTTAATTCAGCTCGGCGTTTCCAATACGAAAGGATACCATGTCGGATCATGGCGGGCGCCATGATATTCTCAAGCAGGGTTAATTCGGGTAGCAAGTGATAGAACTGAAAAATCATCCCGAGTTGCGTATTTCGAAAATGATCTCGTTGGCGAGCGGACACATTGTCGATTCTCTCACCTTGAAAAAAGATTTCTCCCTCGTCCGGCTGATCTAAGGTGCCCAGCAAGTGCAGCAATGTACTTTTCCCTGAGCCACTCTGCCCAACTATAGCCGTGATTCGTTTTTCTTCCGCTTGGAAGTCCACGCCTCGCAAAACGGGTACAACAACATTCTGCTTTCGATAAGACTTGGTAAGACCTGACGCCTTGATGATCGGCGAGGAGCTTTCGGCCCCGGTCCGCGTTCCCAGATCACTATCCACACTGACAATTCGATAACGAGATGAATCAGCCCCTGTGACGGTAGTAGTTGCTTTTGCAGGATTCAATATTTTACTCATATCGTAGGGCCTCAACAGGATGCATTCGGGCTGCACGAATGGCTGGCAAAACACTTGCGAGCACAGCAATAATGACAGAACCTATACTTACCCATACCAGCATTGCTGGATGGATAATCGTCGGAATTTTATCAAAGTAGTAAATCGTTGGGTCGAATACTTCTCGGCCTGTTAAGTACTCCACAACGCGCGCGATCTCGTTGATTTTCCAGACAAAAAGCAGGCCGCAAACAACACCAACACCCGCCCCCACCGTTCCCAATAGTACGCCATATCCTAGGAAGATGGTCGCGATGCCTGATCCGGGAGAACCCAGGGCTTTTAGTACTCCAATGTCTCGAGTCTTTTCCACCACGATCATAAAAAAGGTTGCCAGGATCCCGAAGCCAGCTACCGCAATAATCATGAAGAGAAGAATGTTGAGAATCGTAGTTTCTAAGGCGACCGCGGCCAACAAAGGACCTTGGGTGTCTTTCCATGAGTTGACGATTACCAGCGATTCGGGTGGAAACTCGGAGCGTAAAATGTCACGAGCTTGAGCAAGATCGACTCCCGGCTTCAATTTAATCTGAATCGAGGTCACAGCGCCTTTGCCTGTTTGCGGGTCAATCATTCCTCGCGATTCTTGCAAAGTTCGTAGTGGAACGAAAGCGAATGTCGCATCGTACTCGCTCATTTTGCTCTCGTAAAAGTCAACGATCGTGAAAGATTTGTCAATTGCCTTTGGTGGGGTTCCTGCGTTTGGAAATGCAACACTTACATCATCGCCAGGCCTGAGGTAAAAGTGATCACGTACATTGTTGTCTTGATCACGACCACGTACGCAACCGAGACCTATACCTAGTACGATTCCGACTTGCTGCTCCGTTTCTGCATCAAACGTTCGTCCTCCTCCTGTCGGCGCACTCAGTGGTTTCGAGTCTCGAAGTGCGTTTAGAGCATCTGCAGAATTTGTAGCCAGCGAAAGTGGGTCGGCTGCAGGCGAATTAAGCTCGTCCGTTGACGTATTTAGAGAGGTTTCGGAATCCTGGTTCTTTGCAAGTTCGGATTGATTGTCCTGTATTTTTTTCTTGAGTTCGTCATATCGCTCCATTTCGGAACGAAACTCTTGCTGACGTTTTGCGAACTCTTTTTTTAGACGCTCGTTGGGTCGCCTGTGCTCCCAGCCCGCTGGCTGTAACGATTCACGTGAAGGATCGTAGCCGGTTTCCTTTAGCAAAAAATCAAGCTGTTTCTGGTTGTCCGGGTGCAAGAGATACTTACTAAAATCGCTGACCGACGCGTAGGTGTTCTCGTCGATGCCAATCAAATTGATTTGCTGGGTATGAGACTGGCCGTTCACCGTAAAGGTCATCATCGCGGGCATCGTGACTACTGTCGTAATACCGCTGACGGAGTCCCCGAGCCGTTCTCGAATACGATCCGAATACCAATCCGGCTGCGACAAGCCTGCCGTCGAACGAGTTTCCACCACCAAATCACTCAAGATTCCATGCATTCTCTCCTGCATCAAAGTCGTAAACCCGTCCATGACGCTGTTCACGACCACCAAGGTTGCAACACCGAGCATGACCGAAACAATCGACGCGAGAGCGATCCACCTCGTTCGAAGGTATCTCCAGCACAGAAGCAGTTTGTACATCGTTTTTCCTTTGGGGGGACGAAACCTTGGATTGCAGAAACAATCTTGAGGGAAAGCTAACAAAATCTTTCAATTCGTCGCAATACAGAACCTCAGAGAAGATGGGTTCCGTTTTTTCCCCAATATCCTTCCAGAATGGGGGGTACAACGATGGCATAGTGAGAAAATTCATGATAGCCTGACATGAACTCGATCCGCGTGAATCGGACTCTGTGCCAGTTTGCAGATACGCTAAACCGGATGAAGGGCACTTTGTTTTGCATTAGCTAGCAGGCCGTTTTGCGAGCCTGCTACGCTGAGCGAGTTAGCTTGGGAATTTAAACGCACTGTACATTCATACGATTATCATACCGTGAGGGGGGCAATGCCGAAAAACATCCTTCTTGTCGACGATCATGAAATCGTTCGTATCGGCCTGCGACATTTGCTGGATGGGTCGGACATGATTATTTCCCATGAGGCAACCAATTCTCGGGCCGCGATTTCTTTCCTGTCAGAAATACGCTTCGATTTGGTGGTAGTAGATCCACGGCTCGCGGAGGGAGATGGGTTCGTCATGATCAAGGAAATGAAGAGAATTCGCCCCGACCAAAATATGCTTCTCTTTTCGGAGTTAGATAGCCATCCTCTGACATATCATGCTATTTCGTTGGGTATGACCGGATTCGTCTCAAAGCTAGCGGACTCGCGGACCATTCTCGGGTGCTTTCGTCGCGCAGCTAACGGCGAAGCTTTGTGGTCCAATGACGAAGTGAAAAAGTCTTATAAGGTCGAACTAAGCAACACGATCTTGGAAACCAAGATGGGAGTTCCCTTAACCAAGCGAGAATCAGATGTTTTGGAAAAGCTAGCGTCCGGCATGACCAATCGAGAGATTGCGACTGCCTTTGGGATCAGTTACGAAACGGTCAAAGAGCACGTGCAGCACATTCTGCGCAAGATCGGAGTCTCAGATCGTACACAGGCTGCTGTCTGGGCTGTCCGGAATAAGCTGGTTTAGGCATATCCGGCAAGTCTGCCGTTTGGGTAAAACAGCGAATTAGTGCGGGTCCTAACGGCACCTACCGAATGTTCCGTACAAATCAAATGTGAGAATTGCAACGAATCTATTGCCAAAGCAGCGCAGAAAAGGTTTAAAATAAGGGCACGTGAGGTTCTTGCCCCGGCTGCTCGAATCTCGATTTCTCGCTATCCATTCCACATCGATCCGCTATGAGTGCCAGTTTTTCAGCAAGCAACAGTTTTTCAGCAAGCAACAGTGCTGTCGTTGACGAACCATCCGTAGGGTCCGAAACCGTCGTGCGTCCTAAGGCAACCCAAAAACCTAAATCAAAATTGCCGCCTCGATATCACGTTGTTCTTTGGGATGACCCGATTCACACCTACGACTATGTAATCGAAATGATGCAAAAGCTGTTTCATCATACGGCAATTCAGGCGTTGAAGATTGCTCAAGAGGTCGACACGAGCGGCCGCGCCATTTGTTTTACTACAAGTAAAGAGGTTGCTGAGCTAAAGCGCGACCAGATTCAAGCTTATGGGAATGATCCAATGAGTTCTCATCCGAATAACGGCAGCATGTCTGCGTCCATCGAGCCGGCCGGGGCTTAACTTGACAAAGACCTCTGAAAACGACTTCGAATCCATCAGGGCCATCATCTTACCTCGTGAAAATGAAGAGATGAATGAGTGGCTACCGACAACGCTTTTTCTTTTTTCTCGTAGCCCATCTGGCCTGCGACCAGGCGGATTAGAGGGGGGCAGGTTACGGTTCGCCTGCTAGTCAGCTACCTAGTCACGCCCCCACATTGATAAACTCGAATGGTGAGCCAAAAACTGCATTCGGTGCAACAAAGTGCTCGCACTTGGCATCTGCCGGATTCTTTACGCATCGATAGGGACGATGAGAAATCCAAAGCATTGGAAATTCAGCAATGTGAGAATCGCGAAAATAGTGCTTGAGCCCGATGAGCCTACCTAGCTGGCCACCCTCCTTGCAAAGAGACACGAACAGGATGTCCTCGCCCCACATTCCGTTAAGAAGCGGTCGTCAATCGAAATCTGTCTGCTGTAGAATCGAGGAAAACTTTCTATCTGAAAACGGAATCGACGTTTCCCGCTAGCATCACCTGCTTGCGAAACGAATACGTCAACATGTGAGTCATTATTGACGCGTATCTCAACTGTGGATAGCCGAACCACTCCCGCTAAAACGACCGTTACTAAAACAATAATCCCAAGCGTGTACTTGAGGCGAAACTCAAAAGCATAATGAAAGCGTATCATCCACTCCAATCATTTGTTTCGATTTAAGAAATTCTTGGGCTAGCTTACGAACTACTACCTCATTTACCATCCCAGATAATCCGAGTCTGAGTTCTCGCTCTCAGGCCAATACTATCTGTTCGTTAAGCCTTGAAACGCCTATCGACCACCAGCGTTTTCGATCACGATTCAATGCCCATCAAAAAAAGCAAGCCTGGCGTTAACCAGGCTTGCTTACTTTTAGTTACTTTGGAAAGTAGACCGACTACTCTGCGGTTGGCGGGGCGATGAGTGGCCCCTCGCTGCCCAATCCACCCTTGAGTTCTACAGCAGGCTTATCAGATCGCGATTGTGGGGCCGATTCGCGGGCTTCCTTTTCAGCTTCCGCTCGCATTTGCTCATCGGACCAATCGACTCGTTTGCGAGATAGTCCGATCTTGCGTTCGTCGCTATCAACGCGAAGAACCTTGACTTCGATCTCATCACCGACCTTGACGACGTCTTCCGGATTTTCAACCTTGTTGTCCGATAGCTCGGAAATGTGAAGTAATCCTTCGAGCGAGTCTTCCAAAGAGATGAAGACTCCAAAGTTGGTGATCTTGGTAACCTTGCCCTTAACCAAAGTACCTGGTTGATACTTTTCAGGGATGGAGGTATTCCATGGATCATCATCCAATTGCTTGAGCCCGAGTGCGATTCGGCGACGGGATTGGTCGACGCTGAGGACTCGGCACTTGACCGATTGCCCCTTGGATAGCACCTCGCTCGGGTGGCTGATCTTGCGAGTCCAAGACATGTCGGAGACGTGCAATAGACCGTCGATACCTTCTTCGAGTTCGATAAACGCACCGTAGTTGGTGAGATTGCGAACCTTGCCTTCTACCTCGGCGTTCTCTGGGTATTTCTCAAGCACCACATCCCATGGGTTGGACTGTGTTTGCTTGATACCGAGAGATAGCTGCTGGCCTTGCGCGTCGACACCAAGAATCTTGACATCGATCTTGTCGCCGATTTGAACCATTTCGTTTGGATGGTTGATGCGGCGAGTCCAAGACATTTCGCTGATGTGAACCAAGCCTTCGATGCCTGGCTCGAGCTTCACGAACGCCCCGTAGCTCATCACGTTGACAACCTCTCCAGGGACAACCGAGCCGACAGGATATTTCTCGGCAATGTTGGTCCATGGATTGTTGAGCTTTTGCTTGAGCCCCAAAGCAATCTTTTGCTTCTCGCGGTCGATTTGCAAAATCTTGACTTCGATTTCTTGGTCGATTGCGACCATTTCGGTCGGATGACCAATACGCTCCCAGCTCATGTCGGTGATGTGGAGGAGGCCGTCGATACCGCCCAAGTCCACGAACGCACCGAAGTCGGCGATATTCTTGACAATACCTTTGCGGATCTGCCCCACGTCCAATTCGGCCATGAGGTGTTCTCGATCTTCTTCTCGTTGCTTCTCGATGAGCGAACGGCGGCTAACGACGATATTACGTCGAGCATCATCAATCTTGAGAACTTCGCACTGTACGACGCGACCGATGTAATCACCGATGTCGTTTGGTCGACGAATGTCGACTTGGCTGGCTGGCAAGAAGACGCTGACGCCGATATCTACAAGCAATCCGCCCTTGATCTTGCGAACAACAGTACCGGTGACAACCTGTCCTTCTTGGACGGTCGACATCATCATTTCCCACTGGATGATCTTCTTAGCCTTCTCTTTGCTGAGGCTGATCATCGATCGGGAGTCTTCGGGTGGGGTGTGCTGATCTTCGACT
>JBKCTT010000050.1:0-28106 GCA_046318795.1 Pirellula sp.
AGCTCAATACCAAAAACGAAAACAGCGACTTTCATCACAAAGAATACGCCAACCTTGACCACCGCGACCGCATGCAAAAGTGCACTGACAGGAGTTGGCGCAACCATGGCTGCAGGTAGCCATCTATGAATGGGCATCAGAGCTGCTTTACCAATGCCGAACGCATACAATCCCAATAGCAATCCTAGTTGAATGTTGGATACACGACCTGCGGAGTGGGCATCAGCCAGTATGCCACCTAACTTAAAGTCGAGTGTCCCCGCAAGACGGTGAGTCCATACGAGCGCTAGTAATAAAAATCCGATCGAGGTAGCGAATAGGATCCCCAAATAGACTCTGCCACCTCGGCGTGCTTCATCTGTCCCGTGGTGCGTCACCAGCGGATACGTTGAAACGGTCATGAGTTCGTATGCAACAAACAAGGTGAAAAGGTTCTTCGAAAACGCTGCGACCGTGGCAGCAAAAATCGCTAATGCAAAACAACCAAAAAATCTTGTTTGGTTGTCCTCGTGATTCGATCTCATGTACCCAACCGCATAAACGGTTGTCAAAATCCATAATCCAGACGCGACCAATGCGAAAAGCATGCCTAGTGGTTCAATCGAAAAGGCAATTCGGAAACCGGGCATCACCTCCACTCCTTCCCAGCCGATCTGTTGACCTGAGAAGACCATTGTTGCGAGCCGAATATTGATTCCAAAAAGAATACACGCCAACACAACTGTAGTTGTGTCTCTTAAGTTTGAATGGAACGATAGCAGATAGTTGAAGAGTAGGACGGCAAGTGGTGTACTAACCGCTGCTATGAGAAGTTGCTCTGGTGTCACTTCACAACCCCCCCGAGTAACATAGAGGCTGCTTGTTGCGCAATTCCTAGCGAATAGTCAGTCCAACAGCCGAACACAAACATCACGACAATGAGTCCATAGATAGGAATGAGCATGGAAATGGGAGCTTCCTTTGCTTGCTGAGTTTTTTCACTTGGCTCGCCAAAATACAATACTTCCACGACTCTCCATACATAGATAACAGCGAGGATCGAACTGACAACCAACGCAGCGGCAAAGAACCACTTCTCTTCACCAGCCAATGCCAATAGCAATGTCCACTTACTTACAAAGCCTGCTGTCAATGGAACTCCTATCAAACCAAAGCCAGCGAGAGCCCAAGCAAAGCAAGTCCAAGGCATTTTCTTGGCGGCGCCTCGCCAGTCTTCCAATTGCACCGATCCGAGCCTTAGCGCCAAGCATCCTACCACCATGAACAACGCAGCTTTGATAACGGCATGGTTAAACATGTGGACAATCGCACTGCTGAGCCCCATGGCATTGATAAGATTGACTCCAAGAACCATGTAGCCTAGCTGAGCAACGCTGGAGTAAGCCAAGATTTTCTTGACGTTGTTCTGGAATATTGCCGTTAACGATGCCACGAAGATTCCGATCATCGATAAAACAATCAGTTCATACCTCATTGGCAAAAGATCGAACGAAAACTCGATGGTAAAGACTCCAAAAATCAACCTTATCAACGCGTACACTGCGACCTTGCTCGCTGTAGCCGCTAAGAAACAGGTGACGATGTTCGGAGCGTAGGAGTAGGCGTTGGGAAGCCATTTGTGGACCGGGAAAACGGCCATTTTGACCGCCAAGCCGACCGTCATAAATGCTAGAGCCACCCGCAAGGTTCTGGTGGCTGGTAATACAATGGTTCCCTGGCCGTTTATTCCTTCGGATTCCACTAGTCGGCGAGCAATATCGTTCATGTTAAGAGCGCCGGTTACTTGATAAAGCAACCCGACACCGATCAAGAAAAATGTAGCGCCGATGGTACCAATGAATAAATATTGCAACGATGCCAACACCGCCCTTCGATCTCTTCCTAAACTGATCAAGGCATAGGTTGATAACGAAGATATTTCCAAAAACACGAACACATTGAACAAGTCACCTGTTAGTGTGATACCTAATAGTCCCGTCAAACAGGTTAAGTACAAACTGCAAAAGTAATGCTGTCTCGATGCGGGAATCTCTTCGTCCAGCAATCGAGGCGCATAGGCCAGAACCAAAGCCCCCATGCCGGACACAAACATCGCGACAAAAGCGCTTAGCGTATCTGCAACGAACTCAATACCATACGGTGGAGCCCAGTTGCCTATGTGGTAATTGATCTTACCGGTCTTGAGTACATTCCCAAGCAACATCAATGAGCTTGCGAAAGTGATCCAAGAAACGATCAACGCAAAAACATAAACGATTCGACGATGCCCCAATAGTAAGCATGCGGGTGCTGCTACCAGTGGAATGGTGACAATTAAAATCGGCAGGTGATTCATCGTGGATCACCCCAGTCGAGCGCCAGCGCCTCGTCCTCTTCAATCGTACCGTATTCTTCTCGCATACGGACTATCAACGCTAAAGCTACAGCCGTGGTGCCAATACCAACAACAATGGCAGTCAGCATAAGAACGCTCGGCAATGGATGTGTGTACACGGTCGTGTCGACAAAAGGCGATGAGTCAGTGACCGTGACCGCCTTTTCCTCTGATCCGTGAGTTCCGCTTGTCTCATGTGTAGTGTGCTCATCATGATGTGCAAAATTCTTTGCGATTTCCGATTTGACGATCGGCGCGGTTCCTCCATCTACCTTTCCCATCGTGATATACATCAAGATGACTGCGATTTGAAATATGTTCACACCGATAACTTTCTTGATGAAGTTATGCCTCGCAATAACCATATAAAAGCCCGTCATCATCAGAAAGATGACGACCCAATAGTTGAAGAGTCCTAATACCTGAGCGGTACTCATGCTGCTGGTCGCCTGCCTGCAAAAGCGTAGTAAATCGTTATCATGACTGCAGTCACCGTTAAACCCACTCCGAGCTCAACAAGGAAAATACCCAGATGTTGTCCGCTGGGAACATGATGCTCAGTCAAAAAGTGATGCTCCATGACACTGTAATCGAGAAATTGTCCGCCGAGAGCCAACGAGAGAAATCCAGTTCCCGCGTATATCATTAAGCCAAGTGCCAACAGTTTCTCTACAACTCCCTTGGGAGCGACTCGTTTTGTTGCGTCGAGTCCGTATACCAAACCGTATAAAATAAAAGCAGAAGCAACGATCACGCCAGCTTGGAATCCACCCCCAGGGCCGAGGTCGCCGTGAAATTGCACATAAAATCCGAATAGGATAATAAAAGGAATGAGCATCTTGCTGACGATACGGATAATCAAAAAATCTCGCATCCGAAGTCGGTTTTGATGGGAGGGATCCGATTCGCTAACGCTACTCGACTCCCCCTTCTTTTCATCATTCATCAAGATCAATAGCGCCCCGATACCCGCCGTAAAAACGACCATCGTTTCGCCCAAAGTATCAAAACCTCGGTAACTAGCTAGGACAGAGGTGACCACGTTAGGCAGGCCATGCATATCGTGCATCGACTTTACTACATAACCGGGGGTGGGATAGAGATGGATCGGCGCATTCGGATCACCGAACAACGGCATGTCAAGTGTACCATATACCAATGCGAGTCCTGTTAGGGTAACTGTAATCAATGGTAATGGCTTGAATTTGCAGACTATCTCTTGCTTACCAACCAAAGCCAATGTACTGAGCATTAGAACGGTGGAGATACCGGCGCCTACAGCAGCTTCCGTAAACGAAACATCTGGGGCATCTAGGAGCATCATCCAGCACGCTCCCAAAAAACTAAAGATACCGGTTGCCATGACTGCCGCCCACAAGTTCCGCTGCCTGGCAACCATGACAGCCGTTAACATTAATAAACCTAAAATTCCAAGTCTTACAATGTCCATCTTGATCCAATTCCACTAGCTAGGCAGCACTGCTTCCAATCATCACAACGAGAATGCCATCGCGACTAAGTTTCGCTTACGTTGGGCTCGTCCAATTCTGGCTTGACTCCATGCCTGATTGCAGCCTTGGCTAATGCGTGGCAGGCGCTAGGACTGGTGATGAGAAAGAAAAATAGAATCATCATCAGTTTGAGAGTCTCAAGGTGAAAACCCGAATAGATCATTAAGCCGATCAATATCAGTCCCGCTCCCGCTGTGTCGGTTACACCCCCACCATGCAAACGAGAATAAAAATCGGGTAGTCGCAAGAGGCCTAATCCACCAATCATGGAACAAAACGCTCCCGCTAAGATGCACACAATACTTGCGGCCACTACCAACCAGCCGAGTAACTCGCCCATCATTGCAGCTGGTCTCCTTTGAAGTTACCCACCGTTGTAAATCGAAGTACCGCGACCATGCCAATGAAACTCATAAGGCTAAAAATGAGCGCCAGATCCAAGAAGTCTGTCCGCTTCGACCAAAATGCGATGACGCAAATCAGCAATACCGTTTTAGTCCCGAACATGTTCATCGCCAGAATTCGATCAAAGACTGTTGGGCCTTTCTTTGCTCGTATAAACGCAAGAGTCAACGTTACAATAACACTAATGGCTACACCGACTAAAGCTGACAACCAAATCCATTCTCTCCACTCAGACATCTAAATCCCCTCCAGAGCACGAACTCGTCGATCTATCTCAAGTATCGTTGGGTCGTTCAAACCAGGATCAACCAGTGCGTGGATCTGCATTCCATCCGCTTCTATACTCGTTGTGACAGTTCCTGGAGTCAGCGTAATCGAGTTTGCCATAATCAGCTTGCCTACCGAGGTCTTTGGTGACGTGGGAACCTTGAACAACGCTCTCTTTATTTCAGGCTTCTGGCTCATCACAATTTTGATTAGCGCTTTGTTGGAAAGGGCAATTTGCTTTACGAGCCAAAAAAAGTAGCCGGTTAACGGGACGATTCCGATTTGCAAAGGAACGCTTTCGTCGTCAACAACACACATCCATTTCGAAACCCATAGCGTGAAGAGACACGACAGGACTCCCATGCTCAGTAGGAATCCGTTGAAGTAACCGGAGGACGTTACCCAAAAAATCGCCAATAGAAATAGGAGTACAATTGAATACTTCATAGTTCATTCCGAGTTTGCTGAGCAAAAACAGGATCTGCACCGCCAATTCCTTTGCTCCGTGGATAAGAGTCTAACTACTAGCTCAAGGATAGCAAACCCGCAAAAAGCTACTTCGCGTCGTAGAGCACTGGTTGAATCTCTAAATACAATAAAATTGCCTGGATTCTCTAATCTGCTGTGGCGTCGTAGAGTGGTAAATGCCTGTAGTAGACTTCCAGTGACAGTAAATTCAAGGTTGTCACGTATAGTCGTCCCCCGAATGCGCCCCAGGCATCGGGAACCGTACCTCCGGGGTCCCATGAACCAAGATAGTCGCCGCTTTCGACCTGCGTTCGAATCAAGATGGGGTACAACGCCCCATACCAACGCTTCCAGCTTTCCCCACCCGCATGGAAGACAACTTGTGTTGCGTAATACCAGTAGTAGGTGTCACGCGACGGGGATTGACGTGTACCCTCTGCTGGTAGTCGCTCCAGTAACCAAGCTACCCCTTTCTGCATCTGCTCATTGTCCCGTTTCCAGCCCGTATATAAACGAATCAACAGTCCAACACTGGTCATGACAGGGGTCGGAATACGACCATGTTCCGTAGAGGGCGTATTGGCTAACCAGTTGTATCGATACAGATATGGAGCGTCCTTGGATTGCGAATTTTCAATCCATTTTTGAATTCCATCGTAAGTTTTTGTTGGAACATTCAGACCTGAAAGCTCAGCGCTTTTTAACGCCATCATTACCCAACCTGTCACGCTGGTATCTGATCCAATTCGCGGTGAGTATCGCCAACCACCACCCACGGGATCTTGGGCTTCCGCCAGAAAATCGATAGCCCGTTGAGCTGCACCTCGTATCGCTTCATCCTGTGTCATTCCATATGCCTCGCACAATGCGAGTGTTGCCATGGAGTGACTGTAGAGCCATGCATTGGCATTGGAAGCCGTATCGGTGCGAACATAAAGGTCGCCATTTGGTTGCTGCTGCTGGATCAACCAACCCAAGGCACCTTTGCATACACCTTCATACTTGAACTGCTGATGCGTATACCCTGCTCCTTGAAACGACAGCAGGGCCAACGCAGTGGCAGCTGTTGGGCTGCGCATACGAACTTGTTCGCCAAAATCTTCGAGATGCCATGAACCGTCGGACCTCTGATACTTGGCCAAAAACTGTAAACCACGTTCTATGGCTAGTTCCGTTTGTGGGCCGAGCGGGCCGAGTTGTGAGGTGGCTTCCCCCTCTCGCTCCTCGATGCGCTTTAGACGCTGCGAAAATGCGGGTGCCGGTATCGGTACACTGGCCGAGAGGGATTGTGGACCCGAAAGATCCGGTCGCTTTAAGCGTTCGGGCGTGAAGTCGGATACCCTTAAATCTGGAATAGAGGTTTCCACCGGACGCATCCCTAGACCTCGCGTTCTAAAATCCGTTCTAGGACCTGCCAACTCTGAAGGGGCTATGGCAGGAATTTCTATAGATGGACTTCCGCGAGCTGCCATTGCTCCTGCTCCTCGGGTTTGATTTCGCTCCAACACTCTATCTTCTGAAGAGATGTCAGCGACGGAGGGTGATTTTCCATCAGCGATTGAACTTTTGGCTGAGGCGTTTCCTAAAACCTCATCCAATGGAACTTGTGACGAAGCGATAGGGCCGTTTGAGCTTGCGCCGGATGACGTGCCGCCACCGAGACGGGGTGTTTCCTGATTCTTGCTGAACTCAACCCTTGGATTGTTCGATTGCATGCTACGTTCGGACAGGTAGTCGAGTCGTTCATCCATTTTCCATTCTATTGCCGATCGACTTTTAGCGATCCCCTCGCTCGATTGAGTTCGCGGCTTCGTTTCCATTTGAGGCCCTATTACCGAACTGAGAGTTGACGTATCGTTAGATGGAGAACCCCTGCTGAGCGATGCTCTTTCGCCCCGATCAAGTAAATTTGCGAAGTTGGTTAGATCGCTAGAAGGACTCTGGGTATCGTTGGGCTTTTCAAGTTTCGGAACCGGCACACTCGACTTGAACGATGGTAACATCGTCGATGAATTGGCGATCTGTCTAGATGGTTGTCGGGACAAGCGTGATGTTTCGATATCCCTTTGCTGTTGGTTCAATGTCTTGTCAATCTCTTGATTCAAAGTACTTGGCTGCGCCGAAGATTGAAGCTGATTTCTATCGGTATTGGGCTTTGAGGAAATGGTCGGCGTCAATAAAGATTCTGGGACCGCGATCGAGTCTGTTGATTTCTGCTGTCTGGGGGATTGATCTATGGCAGTATCGTTAGCAGCTAGGTCACCCAGTTCGGATCGATTTAATTCTGGCAGTTGTGGAAGCTCGATTGTATTTTGAGATACATCTTGAAGTGTTGAAATTTTGGGGCGGTCAAGTTTCATCGCGCTTGAGGCAATCGTCGGCTGGGTTATGCTTTCCTGCTTCTTCTCTTCAGGAAAGGTCCGCTCTGCTATTTTGGTTTCCACAGAAACTTTCGAATCGACCAACGAGACTTCAGCTGCCAATTTTTCTCGCGGGGTATCGCTGTCAGTTTCCGTGGGTTTCTGTTGTGGCTCTTTAGGGGGCTTTAGGTATTCCCGTTTGGCGGACTCTGCCGAAGGAACTGATGCCTGTAGATATTTGGGAGATTGTTTGTCGTTTCGCAGGACATCGGTTTTGCTTTGAGGTTGCACACTGTTCCAGAATCCACCAAATAGCACCACATTGACGGCCGCAAAAGCGAGAATCAAATGGAGCGAAACACTCAACAAAAATCCGATCTGTATCGATCGTTCTACCGTTTCATTCGATAGAACATGCGTAAGCATGGATACAGCAACCAAAACCGTCGGCACCCCCAAAACATAGGTCCATGCATTCTTGAGCGGATTCGGGTCTGAGAAGTCTAGTAGACGCAGCACCAGAAACAGGACTAATCCACCGAGCAGCGTCAATGCCAAGTCTAGGGGCCACAATAAGTTACCCTTTCTTGTGCTCGTTGGTTTCGCTCGACTTTTCATGATTCAGGTTGCGGCTCGGTCGAGATTTTATAGGAGGGGACCTTTAGTTTTGCGCACATATCCATTAACGTCACTGCCGCTTGCAATCGAACATTCTTATCTCCCCGAATCACGACAACTTGTTGAATGGGATTGTCTGCCACGGCTCGCCTAATGACTTGTTCGACACCCGTCAAATCCAGCGTGGCACCTTGTACGATATACGTTCCAGATTCATCGACATTGATTACCAATTCGTTAGGCTCCAAAGTCATCGGCAATGCATTTGCGGCTGACGGGAGCTGTACAGGAAGCTCGCGATCTTCCTGGGCGAATCTCGTGGCCACAAGAAAGAAGATCAATAGGAGAAATACAATATCGATCAAAGGAGTCAGATTTAGAGATTCGAGCGCTTTGCTTTTTCGAATTTTAATCGTCATCGGAATTCACAGATGGACGGAGACCTATGGCAAGACTTCGACGAGCCACCGCATAATTAGACTAGAAGTATACCAATTATCCTCAAATGGCATCTCAGAAATCTACCAATTCATAACCGAAAATCGTCTTCCGAGGATTCGTACACGGGCAAGTATCGATAATAAACCTCCAGGGTTAAGCAGCTCATGGTCGTTGTATAAAGTCTGCCCTTTTCTAGGTTGAACGTATTGCCATCAAAGAACCAGCTTCCGGCCATGGGGCCATTGAGCGTTTGTGTGTGAATAAGCATCTCCCTCATGTTAGCGTTCCAATTCTTCCACCGGTCTCCCCCGACGTGAAACATGAATTGTGTTGCGTAATAGTTGTAGTATACATCACTTCCTGAGGGAGCTTGTTTGGCAATCCAGTCGTTCGCTCTCCGAATGATTGGGTCGGTCACCGAATAGCCTCGAAACAATCGTATTAAGTTTCCAATCGATGTCATGGATGCGGTAGCAGGACCACCCCTGTATCCAAACTGATAACCATTCGATAACGCTTGGCTTTCGAGAAATTTGTCGCTATCACGTAATACACTCTGGGGTATCGATAGCTTAGCAGACGACGCGCTTTTCAAAGCCATAATCTGCCAGCCTACAATGGATAAGTCGCCAGGTCTTCGTGGGTGATAATCCCAACCACCGTCTCGTTTGTATTGCGCATCCACGATGAAATTAATCGCTGCTTGGCATGGGTTTTTCAGCGAGGAATCATTGCTCATCTGATACGCTTCCGTTAAGGCGAGCGTCGCGATCCCATGTTCGTACATCTGCGATGGTGCCGCTTCGGTAAGCCAATAACCCTGGGCGTTGTAAATTCGCTCCGGATCACCTCGATACTTAAGTGCTTGTACCAAAAAGTAAACGCCTTTGCGAACGGTTTCGTTGTATTCGCCTTCGGTGAGGGTGTGGCCAGCCCCTAAAAAACATAACAATGATAGACTAGTTGCTGCTATACGATGATCGTCTAGGCCCACACTCACCTCGGTGCAATCGGGACACTGAGCGAGTGCCATTGTCCAGGAACCATTAGTCTCCTGGTTTCTCGCTAAGAACGCTAGTGCGAGGTTTACGGCGGCTTCACTTTGAGGTGTGGCTCCATTTTTCGCGCCAACGATCTTTCGATTCTCTGGTTTACGTGAATCGATCGAGGTGGAGACAAACCCGTTTGCACCTACACCAGTAGTTGTTCCAGAAGACATGGCAACCTCGCTGATTGTAGTGGTCGGAGGAGAGATGTCTCCGTCCGAACTATCTACCAACGGGACATCCATACTGTCTTGATAGAGGCTCGTTGTGATTGCATCCGAACCCAGTCCGTTTTGTTGCTCCGTAGGTGGGGCATAATCCACTTCTGGCAAAACCGTTAGCGAAGTATCCTCGCCGGATTGCATGGAAGAAATGATGGAACGCTCACCACGGCCAGGAACTATGATGCTACTGATGGCTAACACCAACAACAGTATCAAGTGTATGGCTGTACTGAGCAGCGTCGATATCCACTTCTTTTTGGAGTTTGTTTCAAACACGAGTTATCTAAGGAGCGAATACCTTTTCGGTACGGTTTGGTGGTGGACAGATTAATGACGCACATTGGCCGTGATGCGATCAAGATAAGCACATACTCATTTTAGGTCGCGGGTGCCATCCGGGAATGCACGATATTCGGGGCATTGCGAATTTTGATGCCACGCAGAGTACCCTGTTTACCCATTTTTACCCCGATGGTGTCCCTAAACTGCTGATTACCTTTGTGAAGCATCCGCTCTTTGCCATTAAAAATCCACTCAAATGGGGAGTCAGCCCTGCAAGATTTGATTAGACTGTTGGGAGGAACTACTTCATCCCACCTAAGCAATTCTGCTAATTTATGAGTCATTTTCTATTCGCTGGATTGATCCTGCGTCGTAGTCGCCAGTCATCTCCCTTTGTTTTTGTTGCCGTTCTCATTTTATGTTTTACGGTGTTGATGACAGGATTGTCGGCCAACCAGCTTCGTGCCCAGGAAGTGGCGTCTGGGCAGGATGTTGTCGCAAAAAAGAACAAACCGATTCGAGCTCTGCTTATTGCCGGCGGATGTTGCCACGATTACACAAAGCAACAGGAGGCGATTTGCAAAGGCATCCAATCCCGTGCGAATGTCCGAGTCGATGTGTACTGGACTGATAACTCTACCACCGCACCGGTACTGCCTCTCTACCTTAACCTCAACTGGGCTGATGAATACGATGTGATCATCCATGACGAATGCGCTGCAGACATTAAGGATGAGGCGATTATCAATCGCATTGTTCAGGTGCACCAAAAACTGCCTGCGGTTCATCTTCACTGCGCCATGCATAGCTTTCGGCTAGGAAACGATGTCTGGTTCGAGCATTTGGGTTTGCAGTCCTCTGGCCACGGGCCTCAAGAGCCGATCGATATTCATTTTACCGATACCAAACACCCTATTGTTGAGACGCTTAGCGACTGGACGACCGTTAAGGAAGAACTCTACAACAACGTCAAACTATTCGGCGCTCATCCCATCGCATCTGGTAAACAAGTGATCAATAGAAAGGGAGAGTCAATCACCGAAGAGGCCGTCGTTGCCTGGGTAAACGAATCGAGTGGTGCAAAGAGTTTCAGTACCACGATCGGTCACAACACAGAGACGGTTCAAGATGATCGGTATCTAGATTTAGTCACTCGTGGTTTGCTTTGGGCGTGCGACAAACTCACGCCTGAATACCTAGTACCCTACGATGGCGAAAATGTCGTAACATTTATCGACAAGACAAAGTTCTCTTCCGTCAACTCTAACGATGTGGGAAAAGCTCCGGAAAACGCGACATTGGTTAAGGTGACTACATCATCGACTCAGGCCGGTAATGCAAATCATCATGTTGTCGACGGTAAAAAGGACACACGTTGGTGTGCCGATGGTCCTAGTTTTCCTGCGTGGGTTCAACTCGAGTTTCCGAAGCCCATTGCGATATCTGGCATAGAAATCGATTGGGAAACACCCGCTAATGTCTATCGTTACCATGTCGAATCGTCGTTGGACGGAAAAACTTGGGAGACACTTATCGATCGAAAATCCAACACTACAAAACAAGTTGGTAAGGAATTGGTTTCTGGCAATGGGAATTTCAGATACTTGCGAGTGACAGGTTTGGGCTCTTCGGCGGGATGGTGCAGTATTTGGGAGATTCGAATCGACTCAAAGGATGTCCAAAAACTCTGGCCCGCGTCAACGAAAGAGGAAGGGTTTGTTCCGCTAGTTTCGAACTCATACGAAAAAAGTGGTAACGAAACACCTCGCATTGAAAAACTGACTGCGGAGCAGGAGCAAGCCATTTTGCGAGATGTGAAAGTCGCAGAGGGCTTTGAGGCGACGGTGTTCGCGGCTCCACCCGCAGTAAACTATCCAGTCTTTGTTGCGTCCACCGTAGATGGAACTGTGTTTGTAAGTTCGGACGGAAATGGTTCTTTGGGGCGTGATCCGATGCGAGGAAGAGTATTGCGATTACGCGATCTAGATCAAGATGGGCGAGCCGATGAAGTCAAAGTGTTCTGCCACGTCGATGCACCGCGGGGATTGGTTTGGGATGGAGATAGGTTGTATCTGATGCACCCACCTCATTTAAGTGCTTTCATCGATCATGATGGCGACGGCGTTGCAGATGAACAAAAAATCCTAGTGAAAAACCTGGCCTTTGGGTACGATAAACGTCCTGCAGATCACACGACCAACGGCGTAAGCATGGGGTTAGATGGCTGGCTTTATATTGCGGGCGGAGACTTTGGTTTCTTGAATGCTGAGGGGACCGACGGGCGAAAACTGACGCATCGTGGTGGAGGTGTCATTCGAGTTAGACCGGATGGCACAGGTCTCGAAATATACTCAACCGGAACCAGAAACATCCTCGAAGTTGCCATTAGTCCCGAGATGGAGCTTTTTGCCCGCGATAATACCAACGACGGTGATGGTTGGGATGTGCGCATGCACCACTTTACGGGCGGAGATGATCACGGTTATCCACGTCTCTACAAAAATTTTGTTAATGAGTGCGTCCCACCTCTAGCGGATTACGGGGGAGGTTCGGGATGCGGTGCGGTCTATGTAGACGAGCCAGGTTTTGGGGCATGGAATGACTCTCCTTTTACTGCTGACTGGGGCACCGGAGCTCTCTACCGCCATTCGGTTACACCAAGCGGCGCAACATACCAGGAGACAGAGGCTCCCAAGCCATTTGTTCAAATGACTCGTCCAACGGATGCCGATGTCGATGGTAACAGCAATTTGTACTGTGCGAGTTGGCGTGGAGCAACATTTAGTTGGGCTGGTCCGGATGTGGGGTATCTGGTCCGAGTTACACCAAAAGGCTTCAAGCCACAGCCGCAAATTGACTACGCAAAAGCAACATCCGAGGATTTAGTTAAGGAGCTCCAATCAAATAGCTATCGGCGTCGGCTTGAGGCGACTCGATCGTTGGCTCGGCGAGGTGACGCAACCGCAAGTCGATTGGTAAGTGAGATTGTCAATCGAAGAACCGACCTACGTAACTTGATCGAGGAATTGCAATCGACCCAGGACAAGTCTGTCTTGATGGCGGCGCTTACGCATGATGATTCGCTGGTTTTGCACACGGCAGTGCGTGAGGTTGCTCGTCGAGGGATGGTCGAGGAATGTTTGCAATCGCTGAATCAGCAAATGCCACCAAGTCTCGGTCTGATAAAAGCGATGGCAATGATGCATGATCCACGTGTTGTCGAGGCATTGCTCGCGCGATCAAAGCGGGAGATGAACGAAGAATCTCAACGCAGATTGCTTTGGGGGCTATGTCGTCTCGTACATCGTGAGGCAGAATGGAACGGCGACTCATGGGGAACTCGCCCCGATCATCGTGGTCCGTACTATCAGCCGGTTCAGTGGGCTGAAAGTGATAAAATCATAGGTTATCTGAATTCCGTATTCGCCAATGCGAATCCTGAGCTGTCGGCATATCTGGTGGAAATGATGAGCAAGAACCGGATCGCAGCTGATCAAGGTCTCGCGACGATGATAAAAAACAGCAGGAACGATCCGAAGCTTCTTGCAAGTACGCTTGCTCAACTAGCGACAACATCTATTGACGCTCCTGAAACCATGGAACTGCTCGATTTTGCGTCGAAGCGAGATGACCTGTCGTTGCGATCCTTAGGGGACACCGTTCAGGCCTTGTCGAGAAGCAAAGATTCCTCTGCATTGGAACCGTTGTTAAGAAGTGTAAAAAAATGGTTGGCCAAACTGTCACATACTCAAAACAGTAATGATGACAAAGAGCTTAAGGACGAGAAATGGCTTGCCGCTGTTCGCGCTTCCTTTGTTAAGTCTGGTGTTTTAGGTGCACAGATTCAGCAACTCGTTACCTTGTCAGAAGACAAGAGCTCGCCACTTTACGACGTGGCTGTAGTTGGTGTTTTGGCTGTGGCCTCGAATTCGAGTTCGAGTCCCGAAACAGCCGCCCTCGCTAGAACCGCGATAAGTGGAGCTTGGAAAGATAAATCAACGCAAGTTGCGTGGATGGAGAATACAGTCATTTGGAATTTAAGAGGTCTCGACGAAGAGATCCTCGATGCGCTATCGGATGCAGACGAGTCGGTCAGAAACGCTGCGGAGAGAGCCGCTAAAAGGCTTAAATTGAAGCCCAGAGAAAAAGACCTAACGCCACGAGTGTCTTCCCTGACAGCGGATCAAGTGTTGGATCGTGTCAAAGATATGGCCGGCGACATCGCGTTAGGTCAAAGGATTTTCGCAAAGGCTACATGTGCTAACTGTCACACCGTACAGCAGAATGAAACACAGAAAGGTCCTTACTTGGGAAACATTGCAAAAACGTACAAGAGGCCTGATCTTGCTACTGCCATTCTCGAACCGAGTAGAACGATTGCCCAAGGGTTCATCACAAATATCGTACTAACGGAGGATGATGAAACGGTCACAGGGTTTGTGATAAGCGAAACTGCTGATGAGGTAACGATTCGAGATCAGCAGGGCAAAGACCACTTGTTTAGGAAGCCAGAAATCGTATCGAGAAAGACGTCGACCATTTCATCGATGCCAAACGGCTTGATGAACGATTTTACTTTGAAGGAAATGGCGTCGTTGTTGGATTATTTGGAGTCGTTGTCGAATTGATCTTCTTGATGTCGCGTGCACATTTTAATTGGCATGGTCACGTGTGCGCACCCCCTGAAGCTATTGTTACAGCGTAATCAAAGAAGATCCGAGTTTCTTGTGTGGCAGAAAGATCGAACGCGGAAAAATGAGTCTTGTGTCTAACTGCGTTCGATTTATCTGCCAACTCACGACAAATGATTGAGGCATGAAGATGGGGGCATGAAGATTGAGGCATGAAGATTGAGGCATGAAGATGAAGTGCCGGAAATAGTTTCTTGCCCTCATTTTCTTGCCTAGTCTTGATACCGAACCAGCGATGGAACATTAATCCGAACGGTGACCGCGAGTCACCCAAGTTACACCTTTTGAAGTTGCGTAGTAACTGGTCTTTCAGGCCAAAGGCCTTACGTTTGCTTAGCCCAGGTAGAAGGCCTGGGAAATGAGAAAACGATAATGTTAGGGCCATAGGTCCGGCCGTTTAGGATGGTTCGGATATTAGCAAAGCACAAATGGTCGGGCCGTTGATCCTTGAAAAATCTTGGTGAATCGCGTTCCAGGCCCTCAAGGCCTGGCTAGGTAAACGAACTGGGCTTTGCCCCTAAATCCAAAATAGCGCAACTTCAAAACTCGCGCTTTCGGGCTTGTATTCTCCGTTTTCGCTTCGCGAAAAATCTAGAAAACCAGCTAGCGATCCGCTCCTTGACTCGCTTACAATTTATCGCATGAACGTTCACCCCAACATCACACCCGCAAGCCCATCTCTCGCATCGCAGATCTTCGATGCCTCGTTCGATTCCATCGAATCGCTAACCACCACTTTCACATCGCCTGTCGTACCTACTTTAGAAACCAAGACCGTCACCGAAGTTGCATTAGGCTATCATCGCAACCAACAGTACTCCATCACCACTATGACCACGTCGACCGGTGCAGTCGCAGAGCGCTACGCTTACACTGCGTATGGTCAGCCTACGATCCTTAACGCCAGCGGAACTGTGCTTACGAGTTCGGCCGTAGGAAATCGATACACGTATACTGGTCGTGAATGGGATGAGACTCTTTGCCTCTAGCACTTCCTCGCAAGATGGATGAATCCACAGAATAAGAGATAGACCCAGTCAGTAATGTCTCCGCCCAAGGCGGACAGAGAAGTTTGAAGAGTGAAGTTGGAAGTTTGCAAGAAGGCAAATCGTTTCTACTGCCGTTTTTCCAACGGTGTTTTGGATTTCCTATTGTCTCGATCGATGCTCAGAAGAGCAGTTAGAGACCGTTGTCGAGCGATTTGTTGCACCGAATTCGGTCGTTAGGCTCACCACTTGGGTTTATTCCAGTGAGAGTATGACTGAGCAGCTACCAGCGATGCAAGCCACACAACCCACCTCCTCCGTCTGACCGAAGGCCAGACGGAGGATAAGAAAAAAAAGGGTGGCCGCATTTAGTAGCCGCTCAGTCATCGCCCCACCGCCACGAGGACGGAATGGTGGCGGAAGCATCGATCACATATTGAACGTACCGCAGCGATGTATCCAATCTGTGGCCAGATCGGCTAGTGCGCCTTATCGCCTGCCACAACTTCTCACAACCTTGTTTCGGTCTGCGTTGTCGCAAGCTCTTGTGGGATATCCACCCATCGGCGGGTTTTAAGATCGATGCCTCCCGCTGTCATCATGCTATGAACGTGAACATGCAGGAGCAGCCTCAGGCGATTCGAACGTATCGAGTAGAAGAAAGTCGTTACAAGTCCGAGCGGAAGCAGCTAACTCGCGCCCGCCGTGTCCTGGCCGCCAAACTTAAACCAAAGCAAACCTAAGCCCAAGCCACGCAGCTTCCAACCTACCTCCCTGTCGTGGTCGCTTACCAACGTCAAGCAGACTTTTCTAAGGTCTAAATAGCGAGACAACGTGATCCTTCGGTTGTGACTAACGTTGCTTGTCGAAATACTTTTTTACGATCCAGTCCGGTTGCCATTGATCAGGTAATCGTTTTTGATCGGAGAAATCAAAAGGAACCGTAGGAACCCGAGTTAGTGATACTTCCACTGTGTCATTCAGCTCTTCTTGCCATTCGAGCATGCTTTGAAGCAAACGTTTAGCGTGCGATTGGTGTTCCGCGTTATCGATTAGATTGATCGTCTCTTGCGGATCGCTTTGTAGATCGAACAGTTGCATATGTTGAATCTTGGGATAGGCGATTAGTTTCCATCGATCATCGCGAACAGCTCGCTGCACCTTGAGGTAGGGAAGGAAAATGGTGTCACGAATTGAATCGACTTTTCCCTTGAGGAGAGGTTCCAGGCTCTTACCATTTAAATTGCTGGGTACGGGAAGAGAGGCAAGATCGCACAACGAAGGAAACAAGTCGAAAAGATAGGCGAATGCATCGCTTTGTTTCGCCGAGGGAATCCCAGGGCCTGAGATAATGAGGGGGACTCGCATACTGTGCTCATATACATTTTGTTTTCCGAGCAAACCGTGGCTACCGAGAGCTAAGCCATTGTCCGCAGCAAACACGATAATCGTGTTATCTCGTTGATCAGTGTCATCCAGTGCTTTTAAGATGTGGCCTATCTGTTCATCCATGTGAGTGATGAGACCGTAGTATTCTGCGATTTGATCACGGATCATCGGTTCAGGCCGCGGCCATGGTACAAGATTTTCATCGCGAAGGTTCTTTAGCATGCCATTGTCAAATGGATGCTGGGGAAGAAAGTTCGCTGGTGCTGGAGGAAGTCTTTTATAGTACGGTGCTACAAAACTCTCCGGTGGCTGACGAGGATCGTGAGGAGCCGTAAAGGCGACATAGGCAAAGAAAGGCTTTTCCTTTTTTCGATCTTTGAGGAAATTAATCGCTGCCGTGGCAAACAACTCGGATGAGAAGGATTCACCGATTCGTTCGTCAGATAGTTTCCCATCGTCTGATAGATCGCAAACGGGTACTTTCGTGTGGTCTGACATCCCGCCAAAAAGAACCGACTTTCCCGATTGAAAGGATCGAAGCCAAGAATCTTTGCCGTTATGCCATTTTCCGGTTCCGAAGGTTTGGTAGCCGTGGGATCCAAACCATTCGGGCATCAAGTTGGGTTCTTTGAGGCTCTGGGTGTCGATTTTCATCCAAGATCGACCGGTCAGAAGCATTGCGCGACTTGGAATGCACACCGCACCACTATTGCCGCCTTGGATGTAGCACCGATTTAAGCTGGTTCCAGAGCGAACCAGCGAGTCAATGTTGGGCGTCTGAATGTAAGGATTGCCCAGAGCGGCAATCGTATCCGCTCGCATATCATCCGCGAACAGAAACAGCACATTGGGGCGAGGCTCGCCGTTAGCCTGCGATGCGGGCGGGTAAAGGCAGATTAAGAATACTGCCAGAGTTTGTATCAGGACTGATTGGTACATGTTTAGTATTTCGTTACATTCGAGTGGGATTTGTTTTGGTAATTGTATCACGCTCACAGGAGGGCTGGGCTATTCGGTCGCGTCTCTTCAGATTCGTGGTTTTTTTCAAATGAAATACATGAATACCGCTCGGCGTCTGGTGATAGGATTCAGGCCGCCTGTTGGTTTTGCCGAATTGTGTCAAAAATGCCCGGCTACATATTGAAGCTCTTGATATAGCTAGCATACTTGTGACATCTCGGGGAATTGTAGCGATTGATAATTCAGGTTTCGGGGAATTTTGAGATGGGTGATTATCTGTTCTTGACGGGCGCAACGGGACTCGTAGGTCGCTATCTCATGCACGACTTGTTGGCTCGCGGACAGAAGTTAGCGGTTTTGGTTCGAAGCTCGAAGCGGGAGACCGGAGCCGAACGAATTGAAGCAATATTAGATTATTGGTCGGAGAGAAATGGTAAAAGTGTGCCTAAGCCTATTGTGCTTGAAGGGGACATTTTACGAGAGAATTTGGGGCTTAATCAAACGGACTTGAATTGGGTTGCCAGGCATTGTAAGTCGATGATGCACAGTGCGGCGTCGCTTCTGTTCCATGCGGACGGTTCAGGAGAGCCTCGATTATCGAATGTCGTTGGAACACAGAACATGTTACAAGTTTGTGAGAAGACGAAGATTCGCGAGCTTCATTATGTTTCTACGGCATATGTCTGTGGCTTACGTCCCGGTCCAATTTTGGAGACCGAGCTCAATTGCGGTCAAGAGTTTCGCAATGACTACGAAGCGAGTAAACTCGAGGCTGAGGAGTTGGTCAGAAGCTGTTCGTTGTTCGATAAGTTAACCGTGTATCGACCGGCTGTCATTTCCGGTGATTCGGAAACTGGCTATACCAATACTTATCATGGTATCTATCTGTACCTGAGACTTATGGCCTTGCTCGTTCCACGGCAACCGGTCGACTCGAATGGAAAGAGACGGACACAGCTTCGGTTACCAATGACTGGTCAAGAGCGACGCAACGTTATACCCGTAGATTGGGTATCCAGAGTCATGACTGAGTTGTATATGAATCCTGATGCTCATGGTCATACTTTTCACTTAGCTCCCGAGGAGTGTTTAACGCCGAAGCTAATCATCGATGCTGGATACAAGTACTTTGGTTCAACAGGAGTTGAGTATATTGGCTATCGGGAAATCGACCCTGCCACGTACAATTCGTTCGAAGCGGAGCTGTTGCCAGCGATGATGATGTATAGTAACTATGCCGCCACCGACCCGACATTTGACTGCACCAATACAATGCGTTTTGCTCCCGATTGTCCGTGTCCCGTAATCGACGAAGCGATGCTACATCGATACATTCAATTCGGTGAGGAGGACCGATGGGGGAAACGACGGCAAATGAAATCGAGGAAGAAGATGGTCGAACAGACATTGGCGTCGGGAGTTCAGCAGTAACCCGCAGAGAGTGCTCAACTGCTTGGCTGCCCGCAGAGTTCGAGGAGCTGATTCGACTACGGTCGATGGTTTTAACGCGATCGAAATCCTCACCTAGTAAGCAAATTCTAAGTTAGGCTTCGTGATGACATTTCCTCTACCATGTAGTTCTTTTGAAGAATTGATGATTGCAAAGGATAGCCTGGCCTATCCGTGCGATATCTGGGTTCGGATGCGGTTTGCAGGAGAATTTGATCAGACGATCTTTCGGGACTGTTGGCGCGAGATTATTCGAATGCACCCTTTGTTCAGTTGTCGGACGGAACGAGGACTTAGCGGGCATCGGTGGGTAAAGAAGGAACCTGTTCCAGAGATGGAGTGGATATTTTGGTCCGCAAGTGAAACAGATAACGCGACGAACGAACATAAATGGCCTGAGCCCAAACGGTTCAGTTTGGAGAACGGCCAGTTGATGTTTCCGAGTATTGTCGATTACCAGAACGGCACTTATGAATTGGTGATCCAGCTCCACCACGTTTTATGCGATGGACTCGGGATATTAGACGCCTTGGAGGATCTATGGACCCTGTACGATAGAGTTGTAAGCGGTGCTTCGCATAAGAGACTGGATCGGTTTTCTGGGGTATCGTGCGAGAAACGTTTAGTATCTCGAAATCGATTTGGTCTTAATTGGAAAAAACTTTTAAATCTGTTTCCCCTTCAGTTGGTGGGACTAGCGGGTGTTCGTCAATTTCTAATGAGATCTCCAGTTCCGCTTTTGCCTCACAATCCACCCCAGAGTTTTCCCGTTAAAGTGTCTTCAATCGAAACAGCAATTGATGCCCCTTTGTTCCGATCGATCAGAGCCTACGCGCAGAAACATACTGTGACCGTAAACGAGTGTTTGGCAGCTGCAATTTTTGATGCAGTCGCAGAATTTCGAAAAGACCAAAAGGGGACAAACGCAGCCGATTGGATCAGAATGATGATTCCCATGGATATGCGAACTTCCGAGGATAAGAAGAATCTTACGGCCTGCAATGTCGTAGGTTCGGTGTTCTTGGACCGTCAACCTGCTCAGATATCAGATTTTGATCGCCTACTTCTGAGCATTAATCGCGAAATGACCCTAATCAAAGAGAACAAATTGGCATTTATGTTTCTGCTGTCGATTTGGTTACGACGATACATCCGTTTCGGACGTCATGGGTCTACCGTCGTGAAGCGTTGTGAGACCACGGTCGTTTTCACTAATTTAGGTAGAGCTTTTCCTCGCTCGAAACTCTCCAAACTCAGCGCTGGTCTCCAATGCGGAAAGGTTGTTTTACAAGATTTTTCTGCGTTAGCACCTTTGAATCCCTTTACGGTATTAGCTATATCCTTTTGCGAGTTCGCCTCGGTGCCAAGGCTCCAGCTTAGATACTGTGATAGAGTTGTAACAACCGAAGAAGCAAACTCGATCATGATTAGAATCTTGGGACGATTACAGAAATTTACAACGTGAGTCGAGAACTGAATGATGCTTGTTTCGATCGTCCTTGCCATTTTTGTAATTTCCGGTTTGATTCAGGGACTAATGGTCTATGGCTTTGTTCACAGACTAAATCGGTGGAAGGAACCTCTGTTAGAGGACAGTAAGTGCCCACGTGCTTCCATCATTTTATGCCTGAGAGGAAGTGATCCATTTCTTGAACGCTGTATTACCGGGCTTCGGGAATTGGATTATCCGGATTTTGAAGTTGTGCTTGTTGTGGATAGCCCAAGCGATCCTGCTAACGACATTGTCAATAAACATCTTCAAGAGAAATGGAGTAATGCGTCTCGAGTCTTCTTGGAAAATCGTCTAGCAACGTGTAGCCTCAAATGCTCCAGTTTGCTACAAGGACTGAGTGCCGCAAGTCCAGCCAGCGAAATAATCGCATTGATTGATGCCGATACTGTACCTCATAAAAACTGGCTTCGAGAACTGGCTAGCTCTTTGCAACCTTCGGATATTGGTGCTGTAACCGGTAATCGCTGGTATATGCCTCAGAAAGATTCCTTGGGCGCGTGGGTTCGATATGTTTGGAACGCCGCTGCTGTGGTTCAAATGTATTGGTACTCCATCGCTTGGGGAGGAACCGTAGCGCTAAAGCGAACAGCGATTGAACAAGCTGGATTGCAAGAAAAATGGGGACGAAGTCTTTGTGAAGACACGATGCTTTGCAGTCAATTAGCGAAGGTAGGATTAAAGGTAAAATTCGTGCCGAGCTTAATGATGATAAATCGTGAGGATTGCACGTTAGGGGGATATTACTCCTGGGTCAAACGACAACTACTTACGGCGAGGCTATATCATCCCAAGTGGAATGCCGTTCTCGGACACGGGATCTCTTCGGCGGCATTTCTAATTGTGGCAATCGTGTTGCTGGTATTCAACGTTGGCGTTTGGCTTTTTGCAGGTCACAATGCTATCGATGTCCTATGGCTTGGTCTAGGGTTGATTCTCTTTCAGCTTTATCTTTCGTTTTTGTTGCCGGTGATGGAGCGAGCTGTGAGTGGTATAGTCGAATCGCGTAGTGAATGTTCGCAGTGGCCAGGAAAGAGATCCTATCTGAAGCTGTGCGGTTACGTATTTATTACACAGTGGATCTATACCGTTGCGCTCATCGCTTCAACGTTGACCAAACGGGTTGAGTGGCGTGGTATCTACTACAGGCTTCATGGTCCGTGGGGTATTGAACGTGAAGTTTATGCGGTTTATGCTGAGAATGAAGAATCTAGCCCTAGCCATTCCTTGTAGTTATTCTGGTTGGTTCGATATTGCTTTCGCTTCCAATTCGGCCAAGACCACGATCTCTTCATGATGACTAATGTGGGCGATACTCCACAAGTTCAATTCCGTACGGAGGTCGAATTCGATAATCGATTCCACTCCATCGAATTTTTCTGGAAAACTGAGTCGTAAGTAGTGCAAAGACAAATGCAACGAAACCGATGGGTATCATCAGGAAGATCACTACGTGATGCAACCAATTGGTGTTGGGAAAGGGACGTTCTTGGTGAGTGGACATTTTCGCGACTACGCATCGATTCAAGTAGGCTACTAGGAACCAATTAACAATCCAGTAAGCGAGAAAAACAAAAGTAGCCATCGCGAATAAGCTACCGTTTCTGAAGTAGGCAGCAACGCCAGCAGAAAAGGCTAAGCAAACAGTAACACAATAAATAAAAAGTGGGCCAAGAAGAACTCCGATCCATTCACGATAGTGGAGCCTGGTCCATGTAAGCTGTCGCGTGATAAAACCAAATGCACCAGTAAGCGTTATGGTGCCGCGCTGCGCCATCATCAGATTGCTTCGTTGTACAATCTTCAAGCCCAATTTCATGCGAATTGTCTGTGCACCAGTTTCTTCGGTAGGGGTATTTGCAAAAGTCTTGAAAAAGTCAGGGTGAGAGAAAACCGAGCGATTCATAGCCATTGATCCCCCCCATGCGGTATTCATGAAATGCATTCCGGGTACCGCCCAAGCATTGTAAAGGAATCGGATCTGATTACCTAACGTCATTTCGGTCGCATCATACCATCGATTGCCTGTTACTATGCCAACGCATTCGTCTTGAAGCGGAGTGATTAGCTCGTTTAGCCATTCTCTATGAACAATGGTGTCAGCATCCAGGATTGCTACAGCCTGTACATGTGGTCCAAGCGACTTAATACACTGGCTAACCGCACTAGTTTTTAACGATGAAAATCTTGAGATTTCGGTTAGAGTGTGGACCTGAATCAAGCGATCTAAGCCTCTTGCTTTCCAAGTATTAATTGTATCGAACGAGATGTCGCCTGCGTTATCAATAATGATGTGGATTTCGAAGCATGGATAGTCAATATCCTTTAGTGCCTCAAGACAGTCGATCAGCGAATCGCTTTCACCGCGAACAGACAATATGAGTGCTACAAAAGGCGACGTACCGTTGGAAGAGTGCTGATCTGCTTTCCTGAGCCAACAACAAAACCTATAAACCATAAAGGTTTGTACAATGACAAAAAGCACTAGGAGTAAGCCGCAAGTCAAAATTATCGACTCAAAAGACATTTCGAATTCTCATTTGATGAAGTCCCGAACTCAGCGGAATCATACACGCTCTCTAAGGTCTTAAGGATGTGAGGCCGTTTGAAATTCGATTGCTGTTGAGATAGACCAGAGCAGCTGGCTCTCGGGCGATGGCTTTCAAGATCTGGGATGGTGTTGTGCTAAGTGACTGGGCAACAGCTGTGAGTTGCCATTGGTTTTTGGCAATCATATTCAAAAGCTCTGCCAAAACAGGAGGCCAGTCGGCATTCTGTTCAGAAATCGCTAATTTTCCCTTTTTGATGTAATTCACGATAGTTAATTGAGCGACGTCGCAAGAATCTGTCCGAATGCCAATCGCAAGTGTAAGTCGAAGTCTTTGAATGGCTATCTGCCTATTTTCTCCCTGGGTTCTGCGCTCCGATGCTTGTCCACTGAGTCCGGTTGGCAAATGAATCACTTGAACAGCCGTTTCCACCTTGTTTCTGTTTTGGCCACCTGGCCCGGAAGCCCGCCGAAAGGTGAGCTGGCACTCTTGTTCGAGCTTATCCGGTGAAAGCGTAGCTGGATGAATCATCTGGCGCTGAATAGCTGAGCTAGGGTCTCGTTGACCCGAGCAATATCGGACGTGAGCAAGCCAAAGGCAATAGCGACGATTACCAATCCAATGCAGCACCAGGTGATACCTGATTTTTGACCGGTAGGTTTTATAGACGCGAGTCTTAGGTGCAAGCTGCGATCAAGCGCGATCCACTCGGCGATATTCTGCGATTTGCCGATCGACTTTATATGACACACAGAGCTCCACCCCGCAGCTTCGATCTGCGCGTGGATATCAAGTGTAACTGACCGGAACGAGTCTCCGAGCCATTCTATTGCGACAGATCTCTCTGAGTATTCAGTATCGATGAAGGATCGAATCGTCTCTTTCGATGCACCATAGATTACGATTCCCGGCGGCACATGAAAAGCTATCAGTAATACGAGCAACGCATAGAGGGAGAGCAGGACCAACCATACCCAATTTCCGACAACGGAGAATGCCGCACGAGGGAAAAAAAGTTCCAACGGACCGATGGCAACCAGTCCGCAGCACGCCATTCCAAGCAGCAAGACATCTAGAGGACGGCTGATAACCGTTGGCGATTTCTTTAAACGAATCAATCCCATGACAACTAGGTAGGTGCCAAGCGGAATTATTGCGATCGCTATTCGTATGGGGTCAAACATTTGCGTACTTGTAAGCTAGTGCTGGTCGTGGCTGCTGAGTCTGTAGCTAAATCCAAACCGTGAAATTACTCTCCACGACGCCTGTATGATACCTCTTTCGTCAGGAATGATGAATAACAACTTGAGACTAAAGAAAGTTCTTTTGCCGTCTAAAGAGGCGACAAAGTCGATAAGAGGCAATATGGATTGGGTCTGTCCGGAGGAGATAATCATCAATCGAGAAACATCGATGCGTACTCGTGCATTAGAGTACAGCGCGTTTGAATGTTTCGTCCACCGAGCAATCTAGCAAAGCTCCACTCATTGCGGAATCTCAAGCTGAGCTGCACTGTGACTTCACGAGTGCTCCGGGTTATCGCGGCCGGTTCGACTTGAATCGTATCGACTTCAAGACCATTGGTATTGAGGACGAAATTAGCAGCATCCACTGCTTCTTGCGTTGTCGCACCAGGTATGACCAGTCGTCGGGCTGCATCATAGGCACCTTGATTCGCGGCATGGCGAACTTTTGTGACTTTTAACAATTCAAAGGCAGATAGGATGGTCAAGAACACCAGTGGCAATCCGACTGCCATTTCCAATGTGTAAGCCCCAAGCCGATTTCGGCGGGGCTTACGATGATTTAGGATTGATGCGATTTTCCTCGCGGTCATCGTTCACTAGTTGATAAGAGTGCCTGGCAAACTTAAGGCAATATCGCGAAACGCTTGTACGAGAGCGTTCCCGTTTGGTGCATGGTAGTGAACTCCACCACCAAGTGCCGCGAGGTTCGTCATCAAACTCTTGTCAGCTTGGCCGCTGAAGGAAATGGTGTGAATCACCCACCCATTCTCCGCCAACGCAGCCGCATCCTCATCGGGCGCGGGACCTTCCGTTCGCAAACCGTCTGACATGACGACTACGATCTTGACGCCGGTTTGGGATCGCAATTGTCCATCGTTTCGACAGGCTTCTACCAGATTCAATCCAGCAGAAATGTTCGTGTCACCAATAATGGGTTTGGAGCCGATTCTGTCGAGGGCGTTAACAATGAGAGTCGGATTACTCGTTAAAGTTTGATCTGTTGTTGCCACTTTGGAGGTAAACAATCCAAACCGATAATCACTCGCAAATGTGACAAGACCAATATGGAATTGTCCAGGAATCCGCTTATCTTCGAGGATTGAGTTGAGGGTCTTTACTGCAGTCGTAAGGGAAGCCCAGCGACTCAATGCCTTATCGGGAGGCCGAAAATAGTTATCTAGTCCTTTCGTACCATTCGGATACAAGAATGGCACATTGGACTGATCCCATGCCATGGAAGCGGATCTGTCGATGCATAGAACAAGATCCACATCGGTCCGTCCCGCGCTGGCTTCTCTGACAATTTGTATGTCAGATATACCAGGAAAAGGAAACGGTACCATCGACGTACCAAACGCGGCTGGTTGGCTGGCAACGAGTCGGATAGCTCCCTGATTTGAGCCTGAGCTTGCAGTATTGTGCGTTAGGCTAAACCGGTCCTTGCTGCGATCTTGACTCAGAATCCCTTGTTGAATTGTATCCATTTGCATGGAGCGACCGTTGTTCAATTGATGGCGGGCCATCACTCGATTGGCGATATCGTTCATGCGCTTTGGGTCTTGAGTCATTCCAAGTTCATTGGCTGCGGCTTTCGCAGTTAAGTCTGCTGCCGTCTGAACATCAGTGTGTGCCATCTCTAAGTACGCGATATTGACAACCAACAAACACACTACAGTAGTGGCAACCAAGACGATGGACATTAATACTGTCATCGCTCCCCGGCGTGATCTCTCAGTCCGTGATAACGCTGGGAGGTAAGTTGGAAACCGATGACCACTGCGAAGACGATTGCTCATTGTAATACTCCAAAACGAGCAACGGATAGATCGCTGTCAATGAGGCTAAAGGGTAAGCTTAGGTTCTGTGCGCGACACTCCACGTGCACCTCAAAAATCCGTCCAGTTTGCTCCCCATCTGGGAATCTGAACTCAACGCGGCCGTCCGCCATGTTTCTGTCCTGTAACATTTGCTCGCAAATAGACTTTGCACGATCTGTAGGACAATTCTTGATGGATCTCATACGTACTCCCTCATAGGCAACCACCAACGCGCTTTGACGCGTGTAAATGGTTTCACAAAATTCAAGAGTGCAGAACACTACCGCGAAAAACGGAACTAAGCAGACTGCTAATTCGACTAACGCAGCCCCACGGCGGCTACGGTGAATACGCATTCTACTTCGATCGTGCTTGGGACCTCCGGTAAGGAGACCCTTTCGCTTTTTTTTCAACGCAATGCTGGGCATCATTGGTAAATCCAATCTCAATTCGGAAGCTTAGACGCATCAATTAAGTTTTCAACGTTCTCCTTACCGAGATCGACTACGATAAGAACGTCTTCGTAGTCCATGTCGCCACCCATCCATAAGTCTTCAAAGCCGACTAGCAAAAACGGTGAATCGGGTATCACATAGCTGATAACATGCTGAAATCGATCTGGATTTTGATCATCGCGATTTCCAAACACCCATGCATCCCTCACGCGATTACCGTCCTGTACGATAAAAAAATCAAGCTGCACGCCCGCAGGGATTTCTCCGATTTCCACATAATCTCCCGGTAATAGTGGTGCGTCGCTCTTGCGTGTTCCAAAGTTACCGCTCCTGAAGTCTACCCCTTGGACAGGCATGGACGCATTAGGAAACACCAGTCGCATGTCGCCACCTGACGTAGCGCCTGCGTAGTTAAGCGAAAGCCCAATACTGTTTTGGTATCCCGCTCCCTCTGCAATAAAGTAAACACGGACGGGATAGGGCGTACGCGATGAAGTATAAAGCTTGTCTTGGTCTAGTCGAAAATGGTGGCGATCGCCGAATGCTTTTCCAGACTGTAGAAGATTGGACGCAATATCCATCACCTTCGGTATCATGTCCTTCGAAAACGCGTCGCTACGTGAGTCACTGCCAGTTGTGCGAACTTGATTCCATGTTGATAGCGAACCGATGTTCAGCTTGTGAGGAAATGATTGAGACAATCCTGCGGAAGGAACAGAAAGAACTGTAACCAAAGCGAGTAACAGACGAGCACGCATTCATAAGCCTCATTGATTGAACGGTGTTATGGGGGGGTGCGAAGCAGTTCAAGATCTTTTGGCAATACAATCGCAACTAGAGACTAGGTCGCGATATGACGGTGGGACAAAGCAAGTCCGCAACAAGAGTTCGTTTTACTTAAACTAATCGCAAAGATGCAGGGCAACCGCATCTTAAATGCTTTTGGCGAGGCAGTTTAGGAGGTAGTTTTCATCCCAGGCCGCTCGTTTTCTCTTTTTGCGGGTGCTTTCCTTCGAAGTGTCCAAGCTGAGGATATTTATTGCGAAGCGTCTTAGCA
>JBKCTT010000051.1:0-49095 GCA_046318795.1 Pirellula sp.
CCATATGACCATATCCATCGCTTCGTTGGCTAAACATCAGCCTGATATTGCTGACGGTGTACGATTTTCCATCTTTCACAATGGAGATAATCAACTTGCATCGGTGCAGCTAAAGGCAAGTGAAAGGCAGCTTGATGTAAAGGATTTAGTTGTAGAAAAAGGTGACTGTATTGATTTTGTGGTCGATATCGGATCGGAACTCAATACCGATCAGTTTCTTTGGTCACCCGTTATTTCTAAGATCATTACAGCAGAGAACCCACCACCTGAGGATCGTTCTCAGGATGACAGGAAAACGTGGGATGCCAGATTAGATTTTCGAGGTCCTGCGGAATACAAGCTCAGCCCATGGGAACAGTTTGTTCATGTCTTGCTGTGTACGAACGAGTTTCTTTTTGTGGACTAGATTTTTAGTAAGAATTCAAACCAGTGCGATGATGGCAAAATGAGTCTTTTTGAACCAAAAGTTTTAAACAACGCGTTTGATCGTCGTTCTATGCTGTTCCAATCGTCCCTCGGGTTGGGAGGGATTGCGCTGACGTCGCTGTTGAATTCCGCAAATACGGGGCATAGCGCTCTAATTCAATCGCATAATGACGCGCAGAAGCCGCATTACGCACCCAAAGCGAAACGCGTTATTCATTTTTTTCTCAATGGCGGTCCATCTCATGTCGACACGTTTGATCCGAAACCGGCGCTGCAGACTCATGCAGGAAAACCGCTAACGGATACGCTTACCACGGAAAGAAAGACCGGGGCGGCATTTCCCTCGCCGTTTAAATTCAAAAGATACGGTGAAAGTGGTATTGAGGTTAGTGAGTTATTCGAAAA
Organism: Pirellula sp.; assembly: GCA_046318795.1. Lineage (GTDB taxonomy): Bacteria > Planctomycetota > Planctomycetia > Pirellulales > Pirellulaceae > JBKCUI01. The sequence continues at coordinate 832 of JBKCTT010000051.1, forward strand.
AACGGCAGCTCATATCGATGATATCGCGGTGATCCGATCAATGGTGGCTCAGGTTCCGAATCATGAACCATCATTGATGCTCATGAATTGCGGTGATTCGGTACAGCCTCGTCCTAGTGTCGGATCGTGGGTTTTGTACGGTCTAGGATCGGAGAACCAAAATCTTCCAGGTTTTATAGCCATGTGTCCGTTCGGTTATCCCATTAAGGATGCAGAAAACTGGCAATCCGGCTTTTTACCAGGAGCATATCAAGGAACTTATGTTGATCCTCAACACCGCGACGTGAATAGACTGATTGAAAATATTACGAATCCACGTATCAAGAGCGTCGATCAAAGACGGCAACTTGATCTGCTTCAGCAATTGAATCAGATACATCGTAACGATCGATTCGATGATCGCTTAGATGCGAGGATACAGAGCTTTGAATTGGCATTTCGAATGCAAAAAGATGCAACCGAGGCGTTTGATTTAGCTGATGAGAATCAAAACACTGTAGAAGCATATGGTGATACCGTGCATGGCCGCCAGACTTTGATTGCGAGAAGATTACTGGAACGAGGAGTGCGATACGTTCAGCTCTGGCATGGGGCAGGTCAACCCTGGGACAATCACAATGCTATCGAGGCTAATCACCGCAAACTAGCTGGTGAGATTGATCAACCAATTGCGGCATTGATCGCAGATCTGAAACAACGTGGCATGTTTGACGACACCTTAATTTTGTGGGGTGGTGAATTTGGCAGGACACCTACGGTGGAGCTTTCTGGAGATGGACAGTCCACATTAGGACGCGACCATAACCACTATGGCTTCAGTGTTTGGATGGCGGGAGGCGGTATTAAGGGAGGCACCGTATACGGTGCGACCGATGAGTTCGGCTTTCGTGCAGTCGAGCAACCGACGTCTGTACACGATTTGCATGCGACAATGCTTCATTTACTGGGAATCGATCACGAAAGATTAACCTTTCGTTACGCTGGCAGAGATTTCCGATTAACGGACGTCCACGGAAAGGTTATCCGAGAAATAGTAGCCTAAAATAGTCTTTCAGTTTTCTTTGGGGCAGTCGCATGTTTCAAGCGAGGAAGGATATTTTTCCCAAACATCGATCTTAGAATTTCAAATAGATTAAGTACACTATAAGACGCGATTCTGAAGTTATCTTGCAGGCCCAAAATTTCTTCGTGCCTCCTTTTACGCGATATTTGCCAACGTGTCAGACTCCGATGCCAATTCCACCGAATTCCAGGATCAACCGACGCTGCCGCCTGTACAGTCTAATGGGCCGGGCCCAGACAAGAATAGAACGTTAAACGATCCATCGCTTGCTGTTAAATCGCACAATGAGAACACACCATCGCTAGTGTTGCAAGGTAGTGGAGATAATTCGCCCGCTTTGGATCCACCGACTCTTCCGCCCAGGATAAAGGTTGTAAAAGACGACCAATCAACTAAGCCGAAGCAGATACAGTCCTCGGTGTCGATTGCGAGATCCTCCTGCACGGAATTACAAAGTGAGCTGCCGAGACAATTTGGCGATTATCTTTTATTAAACGAAATTGCAAGAGGTGGAATGGGGGTTGTTTACAAGGCTAAACAGGAACGTCTAAACCGAATCGTTGCGGTAAAGATGATTCTCACTGGGCAGTTTGCAGGCAAAGAAGACGTATTGAGATTTTATGCAGAGGCTGAAGCAGCTGCAAACTTGAATCACTCTGGCGTAGTGCCCATTTACGAGGTGGGACAGCTTGACGGACAACATTTCTTCTCGATGGGATTTGTTGATGGTCCAAGCCTAGCTACGCTGATCTCCGAACGACCAATCGAACCAAGCGAAGCAGCAGTGATCGCTGTGCAAACCGCCGAGGTTATCGGTTTTGCGCATTCTAAAGGGGTTATCCATCGAGATCTTAAACCAGCCAACGTCCTGCTCGATCGGATCGAGGGGAGCAGTTCTAACTCAATAGGCACGCAGCGATTAAGCAAATACGGTACGCCAAAAGTTACCGACTTCGGATTAGCTAAACAAATTGGGATTCGAAGTGAGCTGACGGCGACGGGACAGATACTCGGAACCCCGGGTTATATGCCGCCAGAGCAAGCGGCGGGAAAGACAAACGAGGTTAATGAGCTTGCTGATGTTTACTCGCTCGGTGGTGTACTCTATGCCATGCTGACAGGCACGGCACCCTTTCAAGCGGCTACGCCAATAGATACTTTGATACAAGTATTGGAGCGAGAGCCAACCCCGCCTAGGCAAATCAATTCCAAAATACCTGTCGACTTGGAAACTATCTGCCTAAAATGTCTACAGAAGGATCAGAAAAGGCGTTATCAATCCGCAAACGAATTGATTGATGATCTCAATCGATTCATCGATGGTTCTCCTATTCTAGCTAGGCCGGTTACCTCAACAGAGCGGCTTTGGCGTTGGTCTCGCAAGCATCCAGCAGTGGCTGTCCTGAGTCTCTTTTCGGCAGCACTAATGCTCGTGATTGTGATCGCAGCACCGATCATAGCGTTTCGACAAGCGCAATTGAGAATGGCAGAGTCGATTGCGAAGAATGATGCAATCTCCGTAAGCGTAGAACTAGAGGTCGCGAAAGATGAAGCGGAAGCGAGTCACTATTCTGCAAATATATCCTTGGCATACTCCCTTTGGGCGCAAGGCAGTTTGACGCGAGCACGACATTTATTGAATCAATCTCCTCATCGATTTCGAAATTGGGAATGGTGGTTTCTAGATAGGCTTTTTTCCGGCAATGCTATCCCCCTTCGCGGCAACGCAGCACAAACTCCAGAGGTTCGGTTCAAAGAAAATGGTCGACTTTTGGGGCTAACCACCATGGCGACCGCAAGGCAATGGGATATAGAAACAGGACTCCCGTGCGACTCCATAAAGATCGGTGCAGTAAAATGTTCTTTCGATCGATATGCAAATCGAATGGTAAGCTGGATAGACGACGAAGCTTTTTCCAACGATCTACCTGCCATTCTCGTGAAGAAGAGTTTTTATCAGCCAGGCATACCGATAGTTTTGTGCGTTCACGCATTTGATTCGACCGAGATTGCAATTCTAAGAAAGTCAGCGAGACAGGGGGAATCCTTCAGCGATGATGTCCTATCCCTAGAGATTGTCGATGGTTCTGGTGGCGATACAGTCACCGTCATCGAGAACTTACCTGCATCTGTTAATCCAAAGGTTGCCCTTTCACCGTCGGCGAAGCAATTCGCCTACATTGCAGATGGTAACAATTTGATTTGGGGAGCTAAGACGAGCAATTGGACATCAAATACCTTTGAACTAAAAAACTACAAAGCCACCCAAGTTGGTTTTTCTCCAGCAACGAAGTATACAGATGGACATGAGCTATTGACGGTAGCATGCAGTGACGGGGTGATAAGAGTTTTCCAGTTGGATCATCCGTCAGGTGCTCTTAACCTAAAATCGCAATTAGAAACAACTGGTGCAGAAGTCACTGCTTTGACGTGGAATGCCAGCGCGACATTTCTTGCTGCGGGAAGTAATGATCGCTTGGTCTCGATTTGGCAATATGGCGAATCCAATACTCGTTCAATTTTTCGTGGCATTGACGCCAATATTACCAGTTTGAGCTTTTCGAAAGATTCACGCCACATAGCTGCTGGTGCAGAGTTTGGAATAAAAGCGTGGAAAATTGGATTTGAACCGAGTGATTCAAGACCGAATAATCGTAGAGGGCTTTCACGGCAAGACAACCAATCGCTCCCCATTTCAGTGGGCCATCTGACCGAAATCGCGGCGTCATCGGATGATCGAACGTGCTGCGTCATAGATGAAACCAATCGGATTTACAACATTGATACCAACACTTGGAAGTTTAGTGAGCTTCCTATACGGTCTTGGCTAAAAGGAGGCTACGCCGAGGCACCATTTCCGCCGCCTGTATGGAATCCAGGCATTCCTATGAGGTTGGAACTGAGTCCAGACGGTCGCACTCTAGCATTCACAATTGCAGCACTGGTCGATGCCCCGTCATTAGATATTCCGGTTCGGGTCAAGAGCTCGATTGTGCTTTGGGATTTGGTCTCACAGATTCCTACGCGTGTGTTAGGGGAACATGACAACCTGGTAACCTGCATGTCCTTTACCCCCGACGGGAAAACACTTGTCGCGGGCACTGGGCTTACAGCCGATACAAGGCAGATTATAAAGCAACTTAGTCGTGTAGGCAGCCGAATTGAAGATCGCAAAAATACGATTCGTGTATGGGACGTATCGACTGGATTGGCCGACCTTGATCTATGCACTAGGTCAGAAAACTACTCGGTCATGACATTCTCGAGCGACGGACATGAACTATATTGCTCCGGCGATTTCGCAACCATAGACGTATGGAATTGGCAAGAAAAGAAACTCCAAAGACAGATAAAGACACCTGCTGCCATTACCCCTAGTCAAATCCAATTCGCTGAACTTCCAAATCGCGTCGACCTACGATTGGGAGACTCGTCATTTGTGCAAGAAAAGGAACAGCTAGGCGTCAAGGTCGCTCAGAAGACCTCCAATGAATCAATAGGTGTCCATTCTTCATCGAATGCGAATATGCAGATTTCGAATATAGCCGAACTGTCACAGAACAACCTAAACGGAAATGTACCCGATGAAGAACGACGGTATGCCTGCGTTATGACCTCAGGGATGGATGGTCGGATACGAATCTATGACTCCGTTGCGGGTGGGCTCTTACGAATACTCGAGGGGCATTCTAATCGGGCTACTGGAGTTTTACCGATCGACCGGGGAAACCGCATCGCATCTTGTTCCGAGGATGGTACAGTGCGGATTTGGGATCCCGTTTTCGGCACAGAATTGCTATGCCTGCCACATGATGGTCAAATAGTTAGAGGCGCAGCGTGGCTCGCTCGCTCGAAAACACTGCTCACAATTTCTGATGCCGGATTGCTTTCTGTATGGCAAGCCGGAGAGGATAGCTTACCAGAAGTAGATAATTGGCAGGATATCCTAGACGAAGAGGAATCGGCGGAATCTCAATGGATCAAAGTCTCAGGACAATGGCAGGTTAATGGACGCAGCTTACATGGGATAATGGAGAACGTAGCAGCGTTCCAGGCAGTTGGCGAGCTCGCAGTCGCTCGTATCGACCTCAAAGACCAAATTTTACCCGACACTGCAATGCTGGAATTTAATGTCGCTTTGAACGATGGCACGGCGCTTCAAATTCTTATAAACGACAAGAATGATGACGGTGAAGTAATCGAACTCGCTACGGCTCCCAATCCTTTTACGCAACGAGTTGGTATCTCCATATCGAAACGAGGAGATCAACAGAATCTTCGCGAATTAGTCGCTAATCCATCTGTTCTCTTAGTTTCCGGCAAAACACACAAAGTTCAGATTCTTAGGAATCCCCATTCGATTACTGTCCTCATTGATGGGGAAACGGTCTTGCGTGCAACCCTGCCAACTACCTTAGATTGCGGTTTGGCATTGCAAGGAACATTTGGGAAGGTTGGGTCTGTCGTCTCGATCAGCAACTTATCAATTCGTAGCTCGAAATCATCTTTGGAGCAACGAGATGCCTGGAAAACGATAAGCCAATGGGTCGAGGAAGAGATGGTAGCAGCCCGAGTACTGAAACGAATCGATCAAAACGATTCCTGGTCTTTTGAACTGAAACGATTTGCTCGCCAACGTGCAAATGGAATAGCGATTGAGCAACGCAAGATCTTCGAAAAAATCGAAGAATGGCTCAGCAATAAGAACAAAGATCTATCACGGCTAAAACTTATGATCGAGCTTTGTCGATTCTCTATCGAACAAAAAAGTCAATGGGCAGAATGGCTTCAACTGGCGTTTTGCCAAGAACTCGCGGGTGATTACCAGTCAAGCTTGGAATCGGTCAAAAAGTCTATCGATCTATGCGTAGGTCAAAATGGCCATGCCATGCCTTCACAATGGGGATTAGTCGCTATCTGCAATTACAAACGGGGAAGAGTGGAGGCAGCGAAAAAGGCTCTAATCAAAGCGAATCGATCATTGTCTTTTGTTCAAGACGATGAGAATTGGGATCATGTCTCCGAAGCAATACACGGATTGTTCGGTCCGGAATCCAATGACAATGGATTGTCCGAACCACAACAAAATCTGCTGGATTTCGTTACGAAAAACAAACTCGAAGCGTGGGAGCTGTACACCGATGATTTTACATGCGTTTTCGAAGAGAATGGAATGTCGCGAAACGACTCATCCACAGTCGATCGCGATAACTGGGTTGCGTTGGGTAAGCTCTTAGAATTACCAGGCACAATCGGACTCGAAGATTGCTTTATCTTTGATCACGATGTGTCTGATGTGGATTCCTCTCCCTCCGTACTGCTCTACGTCGTCCGAGAACTTAAACTCGCATCGTCAGCAATCTATACCCCATCCAGGTGGCAAACTCTAAAAATCCTATTCCAACTCGAGAGTTCAGGTTCTACATGGAAAATCAAGAAGCAAGTAATAACTCCACTGAGCGCGAAGTTAGCTGATTTAGTTTACTCGTTCGCTAATGATGATGTAGCGAGATGGGATGAGTTATTGAACGCTCAACTATCTTCTGCTAAATCTCTATCAGCACGAGAAAGATACCTTTTGGCTGAACAACTGTTGTACGCATTCAGAGAAAGAGAGGCCATAGTCTTGCTGGAAAGCATTGTGAATGAGGCATCGTCTACCGCCGAACAGCAAGCGCTTTTGAGCCTCGCCGCGTCCAGAATTGGGAATGAGTCTCTGACTCGCAAAGCAGGAGAAAAAGCGATCCAATTAAAGCCATCAATTAATTCACCCAGGTTTTTAGAGCGAATCGCCTCTGCAAAGTTTGGACAATCAGAAAACGTTAATATTGGAAAGAGTTTCTTTGCAGATATTCCACGATCATGGAAACGCATGGGGAGCGAATCGTTCAGCGTTGCCAATGATATGCAAATAGGCTGGATTATTGATCCTCCACAAGCGTGTGCGTCTGTGCTTTATAAAGTCGAAGGGGCAACTCGCGACCAGTTTATGACGCAAATCAAAATCGCTAACTCAACCTACAAAAGAACCGTATTAGAGGAACGTCCGATTGTAATCGCAAACACCGACGCTTTGTGGACCGAAGTCGAAGGGCCGGGTAATGGTGGTATCATCGATGGAGAAGGGAGGGTTCTAACTCGTCAAATCTTCGTAATATTATTTCTTGAACGAGAGGTCCTAATGCTAAGCTTGATTGGACCTGCAGAATCATGGTCCCCTCTCAAGGCAAGATTCGAAGCTGTTGTAAGTTCGATCACACTAGGTCCGAAACAATGATCGTCAGGCTGTAAGATTGTTGTACCGCCCTATTCGATAGAGATCGCTGAGCACAGAACTTGCCGAATCAGGTCGATCGGTTGGCTGTTTTTGCAGCAGTCTCATCACCAAATCGGAAAAATTCTGGTTGATAGACATTTGATATTCTATTGGCTTCTTAGGGGCAGTCGCTCTAATATTTTTAATGATTTCCGCCAATGACGCTCCCTCGACGGGTGGCTTACCCGTCAAGAGGGCGTATAACGTCGCGCCCAATTCATACAAATCGCTTCGTTCATCAACCGGTGCACTGACATGTGTCCGTTCAGGAGATTGATACGGCAGTTCGCCAAGCAATTGGCCTGGTTGCGTGACTTGTTGCGAGAGAGTTCCTTCTAGTGCCTTAGCCAAAACCAGATCTCCTAACAAACACACCTTGTCAGCCGAACGTCGCAGAATGTTAGTTGGTGTAACGTTTCGGTGCACTATTTTGTTCTGATGAGCGTGTTCGAGTGCTCGCCCTAAGTGGACAGCAACCTTCCATACTTCTTTCCAATCCAACATTCCCGCGATACCGATCTTCTCAATCAAACTTGTAAGATTCTCCCCTTCAATGAACTCCATGGCTGCCCAGCAATGCGGGCCACTCTTACCAGCGTTGTAAATTCTGATAATGTTGGGATGACGAATCGGCAACATAGTCTTCATAGCCCGAACAAATCGATCTCGTTGCTCTTCGCTCGATGTAAAACTAGGGGTTAGGACTTTGAACGCAACTGTTCGCTCTTTTTCCGGATCCTTGGCTCGAAAAACAACTCCCGATTTCGCTACGGCCAAAACAGACTCAAGTTGGTATTTGCTGATACTTGTCCCAACCATTGTGACCAAAGAATTTGGATCTACAGTCGATGCCCGCCCACTAACCATGGTCGAGTCATTGTTTTTCGTTACGCCAAGTCGCAATTCAAAATCGGTATCTCCAGCAAGGAGCTTCTGGCCCGCCCGCACCTGTTTTTCAGAGATTGTTTCCCCATCGACCAGAGTGCCCGAAGAACTGGACAAGTCACGTACGATAATAACATTGTCTACGATTTCTACCTCGCAATGAGCGCGACTCATTCTGGGATCATTGATCTTAGTGTCACTGTTTGCGCCTCGCCCAATAGTAAGCTTGCGATCAGAAGTAACGTCGAACACTTTGCCCGCATCTGGCCCCGACTTAACTACAACATGCACAAGCATCGTGACAGCAATCCAAAATCAAAGAAACGAAACAATTGGGCAACACTTCAGTGGGTACGTTCGCGACCACAAAACTGAGTTCTTAGTCTAGCGTCAATTTCTTTCCAAGGGTACCGTTTTACGCAGTTCTTTATCAACCTTTTGCCAGCTTTTGATTCTTTAGGTTTAACATCGCCTGCATGCAGAAGCGGAAAATTGAAAACGGTACATCGGCAGCCCGTAGAGGCGAACGAGTGCTTAACCCCATGTTCGATTTGGTCGGGTACGTAGTCTGTTGGCTTCTGCATCTTCTAGGAACTCTTCCTTGATAGGATCAAATTGAAGCTTTCTTTTCAGAATCCAAGCTATAGCTGCCGCGTGGCAAGCGATATGTGATCGTCGCATCACATCTTGATTAGCAACGGGCAACTTTCGGCTGCGCATGCAATCAAAGAAATTACGTGCGTGAGCCGATACATCTAGACCTTTAACTCGCTTTGTATCTTCTGTAATCTCTCGTTGCAAGGAATCGGGGATCACAATCATTTCACCCGAATCTCCCGTTTCCACTGAACCGTTGTCTCCGACAAAGCGTACGGGACAGGTCCCTAATCGCGTCTCATAGTGAGGGGCACGATTCCCAAAAGGTTCTCTCAGAAAGTCGATGATCAACTTTACGCCATTTGCATAATAGCAAACGATCTTCTCGTCTTCTGGTTCGTACGAGATTGGCATGGTTGCGTCGGATTGATTCGCCCACTGACACAGGTCGATCGTATGTGCTCCCCAGTCCAGTAATCGCGCGCCCGAATCAAAATCCCATTGCCCTCGCCATTGTCCATCACAGTACGCCTGGTTGTAAGGACGCCAGGGTGCTGGTCCCAACCAAAGATTCCAATCTACAACGTCTCGGTTCGGCATGGGTTGCGCTGGCAACCAGGTGTTTTCCAGAACGGGTACGTAGACCGAAGCATACATTGTGTGTAGTTTGCCAATTTTACCGTTGTGTACCAGTTCGACGGCTTTTTGAAAGTTTGGGACACTCCTTCGCTGTGTGCCTGCTTGAAAGATTCGTTTTTCCTTATGTATCGTCGCGGCAAGTTCTTGGCATGCTGTGATGGTGATGCCACATGGTTTCTCACTGTAAACATCTTTTCCGGCCTTTGCTGCAAGCATTGAAGCTGCGGCATGCCAACGATCACCAGTCGCAACGAGTACCGCATCGATATCCTTTCGATCGAGAAGCTCGCGAAAATCGCGGTACAGTTTACACGCGGTGTTCCCGTAATGATCATCAACAAGCTTCTTACCTGCATCCCGACGGCTGGCTTGTACATCCGCGATAGCAACACACCGGACATCGTCAAAGGGGAGCATCGCTTTTAGGTCATACGTGCATCGTGGTCCTATACCGATAACGCCCAATTGAATTTGTTCGTTAACCGATTTGCTTGATGATGCTGCATGGGTGCTGGAGATCAACGAGTTTAAGGCAGGAAATACTGAGGAAGCTGCAATCGACTGGGATAAGAACAGCCTTCGATTGCCGGTTTTACTTTTGGGAGAAGGTGTATCCATTTGAGAGCATCCAAATTGAGAGTAAGTAATTTTGGAAGATTCTAGCATCTATCGATAGCGAATACCGCTATTCAATTTGTGCCACCCAATGTTTTTTAGCCTCGCGCTGAGGTTGACTCGAAAAAATGTCAGTTGGTCAGCGGAACGAGAGTAAGGCTAAAATGCCAAGCGGAGCAACATTATTCGCCTGAATACAGCAAATTCAGGCGTAAAGATCCGGTCAACGATAGGCAAGCTAATTCTGATGCTTGCTAGGAATACGTCTGTCTGTTTTCTGCGGGACGTTAGATCTCAAATTCAGCCGAAGTACAAGGCAGCACGACGTTGGCCTTGGTGCCAACGTCTGCCTATCCGTTCGGCATCGCCCGTCATCGAGTCCGAACCTCCAACACAGCGACAGAAGTGCTTCTTGAAATTCCATACCAAATCAGAAAACATCTCAGGCACTACCCCGCAATTTTCCAATGTATCGCGAAGAAATTTTGGCGGGCTTACAGTTCCAGCTATTGGCTTGTTCACAGCAACCCATTGCAAGAGCTTTCTATAGCAGTTCAAGTCAATTCGAAGAAAGCCCTTGTCACTAGCTCGTGTGCCACCACGATGCAACTGCGGATCACAAGACTGTGAATCCACGCTCAACCTCAGTGGTGAAAGCCAACTATCACGCAATACTTTTTTTGTATTTTTCTTCCGTTTTTCGTGTAGATCCTGACGTTGCAATGGAATGGTCTTGCGACGCTGGGCAATGGATTCCTTGGAATTTATTGGAACCAAATCAAATGCTGCAGAAGCAATACACATTCCCTTTTCTGCTTCGATACGATCGTAAACCGACGTATGCACCGATTCTTCAGGACTGTTAGCCATAGCCGCGCGAACTGGGTTTAAATCAACATACATCGCGCAAGCCAACAATCCTGCATCATCGACAATTCGCTGCGCTCTGAAACGTCCTTCCCAGAACCTACCGGTACATTCATCCTGCTGGTTAGAAATCCTAGCAATTGGTTCGGCCAAAGCTCGCATAAACCAGGAGATATCCGACAACCTATTCCGGATCTTATTAAGTTGTTTTGAATCGGTGACGAGACGTTGGACATCGATTTCGGAAGGCTCGGCTAGCTGTTCTTCAATCCGTCGTCCGGGAAAAACTCGCAGCCACCTGATCGCAACCTCCTTGTCTGTTAAATTTCCTTGGACATCCGGGCGACTGCGCAAAATTACGTGAAGGTGATTGGAAAGTATCGCATAGGAAAGGACGTCCACACAAAAAACCGAGGCGAGCGCTTCGAGTCTTCTTCTTATCCATTCGCGTCGATGGGAATAATCTTTACCCGATTCTCTATCAACACCGGTGAGAAATGCCCGTCTGACACATCGCTGCACACAGTGGACGATCGCTATCTCGTCATGTCGAAACTGTTCTGATCGTAGAGGCCGCCCCATATCTAGTCTCCCTGAAAAATTACGATGTACGAAATTTAGTACAAATGGAAGATGTGTCAAGAAACATTGGATGGCACTATTTGTGATGTTGTTGGCAAGGGGCGATCTGGTACACTTTCCGCTTGCTATTCGTTCTCTGATTTGGACCGAGAAATCATAATATGGGCTTGCTGGCGATCGTTCTTGGCTCTGCAGTAGTGCTTGTCGTAGCTTATCTCACCTATGGCCAACTGCTAACGAGTCTTCTCAAACTCGATGATAACCGCCCAACTCCCGCGATCTCAATGAGAGATGATGTCGATTACGCCCCTTGCGATACCGCCCCCCTCCTAAGCCAACACTTTTCAGCCATTGCGGCTGCTGGACCTATCGTCGGACCAATCCTCGCAGGCGTGGCTTTTGGATGGGCTCCCGCCTTGCTCTGGATCTTGATCGGCGCCATTTTTGTCGGTGGTGTTCACGATTTCGCTACTCTTGTGGCCTCAATCCGACACAAGGCGGCTTCTATTCTCGAGGTTGTACGCATCCATATCAGCCGACGTGCATACCTCCTATTCCTGACCTTTGTCTGGCTAGCTCTCGTTTACATCGTCGTCGCCTTTACCGACATTACTGCTACAATGTTTGTCGGGGCAATCGACCTCACAACAGAGAAAACCTATAAGTCAATCGCGGATGCTAAAGCAGATCCGAATGCAACTCTTCTCGTTCAGTCTGGTGGTGTGGCAACCTCTTCTCTGCTGTATCTGGCCTTGCCCATCCTTATGGGGCTCGTGGTGCGAAGTGGCAAGCTCTCTATGCAGTCCGCGACTTGGATTTTTCTGCCCTTAGTGGTGCTCGCAATTTGGCTTGGTCCGATGATCCCATTCAATTTGGATGCGATCCTGATGTCGTTTAATAAGAACTTGACACCAACCCAAGCAGCCGATTACGCAATTCGTAGTTGGGATGTTTTCCTACTACTTTATTGCGCCATCGCATCAGTGACTCCGATGTGGCTTATGCTCCAGCCTCGCGGGCAATTGGGTGGGTACTTTCTCTACGCCGCGCTTGGTGCGGGTGCAATCGGGATCATTCTGGGCGGTCACTCGATCCAACAACCTGCATTCAAAGGCTCTGTCTTCTCATCCGACAAACCGGTTATACCGTTTTTGTTTATCACGATTGCTTGTGGTGCTTGCTCCGGATTTCATTCATTGATTTGCTCTGGAACGACTTCCAAACAACTTAGTACAGAAAAGGCTGCGAGGCCAATTGGCTATGGAGCGATGCTACTCGAAGCGATGGTGGCGATCGTATCTTTATGTTGCGTTATGCTACTCCCACTAAACTCCAGTCTGGCCAGTGCGAGCCCCAACTTTATCTATGCGAATGGCATCGGTTCCTTTGTTGAATCCATCGGAGTGCCAAGAGTTTGGGGAGTCGTCTTTGCTCTGATGGCATTCAACACCTTCGTTTATGATACCCTCGATGTTTGCACCCGATTAGGTCGTTTCATAATACAGGAGCTTACTGGATGGCGTAGTTCGGCTGGTCGTTGGTTTGGAACACTCTTAACGGCCGGAGTCCCCATCTTTTTCGTCATGCAAAAGACCTTGGATGCCAAAGGTAATCCGATTCCTGTTTGGCGAACATTCTGGGATTTGTTTGGCGCGAGCAATCAATTGTTAGCGGCGTTGACATTATTGGGGATTACTGTCTGGCTTTGGCGCACACGCGGACAAAACTGGATCTGGTTTGTAGCGGGCATTCCAGCAATCTTGATGTACGTTATGAGCTCATGGGCACTGACTACGATTGTGCGAAACAAATTTAGTTCTGGTATAAACGGAGATCCTGTCGCTTGGATTGCGATTGTCCTACTAATACTAGCTCTGCTCATGCTCATCGAAGGCGTCGCCGCTTTACGGCGACGCGATGATAGTTCCACAGTACCAACCTAACGATTGCAGCGCCACGGCCAATCAATCTTACCTTGTGGTTACCTCCACCAGAACGTCTTACGATCTCTAGTAACCAGAAAGGTCTAGAGAAGGAGCTAGATTAACCGCTCTGCCTCCCTCAGGTTCAACGAATGAAGACGAGCCCTGTGTTGGACTCAGCGGCGACTGTCCGAGTTGAATCTCCTGCATCGGGGGAATTTCGTCAGCGTCGTTCACCTGGTTAAAAAATCCAAGAGTCTCCGAAGTGATAGGACCTGGATCGATCCAAATGTTGTCCTCATCGACACGAATCGTTCCAAGGTCTTGGTCTAACGTACGTCGCTGCGCTTCGTAGAATACCCAAACGCCTAAGAATGTATTTTGTGCATTAAGAAGATCCCGAAGTGCATCAACACTATCCCGCGCCGCCGTCGGTGAAGCAACACTCAGTGATTCCCGTATCTGTCTTAAGTCTTCATTGATCGTGATCTGCTGCGCAGCGATTCTAACGGCGTACCGCTGAAGTTCGAAATTGAATGTATTGAATCGAATGTTTCGTAGTTCGGACCGCAATGCTTGGTAAACCGCATCTTCGTAACGATAATAGTTGCGCTTAGCTTGTTGAAACTCGATTAAAACTTGACGGTATTGGTTCCTTTCTTGCATCCGAGTTAAAGGAGAATCCCATTGCAATCCTGCACGCAGTCTGCCCGCTTTGCCTCGAAGAGAAAGCGGGTTATCATTCGCGTTTTGGATATCGCCACTAAAGACGACATCTAGCGAGCTTTCAAGACTATCCGCGACAACCTCAATGGCACGCCACGAGTCGACAAGAGCAGCACGATTATTCATCCAATCGAGTCTCAAGGAACTAGCTAACTGAATCGCCTCTTCGGGTTTGAGATCAACCTCTGGCAGTTGAACCGTTTCGATTCTCGCGCGAGCTTGAAGTACCTGAAGAGCAAGAACATCTTCAGCCAATTCAGCTAGCAGTGTCTGAGCCGGTAAAATAGCCTGATCTCGCAGTTGCTCGAATTGAAGTCGTTCATCGGAGATCTTCCCCGCCTGTAAAACTGCTTGAATGTCAGATTGAATCTTTGCAATCTTTTCTTGCATGCTCAAGAAACGTTTTTCGAGTGCGTCGACGTCAGAGGATAATGTATCTGGCAAGCTATTCAATTCGCTTGAGTCAAGCAACGCGATATCCAAAGATGATGTTGGCAGAAGACTGCACACAAGATCCTTTTCCGTTTCATAGATTTCTCGGAGGCGAGAAAGCGACTTTTCTCTTTGTGGAACGGAGTCTCTTAGTTTTTGAATATCTGCACGTACCTCAGCAATGTCGCGAGAGACGACACGTTCTCGCAGTTTTTGGAGTCGAGCCATGTAAGTTTCGATTCTCTGCGCCTCTGCCGCAGATGCTTCTGTCCACGCCAACGTACGATACTTTCCACTCGTTGCCTGATCGTCCCGAATTTGACTTTGCTCGAGCAACTTGGAATTACTGGTTCCAATCCCCTCACGAACATCAGCAATGCTGTTACGGCGATCCAAGAGCTCTTGGGTGATCAAGTTGAATTGGTCCATGATGGGGTCCTTGATTTCCACACAGACATATGGTGGAAGCCCGAGAGTACCCTTAAAGTTATCGAGCGTTTGCTCATAGTTGAACCTCGCTTGAAGCAACGTAGCTTGCGAGGAGATTAATGCCTGGCGCGCCTGAGCAACTTGTAACTGTTGCGTCGGAATGTCAACTTGAGAGTCTGGAATCGTTAACATACGCTCCCGCAAGGCATCTTCGAAACGGGCTAAGTTATCTCGCAAACGAGCAACATTTTCCTCCGCGTTCCGAATTTGAAGTTGTGATTGGATCAGTCCTAAAAAACCGCCAACGTTCGGTACAGCACCACCGCCACCGAAGCCAGCGCCACCGCCACCACCACCTACTTGACCGACTGTTCCGAACCCACCGCCTAATCCAGTGAACCCTTGAAGCCCCGCACCTCCGAACAAACCACCCCGTCGCGAGATGCCCTGTTCATTCTGCCTACCTATCGTAACGTTCAAGAAAAAGCCCGTCCTATAACGTTCGAATGCCCGAATGTTGTAAAGAAGAACCCGCTCTGCTAGCGTCAATCGCTCCATAATTAGATCTCGTCCGCCACCACGGAGTAGGGGAACCAAGAGATTAAAGTCGACGATGGTCGAGGCCGACTGCGAACTGCTTCCTGCTAAGTCCCAGGTCAATGAGTTCGCAATACCTACAATTAACTCCGCACCAGTAGTAAATTGTCTTTCGAATGCGATTCCACGAGCCCCTCTGGAAAAAACTCCTGTTGAGACGGCAGAACGACTTTCGCCCCCTGATCCTCGTCTCAGCCGGCCATCGGCGGTGTAGGAAGAGCTAAAGCCAGCGAAAAGCTGGTTGCCCAGAAAGAACCTTTCGGTGCTAACATCGAGCGCCGAAAGAAACAACGTTTCGACCTGCGTTTGAAATGGCACGCTATGTAGTACAGCAGTTCGGACAGCAGAATCAGCATCGAGTACTAAAACACCCCGTTGATCGAGCGGTAGGTACTGCCACCAAATTGGATTTTCTGCTGTGTTAGTTTTCCCGTTAACATCCCAGAGGGGATAGTGCTTTCGCCCGTTGAGAACCTTCATATACTCGTGAGCGGTGGGATCATCTTCTGGCATCGGAGGCCGATCCGGATTGAACGGATCGAACATCCTGGATTCTTGTCGCACCTGGACGTCGCGAACACCCGGCGTTCCAGCGTCAACGAGTTTTTCTGCGACCAAGGTTTTCACTTCTTGATCGGCGCGATTCCTATAGTGGGCGCGGTTGCATCCATTTGAGGAGAGTATTCCAAAGGCAATTGAAGAAGCGATAGTCGCTTTCAACGCATTAAGAAATCCAATCCGTCCGTTCAATTTCTGAAGCATCCGTTCACCGTGGCTGTGCAAAGGAAGTCGGTAGTCTGTCCTTTACATTCTTTCGGCGCTTTCGGGTTTTGCGCTTGATACCGAAAACTCCTAGAGGTCACGAACTTTGGATTTTGCCGCGTTTACCTAGTCTGCCGTTACGGTTGGGCAGGCGGGGCAAACTGAGGTAAGTTTGAGGCCTAGCTGTAGAGCTGAATCGCCTTTACTATCGCTTCAACATCGTTTGGAACGGCAACAGCTCGGTTCGCGAACGAAGCGCGAGACACTCCTCTTGCACCTAATACTTGGTTGAATTTTTCCTGATCTGTCGTGTGATAGGCCACGGTTGCCGTCGGATCCTTGAGCTGGTGACCGGTTAGAATGCAAACAACACGATCATCCATTCCAATGACACCTTGTTGACGAAGGATCTTGGCACCCGCAACGCTAGCTGCGCTGGCAGGTTCGCAACCGATACCACCTGCGCCGACTTGTGCTTTCGCATCAAGAATTTCTTGATCTGAAACCTGTCGAACGACTCCATCGCAGAAATCGAGAGCACGTAAACACTTCTTTAGATTCACAGGTCGGTTAATCTCGATAGCGCTCGCAATCGTGTCCGCTTTCGTGTTGGACTGATCGAGTTCATCGTAATATCTGCAAGCAATTTCCATTCGGGGGCGTGCCCCATTCCATTTTAGATTTCTATTGTTGAACAATACATCCAATGTGTCAGCACCACCCGCATTTATGACTGCTAATCGTGGGATTTTGGTTATAAGTCCTAGCTGCTTGAGCTCAATAAACGCTTTGCCGAAAGAACTGCTGTTTCCGAGATTGCC
Organism: Pirellula sp.; assembly: GCA_046318795.1. Classification (GTDB taxonomy): domain Bacteria; phylum Planctomycetota; class Planctomycetia; order Pirellulales; family Pirellulaceae; genus JBKCUI01. Next base: position 18,085 of record JBKCTT010000051.1, read on the forward strand.
TCCTGGTACAACGATCCAATCGGGAACTTCCCATCGCAAAGCTTCTAGCACGCGAAGCATAATCGTTTTTTGGCCTTCGAGTCGAAAGGGATTGATGCTGTTAACGAGGTATATTCCAAGCTCTTTGGAAACGTCTTTGACGCGTGCCATCGCATCATCAAAGTCGCCAGCGATTTGCACGGTCAGTGCACCATATTCCAGCGCTTGTGAGAGCTTTCCGTAAGAAATCTTGCCGGAACCGATAAAGATGACCGCCTTCATCAGTTGGGTAACCGCGCAGTACATTGCTAGCGAAGCGCTCGTGTTACCGGTCGAAGCGCACGCGGCTCTTTTGGCTCCGATCAAGTGGGCATGCGTGAACGCAGCACACATTCCGTTGTCTTTAAACGATCCCGAGGGGTTCATCCCTTCGTATTGCAAGAAGAGTTGCCCCGGGCGTATCCCAACATACTTGGCGACCGAATTGGCTTGCTGCAGTAGGGTTTGCCCCTCTCCAACCGTAATGACTTTGTGTTCAGGCGCAAACGGTAAAAGTTCGTGAAACCGCCAAACTCCGCTGAATCGGACCGGCTGATATCGCTTGGTCCACATACCTTCAAAGTCAGTAAGTTTCGTAGGTACATTCACTTTGTCCCAATTGTATTTCACGTCCAGCAAGTCCCGGCATTGCGGACAGCTCGTTAATACCTCATTTACTCCGTAAGTTGCACCACAATCGACATTGATACATTGCTGAAACGCAATGTCGGTGGAAATTTGGTGCGATGTGCCGATTGTGGTCTGAGATAGAGACATAAGTTTAATTGATTTTGGCTCTTGGGGATTTAAGCCCGGCTTTGGTTTAAATTCCGTATTTAATGACGGATTGTGCCAGCATTCGGGGTGCAGTCACGATTATGGTTTTGCCTGTGTTTGTTCAGTTGGAGCGGGATGTCTATCGCGGATTTACGCATTAAATTACCAATTTACCGTACCGCGTGACCACGTCAGTGTAGCTTTTAAAATAGAGCATTCCGATACAATTTAACGATTCTTGCGACAAATCAACTGGTCGGCGCAATCGGGTTTGGGTTGTCAATATGCAGGGAAAACGAACGTAAAATCGTTAAAACCGGTATCTTTGAGCAAACGTGGTTGGAGAGGCCCTGACGCAGCGTTCCGATTCGGAGATCTTCCTTTAAGACATTTGGAAAAAATGGATTGGAACGAAGGGAGAATGTTTGACGCTGGGGGGGCGAGGATTTAGGATGCTTTGGAGGGTGTCGTCTCGTTTTTGCCGAAACGGTGTTGGCGATTCTCCACTGGCGTTGATTCTCTTCTGATTTTGGAGTTGGGTATGGCTCGTGATCGCAATGTGACCGTTTGGCAGGCTTATGTCATCGTCATGTCGATTGTAAGCGTTCTGAGTTTGGGCTGGCTTTTTTTTATCCTGTTTACTTCGGGTACGAATCAAAGAACGGCTGAGACGGCGCTGAAAGACAAGCGTACTGCGGAGGATACCCTGCGTGCGGCGAGCAACAAAAACCAACTTTTAATGAGCATGCTGGGTGTTGGAACTCCAATAAGCGATGCGGAGTTTGAGCAACTTCGAAGCCAAATAACTGGGGATGCTGAGATCGACGCTGCAGCTAAATCTTTTACAAACCACATGGTTCTTTTTGGACCAGGGGCAACAGAGAAGAGCTACGTGAAACTGGTAGATAACTTGATGCAGCAATTGCGTCGCCGCAACGAAGCGTTGATCAAGATTCAAAACGATAGTGACACGGATCGCAAAAACTTCAACGATACTATCAAGCGGGAAACCGACTTGCGAGTGGCAGCGCAGAAAGAAAAAGATGAAGTCACATTGAAGGCTCAAGCCGATTTGGAAGACTACACCGACAAGATTAGTAAGCAAATCAAGCTGTATGAAGAGTTGCAGGCGGAAAAGGTTGCCATACAGCAGCAATTCGATGCGAAGATTGTCGATCTCAACCAGATGATTGCTAAGCTCAAAAAAGAAAAGGAAGAAACTTTAGTTAGCCTAGCTAGCCTGAATCGAAAGTTAGCAGAAGTTCGAAACGAAGGGTTCGAATTTGTTCAAGGAGAAATTACAGACGTTCTTGACGGAAGTGTCTGGATTAATCGTGGGCGTGCTGATGGGTTGACGCCTGGTGTTACGTTCATCGTTACTGACTCGGATGTAAGCCAGGTTGTCAATGCCAAGTCCAAAGCCAAGGTTGAGGTAGTTGAGCTGATCGGTAGCAACGGGGCTCGCGCCAAGATTATCGAGGACCGTGCTTACACCCCAATTCTTCGGGGCGACAAGATTTACTCTTCGTTCTGGCAGCCCGGTGCGGTCACTGAAATTGCCCTGGTTGGCAAGATGGATATTGATGGTGACGGACGAGACGACCGCCAACGGTTAACAAGCTTGATCGAACAGAACAACGCTAAGGTGGTTTTCGATCTACCTGACGGACAACGAATGGGACGGCAAAAGCTCTCTCCCTCGGTTCGTTGGTTAGTACTTGGAGGTGACGTTAAGGTTCGAACGACCGACGGGGAAGGAGTTGATCCTAACACGCAAGCGGCCCTACGTGAACGTCAGCAAATCGAAACTCAGGCACGGGAACTTAGCATTACCGTGATTCCACTCAACAGGTTAGTCAATTTGATGCAAGTGAACGAGAGCGCTCGCTCCTTGGGATCCGATTTCCGCCCAAGTGTGAATGAGTACTCAAAACCACCGTCTAACCCGTACCAAACCGGGAAGGTGTCAGAGCTTTACCAAACACCAAGCGGCAAACTAAATCCCAAATTCAACAAAGAGTAATCACTCGGTTAATCCTGTGTGAAATCGGGTAAAATCTAGCGATTTTGCCGTCAAATTTGTTGATTTGCCTGCTAAATCCGGATATAACGAAGGGTCAGTCAGGTCCAATCGCTCAAAAACGAGGAAAACAACTATGAAATTGACAACATTGAAAAGAGCCCTCTTCGCTGCAGCGTTGAGTTGTACGTTTGCAGGACTAGCTGGCAATTCTTTTGCACAGGAGCGAGTTGCACCCGGCAAAGAAGTCAGCTCGTCGAATTCCTATCTTAACAATTTGTTTGCTCATCAATGGGTTAAGCTCGATGCGGCGGGGCGTTTGACGGGCAGTGCGGTAGGGTTGGAACCAGGTAGCAAGGTTTCGGTTGGTGGTTTGCCAATTTACTTGATTGCTGATGACGTTGTGGTTTACTCGACCCGAACTAACGCAGATGGCACGTTTTCCTTACCGGGAGTCAAGCCGGGTGCTTATGCTCTAGTTGCGAGAGATGCTGCTTCGATTGGCGCATTTTCGTTGCATGTAATGGCGTCCGATGTCGGTGCTCACTTGCCATCTGATGTTGAGATTCGCGTAATCACCCCAGCACTCGATGCCTCCAAGATCATCCGTCAGCAATCGATACCTGGTACGGTCGGATCCTATCCAGTGATGACCGACGCCGATCCGCTTGCGGGAGCAAGAACGTACAGCTCCAGCCCAGTTGTTTTGATGAACAATGGCCTGTTTGTTGGCAAGGTCTCGACTCCGAGCAAATCGCAGGACCTCTCGAACGTTGTGATTCACGTTTTGAAGGACGGCCGAGAGGTTGCAAAGGCCTCTGTGACATCTGCTGGTGATTTTTCTGTATCAGGTTTAAAGCCTGGTATTTATGGAATCATTGCTGCTGGAGAGTCTGGTTTCGCAGCGACTTCTTTTGAATTAGCTGCCCCGGCGGGTTTGGCATCGACCGGCGAAAAGCTGATCGCTTTGGTCCAAGAGTCCGGTGTTTTGTCGGTTGAACTTATGCCTTCGACAGCCGCCAATGTGGTTGAGGAAACGATCGTTGTCGAAGAGGTTGTGACTAACGATGCACCATTCGCACCATTCGCCGGCGGAATGCCAATGGGTGGTGGTAGTTTCGGTGGTGGTGGAGGAGGAGGCGGTGGCGGATTCGGTGGTGCAGGCTGGGGTGGCATCGCTGGAATTGCTGGCTTGGCGACTGTAGCGGGTATTATCGCAGCAGAAGACGATCCGCAACCTGTTAGCCCCGTAAAGTAGTTGTTAAAAACATTCAAAAGGGAGCGAGTCGAAAGACTCGCTTTTTTTTTAAACTTCATCAAGCGGATTAAGGACGTGGTTTGTTAGGTAAACTGGTTCAATGCGCAACGTCCGACGGGCTAAAGCTAGACGGTTTTCTCAATGCATCTCCAGGTCAACGAGTCTGGTTGATCTTTCACGGAGTCAACAGCTCCTTTTACAGCTCTAGTCTATTGCGGGAACTCGCTTTGTTCTTCAGCGAGTCAGGGTACGGTTATTTGCTCGCAAATAATCGTGGGCACGATCTTTGTAGCTTGAGTTTTGGTGCGATGCCTCAACGAATTGGAAGTCAGTTTGAGAATGTCGCCGAATGCGTCCATGACTTCGAAGCGTGGCGGCAATTTCTAATACAAAATCAGATGGTTCCCTACGGACTCGCTGCACACAGCTTGGGTGCGGTGAAGGGGGCTTATTGGCTGAGTCAAACGAATTCGTTGACCAAAATCAGTCGGTTTGTAGCCCTGTCTCCTCCTCGTCTCAACACGGATCTAATTGCCGATGGCACAAAGAAGGGAGGCATCTTTGTTAAGCAGTTGGAACACGCCCGGGAGTTGTGTTCGGCTGGGGAAGGAGAGCGGATTATTCGAGTTAGGTTCCCCATGCCGACGTGGGTTTCTGCGGCTACCTTTGTTGATAAATATGGCAGCGGTAGCAAATACGATTACTTGAATGCTCTCGACAAGATCGAAATCCCAACACTTTGGACTTTTGGAAGCGTTGAGGTCACGCAGGGGATGAAGAACTTTCATGCAGCTGACATGTCGATTCGACAAATTTCGGAAAGCGGGTCACTTTATCAGCACCGTGCTTCGGTGATTGATACAGGCGATCACTCTTACACAGGCGTTAGAGGAGCGTTGTTCGCGTCAATCAGTGAATGGTTAGCCAGTTCCTAGCAGATAGTAATCATCTTTGGTGCCTCAACCAGGAAACATACTTGATTGGGGAGCCCCATAAATCTCGAAAGACTTGCATAAATCAACTTACGTATCAGATATAGGAATATCTTCCATCAGCTGGGTAGGGCACTGACGTCTTAATTTTGGAAGATGAATCGAAAGTCGTGCAATTAGCGATCAAGGGCAAAGATTGCGATTAAAGCGATCGTCGCAAGTCTTCTCTACTGAAATCATTATTTAAGCGGCCTGTCTTTTTCTAAAGGCTGCTGGGGGGCTTCCCAAGAATCGTTACAATATAGGGCGTGCTGCGGTGAAGCAGTTACCACGCGTTTATCATTTTTCGAGCTCTAAGAAACGAAATGACTGTAGCAACACCTTCGTGGTTGGCGACTCCACAACAAATCGCTGAAGCCAAAGCTGCCTTGGATAAACATGCCTACGAGACAGTGCAGTGGCACTTTCATGATTCAACAGGCTCTCCCTTTTGGCTTGCTAAGAAATCTGAGCTCAAATTCGATCCGTTGACAGAGGTCAAAGGATTTGATGACTTGAAAAAGTTCCCTGAGTTCGAAGACGAGTGGTTGCGTGGTGGCCCCGTTAATCGTTGGATTCCCAAGGGTCTTGCTGGTAAGCCCACCTACGTCTTCGAAACGGGCGGCACAACGGGAATCCCGAAAAGTCGTGTTGTCATCGATGACTTCAGAATTGATTACGAGAACTTTAGCGATACATTGCCCGATGAGTATTTCCCGCGTGGATCGAACTGGTTGATGCTGGGGCCATCTGGACCTCGCCGGCTTCGCTTGGCTGTCGAGCACCTTTGCCAATACCGAGGCGGAATTTGCTTTTGTATCGATCTTGACCCGAGATGGGTTATCAAATTGATCAAGAAAGGCTGGATGGAGCATCTGGAAGAGTACAAGAAGCACTGCATTGATCAGGCGATAACGATTCTGACGGCTGGCCACGACATCAAGTGCATGTTCACCACTCCTAAGCTCCTCGAGGCGTTGGCAGCAGGGTTGGCTGACAAGGGAACCTCGATACAAGAGGTTGGCATCACCGGGATATTCTCAGGTGGCACGGAGTTCACCCCTCAATGGACACGATTCTGCGTCGAGGAACTTCTCGGTGGACCGTGCGAGGAGAGTGGTGTCTACATGACACCTACGTACGGCAACACATTGATGGGTCTGGCATGTTCGCGAAGCATCACTGCGGACGATGGATATACGATTGCTTACTATGCTCCACAACCGAGAGCTGTCGTGGAGGTCGTAGAGTTCAATGACTACAACACCCCTGTCGGTTACGGACAGACTGGGCGAGTTAAGTTATACACAATGACCAAAGAGTTCTTTGTTCCAGGGTTTATGGAGCGGGACGAAGGAGAGCGAGAGCTTCCGTATCACAAATATCCATGGGACGGGGTCAGCGGAGTGAGACCCTATCATGGATTCGCTTCTACGACGACCGTTGGCGTTTACTAACTCATAGAACAGGAGCACTCAAGTGTTAACAATCAACCCAATTAGGTGGGGCAAGCAATATAAGTCACTGGAGTTTCAAGAAGTATATCACTTTGAAACCGGAGCACCTATCGCAAAGATAGGTCAAGTAAATGGCGGCATGGTCCAGATGGATATGCGCAAGGCGGATAATGCGAGGAAGGCACTGCGTTCACTCTCAACAGCCGATCTGGTCGATCGATGCAAGAAAGCGGCTCATCTTTTCGAGCATGAGACATTACCACTCGGCGATGGCATCCAAACTGTTGATGATTTCATTCATCAACAGTCCGCCAGTACGGGATTGCCCGAGCACATGTGTCGAAAGAACATGCAGAAGAATTGCTTTGTTCTTAGTAACATCGATCGAATATTGGACGCATTGACACGTGGATTAGACCTCGAGATCTTTGCAAGAGGTTACGGAGAAGAAGGCCGCAATGTCACGGTAAGCTACCAATGCCAATCCCCCGTTCTAGGAGCGGTTCTTCCAAACAATTCGCCAGGGGTTCACACCCTTTGGCTACCGGCGGTACCACTCCAAGTTGGCTTGGTTCTGAAGCCAGGTTCGCAAGAGCCGTGGACGCCTTATCGAATGATTAGCGCTTTTGTAGAAGCGGGGATTCCCGCCGAAGCATTCAGTTTGTACCCGGGCGGACACGATGTAGGTACCACTCTTCTCAGCAAGTGTGAGAAGGCGATGATTTTTGGAAGTGCTCAAACTGTTCAGCAGTACGCGGGAAATCCGAGAGTTCAGCCTCACGGACCAGGATTCTCCAAAATCGTTTTCGGAGAGGATTTGGTTGATTCGTGGGAAGACTATATCGACGTAATGGTCGAGTCTGTTTTGGTCAACTCAGGTCGCGGTTGTATCAATTGCTCAGGAATCTGGGCCCCTCGGCACACGAAAAAGATAGCTGAAGCATTAGCGGAGCGTCTCGGACCGGTAGACGTTACGTCTCCCCAGGATCCGAATGCGGCATTAGCGGCGTTCACCAATGTGCAAATGGCAAAGGGGACCTGGTCCATGGTTCAGCAGGATCTCGCAGAGTCCGGTGTGACGGACATGACAGCATCTTATGGCGAGAGGATGATCGAAAAAGAAAGATGCGCGTACTTGCGTCCGATGGTAGTCCACGCAGCAAACGCTCAAAAGGGTGTTGCGATGAAGGAGTACATGTTCCCGTTTGTATCGGTCGTGGAGTGCAGCCAAAAAGAGATGATCAAAGCGATGGGGCAAACTTTGATTTGCACAGCGATCACCGACGATGCGAACTGGATCGACGATTTGACCAACTGCACGCACATCGATCGCTTGAATATTGGACCGATCCCAACGACTCGTCTCAATTGGTTGCAACCTCACGAAGGAAATCTCATTGATTTCTTATTCCGATCGCGAGCATACCAAATCGCTCCCACTCGGGTTGCGGCATCGGTCTGAGATTTTGAAACTTACATGTAAATTAGCTTTTAACGCCGGGGTGAATGCAAGTCACTTCGGCGTTTTTTATTAAGTACTCATCGAAATATCGCACCGTCAATCGTTGTTTGTCGCCGTGACTACGACGGGATGTGCTCGCACGCGGCTTCTTACTGCTCATCGGAGCATCGATTCTGCATTCAAGCCTTGAAAAAGATTGACAAGACCGTCAAGCCACATCGCACAGTGGTTCATTGCTTCAAGAATCTTTACAAAACGACGAAACTGCTAGACCGAGGAGTTCCCGGATGCAATTGATTTATCTTGCTACGGAATTCGGCGGACATCTTCCGCATCTACAATCTCGCTGTTTTCGGAGCGGGCATTAGCCTCCAGATCGTTGTCCGTAAATCGCCCCTCCGCGAATGGGCCGCCAGAGAATGAGCCGCCCGTAAACGAGGTCCCAAAGGGGTTTGCGTTCATCTGGCCCGCCATCTGTTGCATCCGATCTTTCAGATTGTTTTGAAAAAGCTCAAATGTGCATGCGAAAAACATAATTGTAAAAATGAGGACGAGGCTGAATTGAAAGGTCAGTAGACCATAACCAGCGAATAAGATTGCTAAACCTTGACCTAGACGACCTGTCCAGAGAACAGCCGTTCGACGACTCACGACGAACTGCAACAACGCTCGCAGTATGCGGCCCCCATCCATCGGATACACAGGCAACATGTTGAAAACGGCGAGCATTACGTTGACCAAGAACATCTGAGTCGGAGGTGACAACTCTGATATGGATAAGCTGCCGGTATCCGGCAATTTGATTGGAAAGAAAACATAAAGTAGCAGAGCGATGGCAACGTTGACCAATGGTCCGCAAATCGCGATCACAAATTCCGCCTTAGGACCAGCGGGAATGCTGCCCATCCTCGCAAGTCCACCGATAGGCAGTAACGTGATATCCTGGGTGGGAACCCTGAACAAACGGCCAGAAAAGGCGTGCCCCAGTTCATGCAAAAAAACGCACCCAAAGACGGCGAATAGAAATCCAACGCCACTAATTGCGTTTCTGAAGCCGTCCCCCAATCCAGAAATCAAAACGTAGAGCGTCAGCCACCAGAAGGACCAATGAATATAGATTCGAATTCCGGATAGATTTCCAAGATAAAGTGTTTTGAACATCGTCGAATTCTAGGTCTACTGGCCAGTGGCGTCCACTATCAATTCTTCCCAAACTTAGCCCGGCAAGAGGCGTGACCGATCACGGATACCCACGAAATATACTGGCCCCCCCACCGGTGACGCGTTTTTCGGGGACATGAACCACGAAATGGATAGCAAAATCGTCCATGCTTGAGGTTTGTTACGAGACCGGCTGAAGCTCGTGATCCGGATTACCGATACGATCGTCAATGTTGCTGCCAGGGTCAAATCTTCGGACTGCTAGCGTTCGCTGGCTCAATCACATGACATTTGGACAGATCGAAAGGCTAGCGAATTGGTATCGCTTTTTTTAAGTAACCCAACTGTTCTTCTGCTAGCAAACCTAGCTATTTTAGAGGTCAAAGGCTGTTTTCGGTCGTGCTCCTGGCTTCTGATCGTTTTTGTAGGCTGGTTCGCCGGCCGGTCGACAGTTTGCTTTGGCCAGAACGGGACAAATCCTCCCGTTTCTCTGGTAAGCTCATCCGAATTTGAGGCTCGACTTCCATCTGACCAAGGCACCGAGAAGACCGCTACAGTAGATCGAAAGAAGTCGTCGGAGGAACCGGTTCTAGGCACTGCGGAATCTGAGATCGAAGCTTTGAAAAAACGCCTCGAAGCCCTTGAGAAAAAAAACAAGGGATCTGAAGAGAAGACCAAGCAAGATTCAAACGCAAAAGCAGATAAGAAATGGAATGTGAAATTGGGTGGCCACATCCAAATGGATTACGTCACCTGGGCCAATGCCGATGATGCGATACCTGAGACGCAAAACTACTTTAACTTTCGTCGTTTGAGGCTAGTAGCCGACGGTACAGGATATGACCAATTCGATTTCCGTTTGCAGATGACGTTAGAACCGGGCCAGGCATTGTCGGGAGCATTGTTTACAAGCCCCGATGTGAAGGACGCCTATGTTTCTATGAACGACATACCTGGAATCGGTCGATTTCGAATAGGTAACTTCTTTGTTCCGTTCAGTTTAGAACAAGTAACAAACGATACGAACAACATATTTGTCGAACGTTCTATACCATCGCAAGGGATCTTTGCAGCCGATCGTGAAGTGGGGATGGCGACCTACAACAGTGCGTTCGATGATCGTGTAACCTGGACAACGGGTATCTTCTTCGATGAGATCAGCGACACGGTCAAGACGCGATTTGACGACAACCAAGGGTATCGTCTCAGTGGTCGATTGACATGGCTACCTGTATTTGGGGAAGTCTTTGGCCGAGATGCACTTTTCCACACGGGTGTAGGCATCCTACACACAGGCGATTTCGATGAACAAGTGCGATTCCGAGCGAGGCCCCAAGTGCAGCGAGGCCCGTTTTTGCTCGATACGGGTGTTTTGAATTCAGATACGTTTACAACAGGAAACTTTGAGCTAGCGTCCGGTTGGGGAGCGGTAACCTCCCAAACAGAACTGTTTGTTTCGCAGGTGAACCTTAATTCGGGCAGAACAATACATGTGGGTGGCGCGTATACGCACCTCAGCTACTTTCTAACGGGAGAGCACCGGATCTTTGAACCGTTTGGTCAGCATGGCCCCCAGTTTTCGCGAAACGTCCCCGCTCGTAACTTTTCAACGAAGAAAGGATCCGAGGGTTGGGGAGCTTTGGAACTAAAGGCTCGCTGGTCATTGCTCGATTTGACCGAAGCCTCTGCCGGCCAGTACAATGACTTTACTGCTGGATTCAATTGGTATTGGTCAGACCGAACACGGATCATGTTCGATTGGATCCATCCATTCACCAGTAGTCAGACCTCTTTTGGGGAAACAGAAGCAGACTTGCTAGCCATGCGATTCGACGTCAACTGGTAGTTTATTACCCGTCGATGCACCCAAGCAGTGGTTCGTCCATAGCTCTCAAGTCGCTTGCAGGAACCCCCGCTGGGTGGTCGCTCTTTACTAGCATGATGGCGTCACGAGCGATCTCTAAATGTTTAAGCTTGGATTCTTCGTAAAACGCTTTGGCAACATCGGGAAGCTTCGGTTGCCCGTGAAGGGGTTTATCGGAAACGCAAAGTAAGGTTGCCGATGGAATACGGTATCGAAATCCGTTGGCTGCAACCGTTGCAGATTCCATATCAACACCGACACTTCGACTTGCCTTGAGGTCTCTAAGTTTACGACTCAAGGTCAACTCCCAATTCCGATCGTCGGTCGTGTAGACAACACCGAACCGATAGGGGAGCTTCCTCTCGTCGAGAATTTTGGCCAAATAGCGATTCAGAATAAAGCTGGGGACCAAAGGGACTGACCTGGGCAAAGCGTCATCCAGTACGTGATCGTCTCGCATGTAACCAGACGCCAAAACGAAATCGCCAACTTCCTGATGGTTTCTGATTCCTGCACAATGCCCAACCATGATCATGGCATCGGGCCGAAGCACGGCGAGATGATCGGTAAATGTTTTCGCATTGGAGGGCCCCACGCCGATGTTAACGATCGAAAGACCTTGGTTATGTGAGGTTCGCTGGTGATAAGCAGGCATCTGGACGCCAGGACGATTAGGTTTGCAGCAATCAGGGTAAAGCTGATTGAATGCGTCCATGTGCATCTGATAATTTGTAAGCAATATATAGCGTTGAAAGTCTTCAGCTCTCGTGCCCGTATAGTGCTCCAATCGTTGAAGTGACAGCTCGACTCGCTCTGGACCGAAAAGAAAGACTTTCTTTCTTGTGTGGTCAAAGTCAGTTTCGTCGATCCATTCGAGAAGTTGTGGATTGCCTAGATCAACACGTTCTCGATCTGGTGAAATCTCTACCTGTGCGCCGCAACCTGCCAGTCGTTGTAGTTCCCGCTTGAGATACCAACGATACGCCGATGGCCTGGCGACTTTACCTGATATAATTGGGTTATGCTTGGACCAAGTTCGAGTAACAACGATCTTAGAATACAAGCCGTTACCGTAGTTCTTTTCCATCTCATCGCATGCGTCCTCGATGAGGGATTCTATGTTCTCGGTCGTGCCAGCTGGGATCTTCATGGAGTTAGCTGTTAGAGCTCATATAGTTCGGGGTCAACATTAGGTGCTTCCAGCATACGTCTCCAGCGACGAGCTTTCGAATCAGGTGAAAACGGATCGCCATCTGCGTCCAGTGCGTCTCCCATTTGTTCGTCAATCCGGTCGGGATCTTCGCCGGCCTCCATACGCCGAATCGCCTCTTGCATGGCATCGTTAGGTTGCATCCCGGTGACATCGAACATCTTCTTCATCAACATGGCCATTTGACGGGGATCCTCGTTCCCCGAATCGTCAGATTCGAGATGAGGCGCCATTTCGGCCATGAGTTTCTCCATTTTCGATTCATCAACATTCTCAAAGGGGTCCGGGCTTGAATCCGATTCCTTGAGCCCCTTTGAGATAGCAAAGCGTGAGATTTTCTTCTCAAGCTTCTTTCGCTTGCACTTGGGGCAGCCGGGTACTTTGGTGTTTTGTACCGACCGCGCCAGGAAACTAAAAACCGTGTGACAATTAGGACAATAGAACTCGTAAATTGGCATACGTCTTCTTGATTCTAAGCGATTAAAAAACTTTACACACTGGAGGTTTCATCGGACGACGGGCGTTTAACTTTGAAGAAGATTAGGAATATCGCCAAGCCAACGAACAGCACGATACTTGGAAGCATCCAAAATCCCTTCCAATCGATCACCGTATCGCTTCCCTCTCCTGAACTATAAATGCCCGCCAATACGCCACAGGCGAGCGTTCCTAGCCAGGTTCCTAAACCGTAGACCAATACGCCGAGAAGGGACTGTGCGCTAGCCCGTAAATCTTTCGGAGCTGTGTTGTCAACGTGAATGAAACCAGCCGCAAAGAAAAAGTCAAAACAGAAACCGTGCAGTGCCACGCCCAGAATGACAAGCCACATGGAGTAGCCTTCATCCCCTCCAAACGCGAAAAGCAAATAACGGAGCGCCCAGCAGAACAACCCAACCGACATGACCAGCTTGATTCCATACTTCTTCAAGAAGAACGGGAGGAGTACTAACAAAAGCAATTCCACAATTTGCCCAATCGCTAGTGTTGAACCAACTTTTTCAATTCCCGCTCCCTCTCCAACAAACTTACCGGCAGAATTAAAGTACATCCCCATGGCGATGGACGCTAGAAAGGTTATTACGAAGAAAACAGCAAACGAAAAATCCTTGAGCATCGCGAGAGCTCGCAAGAAATCGAAGGGGCCCGAAGACTGGCCTGCGGGAGGCGTCTTGGGTAGTGCGACCAAACAGTAGATTCCCAAAATCAGGGAGATCGCTGACGCTTGATAAAGTGGTCCGGCTGTTGCAATTGTGTTAGCAATCTCTTTTCCGGCTGCGTTCATCGTCTTGCCTGAGAACAGGAGGTCGATCAGAAAACCGGCACAGATCCAGCCAATTGTCCCTAATACTCGAAGGCCTGGGAAATCTCGTTCTCCATCGGGAACATTCCGAAATGTTAGGGAATTGATCACGGACAGCGTTGGGTTGAAAATCAGTGAGTAGCAAAACGAGATGCCGAACAACAACCAATATTGGTCCGGCGACGTGATCTGGGTCATCGCGAATAGTAGACCGGCACCCAAAATGTGGCACAGTCCCATGAGCTTTTCGCTATTCATCCAACGGTCTGCGATGTAACCTACGAAAAGCGTCGAGATAATGGCCCCTACGTACATGTTGGCCATGATCGATGTGGCTTGGTTCGCGGTAAACCCTTTGTTTTCTAAGAATGGGAAGTAAACGATAACCCACGAACCCCAAATCGCGAATTGCAAGAACATCATTAATGACAGAACCACTCGCAAGTGCATAGACAAGGGAGGGGCAGAAGAGTTACTGCGAGATAGGCCCATACAAATTAACTTTCGAAAAAGGGTGGGGTCGAGGAGTGGAATTAGGTGGAATTAGCTCGCGAGACAAAAGCAAACAACATCGAGCGACGCCGAAAAAAGTATGCCCCGCACGCCGTATGGCTAGTGTGACAAATTCCAACCTCTCCTGCAAGCAGGGACTGTTGAGCTTGTCACCTAACGTTTTCCTTAACAGGGAAAATACCCTACAATGCGGGCCTGAATCGCCCTCTTTCATGGAAAAACGATCGCACAATACCGCGGAGTAATATTTATGAGACAATCATTGATTCTTAAACCCATGGCTCTCGGAAGCCTCGTCTCGCTCGGACTTGGGGTGCTGGCAACATTTGGATCAGCCATTGCCGACGACAGCTGGCCCCAATGGCGTGGTCCCAATCGCGATGGTTTTGCCGCTCCGCAGAGCTTGCTTAGCAAATGGCCTGAAGCTGGTCCTGCGGTCGCCTGGGCTTATGAGGATACTGGAGCCGGGTATTCCTCCGTATCCGTTGAAAACGGAAAAGTCTACACGCTCGGTAAACTCGATGGACAAGCAACCGCAATCTGTCTGGATAGCAAGACGGGCAAAAAACTTTGGCAAACACCGTTCGGCGATGGCAAGGCGACCTACAACACGGGCTGGGGAGACGGACCTCGCGGAACGCCTACGGTCGATGGCGATTTCATCTACTGTGTCTCGGACATGGGTACCGTGGCCTGTCTAAACAAAGAAACGGGTGAACTGGTTTGGGCCCGAGAGTTTGTCAAGGAGTTTGGTGGCGGAGTCCCGGTCTGGGGCTACAGTGAATCTCCTCTGATTGACGGCGACCGAGTTGTCGTCACTCCCGGAAATAAATCGTTTTTGATTGGATTGAACAAGAAAACGGGCGAGACAATTTGGCAATCAAAACCAAATTATGAAGCTCAATATGTCTCGGTCATCAAGGCGGAATTCGAAGGTATTCCCGTTTACCTAACGGCGACGAAGCCCGGTCTTGTAGGCATACACGCTGAGACGGGCGAAGAATTATTCCTGCATCCTAAAACGGGAAACAACGTTGCCGTAATTCCCACACCAGTCGTCTCGGAAAATATCATCTACCACTCCTCCGGATACGGTGCGGGGTGTGCCGCTCTAGAGGTAACTGTGTCTGGTGGCAAGCTATCAGTAAAGGAACTTTATCACAACAATAAAGGCAGCATGGAAAATCACCACGGCGGCTTTGTTCTCCATGAAGGCACTGTCTTTGGATTCTCACGAGCGAATCGCGGTTGCTGGATGGCTCAAGACTTGAAGAGCGGTGAAGTTCTATGGTCAGAAAAAGTTGGTAAAGGTGCCTCGGGCTCGATCGGTTTTGCCGATGGGCACCTATACTGCTATGACGACGCTGAGGGAATCTGCTATTTGGCCAAACCATCCAAATCGGGTTGGGAAGCGGTCGGACAAGTCAAGCTTCCGAAGACTGCAACCATCGACCGTGGTCGCGGCGCGATTTGGGCTCACCCCGTGATTGCAGAAAAGAAGTTATTCATTCGCGATCAAGACAAGTTATTCGCGTTCGATATAGGTGAATAAGACTCTGTATTGCAAAAAAGTGTGAGCAGCTATTTACGGCGGACTTAATGTCCGCCGTTCTGCTTTATGGGTCGCGAAAAATTGGTCCTGCTGCCTCGGCAACTATAAGATGATGGCCTAGCTGCCGTATTAGATAACAAAATCGGGGACGAAAACTCGCGCATTTTTTGGATAGACGAAAACGATTTCACCAGGAGACAACGATAGATCTCTGTATTGATCCTGAGGCAATTCCACTTGGATTTCGTCTGCCCCCTCGGCCCGCAGAAACACCCTCGCAAACGCGCCAGCCGGATTGAGTCGAAGCACTGTTGCTGCTAAACCTGGTTGGTTCTGCTGATGCCTCCGGATCTCAAGCTCGTGAGGACGCATATAAATCGTCGCATCCCTTTCGCTAGTATCTTGATAACTCGGGTAATCAAAGGTCAAACCTCCCAGCGACGCAGTACCCTCACGTACACGGCACCTAAAGATATTGACTTGCCCCAAGAACTCCATAACGAATTGACTCGACGGTTTATGAAATACTTCCTCAGGCGTACCAACTTGTTCAATTTTTGCTTTGTTCATCACCACGACTCGATCCGCTACCTCGAGTGCCTCTTCTTGATCATGAGTCACTAAGACGCTAGTCAAATGAATCTCATCGTGTAAACGCCGCAACCAATCTCGCAACCCCTTCCGTACCTTTGCATCCAGAGCACCGAAAGGTTCGTCCAGCAATAGCACTTGTGGTTCTACGGCGATAGCTCGCGCTAAAGCGACTCGTTGCCTTTGACCACCAGACAGCTGGGAAGGGTAACGATTACCAAAGCCCTCGAGTTGTATAAGCTTTAGTAGATGATTGACTCGGTCACGGATTGCTTCTTTAGCTGGCCTGCTGGCTCGTGGCCTTACTCGTAATCCGAAGGCGATGTTATCAAAGACCGACATGTGCCGGAAAAGCGCATAGTGTTGGAATACAAAACCCACCCCACGTTTTCCAACCGGAGAGGATGTCACTTGCGCTTCATGAAATAGAATTTCGCTATTCGGATTTGGGTCCGGGGTCTCTAAACCTGCGATGATTCGCAATAACGTGGTCTTACCCGACCCAGACGGACCGAGCAAGGCAACTAATTCGCCATCATTCACACGCAGACTAACATCCTCGAGCGCTTTGAAACTTCCGAATGTCTTGGAAAGATTTTTGACTTCAATACTCATTTTTTCCTCAATGATCAGAAGTGGATGAATCGGAGGATGAAGATGTACTGTGAATGCGTGATTCGACATACATCTTGGCTGCCAACGTGACCAGTCCGAGTAACGCCAACAAAGATGCGACAGCAAAGGCTGCAACGAAGTTAAACTCGTTGTGCAGAATTTCAACGTGCAGTGGTAGCGTATTCGTCTTGCCCCTCAAATGCCCAGAGACTACCGACACGGCCCCAAATTCTCCCATAGCGCGAGCATTGCATAGAATAACGCCATATAGTAACGCCCAGCGAACATTTGGTAGTGTTACGTACCAAAAGGTCTGCCAACCATTGGCTCCGAGTGTAATGGCGGCTTGCTCCTCCTCGGTCCCCTGCTCATGCATCAGTGGAATGATCTCTCTGGCCACAAAAGGAAAGGTGATAAAAATCGTGGCAATCACAATTCCAGGTACGGCGAAGATGATTTGAACCCCTTGTGAGGAAAGCCATGGTCCCAATAATCCTTGGGCACCGAATAGTAAAACAAAGATCAATCCCGAAATGACCGGCGAAACAGCGAATGGCAAATCAATCAACGTAAGGAGAATGCTTTTGCCCCAAAACTCAAACTTCGCGATAGCCCACGATGCGGCTAATCCAAACACGATGTTAACTGGAACAGATATACCAGCAGTGATAAGTGTCAGCTTAATGGCCGACAAAGCCGCTCGGTCATTAAACGCTGCAAAGTATGCACCGATCCCTTTTCGGAACGCTTCGGTGAATACAGATAACAATGGCAAAAACAGGAATAAAAGCAGAAATGATACGGTTATTGAGATCAACGTGTATCGAACCCACGTAGGCTCTTCTGTCGCCCCTCGTAAACGTTTGTCTAAACTTTTGTTCATGAGACACCTCGGTGTCTCTGGCTAGTCCACCACTGAATTGCATTGATGGTGAACAGTATCGCGAAAGAAGACAGCAGCATAACGAGAGCGATGGCAGTTGCTCCCTCGGTATCGTACTGATCGAGCTTCTGAGTGATAATCCACGTGGTAATTTCTGTTTTCATAGGCAAGTTTCCGGAAATGAAAACGATGGATCCGTACTCTCCTAAAGCGCGAGCGAACGCCATAGCGAATCCTGTCAGTAGCGAGGGAATAATTGCCGGCAAGATAACGAATCGAAATGTTTGCCACCTTGATGCACCGAGGCTAGCGGACGCTTCTTCATTCTCTTTGTGCAAATCCTCAATGGCAGGTTGCAATGTTCTCACCACAAACGGCAGGCCGATAAATGTCATTGCGACGACAACTCCCGGATAAGCGAAGGCAATCTTGATGCCTAATGGTTCCAGAAACTGACCAATCCAACCGTTTTTGGAATAGACCGCTGTTAATGCGATACCCGAAACCGCTGTCGGAATTGCAAACGGCAAGTCCACCATGGCATCGATAAACTTCTTGAAAGGAAATGTGTATCGAACCAATGTCCAAGCGACTATTCCACCAAAGACAACATTGATCAACGTGGCTATCAATGATGCACCAAACGTCAATTTGTAAGATGCCACAACTCGAGCATCGGTGATTGTTGTCCAAAACCTCGCCCAGTCCATGCCCGCTGTTTTGACGAACAACATGGACAGGGGGATAAGCACGATCAGGCTCAAGTAGACGATGGTGTATCCCATGGTCAGTCCGAATCCGGGTATGACGCTGTATTGCCGAAAGGATCGACTCACGAACAATGCCTCCTGCGTAGAATAAAAATCAACAGCAACCTAGCGATTGTTTGGCGAGTAAAGCTGATCGAATAACCCACCATCGTTGAAATGTGTTTGCTGCGCTTTGGGCCAACCACCAAAGACTTCATCAATCGAAAAGAGTTCGAGCTTGGGAAATCGGGCGAGGTCCGCTGGATCGGCATGTTCAGCTAGAAATGGACGATAATAATGTTTAGCGGCAAGTTTTTGCCCTACAGGTGAATAAAGGAATTCGAGATATGCTGTTGCCGCTTCGAGTGCCCCATGTGCCTTGGCGTTCTCGTCGACAACAGTAACGGGAGGTTCCGCGATGACGCTTGTGGATGGAATGACTATCTCCAACTTCTCTGGACCAAACTCATTGATCGAGAGAAAGGCCTCGCTTTCCCATGTCAAAAGAACGTCTCCAATTTCGCGCTGGATGAATGTAGTGGTTGATCCACGAGCTCCCGAATCAAGAACAGGAACGTTGTTGAAAATAGACTTTAAAAATTGAAAAGCCTTTTCTTCGTTTCCTCCCGGTTGTCGTAGCGCGTATCCCCAAGCGGCCAAGTAGTTGTAACGTGCTCCCCCAGATGTTTTCGGATTGGGGGTGATGACCTGCACATCGCTGCGAGCTAGATCGTTCCAATCCTTTATCTGCTTGGGGTTCCCCTTGCGCACAAGAAACACGATCGTTGACGTGTAGGGGCAACTATTGTTAGGCAATCGTTTTTGCCAGTCTGCCGGAAACAGTTTGGTCTTCTCAGAAATCTGATCGATATCGTAGGACAATGCTAGAGTAACGACATCCGCTTTGAGTCCATCAATCACCGCACGAGCTTGTTTGCCCCCGCCCCCGTGAGATTGGTCAAAGGATAGGGATTGGCCCGTCTTCTGTTTCCAGTGGGTGGCAAATTCTTTGTTGAATTCAGAATAAAATTCGCGCGTCGGATCGTAAGAGACATTCAAAATGGTGAGTTCAGGACTTTCACCGTCGGTTCCAGTCGGGCTCTTGTCCGTTTGGCATCCCGTGGACAGTACGAGTCCGGCAAAAAGGGAAACGATCGCTCCGCGAATCTTGAACATCAAAACGTCCTAACTTATCGAACTAGTACAAAGAGGTTATGCTGGCTCCAGCGTGGAACTCGTCGAATGCATTTCGAGAGCCGACGAACCCTGGTCCACGACGAAAATGGTTTTGACCACTCTGGGATCAGACGGCACGCAAAATATGGACCATAGACAGCCTAGCCAAAATGCAAGCAATTCCCTCAGCGAACATAGAATCGCACCCTTCCGTCCTAGAGAACTGCTTTTCATTAGGAAACGTAGAGATTCAGATGGAATTGACTTTGGCATCGGAATTTAATTTTTTTTCGAGAAACCGATCCTAGCTTAACGCGAGACTTTATATCTGATGGATTTCCGTTAAATATGCTGGGCAGCTATACTGGGTGCTGGATCGCTTGCAAGTCTCACGGAAGAGCATTGGCGAACCAACCTACATCGAGTGTAGTTGCATCCAATCGCAAAGAATTGGGACCATTAGACTGACATAAACGGCATCCGAGAGCCAACGAATCTCAGGCGAGAGAATAAAACGTTGGCTGAACGCGTCAGGTGTGGCACGAGATTAGCAGAGTGCTGGAAGCTAGGTAAGCAAAAATGTTCGCGGCAACAATCGAGATTCGCGGAAAGCGATAACACAACATTTTGGCTAATCGCAACGTCGATGGATGGAAAACATTTGTTGGGTACCTGGCACTGAAATTCGATCGCTAAGATTCAATGGAATGGCAACACGGGATTTAACGGAAGAAACAGCTGGGAAATGACCAAGGAGTCGCAAGAGTCAAAATCGATCTGGGATTTAATTTTTCGTGAATCCAGCACAACGATTGCGCTGACTGGACTCCTAGACCGGGTTCGTATCGGTATTCCAGCTCAGGGATTGTATTTGATCGGATTTGATACAACGTCCAAAAGCCTTAGGGTTGTTAACGCTGTAACTAAAGACGATCTATTACCTGACGACAAACATACGGGCTGCACCGAAGCGAAATGGCAGGAACTTATCGAATGGCTTGATAAGAACGAAATTCTAAGGCAGTATGGATCTCGTCGTACTGGCAAGTTGGCTACGCTGACGCCTGAAGTCGCAAATGGAGAAATTGTGGCGACTCCCATTCGACGACCAACGAACGATTGGAAGAGTTCGTACTACGGTGTATTACTAGTAGAACTGGAATCAGGGCGAACTATTAGAGAGGATCAACACTACCTGCTGGAATCCTTAGTTGGACCTACATGGCTGATGCTTTATACACATCAAATGCTGAGTCAGCCATCGAAACCAGCCAGTGTTCCTGACGAACAACAGTCAAAAAATATTGATGCCTTGGTTGGTGCCGACTCGGGACTGCGAACGGTGATGGAACGAGTGGAACTGGTCGCCCCGGCTGATATGCCTGTTTTGATTCTTGGGGACACCGGTACGGGCAAGGAGGTTGTAGCACGAGCAATCCACCATCGCTCTTCAAGGTCAGAACGTCCATTCATTCGCGTGAACTGTGGTGCCATACCGTCGGAATTGATCGACTCACAGCTTTTTGGTCATGAGAAGGGTAGCTTTACAGGAGCTTCTGACCAAAGACGCGGCTGGTTTGAACGAGCAAACGGAGGGACTCTGTTTCTGGATGAAATTGGTGAGTTGCCGCTGGCTGCACAAGTGAGACTGTTACGAGTTTTGCAAGAACATCAAATCGAGCGTGTTGGTGGGGAATCACTAATTCATGTCGACGTACGAATTATTGCCGCCACTCACCGCGATCTCGCCAGTATGGTCCAGCAGAGGTCGTTTCGAGAAGATCTTTGGTATCGAATCAATATGTTCCCGATCCTTTTACCACGACTTTGCGAACGGATCGAGGATATTCCAGCCCTCGCTCGGCACTTTGCAAGAAGAGCTGCATCAAAATTTGGGTTACCATACGTTGACTTGAATCCAGCCGACATCAAGCAACTGATCGATTATCGATGGCCAGGAAACATACGAGAGCTTCAGGCGGTAATGGATCGAGCTGTAATCTTGGGCCGTGGCACGCATCTGGAAATCGCCAACGCATTAGGATTGGGCAGCGCTCCAAAGTACGACTTAGGGATAGAATCTGATGAGCCAACTTTTTATGAGGTTATACCAGAGCAAGTTGTGAGGCATAGCGTTCCCCAAGAGGCAACACTAAAGGAGCCAACCAAAGCTTCTGACTCGGAACCGTTGCTAACGCTAGATGACGCCGTGAGAAAACATATCGAGCGAGCGCTGCAAAAGGCTCGGGGGCAGATCGAAGGCAGGCGAGGGGCAGCCAAACTTTTGAACATCAATCCACACACGCTCCGCGCCAAGATGCGTAAGCTTGGAATTGAGTGGAGTATGTATCGCGATCCGTGATAGGCAACGACCATATTTGACGGTAAGCCGTATTATTTGATTGCTAAAACAACATAAACAAATCTATCAATTTGTAAGGTTGCGAACCAATTGATCTCCTTTATGATCTTGTGGATTTGCTTGCATGACAGGTTCATGAACGGCTTGGAATGGGTCGATGAGGTGACAACGGATTGCAACGGACAAGGCTGGTTATTGGATATTTTTTCTAGAGGTTATTTCCAGGACGCGTCCACGTCCCATAACCAAGTTTATCACGTGTCTTTATTTGTTGGTTGACTTTCAGGATTTAAACAACATGAGCGATAGCTTGTTACAGCGAAGTGTTACAACAACCGTTGCACGTAATTTGGCAACGACCAGCAAGACATCACCAAAGATGATGTCGATCACGCCTCGGCATTTGCTACGCTTGCTACCATGGGTACAAGTGGATGGCGGAACCTATCGTGTTAACAGAACCAAGGTTGAATTGTCGAAAGCAGAAAGGATCGCTGTTGACTTTGTTGATGGCGTAGCGTCATTGCCTCCCAATGCGCTCCGGAGCGTACCTTTGTTCTCAAAACTCCCCGATGCAGTGTTGGATCGCATGGTAGGAGCATTTCGAACAGAGAAGGTTGCTATTGGTAACAAACTGTTGGTTGAAGGCGAGGATGGTAGTAAGTTTTTCGTAATTGCTCAGGGACAAGTCGAGGTGCTGAGCAAGGGGATTCATGGTAGCGATTTACGAATCGCATTGCTTTCGGATGGTGAGTTCTTTGGCGAAGCTGAGTTGACTTCAGACCGCCCTTCGGATGCTACCATTCGGACCATCACGCCGTGCGTGCTTTTGACTCTTTCTCGAAAGGAACTGGAGTCGCTTCTCGCTGGCAATCCGAATCTTGTTGAGGCTTTCCAGAAGGCAATTGTGGAGCATCAAGAATTGCGTTCCAGCGTCAACAGGTACGGCGAGCGTAATATTGACCTGGTGTCTGGTTTCGCTGAGAACGTAGAAATCCCAGAAACCTTCGTCGACTACTCTCCAACCCCTCGCGAGTACTCTTTGTCAGCGGTGCAGACCGTTGTTCGTGTTCACACACGAGTCTCCGATCTTTTCAACGGGCCCTACAATCAACTCGAAGAGCAGATGAGACTGACCATCGAGGGGATTAAAGAACGACAAGAGTGGGAACTTATCAACAGTAAAAAATTCGGTCTCTTGCATTCCGTTGACCCCGCAATGAGGCTAACACCACGATACGGTGCACCGACCCCTGATGATATGGATGAGCTCTTGGCTTTGGTCTGGAAAAAGCCGGCATTCTTCCTAGCTCACCCCAAAGCGATCGCCGCATTTCTACGTGAATGCACTTGGCGAGGAGTGCCACCCGTCACAGTGAACATCTTTGGTGCTCCGATGATCTCATGGCGAGGAATCCCAATCGTTCCTTGCGACAAACTCGAAGTAACCAATCGATACCAATCGCGGCAATCATCCGGCACAACAAGCATCCTTTTGGTCCGAGTCGGTGAGGAAGATCAGGGAGTTGTTGGACTTCACCAATCTGGTATCGAAGGGGAAATTGCACCGAGCCTTTCAGCCCGGCTCATGGGACTGGATAGTCTTGGAGTTAGCTCCTATCTACTGACTCTCTATTTCTCCGCAGCGGTGCTAACGGACGATGCCGTCGGTGTCCTCGAAAATGTTGAGGTTGGTTACTACCACGACTACTTGCAACGTGTACCAAAGTCGTTTGACAACGGATCCGGGATTTAATCCATGGCTTTTTCCTATCCTGATAAAGCATCGGTCGATTTCGATCCCCTGGACCAAGAGACTTCGTTTATCGAGAGCCCTGCAATTGTGGACAACAATCTGCCGGCTGTGCCCCCAAGCATACCTCGTCCAGAAACATTCGAAGATGTTTCTTCCAACGAGGTAACTCGGCGGTTAATGGATCTCGCTTCCCAGCTCCAGGGACACACCCCCGCGAGCTCGGCCACATCCAAGAGCGGGGTATCTGGAATTACTCCAAATCTAGGTGAGTTTGATTCGATCGATTCGCAGCGTTCATTTCTTCCTAACCGATCAGGGCAACCTACATTGCCTCACGTCGAAAGTCCTGGCGCTGTTGGCAATTTTCAACAACTGCCCGTGGAGCTACCGAGCGATGCAGGTCAAGCGAGCGAACCTGATCTGTCCAAGCTTCCCACAGCTGGCCAATCCAACCTGCCAGCTCCCGTGTTAGCAGCCATGCTCAGGGCAGCATCTTCAAATGACTTACCACTGACACCAGCTGCGCAAGCCAAAGCGGCGGTGGAAAGACTACGGCAACCGAGATCCCTGCAGCCATTTCTGAGCAAAGGATCGCCATCTGCAGCAGATGTAACTACACCAAATGGGACTCTCGATCATTCCGTATCTCAGGTACCAGATCATCTAAGTCGAACGAGCTTTCCGAACAGCTTTTCGAAAGCGAGTGAATCCCCATTTACAGCAAAGCCGTATCGCCCGGCGGGATATCGCCCTGTGGACGTCGAGTCCATTCGAAGCGATTTCCCGGCGTTGCATCAAACGGTAAATGGCCATCCTCTCGTTTGGTTTGATAACGCAGCGACGACCCAAAAGCCAAACTCAGTCATCGATGCGATGTCATCTTTTTATAGAAAGGATTATTCCAATATCCATCGCGCCGCACACACGCTAGCGGCCAGAGCAACCGATCATTATGAATCGGCTCGCGAAACGGTTCAAAGATTCATTCATGCGGATTCGTCAAAGGATATCGTGTTCGTTCGGGGTACCACCGAGGGCATGAACTTTTTGGCCAATGTCTGCCAGCCATTTCTTAGGGATGGTGACGAGATTCTTCTTTCGGAATTGGAGCATCATGCCAACATAGTCCCTTGGCAATTGCTGGCGAAACGAATCAACGCCAAAATCCGAGTCATCCCATTCGATGATAACGGTGAAATCATGCTAGATGAGTATCGCCGCCTGTTATCCCCCAGAACAAAAATCGTCAGCGTCAGTCATGCCTCCAACACGTTAGGCACCGTGTTACCTGTCGAAGACATGTCTGCCATGGCACACAAACGAGGGGCTAGGTTTATTGTGGATGGGGCACAGTCCATAGCGCACATGCCGATCAATGTTGCAGAAATTGGCTGCGATTTCTTTGTCTTTTCAGGTCACAAGATTTTTGCCCCCACGGGAATTGGGGCAGTCTACGTTCATCCCGATTTGCAAGATATGCTCCCGCCATGGCAGGGGGGTGGCAACATGATTCAACGGGTTACGTTCCAAGAGACAACCTATTCCGACGCGCCAGCTAAATTCGAGGCAGGTACCCCCAGCATTGGAGACGCCGTCGGATTGCGAGCCGCTTTAGAATACCTAGAGCAGTTTGATCCTCATTCGCTCTTGCAATATGAACATGCTTTGCTGGAGCATGCACAATTCGGGCTTTCGCAAATCAAAGGGGTCACGATCTACGGGCATGCCAAGGAAAAGGTGGGTTTGGTTTCTTTTACATTGGATCGCTATTCGACCGAGGCTGTAGGCAAGGAATTGAATCGTCACGGTATCGCCGTTAGAACTGGACACCACTGCGCACAACCGTCACTCAGGCATTTCGGTCTGGAGACTACCGTGCGTCCGTCCTTTGCCCTTTACAACACCCATGAAGAAATCGATCGAATGTTGTCAGTCATCCATCAACTGGCACGGAAAGTGTAAGTCATTGCGGTCGATGGGAACGGCAAGATAAATCAAAGCACACCGCTACTCGGTGAACCGATGAATTTGCCTCTCAATTTATCAAGGATTCATGCTGCTTACTGAACAAGGGATCGGAATATGCTTCACGGAAAGACCTACGAAAACATCGTAGAGACAGTTGGAAACACTCCCATGATACGGCTGCGCCGTGTCCTATCACCAGAATATGCCACGGTCTTTGCGAAATGCGAATTCTTTAATCCGATGAGCAGTGTTAAGGATCGGATTGGCCGATCCATGATTGAGGAGGCGGAAAAGTCCGGCCGTTTAACACCGAGCACGCACATCATCGAGCCAACCAGCGGTAACACCGGAATCGCCTTAGCGTTTATTGCCGCAGCTAAGGGATACAAGCTAACGCTGGCAATGCCTGAATCGATGTCGGTGGAGCGGCGGGCTTTGCTGCGAGCTCTTGGTGCAAATCTAGTGTTAACGCCAGCGGCTGATGGAATGCGTGGGGCTATCGCCAAAGCAGAGGAGTTGCTGCTGAATGACAAGAACGGTTGGATGCCTCAGCAGTTTGAGAATCCAGCTAACCCACGCGCCCACGAACTTACGACAGGACCAGAAATTTGGGCCGATACCGACGGAAAGATCGATGCAATTGTCGCAGGAGTTGGAACAGGCGGTACATTGACCGGGGTTGCGAGATACATCAAAGCGAGAAACCCCGATTTCAAAGCAATTGCTGTCGAGCCGGCATCCTCACCAGTGATAAGCGGTGGCAAGGCTGGTCGTCATCGTATCCAAGGAATCGGCGCAGGATTTATCCCCAAGAACTTGGATCGCTCCATTGTTGATGACGTTGTCACGGTTGACGATGAAGTCGCGTTTGCTTGGGGGCAACGTCTCGCTCAGGAGGAGGGGATCATGGCAGGCATTAGTTCAGGAGCTAATGCATGGGCGGCCGTACAGGTTGCAATGCGGCCTGAGTTTCGAGGCAAGCGAATTGTTACGATCATGTGCAGCCTTGGTGAGCGATACCTCTCGACCCCTCTCTTTGCACCCTATACCGGCTGACTGGTTTTAAACGAGGTGATGCCTCCGAATTTAAGACTTGAGCTTTAGCGACAACGCCCTATCTGAGTACTTAGCCCCATGTATTGCTCAGATCGAAAACCCGTCAGATACCAGCTCCTTCGATGAAGGAGTTGAGTGTCGACTGAGCTTGCATGACCCGCGAGAATGCAGGCACATCATCGGTAACACAAACGTTGCTTCCGATGATGGCTCCCTCACCAATTCGGACACGCCCCAGTATTGTCGCATCGGCGAAAATTGTGACGTTATCGTGAACAATTGGATGCCGTGGGACTTTCCACTGCTTCTCTCCGAA
The DNA here is from genome assembly GCA_046318795.1 of Pirellula sp. GTDB lineage: Bacteria > Planctomycetota > Planctomycetia > Pirellulales > Pirellulaceae > JBKCUI01. The sequence goes on from JBKCTT010000051.1 coordinate 45,120, forward strand.
CGCAGCACTTGCCGTGGTGTAATTCGAGCTTCCGCCCAAAGTAACGCCATGATGAATTCGAACATTCTGCCCGATAATGGTCGTTTCTCCGATGACAACACCCGTGCCGTGATCGATGAAAAACGATCGATCGATGTGGGCTCCTGGGTGGATATCGATTCCAGTTTTCGAGTGCGCGATTTCCGTAATCATTCGAGCGATGAGGGGCAGATTTGCGAGATAGATCGCATGGGCAATTCGGTAGTGGATAAGTGCTAAAATACCGGGATAACAAGCCAGCACTTCATCTTGGCTTCTCGCTGCCGGATCGAGCAAATAGGTCGCTTGAATATCGGAGTCGAGCAGCTCTCGGATAGTCGGTAGTTGTTGAAGAATGGCTTTGGTGCGCAGATTGGATTCTTCAGAAAAATTACCTGAATGATGCGTTGCTTCGTCGGAATATTCCAGCTCAACTCGAATTTGTTCTGCGAGTGACGTGCAAGCGGAATCCAATTGTTGGCCGACAAAGAAATCGACACATTCTCGTTGAAGCTGACGTTGGCTCAGGCGATGTGGAAACATTGCAGCGCTAAAGCTCTCGATAATGGCTTCGATTCGCTTCTTTGACGGAAGTACCGTCGGATTATCGAATCGATTTCTCGAATTCAGCGATTGCGTTCGAACAGCCCGCAGCGCATCAACAATCGGCTCAATTTCCCATGCTGTGCTCTCGCCGTTGACGGAACACTCTTTTGTAACATCATCTGGATCCATAGTGCTTTCGATAGGATGTAAATTACACTCGACTAAACTCAAAGGAATAATCATGCTTGTCGAAATGATTCAAAGCGACTCGATTCGCAGAGCACACTCTGCATTTGTCATGCCGCCAAGAGATCCTCAGCCTTCAATGCGGTAACATTATTCAATGAAGAGGTCCGATGATACGTCCACAATACATCAGAATCTTCGTTTCATAGCCTTTGCTAATCCAGCGACACGGCTAGACAACACATCTCATTCGTTGCCCGCATTAGATCTGGATAACTAGCACCGAGTACGGCTACCGCGGATATTCTCGAAGCCGTAGCTGCATTCGAAGATTGCAGCATGTCGCAGCGAACTTTTTGAGGATCTAGTTTTATGTTCTCTTAGAAATCATCAGATTGAACAACCGCTATCTTCCTTACAAAAGGTTGTCAGAAGATTGTAATGCACCTTTACCAATCGATGTTTCTTTGTTTGGTACGGTACTAGCGGTGGAATCTTCCAGACTGATTTTCTCCCAGTCTCAATCGATGGTGTGCACCTCTCGACTCGCAATGGAAGCTGCGGGTGAGAGGTGCATCCGCCTTACATCGATGTTCCCTTGTGAGATATTGCTAACATTATTTTCATCATGAACTACACGATCAGAAACTCCTCCCGCTGTTGTCGCTAAGACCTCTGCATCGCTTCCTTTCTTTCCAGGTCAATCTCAGCAAGGTGTTTCCATGCGCACAGCGACTGTTCTATTTGTAATCGTTTTTGAGCTTCTGTTTTCAACTTATTCTTCCCACTCTGTCGCAGCCATTTTCCCTGCGGAACACAATCCCACAGAGCCTAACACTGCCATCACCTCCACTTTTCCCGAACACGAGATTGTGTTGCTGGCGAAAGCCTATCAATGGGGCTGGCCACTCGTTTATCTTCAAAACGTGAAGAATTCTATGAGTCTTTTATCTGCTCCCGGTGTGAGTGGCGGAGCACCCGTTGCGCCAGTAAACCGACTGAGCATGCTTACCGAACCACTAGATCCTAGTTTCAAAAGCGTCCCCTGCCCGAATCGAGATGTCATATACGGGTTCGCTCTTCTAGACTTAGAAAAGGATGAAGTGGTTCTCCAAGTACCAGACGCGAAGTCCCATGTCTGGATGTTTCAACTAGGAGATCATCGAACGGATTCGTTCGGCGAGCTGGGAAGCATCTATGCCAGCAAACCGGGCCTCTACCTGGTCGTAGGTCCCGATTGGAATGGGGAGAAACCAGACGGATTCATCGACGTATTTCGATCTCCAACAAAGCTCGCCTACATTATCCCAAGGTACTTTGTAAACCAGAACAACCTTCGCGAGGTGCAATCCATCGTTAAGGAGATTGCGGTCTACCCATGGGAGAACTTCGGCGGTCGATGGAAGATTCAAAATTGGGATCGAAAGAAATGGTATCCTGCCGTGGGGGAATCAACTCGGGAGCGTTGCAAACAGGTCAATCCTGCCACTTTCTTTGAATCCCTGCGAGAAGTGCTCGAACAAGTTCCATCGCTGCAAGGCGAAGAAGCGTTTTACCATCAATTAAAGCTTACTCTCGAACATGTCTTCAATGACGAAGAAAAACGTGCTTTGCTCGGCCAGTTAGCCGAACAATTTGAAAGAGATTTGATTACGCCTCATTTCGATTTCCGCAATGTTGGCAGCCAGCTCCCACATGGATGGACGACCGTGAACAATGCAGCAAACTTCGGTACAGACTATATTTCACGGATGGCCGTTGCCAAATCTAACATCTTTGTAAACCGACCACGGGAAGCAAAGTACTTTTACCTCGAAGTCGACAAATATGGAGAACGACTCAGCGGAAGTCGCCAATACGAATTCGTTTTGAACAACGATCAATTGCCACCGAACCGCGGCTTCTGGTCATTAGCCGTATACGATGAGAATCATCAACTTGTCGAGCAGGATCGTCGGTGCAGTTCCTATGCAGTATCCGCATCTGACACCACGTCAATGAACACTTCGCCACTTCGAATCGTGCTCTCCCACGACAAGATCGAGGGAAATCAAAAAAAGTGGATACCAACCCCAAAGGGCAACTTCACCGTGTATCTGCGTATCTATGCACCGGGCGAAACCGTCATTCATGGTCAATGGTCCCCGCCTGGCGTTTCGCCGATTCCCAATGCTTTTATAGCTGCGAATTGATGCAATTCATCAATTGACGGTAGACTCGTAGCGAACCAACGCTTCGAAAATGCAAAGGCTTTATGATTGGCGACGAACTGCTATGCCCCAGGCAATCTAACTCGGACGCGTCACGAGTTGCCACGCCACTGTTTTTAAATCCCCCATCAGACGTCGCCGTCATTTTTCAAGGAGACGCCCTAGGACCATCAATTGCGACGGCGATAGCAAAGGCATTTCCCATCTTAATGGTTCAGTCTGAAAAATTTATGGAGTGGCTTTTGCTAAGCGTTTAGCAAGTGATTTCCTTAAAGATTCTTCGAAATGGTCAGTCGTTCTAATGATTGGCACGTTGGTTGCGATTGTAGGAGATCAGTTCAATGTTCCGTTGCAGTTGACGGACCAAAGGATTCGAAACGAACATTGAGACCACGATGAAACTCAGTAATATCGTTGGCGTGCTAAAGACTAAGGATGAACGATTTGCGAATCGCGAAATTACGATCAATCGTTGCACCGCAAGAATTAACAAACAATTAACTGCACTGTACCTACATCGCCTCATTGAATGGATCAGGTATGGTTCATCCTCCCCTAGGTCGTATCTTTGGGCATTCCACACCAACGTTTGCTTACGCTTGATGGCTCATCAGTCGCGCAGGGATGATTCGAATCTTTAACATGGTTTTATTGAGGATGTGATAAGAAATGAAAAGGGAACAAAAGGGAAGTCGCCAACGAGGCTTTACGCTCGTTGAGTTATTGGTGGTGATTGCCATCGTCGGCATTTTGGTTGGATTGCTTTTACCCGCTGTGCAAGCTGCAAGAGAAGCTGCGCGTCGGATGCAGTGCTCCAACAATCTAAAACAATGGGCATTAGCAGCTCATAACTATGAAAGCACTTTCAAATCGCTTCCGTCAGGCAGGCTCGAACCTGCTTTAGGAGGCTTTCGGTGGAGTATGAACGCTTCGCTAACGCCCTACATCGAACAAGGAAACGTTTTCAATTTAACCGATTTTTCGCGAGGTCCGGGTGCCATTGCTGTTGTCGCCGC
>JBKCTT010000052.1:0-3478 GCA_046318795.1 Pirellula sp.
AGCTGCGATGAACTCCGTGGTGGCATGGACGCTAGCGGAGCAAACTGCTATCGCCAACATCCTCTCCGACATGGACACTGAGATCGAATCACTGGAATCGAAGCTTGCCAAAGCCCACGAGATCAAACAAGGTATGATGCAAGAGTTGCTCACCGGGAGAATCCGGTTAGTAAATTGAGAATGGAGAATTGAAAATGACGGGGAGGTGATAATGGGGAAAAATGTGGTGAAGGATAAGTCGTTTGCGTTCGCGCTGCGGGTTGTGAAGCTAGCAGAATATCTGCAGGAACAAAAGAAGGAGTTCGTACTGTCGAAGCAAGTGCTCCGGAGTGGGACGGCAATTGAGGCTCTCGTACGAGAAGCCGAACATGCACAAAGCAAACCTGACTTCATTAATTAATTGAGCATCGCCCTCAATGAAGCTAACGAAACCGACTACTGGCTTGACCTCCTTCACCAATCAGAATACATCACGCAGGAAAGTTTCAACTCGATTCATCCTGACATCCAGGAACTGATCAAACTACTCGTGTCCATTGTCAAAACCTCGAAAACCGAAAACCACTAACATGACATTCTCAATTCTCCATTATCCACTCTCCATTATCCATTCTGTTCCATGAAGAGAGTCTTCATCAGCAGCGTGCAAAAAGAGTTCGCGGCCGAGCGGCTTGGCCTGCGCGAATACTTGGCCGCTGATCCGCTTCTAAAACAGTTTTTCGATGTCTTTCTCTTCGAAGAATTGCCGGCCGCCGATCGACGAGCTGACAATGTCTACTTGGCCAAAGTTGCGGAATGCGATCTCTATCTCGGTCTGTTGGGAAATGAATATGGCTGGGAAGATGCAAACGGACTCTCTCCTACAGAACGAGAGTTCCAGGTTGCGACAGAGTTAGGAAAGACTCGACTCATCTATGTCAAAGGGGCAACCGACCAAGACAAGCACTCAAAGATGCGTAGCCTAATTGGGCGGGCGGGAAACGAGTTGATTCGACGACGCTTTGACGATTTGGCCACGCTAAGGACTGCCGTCTATGCTTCGCTTGTCGATTATCTGGTCGAACACCAATTGATTAGCGTTGGGCCGTGGGATGCTGCACCCTGTTTAAAGGCCAAGCTTGAGGATCTAGATAGCAATGCGATGGAAGCGTTCATTAGACAGGCACGCCACTCACGCAATTTTCCATTGCCTGAGTCGACACCCCCTGCGGAATTGCTATCACACTTAAATTTGCTCGATGCAGGTCGACCCACCAATGCTGCTGTGATGCTGTTTGGAAAAAAGCCGCAGTCGTTTTTCCCCACTTCGGAAATCAAATGTGCCCATTTCCATGGTACCGAGGTCGCCAAACCGATCCCGTCTTACCAAACCTACAAGGGGACCGTGTTTCAGTTGGTGGATCAGGCGATTGACTTTGTGATGTCCAAGATTGCGGCTCGGGTCGGGACTCGCTCGCAAAGTGCCCAAGCACCCGTTACTTACGAGATCCCTCGAGATGTCGTCGCAGAGGGAATTGTTAACGCCGTGGTACATCGCGACTATGCGAGTAACGCGAGCGTTCAAGTGATGCTGTTCGCCGATCGCTTGGAGATTTCCAATCCTGGGAGACTTCCCGATAGTTTGACGTTTGAGTCGCTTCGCCATTCCCATGCATCGGTGCCAAGAAATCCGTTAATCGCGGAGCCAATGTACCTAACCCAGTACATTGAGCGGATGGGGACCGGAACCGGCGATATGATCCGCATGTGCCAGCAGGCTGGACTGCCCGAACCGATGTTTTCGTACCGCGACGGGTTCGTACTGTCGATCGCCCGCCAAAGCACGATAAACACTGAAAATTCGAAGAGAAGTTCGGGGAAAATGTCGGGGAAAATGTCGGGGAAAATGTCGGGGAAAACTGAGGGGAAAATCGTTGAATTGCTAGGGAATTATCCCGAAATCACTATCCCTGAAATCGCCAAGAAAATAGGGCGAGCAGAAAGAACTGTTGAACGGCTCTTACGCAAACTTCGAGAACAAGAAATCATCGGCCGTATCGGCCCTGCCAAAGGCGGTCATTGGGAGGTACTGAAATGAACATTGGAGAAAGCGAACGATGTACCATGCAGGAACTATTCACCGGTAGAATCCGATTGCTGCCCAATGATTCTTGCTCCCCTCGCCCCGCTTCGGCATTGGTCTCTACACAAAAAAGCCTGGAGGAGCATAGGTTTTTGCGAGATTGCGAAGTTCAGCGAGTGAGGTATCGTTCGTTAGTAGGCTCATCATGGACATCATGCAGTACCATCCCGCAAGCAGTGCGCTTGCTGTCGACTTGACTCCGTGCTTCGTCTGGCGGCCACTCAGTTTCATCAAGTGGGCTCGCATCGTCTCCGCTCGCTCACTCTTGTCTCGCATCAACTGCCACACATACACGCATGCCATGGAGGCAATCAGCAATCGCCGGAATATGGCTATGCCCGTCTCCTGCTGCCAATACTCCAGTTCATGTCCTGCGCTCTTCAAGAGCTTAAAGAAACTTTCAATCCGCCAACGAAAGTAGTACCAGAGACCAATGGTCCCTGTGTCGACATCGCTCGATGGTACGTTCGTGAGTATCATCCACTCGGCCAAGATGTAACCCTCCGTATCCACTAGCCGAACAAAGACCGCTCGTACAACCAGAGGCTCGCCTCGCGTTTCGATTTGCTTGCCATGAACACGTGTCTTGTGAACTCCATCCAAAACCACCTCGACTTCAGCGACTTCTCTCATCACTTTCTTGCCGTGATATCGAGCCTTCCCGGCTTTCTTGAAAAGCACCTCTCGATCCAAATACTCATTGATTTCGCTGAGTAAAACCGATTCACCCTTCCACGTCACTCTCCGATCATCGCATCGAACCAGGAACAGGTGCCCCTTTGCGCACCAAGCTCGAAAGTGACCTAAAGAATCGCCTTCCCGATCGATGATGTGAACGGGTGTACGTCCAAGTTCGATTCCAGCGATCTCATTCATCGTTGGTTCGAGTTGATTGAGATGATGGTCCGACTTCTTGGGAGGTTCATCCGCAGTGCTGTATAAGCGTTTCCCAGTTCGCATGTGCATCGACACTGGGGCTAAAGGACATCCGAAATCGGCTTCGACGGCAAGGCTTGCGGTCAAGTCGTAGCCGATATCGTGTTCATGGGTAACCTGCAGAAGATCCTTCTTGGATTTGTGCCTCTTGAAGTCTACCTTGCACCAGTCGTGCATGATCAAGACATAAGGGGATAGACTGTTTGCACATCCTTCTCGCGCTGCCTGTTGAAGCGGTTCCATGAGGGACTGCAGGATAACGCTATCATTGTTCAGGAACCGGTACATTGCTTGAGACTGAGTTGCGGCTCTTGTGGAGTCCACTCCAGTCTTCGGCCCATACGAATTACGCGTTGATGTTCCCATGTGAGCCCTCACTAAGAGGTGGTACCGATCCTGTAAACGACGATCCAGCTTGAG
>JBKCTT010000053.1:0-107165 GCA_046318795.1 Pirellula sp.
GTTCGACGAAAGAATCGTCACCGACTCGACAAGGGTGTTATCGATGTCCTGCAATACGATCAAAAAGTTTATCAGCCTCGCACTTCTGGGAACCATGAGTGTTCAGGTTGGGTGTGTTTCACTAAGTAATATGGCCTTGGGTCCAGTTGGGATTCCGATCCCGATTAGCCCTTATTTGCAGGACAACGAGGAATTACAATTCCACGTTCACGAGCGATACGCTCGGGTGCCTATCATGGGGCCAATCACCGACGCCTACCACGCGGCGATCGATCCACCTAGCGACGACGAAGTGATGCATGCTTTGGAGCGTGCTCGCCCAGTTCGCGGTGGTATTCCATTCTTGAACGAGAAGCAACGCAACCGTGTTCGCATCGTCAAGGAGAAGATTGCGGACTATGTTGATGAGCCACGATTTGTCCCTCTCATCGGCTTCGCTCAACTGCACCATGCACACTACAAGTGCTCGGTTTACTTCGAAGAGCGAATGATCAATGGTTGGCCTGTACCATACTCGCTCGAGGACAACGAGTGCATTGAAGTGATCTACATCGACCATAACCACTTCCACATGTGCGGCGATCCTGACACCGGAGCATCCAGTCCTTACTAGGCTACCCCAATCGCCCACCGAGCTAACAAAAACATCCAAAGCTTTGAACCGACGTTTGTCGGTTCAGGGCTTTTTTTGTTTTGCCAGGCCTTACCGATTCAGGGGCTAGCCGTCGACTCCGAACCCCATAACATTGGTGAGCATTCTAAAGAACTCCCGCCGCATCGCATCGGTATTCACACCCTGCTTAGGTATCGTCAGGCCAACGTCATCTTAGACCTCGTACCTGGACAATGCCTCGCGATCAAACAACCAAAAGATTCAGGCCCCATCGTCCCATTGATCGTCTTTTGCCAAATCGCCAAAGATGTAACGACGGAGTACGTCGCAGACCGGATTCTGAGGCAACGTCTTGAACGCCTCTGGCTCCCACTTTCCTAGCCGTGCTCTTAAGGCCGCTCGCCCGGGTGTTAGCGAGTAGTTCTCGACAATATTTCAATCCAACTTCTAATTTAAAGCTGTAGCCATTTTGCCATTCCCACATAGCTCTGCTTGCTATGTTTCCGTTGACTTTACATTTTTTCTGGCTGGCCTTAACCCAAAGGCACATCGCATCGGGAACATCGGTCCACCAATCATTGTCGTAAATGATGGGGCATTTCGGGCTAACGTTTTCAAGCGAAAATCCGACCTCGTTCTTTTCGATGCCCGGCGGGACAGCGAGACCGGCACTTGATGTAATAACTCGCTGATAGGATTCTATACATTCGAGTACTTCAGTTGTTTAGAATTGAATCGTTTTCCGTTCCGAGTGAACGTGAATCAAGTTAACAGTTCGTGCACGACCTTTCCATGCACATCGGTCAACCTAAAATCACGTCCGGCACTTCGATAGGTAAGTCGCTCATGATCGATTCCGAGCAAGTGTAAAATGGTTGCATGAAAATCATGGACGTGCACACGATTTTCTGCGACCTTAGCCCCGATCTCATCCGTGGTACCATAGCTGAGGCCGCCTTTCACACCCGCACCTGCCATCCATGAAGAGAAGCATGCACTATGATGGCCGCGTCCTTTTTCTCCATCGACTCCAGGAGTACGCCCGAATTCCGTCGTCCAAACCAGAAGCGTATCTTCTAACATCCCTGTTCGTTTTAGATCTTTTAACAAGCCGGCGACAGGTTGATCGATGGCTTTGGCATGATCCGCATGTTCGGCCATATTGCCATGCTGATCCCAGTTATGACTAGAGCTGCCATCGATCAATTCGACGAACCGAACACCACGCTCAGCCAAACGCCGAGCAACGAGACATTTCCAGCCGAACCCCTCGGATTGTCCGTCCTTTAGACCATAGATCTCCAAAGTTTCCGTCGACTCTTTAGAGATATCAAAAGCCTCACGCGCGTCGGTTTGCATATGAAAGGCGGTTTCAAAAGTTCGGATGCGGGCAGCAAGTTCTGAGTCATTGCCACGTTGTTTAAGATGGCGTGCATTCAACGCGGCAGCGAGTCCGAGCTCCAGTTTCTGCAACCTCTCGTGCGGCGTTCTTCGTTCCAAATCCGCGATTGGCTCTCGACCTGGCACAACACGAACACCTTGATGGTACGCGGGAAGAAAATCATTGCCGTAGACTTGCGTTCCGGCATAAGGCAATTGCGCTGCCAATACCATAAACGAGGGTAGGTTGCTATTGATGGTACCGAGTCCATAACTGACCCAAGAACCAATGCTAGGACGAGTGAAGAAGAACGATCCCGTATGCATACCCAACGTAGCATTATAGTGTTCGTTGTCATTAGAGTTCATCGACTTGATCAAGCATATATCGTCCATGCACTCACGAAGATGCGGAAACAGATCGCTGACCAACGTTCCGCATTGTCCTCCCGGCCTAAACTCCCAAAGCGGCTTGAGGAGCACGCGTTTCTCGTTGGACAACCCACCGCCCACACCTGTCATTTTGCCATCAGCTTTGAACAGTTCCGGCTTATGATCAAAGGTGTCCATGTGCGACACACCGCCATTGGAAAAGATGAAGATCACTCGTTTGGCTTTAGCCGGAAAATGTGGCATTCTAGGAGCCAATGGATCTGTGTTGCCGTTATTCTCGCCGGCATCTTCGGCCAGCAATTGAGACAACAATCCTGGCATTAGCAATGAGCCGGCAGCTAGGCTTTGAGTGAACAATCGTCGTGTTCTTTTGGGAATCATATCTTGATTTACCAGATCATTAATCCACATACACAAACTCATTTAAACGCATTAGCGAACGTAGTAGCGATTGCCACGATTGTTCTTGAACAACGTTCGATTGAATTCCGCTCAATTGAAGCTCTTTGTCCGCTGCGAGAAGAAAGTCCGCAGCCGCCTTGGTCTCGTCGCTCTCTGGCAAACGGCCAAACATAAGCGTCCAAGCTCGTTCTATACGAGTCGAATCATCAGCGTATTCCGTTAGTAATCGCTTCGCTAATCCCCCCGCTTGCTCATGCACGAACTTGTCATTCAGCAAATACAACGCTTGCAAAGGTGTGGTACTGACGAGTCGAGCGGGAGTGCTTGCCGAGGGATCAGCGCCATCGAATATTGCCAGGTAGGGATGACGTTGAATACGCTGCGTCATCAAATAGACACTGCGATGATTGGATTCATAGATAGCTTTAAATGGATTGTGCTGTGTAAATTTCCATTCACTTTGTGGCGGAAATGGATGTTCAGCTCCAGGCTTTGGATTGAGATTCCCACCGAGCCAGAGCAGCGTGTCACGTATCGCTTCCGCATCTAGACGGTGGCGAGGATAAGCTGTTAATAAATGATTGGCTGGGTCGATCTCTAGAGAAGCAGTAGATCGGATACTGCTCATGCGATAAGTTCGAGACAGCATAATAGTTCGGTGCATTGATTTAATAGACCATCCGGAATCCATGAAAGCCAACGCCAACCAATCGAGTAGTTCCGGGTGCGTTGGGGGTTGTCCCTGACGTCCGAAATCACTGGCTGTATTAACTATCGCTTTGCCAAAATGGTATTGCCATATGCGATTCACCATCACGCGTGCCGTGAGGGGGTTGTTGCGATCAACGATCCAATTGGCTAGCTGCAAACGGCCGCTAGTTTCTTCGCGACCCTCGAACGATTCTCCATTGAGTACTTTCAAGAAACGGCGAGGAACTACGTTACCCGGTTTGCTCGGATCCCCTTTTCGCTGTAAGGCCACATCTTCAATCGTTTCTGCATCCGCCACTCCGTAGATCGTTTCATACGGCAGGGGCATAGCAGAATACTCGCGCGAGGCTCGTTCCGCCGCCTCTAGTTTTTTTTCGAGATCTTTACGTGAACTATCTTGTGCCGCATCTCGCTCCTTCTTCAAGGCCTTTACGATGGAACGCAGTTCCTGTTGCCGCGAATCACGCTCCGCCTTAACTCGGGTCACTTCATCCTGGGACGCCAAAGTAACAAAATCTCGCTGACGTTGTTCAAGCTCAATTCCAGGCCATGGGTAACGAGTGCTGTGAAAGATACCATATAATGCATAGTAATCCTCAGCCGTCACTGGATCGAATTTGTGATCATGACATCGAGCGCAATTGATGGTCGTAGCCAAAAATGTGCGGCCTAGGTTATCGATAGTATCTTCGATCGTTAGGTGTTGTGGGTAGTCAGACACACGCGAACCAAATCTTCGTGAATTCGCGATGTAACCAGTAGCAATGATTCTTGAACGTCTCTCTTCGATTGTACGACTCTCGAGCAAGTCACCAGCCAACTGCTCGCAGACAAATTGATCGTACGGCAAATCACGATTAAAAGCGTCGATCACCCAATTACGATATAAGTAAGCTTGCGGGATCGGGAAATCGGAATTGTCACCAGCCGTATCCGAATATCGAACAACGTCTAACCAATGACGGCCCCACCGCTCCCCGTATTGGGTCGAGCTAAGAAGTCGGTCGACAACTTTGGAATAGGCCTCTAGGGTCTGGTCTGCCAGAAACGCCTCGATTTCCTCAGCGGTTGGTGGCAGGCCAATCAAATCAAACGTTGCACGGCGAATCCATGTTCGCTTGTCTGCATCTGGAGCCGGCGCAAGACTTGCAGACTCGAATTTCGCAGCTATGAAATGATCGATTGGGCTCAGGGGCCATGAACTATCTTTTGTAGCAGGTGGCTCGGTCTTAGATAGCGGACGAAGCGACCAAAAATCTCTTGCTTGTGCCCAGTCGATTTCGGTGTTAGCTTTCAAAGCAGCGACTGTATCTTCAGTACGTGGATCCGGTGCTTTCATACGGATCCAAGTAGCCAGATCCGCAATTTGATCATCGGTTAGTTTTCCATCTGGTGGCATCTGTAGGTCGAGATCCTTATAATTTACAACCTTCATCAATAGACTGTTATCCGGATCCCCCGGAATTATCAAAGCGTCAGTATCGCCACCCTTGATAATCCCGGACCTAGAATCTAACAGCAGACCACCGCCGATCTCCCCTGCGTGTAGGCTGTGACAATCGTAACAATGATCGATCAGCAACGGTCGGATCCGAGATTCGAAGAAATGAATCTGATCGTCTGTAGGTGAATCAGCAAATTCAGCCGCCGATGGATTCGGAACACTCCCTGCTCCAGACCAAACTTCGATTCCAGAAAAGTTGGCAGCACCGCCGCTGGCAGATAGCTTGAGTGCCCCGTCTTTGGCGTTTGTCTTCCATGGCCCTAATCTCTTCCATTCTCCTTTGGTACCGCTATTGTACCGTGCGACTACCGTTCCTCCATTCAGTTGAATAGAGTACTCTTCGGGATCGTTATCTTCCCAGACATAGGCGAATACTTGGTAGACACCATCAGGCACCGCGAGCAACTCTACACTTACCGTTCGCCCCCAGCGACTACTATGAATCATCTTGGCTCGATTGGTATCTGTAGGTGGCTTTAATGGGACCAACTCACTTTCAAAGGCCATCCCATCGATTTGAAGATTTTGTGCATCACCTGAATCCCATACTTGCCCGTCGATCACGAGCGCAGGACCGTTGAGATTTACTGCGCGATAGAAGGTCGCTTGTAACTCTTGACCGACAGCGGGCGAGGCGACCAACAAAGCGACGAAGGGGAAAATTCTTTGCAATCGATGCATGTTAATCAGCAATCTGGCAATCACTAATCCTGGAAGGAAGTCTCGAACGTTAAGCTTTCGATACCTATGTTACACATTTTAATGTTGCCATCGGAGTGTAAGTTGGAGATAAAGCGTAAATCTATTGTCGTTTTGCGATAACCTGTTTTTTGAAGGTGAACTGCCAAAATGCTCTGTAAGGCTCTTTATCAGCGGGTTTAGTGCGACACCGACTCCATAAACATAACCGACTTCTTATTCCGATCATGAGACAGGATTCTCACTCAAAAATTCGCCTAGATTTGGCCCTTAGTCACTCGTTGTCGTATTGTCGTGAGACTCTGCGTGGGGTTCGCACCATTGCGTAGGAACGCTCCGACTGGTTACTGACGCCGATTATTCCGGATAGTCGAGCCGTTCAGCTTGCGGCTTCCTTGACATGTTGCGGATACATTGCACACATATTCGAACGCACCTTGGCTGACACGTTGCGAGCGACTAAGAAGCCGGTCGTCAATGTGTCCGGGGTTCTTGCCGAGTTACCGTTTTGTAGGGTCGTTACCGACCACGCCGAAGTCGGGCGACAAGCCGTCGACACTTGCTCGAGCGGGGAATGACCGAGTTAGCGTTCATGGGCTATCCTATTCATGATTTTTCGGTAGAAAGGTAGCGGGGAGTTGCAGAGGTTGCAGAACAAAGCGGAATATGAAGTGTCAATCGTAGGCGCGGACGATGATGATTTGCTATGTGGGCCCTCACGCCGCTCTTTGTATAGCGTTCCCTTGCCTTCCGAACGAATTGGATGTCAGGCGGCCATGTTGTTAGACCAATTATTGCAATCAAAACAACGCAAACGAGAATCCTAGATTTTGCAATCAGGGCCGGGGCGTTATTAGGGAGTCCTCAGATCTTCAGTCGACCCCGGACCCTTACGTATCAAACGCGCTTCGATGTCATTCGGCCCCAGAGTAGTCGTCCCATTCAGGTTGCAGACGTACTAGCTACCGTTCCGGTTTCGCGGCGTGGGCTGGAGAGGCGATTTCGTATGATTTTGAATCGAATCATCTTCGAAGAAATTAACTGTAACCACGTCGAGCGATCGAGACAGATGCTTGTTTCAACAAACCACTCCATGGCCGACATCGCGGTAAAATGCGTATTTAAGGATAGTCGTCATGTCTCAATTCTCTTCCGCAAGTTTATGGGATCAATACCAACCAACTATCGGAATCGTTTTCATCTCAAGCAGTAACCGAACAGATTACAGCACCTGAGAAAGGGAATTGTGATATTAGGTAGTTGGCTCTGAGTTTGACGACATCGCACTCGCCGCGTAAGCATTGTCGATTTCAGCCGCAAGGTCAGTTGACTGGAAGCGAACCATACGTCCAGCCGCGTAATGACGAACTTGATTCCGTCCGCCATTCTTGCAAGCATACAATGCCTCATCGGCTCGTTCAAAAAGAACTTTTGTATCCGCTCCATCCAGGATGGACGACGCCAACCCGACCGATACCGTTACTTCGAGATCCTTTTCTCCATGTCTCAGTTTGGTCGATTCGACCTTTGCCCGGAAACTTTCCAGAACAGCCATTGCATCGACAGCCGACGTATCTGGTAGAAGCATGCAAAACTCCTCACCACCATAACGGAAGGCAGCATCGCCGGATCCTTTCCTTGTACACGATTCAAAAATCTTCGCGACATGCTTGAGGACTTCATCGCCTGCTGAGTGACCATGTTGGTCGTTAAACAGTTTGAATCGATCGATATCAACGATTGCCAATGCCATCGACTTGTTGTCTTTAATCGAATCACAGGTTTGATCAAAGAAGACTTGTTCAAAATGTCGCCCGTTATGCAGCCCTGTCATTCTATCGGTAATAGACTGGCTGTAGATCCGAGTTTTATTCAGATTCACGGCCGCTTGATCCGCGAGGCCTAGCAATAGAGAGATATCTTCCTCCGTGAATCGTCCCAGAGGATCGAGGACTTTGTTTCCATTTTCATCGATCATGACTTTGTTAGTCATGTTGATGACCCCCTCTAGCTCATTGCCGTACAAGATTGGAACACTGGCCATACAGAATACCTCATGCTGACCGACCTGAGGAATTAGCATGCGATCGTTCACACGAATAGGCTTCTTGGTTTCGGCGCAGACACCAGCAACTCCCTCGTTCAAATCGAAAGATTTGGTTTCGACTAGTCCATTGTTGATCTCGTCTCGCACATCGCTCGGGATATTGCCCCAGACGACTCGAATCTCCAACTTGCGGGTGATCTTGTTGTAGATCATCAAATTGCCTTTTTGAGTCATCAGAACATCAACCGCTTTACTTAGCGTTTCGATGCAGAGCTTCTTAAAGTCGTTTACATTCGCAATTTGCTGATTTACATCGTACAGCGTCTGAATGTTTTTAAGGATTCTTTCGTTCTTCTCGTACTTGAGAGTCGAATCGATGTTCGTGATGGCAATCGAAGCCAGTTCTTGGATAAACGCGAAATCACTTTCGGGGATCTGTGAACCGTCCTCTCGTTCACCGATTGTCAGAATGCCTAACACCTCGCCGCTTTTTATCAACGGACACCAGATATCGGACTTGAGAATATTCATGTTCCACTGCTTCCAAGCGTGCTTGAATCGCGGACCACGTTGCATATCGCGAACACTAAACACATTTCCCTGCTGAATCAATTGCCACAACAAGCCATTATTCTTTGGAAATTTGTACATGTAAATGGATTCTTCCAAGCCGGATGGGTGTCGGAATTTTTCATCAAGGCCGAAATGCGCCTTGACGCGAAAGCAGTGTTCCGCACTTTCCAAATCATCTTTGAGCAATACAGCCGTGTTGACCGCGCTGTACTTTTCCCGAACGACAGCCATAAAGGTATCGAGCAATTGCTTCAGGTTTAAGATGTTGCTCAAACCCTTGCCTGACTGAAGCAAAGCTCGCATCTCAAAGATCTCAATGTCTTGCTCGATTGCTTTACGTTTGAAATACTCCAACTCGTGACGAATCTTCTCGTCGTTCGCGTGACTCGCGATGGATTCAGAAAGCCTATCGTTCGGAGAAGAGAACGGTGTAGCTAAATGGGATAACAACCGATCAATCTCTTGCGTTCCCTTGCAAGAATCTACGATTCGTGTCTCGCTCAATGCTGGAATACACACATCGGTAGGAAGAACTCCTGCCTCGAGCGATGGATTGATTGGATTGGTGCTGTAGTTTAGGCCGGAACTCATTGCAATTAAGCTTCCGCTGGGAATCAGAACTAGGAAATGGTGCGAAACCGTAGCTTGCAAAAAACGTGAGAGCCGATAGGGCCAATAAATTGATGCAAAAATTACCAAATCCGTATCAAGTGCATGTCATAACCAGACCACCCACGTTTTAGAACCGGCGCAATCGATCGCTTCGTTACAATCCCCACAAAACAACAATTCCAATCGAAGTGATTAGAAATCGCCCCCTCGATGAACACGCGGATCTCACGGGCAATCTAGTGACTACCCCATCCACTAGACGAAAAAAACCCTATACTCGAGTCTCGAGCCACGGTGCCAAGATCCCAGTGCGTTGATGCTCGTCGATGCAAGTCCCTTTTTTGAAGTCAAATTGGTTTAATCAATGAAGCGAAGCGATTTTATGCGAATGGCAGCGGTTGCATTATTGGTGATGCAGAGCTCTTTTGGCTGGGCAGAGACGCCCGACTTCATCATAGACCTATGGCCATTATTACCACCTGGGGAGCAAATTGAGGTTGGAGATGAAACCGACTTCACGAAGGAAACCGACAAATTGATCGCAGGTCGGCGCATCATAAAACTGGGTAATGTCAAAACTCCCCAAGCACACGTTTATCTTCCGCCGTCCAATTTGCGAACAGGCGCGAGCGTTGTCGTTTGTCCTGGGGGTGGTTTTTCCATTCTTGCTTGGGACCTAGAAGGAACAGAGGTAGCACAGTGGCTATGCAGCCGGGGGATTGCAGCGGTGGTGCTGAAGTACCGCGTTCCGACGCGAACGCAATCCCCAGCATGGCTTGCGCCAGCTCAAGATCTACAGCGGACTATCGCTATTGTGCGGGCAAATGCCCAAGACTGGTCGCTCGACCCTAACAAGGTGGGCGCGCTAGGTTTCTCCGCAGGAGGCTCTACTGTTGTTCATGCGGCGTTCAGCGCAAAGAGGCTTTACGAATCGATAGACCAGTCGGATGAGCAACCATACGTCCCGAATCGAGTCATGCTAATCTACTCGGGAGGTCTTCCCGAGAGCGGCCAATCAGAGTCCATCCAGGATTGGCAAATCACGGAAAGCAGTCCGCCGATATTTATGGTTCATACGTTTGATGACTTCGTGCCTGTATTAGGCACAACTAATTTGTTTCAGATTGCGAAAAAAGCGGGTGTGAATACCGAGCTACATATTTTTGATGCCGGTGGCCATGGGTACGGATTACGGCATGATCCAGAGTTTCCGGTTAGCAAATGGCATCATCTGTGCAGTGACTGGTTAAAACGAGCTGGGTGGATCGATCCCAACAATGAACCATAGCGTTCACGCGTCAGCGAAATGGCGATCGTATTCCGTCTTGTGCTTTCCCGTCTCGCGATCTTTACGGGAGAGCGATTAGATAATCAGAAACGCTACCGAGTTCTTTGCAAATCAAAAATCGAATCGGCACGCAAACCCGCAATCGAGCGTTCTGCCATGAGAGTCGCACAACCCTGCCTGCATAACGGTGTTCTTTCCCAATCGGTCGCGCCCTACTTCGCTCCCCAGTTCTCGGGCCATCTGTCGCAAATCAATCCCCGGGGAATGCCCACATAACAACACGAATTTGCGACGTTCCGACAAAATCCCCCAGCACGATTGCAGAAGACCTATAAGATGCTTGTGAATATCCCAAGCTTCATCGCGCGTGCCATGGCCGTAAGTGGGCGGATCTAGAATAATGCCCTCGTATTGATGGCCACGTTTCCATTCCCTTTCCACATAGCGAACAGCATCTTCTACGAGCCAACGAATGGGCGCAGCCTCCAAGCCGGAACGTTGGCAATTTTCCCTCCCCCATGCAACCGTAGGCTTCGAGGCGTCAACATGGGTGACTTGTACGCCGCGCGAAGCAAGAAAAAGAGACGTCGCCCCAGTATAAGCAAAAAGACTTAAAACTCTCGATGATGATAACTCCTCGTCGTTTTGCTGAAGGCGTTCGGTGAGCCAGTCCCAATGTTGCCAATGTTCTGGGAAAATACCGATCTGGCCTGCGGCGGTCGGCCTAAGCTTTAATGTTACGCCTCGTGAAGCCAAGGCCCAATGATTCAGTCGGGATTTGGCGGACTCCCGGACAATCCACTGGCCACTTTCGGGACGAAAAAAGAGGTCCTCCTCCCCCCAAAGAGGCGAACCTAACGGATCGCACTTGGCTCCTGGACAGGGTCGACTGAGAACCAGCCCCCCAACCTTCTCCAGCTTACGTCCATTCCCGAAGTCGATTAATTCGTAATTCCCTTCGGTGGATTGCATAGGATGATCGGATTAAGGTGAGTTCGTTAGCCTTGAGAATATGGTGATTTACATTATGATTCTCTCCTTCGACGAAAGATGCAATAGATTGATACCCGGAGACTTGAGGATATCGATCAGCTTTCAGTTTCCACGCAAGTCCGAAGAAGCAATAGAGTTGGAATGCGGCACGTATTATCCGCGGTAGTTCAAAACGTTCCTGGTGTGTTGGCACATATTTCAGGCATGCTGGCCTCACGGGGTTACAATATTGATTCTCTCGCTGTAGGCGAGACGGAGAATCGAAACCTTTCGCGTATGACATTTGTGGTTGTTGGCGACAACCGAGTTTCTGAGCAGGTGCGAAAGCAGCTTGAGAAAATCGTTACGGTCGTAAGCGTTCAAGATGTGTCATCGAGAGATTACGTTGAACGTGATTTGATGCTGATCAAGGTCAGAGTCGAAACTGGTGCTCAGCGAACTGAAGTCCGTGAGCTCGTGGAGATTTTCCGGGGTCGAGTTGTCGATGTCGGCCCACAGGAGTTGATGATTGAAATCTCCGGACGCGAAAGCAAGATTCAGGCATTTATAGAACGCATGCGTCCCTATGGCATCTTGGAACTTGTTCGAACAGGCCGAATTGCAATGGTTCGAGGGAGCAACCCCGACGCTGTACTAGAGCTTGAAGAATTGGAACATCACGCCGACTAAGGTCGTACCAACACCTCGACTTAAACGGCACATCGACTTAAACGGCAACCTTCGTTGGGACTGCCGCGTTAACCTTACATTCCTGTTACCTCACTCAATAAATAAATCCCATGGCAGCAAAGATCTATTACGACGGCGATGCAGACCTCTCCGTACTCAGCAACAAAACGATTGCGATTCTCGGGTACGGCTCACAAGGGCACGCACAAGCACAGAATCTTCGGGACAGCGGTTGCAAAGTCATCATCGGTCAACGGCCTGGAAGCAAAAACTATGATCTTGCGGTTAGCCACGGCTTTAAGCCACTGGATATTGCTGAAGCCACGAAACAAGCCGACATTGTCAACGTATTGCTTCCCGATGAAGTCCAAGGGGACCTTTACAAGGCACACATCAAACCCAACCTTTCCGAAGGCAACGTATTGATGTGCTCCCACGGTTTCAATCTCCATTTCGGGCAGATCGAGCCTCCCAAGGGAGTTGATACGCTTCTCGTTGCCCCCAAGGGGCCAGGTCATTTAGTTCGCAGCGAATACACCAAAGGGGGTGGCGTCCCATGCTTGATCGCTTTGGGTAACGAGGCTAGCGACGTTACTCGCAAGCTTGGTCTGGCTTATGCGAAAGGCATCGGCGGAACCAGGGGTGGAGTCATTGAAACCTCCATCGCAGAAGAAACAGAAACAGATCTTTTCGGTGAACAGGTCGTCCTTTGTGGGGGGGTTAGCGAATTGGTAAAGGCTGGCTTTGAGACATTGGTCGAGGCAGGGTATCAGCCAGAGATGGCTTACTTTGAATGCATGCATGAGCTCAAGCTTATCGTCGACCTCCTCTATCAAGGAGGTCTGAACTACATGCGATACAGCATCTCCAATACAGCAGAATTTGGTGACTATACGCGCGGCCCACGGATCATCACAGCGGAAACCAAGGCGGAGATGAAGAAGATCCTCAAGGAAATCCAGACGGGAGAATTTGCTCGCGAGTGGATCCTAGAAAACAAAGCCAACGCACCTGCATTCAAGGCACAGAGGCGAATCCAGCGCCAACACCCCATTGAAATTGTGGGTCGCAAATTGCGTGGCCTGATGAAGTGGATTGACGCAAAGGTCATCGAATAAGAGACCGTCCTGTGAAACGAGCCCATCTGAGATCCCAGGCAAGTTCGAACATAAAATAATGCCAAGGGCGGTGCCCATGACTGCCCTTGTTTTTGTAGGTCCCGAAGAAACCTACTTCTGGGTCTCATCCTAGCGCCACCAACTGCCGATTACATGTTACCTGCCTTAAACAAGGCTTTTTGCCGTTGATAGCCGGTAGGTTTTTTGTATACTTCGCCTCCAATCTTTAGGCAAATTTTCCTAGGGATTTCGCGTTATACGGGCCAATCCCAACCTTTTTATTAGTTCAGAGTAGAAAAATGAAAGTCGTTTCGTCCATCGGGGCGTTGAAATTTCGACATCCTGACTGCCAAGTGGTCCGCCGGCGTGGACGCATTTACGTCATTTGCAAGAGCAACCCTCGCTACAAAGTGCGACAAGGCAACGCGAAGACAAAGAGACGTAAGCGATAACGGTCCGTTTCTATGAAGCTACGGATCGGAGTGATCGGTCAGGGACGAGATTGGCAATCTAGGTATTTGCCTGCACTCCGAGCCATGAGAGACCGATTTCATATCGTCGGTTTCTACAATTCCGTTCATGCTCTTGCTGAGAACTCCGCGAGGGAATTTGATGCAGTCTCGTTCGCCAGCTTTCGTGATCTATTGGCGGCTGATGGTCTAGACGGCGTCTTAGTTCTCGAAGAGGGTTGGTATGGGCTGGTTCCGCTGCTCGTCGCTGCCCATGAGGGAAAAGCCGTATTCTGTGGTGCGGAAATCGACCTGACCACAACCGAGGCTAGTGACCTCCAAAAGAGAATCCAAGGCTCCGGAGTTGCCTTTATGACGGAATTCTCTCGTCGCTTTGCACCCGCGACAATCCGGCTAAAAGAGCTTATCGCTACCCGAATTGGCCAACCACGACTACTATTCTGCCACAGGCGTTTAGCCTGCGAAAGCAAACAGGTCCGGAACAACAGATCTTTGGAATCACGAACACAACGCGAGCTTGTGGAATTGATTGACTGGTGCAATTACATCGTCGGGACCCCACCGAGTTGGGTCCAAGCTATAGCACATCAGGGCCGGACCGACTCAAATGCCAAAGACTATCAGATTGTAAGTGTTGGGTTTGGGGATCCGGAGGAGGATCCGAATTCCGTTCTGGCGCAGATCAGCTGTGGAGCTTACATTCCTGAAATTTGGCGGGAAGCAATTGCGTACAGACCGCCAGCTGCCATACAAGTTTGCTGCGAGAATGGACTTGCCTTTGTTGATTTGCCATCTACTTTGGTCTGGTTTGATGATGCAGGACGGCATCAAGAATCCCTGGATACCGAGCTGCCGGTAGGACAGCAAATGTTCAGTTTGTTCCATAGAGCAGTCACTTCGCTCGTGAGAAATGTTAGCGATCTTGAACAAACTTGTACTGCAATGCGAATTCTCGATCACGCTCGATCCAGCACAGAAACACACCGTCGCATTCCCATAGAACACTGACATCACAGACACCAACTCATCAAGTTGGACTGGGAAAAATGTAGCGATTTTAACGATCTTTCTAATGACCGTCGCCTCTTTCGACCGATCCCAATGATGGACGCCGTTGCGTTCTAAGCCCTAGGATCAGAGCTTCGAGGAAGAATAGGCATGTACGAAACGTATTTTGGATTGGTCAATCGTCCGTTTCTCACCGTACCAACCTTAGAACGATATTATCCGGGCAGCACGATCGAACAAACATTTCAAATGGCCGCTCGCGCCATCTCACGCGCCGAGGGGCCTGTTGCGATTTTCGGCGGCACCGGGCTAGGCAAGACAATGTTGTGCCTCCGCATAGCTGAACATTTTCGTCGAAACTATGACGTTGTCATGTTGTCGAGTTCGCAGCTTATTACACGGCGTGCGTTGCTGCAAAGCCTTCTTTTTGAACTGAAAATGCCCTACAGAAACTTAAACGAAGGCGAACTTCGTTTAACTCTCATGAATCGACTGCAGCCCAGCACCGAACATCCAGGTCTCGGCCTGCTATTGATTGCAGATGAAGCGCAGACGCTGTCTCCTAAATTACTCGATGAGATTCGCCTCCTGACCAATATCACGCGGGATGGTATGCCTCGCGTAAGATTGGTGTTGTGTGGAACGATGAAGCTAGAAGATAGTTTGTCGAACCCCCGCATGGAGTCACTCTGCCAACGACTATCATGCCGTTGCTATTTGACACCATTAACTCCGCAAGAGACTACAGGTTATGTTGCCCACAAGATCGAATTGAGCGGCGTTCCTGTAGGAACGGTGATTACGCGCGAAGCGATTGATGCAATCTATCGTGGCACTGACGGCATTCCCCGATTGATCGATCAACTTGCAGACCAAACGTTATTACTAGCCGCGCAAGAACGTCAACGCCCTATCTCTGCCGCTTTGGTTGGCAAAGCTTGGGGAATGTTGCAACAACTTCCCAACCCCTGGAGTGAACCGGAATCGATCAAAGGGGCTGAAAAGACGGAAGCACTCGTCGCGGAATCTTTTATCCGCAATACCCCAGCCCCCCCCCCCTCTTTCAGCCCTTTGGCGCCCGTCCCCGGGCCAATGGCTAGCCAGCAACGGTCACTAGATACGACTACATCCCCAATCGTATCAAATTCCTTACAACTGAAGGACCTTCTTCCCTCTCTTGAAAGAAACCTCGAAGGACAGGATGACATCGTCGAGTACGGCAGTCTGGATGAGGTCGATAACGAGTACCAACTCGCTCCTGATAACCAAGAGACCAGCGAGATTGCTCCCGCACCTCCAGAAACTTACGGAAAGCAGACCGAAAAAGTTAGCATTACTACCAATCCGACCGAGGTGTTCGGCGCCGACTTTGACGAGGAGTTCTCGCTACCTGTCCAATCTTCTCCTGCTTACCAAACCTATTCCGGTATTGCCTTCGGAAACTTGAGAGATGAACACGCGAATGTCGCATGGGAAAACGCATCACCAACTTATTCGATTCCTGAGGCGAGCGAGTTCCTTGAGCCCCGCACACCCCAATCGGAAGCGCGACAGCCAGATCTAGGAAGCCGCTGGGATGATAGCGATATCTTGGAACCAGAACTAACAGCCGAAACCCGGTCGTTGAGTCAGTCACAGGCCGAGTGCCTCGAAAAGCAAATCGAGGAAGAGATGCGTGAGATCGTGTCGGAACTTAACATGAATGCGATGATGTTCGACCCCTCAGAGCCCATTGATAGCAACTATCAAACGATGGATTACACACCTGAGGAACGATCCTCCTATTTTGATTCACCATTATCGCTCGCAGATTCGGAGCGAAGCTGGGCGGAAGAGACTCGCGATACTTCGCCGTTCAGCGCAGCGTTCAGTGCCGAGAATCGATGGGACAACGTGCCGATGGCGTCGGAACAACGCGCAACACCTCGCGGCGACGACCGCGACATCTTGATCATTGAAACGGAATCAGAACCCATTCGCGGATCGTCCTCAAGTGACTCGACGAGATCAGCAAAACCTGTTCTACATCCCTACGCGAAACTATTCAGCAATCTGCGATAGTTCCGCGAGCAACTTGTAACGGCGTGGGAGACATCCATTGGCAGCCTATTCAGATCGATCTAGTGCATTCCCCCTCCAAGTTCTCGGAAGAGCGGTAAAACAACGGCAAACCTTTCTGTTGGGCCTTTGTGGTGTTCGAACACTCGCTAATGAGAACAATCGCACAATGGACAATACAGTGTCTGCAGACGATGCAGGCTGGAACTACAGTCTCAAAATGGCAATGGACTCGATGGCACTTCACTGGGGGCATACCCTAACGCTGATTCCCCATCATAAATTGTTTTCAGTCGGAACCTCCGTATCCAATTCCCGCGCTCGATATAGTGACGCAGAATCAATTGCCCGTTGGAGATCTTTACCATTGTGTGTACTGGATTTAGGATGCGACAGGACGGAAACGGTCAAGAGATACGGTAGACAGTGTGATGGAGTTGCCATGATAGTGCTCGGTAGCCTCCATGTAGCAAAGAAACGCTTGCAACAGTTGCGGAGCGATGCAATCCCGTGGATCGGATATTGGACGGTTGCATTCCAAGCTGATTCGGGCGACAATTCGGACCTGGACTCGGTTCGCCACGCTGCTTAATCTCTATCTTCAAGGAAATGTATATGGCTCGATGCTTGGTAACCGGCGGCGCCGGATTCATTGGGTCACACATCGTTCGTGGCCTTCTTAATGCTGGTCATTCGGTACGAGTTCTTGATAACCTTTGCACAGGTCATCGCAACAATCTGGAAGAGGTTTCCGACCGAATCGAATTTGTCGAAGGTGACGTTACCGACCCAATCGCGTGTAAAGAAGCTCTGAGCGGCGTGGAGCGAGTCTTCCATCAAGCGGCACTCGCATCTGTCCCTCTTTCTCTAGAGCGGCCACTCGATACGCATTCAGCGTGTGCGACAGGAACGTTGAATATGCTTAACGAAAGCGTCAAAGCGAAAGTTCGAAAGTTCGTTTACGCAGCGAGCAGTAGCGCCTATGGAGACCAGCCAACTTCATCCAAGAGAGAATCGGATCTACCGATGCCCTTGTCTCCCTACGCTGTGGCGAAGCTGTGCGGAGAGTTCTATTGCCAATCGTTTTTTCATAGCTTTGGGCTTGAGACGGTTGGCCTAAGGTACTTTAACGTGTTCGGACCACGACAAGATCCAGATAGTCCTTATTCTGCCGTCATTCCCATTTTCGTTAGCCGCATTCTTTCAGGCCAATCCGCCATCGTTTATGGTGACGGTTTGCAATCTCGCGATTTCACCTTCGTTTCCAATGTTGTGCACGGTAACTTGCTCGCCGCAGAACGGCCTAATATTGGCGGTCGGGTATTTAATCTGGCAGATGGTCGCCAAACAACGCTCAACCAATTGCTCAAGCTGCTTGGTCAGATGCTTGGCATTGCCCCAAAGGTAGATTATCAGCCAGTTAGAGTCGGAGACGTACGAGAAAGTCTGGCGGACATTTCTCTTGCGAGGAGACTGCTTGGTTACGAACCGAAATTCAATCTCGAAGAAGGGTTGAAGCAAACCATTGAGTACTATCGAATGCTCGTGTCTCGTTAAAAATTGCGATTGATCGTCGTTAAACTAGCTGGCTTGAAGAGTAACACCGGTGGTGTGCGACTCTCCGGGAGCAAGGACGATTTTGTTGGCTCGGACGTTGGCTGTTTCGACGCAGCACATTCTTAGATACTCTTCGTCGCCAAAGTCGGCCATTCGCTTGCTCTTTTCAATCCACGGGTTCCAGACAACAGTAGATTGAGACCCTCGGGGCACAACACAGACTCTCGAATTCGCCCCATTTTCCATTAGTGTGATTTGTTCGACGATACCTTGATATATTCGATCGGTCTCTTCGGTAAAACGAATTGCAAAATTATCACCGGGGAGTGTGACGTTTTTAAGCTGATCTACAAAGGGGACCGTTTCCAGACCATTAATCTCGACGTCATCGATAGAGTGAATCTGAAAGTAAGTATGCAAAGCTATCTCGAAAGAGAGTGGAACATCTCGATTGTTAATCACAGCAACATCAACGGACAATTCGGCCCCGAAAACAAGTTCAATAGTAACTTGTATTTCGTCTTGAGATAACGCCATCCGCACGATCACTTGATTCGACGACCGAGCGGTTTCGATGAGTTCCCACTCACTAGTTCGAGCCCATCCGTGAGCGGGCAGACTGGCATCCTCGGCGTTGGAACCAAACCACGGAAAACAAATTGGTATTCCACCTCGGATCGGCTTGCCATGCTCAAATATGGCTTGGTCACTTACAAAGAGAATGGATCGATCTCGATTGGCTGGTTGATAAGAAAGCACATGAGCGCCATGAAGCGTGAATTCCGCACGGCAATCAGGAAGCGAGACTCTTCCGAGTGTTAATCCGCTCGGATGCATTTCGAAAGATAAAGATTCCTCGAGAGCGAAAAGCTCATTTAGTTCTTCCAGGTCGGTCATCATTCGAAAGATTCTTGGCTACCGGGAAATTCACCACTGGAGACTTGCGATCGATACTGCTCGACGGCTTTCATGGCATCATTTCTTAGATTCGCAAACGGTCGAACGAACTTGGGGATGTAGCCACTATTCCAACCTAACATGTCATTCGTGACGAGCACTTGGCCGTCGCAATGTGGTCCCGCTCCAATACCGATCGTGGGAACCGAAAGCATCTTTGTGACTTGGCTCGCTAAATCGCTCGGTACACATTCGATCAACACGATAAACGCTCCCGCTTTCTCGGCGCTGGTAGCGTCTTCGAACAATCGCTCTGCATCGCGTTGAACTTTATAGCCCCCCAAGGCGTGAACGCTTTGAGGCCTCAAACCGATATGTGCAATAGTAGGAATACCAGCATCGACCAAGGCCTTGATCGTGTCTGCTTGCTGATGCCCCCCTTCGAGCTTAACAGCATGGCATTCCGTCTTCTTCATGATCTCTGCAGCAGTTGCGAGTGTATGCGCCACCCCTAGCTGGCCCACAGGGAAGGGAAGATCGACGATTACCATAGCTCGTCTAGTGGCTCGAGAAACCATTTCACCATGGTAGATCATCTCATCCACGGTTACGGGAACGGTTGTCGTACGGCCTTGTACTACCATACCGAGAGAGTCGCCAACTAATATACAGTCGATATTGGATTCATCGAGAAGTTTTGCCGTTGGGTAATCGTAAGCGGTTAGCATTGATATGCGTTCGCCGCGACGCTTCATGGCAAGAAGCGTTTTGACCGTAACTCGAGGGCTGTTGCTCATTAATCTGCTTTATAGCGTTGGGAAACAACGACGATTTCAAAGCCGCTGCCATTTGCGTTGGGACGACATTCAAAGACGGTTCGGACAACCCGTGCTAGCGGAAAACTTACCCCCATTTTAGCATGCGCGTATTCGACTTCTAATTCTAAAAGTCTGTCCTCGGCTGCGCGTGAAACGAACTTTATTGGCGGTCTACCGAGCAGATCTATGCCTGCAAGTCGGAGCAGTTGCTGATCGAATTCTTTTAGAGCGCTGTTACCAACACTCATAAAATACGGGCGACGCTCCAGCGCAGGACTACCACTACGATACACAGGCTTGGTATTGGTTAAACCGGAAGCATATTCAACGATGGGTCTGCCTGCACCGTAGACACCTAACTCGATACCGAGAGACTCCAATTGTTTTGCATAGGACTTGATATCCTTCGCAGAAAATTTCAACTCCCAACGAGTTCCAGTTGGGTCCGAAAAGGGACCATCAGCATCCCCCTGAATTCCCTCTTCTCGCGAGTGTCTGCCAACGACCTCTTTGGTTTTGCCGTCAAAGGCTTCGCTGACCGTCGAAAGATTCTCCTCGATCAGGCTAACCATACTTATTGCGTCCAAGGCGTTATCCGAAATGGTTTCGTTCCAGTTCTCACTATCGGGAAACTCTGCTAGTTCCGTCAAGTTAGCCCGTGACGAAACGTATTCAGAGCGTTTTGGGCCGCCACCCTCAGTTTTGCCTTCCGTTTGGTCGCCTTGCGGAATCTTAGAGAGGATAAACGCTGCCCCCAGAAAGCAGACCACGGCGGTCACCATAATCAAGCAGCTCATTAACAAGCTCGCGATTTTGTCGACGCTGGAGACCTTCAATTGCGGGGCTTTCGGTTCAACCATGGATTGTTTCAACCGCCTTGACGCTTTGGAAAGCATAAGATCCATCTCCCTACTTCTTGGTCAATTTGTTACGGTACCGTTGGTCCGTGACGACAAATTCGTATCCCTTCCCGGCGGAAGACGGACGACATTCAAAGACTGTTTTTCCTACATCCGTCACGCGAAACTCCGGGTTACGATTTTTGACGTAATACTGCGCTTCCGCTTGGGCCAAGAGGTCTTCTGTTTCCTTGGGAAAGAACTTGATCGGGGGGCGTGTTCCCACGTTGATACCAGCGGATTGAAGGAATTGCTTGTCGTAACGTTTGAGAGCTCCATCCGCGACACTCAAGAAATACAGTCGCTTATCATCTTTTGGCAATCCTGTTCGCTTCACTGGTGAGGTAGAAATGTTAGCGATATATTCGACCCGAGGGATACCTGCACCGTAGGTTCCCAATTCGATTTTGAAGAAATCCAGTTGCGTTGCGTAGTTCTTTTTGTCTCGGGCTTGGAATTTGATATCCCATCGTTCGAAACGAGGAATAATGTCATCCCCTTCTCCTTCAGGTCCGGGTGGACGAGAATCTCCTTTGCCGGTGCCGTCGTTCTGTTGGCCATCCATTAACTCCGAGACGGAGGTGATCGCCTCTGCAACCATTTGAAGAGTTTGATCGATAGGTGGGTCGGTCATTTCTACTTCATCCGCAGCCGGCGGATCAAAATCACGTTCAGTCCCCTCCGCGTTTTCCCCTCGACCAGCAATTCGTTCTGGCTCGAGCACCAGAGCCTTGGCTTGAGGTTGCCCTGCACGCAGAAAAAACAAAAGCCCTAACAAGAAAACAGCCAAGCCCACCAGAACTAGTAACGAAATTAGCAAGCTAGAAACTTTGTCAACACTATTCGTTCGCAAGGAATTCGCATCAACATCGAAAACACTCTTCTGAGTTGTTGATGGTGTCTTGGTTACACTGGCCATGGTCGTATGGTGATTCGAAGCGGGAAAAAAGTCTTTAGTTTGTGACGTTAGAGCAACAGAGGCAGATACAATGTTGCTTCATGAATTAGTGTATAACAAATTGATACACAGACCCTTTGGGCTGTTCGCGGCGTTAGTCGATGAAAACGTAGTCAGGTCGGACGGTTAGGTACCACTTACGCCACTGCAAAATCGCCGAGATCCGTTGAGGTTCGGTTATCTTGCCTTCTTTGGGTATAAACGCTGTATCCAATTGACGCGAGATTAATCGGAGCGACGCTTCGGCGTTACGGGGCACGACTGGATCGGGATCCGACAAGCCATAAATCAGCTGCGGAACAAATTCTAAATCATCACCACGTCCGAGAAGTTTGGCTGCAAAGCGACGAGCGTTATGGTCTTTGGAACTCATCATACGAGCGAATCGAGCGAGGTATTCCTTGCGTTCTTTAGGATTTTTCGGCAGGACGATCTTGTCAGGCACTAATGTTGCCTTCATTTCGTTCTGGTCTTCTGACTCCAGAACCTTTAACGCGTCGTCCATGGTCGTGGACTCTGTCTTGCTGACGATCTTACCATTCTTGATAATAACATCAGGGTTGTCTGGTAGCTTGTTTCCACCTACTAGCAAATCATCGTGCAACTCCCCGATCGCTTTTTGGGTACTACGAATCAAGAACAGTACGGCAAAGGCGGTCGAAACATTTTGTGGGATGATATCCCCCTTCATTTGCCATGACCCGTCAGCCTCTTGATCCTGTGCCAACTGATCGACCATGTTGTTGTACCAAGCAGGACTCTTTTGCGTTTTGCCTTTGGAGACCTCCAAGAAGGACTCGTATCGTTCTTTAGAATAAACATAGTAATAGTGGAACTGCTGCTTTGCCGAGTAGGGATTGGCGGAAAACCAATTCTCTGCCTTTTTGTTTACTGCAGTCATTTTTTCTTTGTCGATAACTATCTTCTTCTTTTTCTTTTGGTCGGGATCTACCCTAACAAAGACCTCAGGAACGATTCCTTCTTCTTCTTGTGCCCCGGCGAATTTGCTTCGCCACGCCCCGATCGTATCTCCAGCAATTAGAAAGGCGGAGAAACCTGCTGCCGTGAGGGAAGAGGTTGGAGCTCGGTTTACCACGTTACTTGGAAGATTCACGCCCCATTGATAGGGCCAACCACCATCCCCTGCTTGAGCTCTCGCCAACAAATCGATGCACCGAAGAAGCGTTTCAGGCGGAACCTCGATTCCAGCTTGGTGCATGGTCCAAAACGCGAGCATGATGTACTGCGTTTGAGAAATATCAGCAGCACCACTTGCTTTGTAAGGACCCTCGTTCATGTACCCGAACCCGCCATTTGGGCGCTGCGATGAAACTAACGCGTCTCGCATCGCCACAAGTATGTCTTTGTATTTATCGGGGGAAACCGAGGCCAGCAACATCGCGGCCACCGGAACAACGTACATATCCTCATGTTCCCAGTGTGTCGCGTCTCCATTCATTCGCTGGCCCACTCGGATCGCCTGCTGGATACCGCGTGTCACTACTGGGTGTCCGCCGTTTTCCTCGGGATCCGATTTGTAAATCGCCATCGCGATTATGATGTCATACCCAACATTCCCCTGAGAATCCGCACCTTTACCTTTCAGGAACTCCACCCCTTTTTTCACTAGATTCATCACAAATGGATGTTCCGGATCATAATCCTCGGCCGTCGCGACAGGAGCCGGGGTTACACCAGCGAGCAGGACCGCAACAAGGGAGGTCGCGAGAAACAAATCTCTGATCATAGAAATCCTTCGAATAGGTTTCGGGAAACGTACGCAGACTCCATCATATCTGAACAGAAACCCCGTGGGTAAGGGAAAGCCCTCCCTATCTCATTGAAATTTTCCAGTCTTAGGCGGGGAATCGGCAAACCAGTAAGATCGGTAGGTTGGACACTTTTCAGCGGTCGACCGGTTTAGCGATTTTGTTGAGAGCCGGTTACCCAACTGCCCTAGACTGATTCTGCAGCCATGAACGGGCCGGCGAAGGCCTCAGATATCATCAATATCGTGTTTATATTGTAAAATCCTCAGAAATAAACGTGGTGTGGCCGAATTGACAAAACGGCCCGGAGGACCTAATATCCTTCTTCGTTGGCCAGGTAGCTCAGTAGGTAGAGCAACGGACTGAAAATCCGTGTGTCGCCGGTTCGATCCCGGCCCTGGCCACTTTTCTTAAAACCGTAGTGGTCTCTGCCAACGCAAGGTTTTCTGCTCGAGTCTTTCGTGTAGCATTCGTCCGCGTAAGTCAAGTTGTGTTAGCTAGCGATTTCTCTGTAGTTTCATCTGACTAGGTAGCAAGATATTGGACTTGTCAGACGAACGCCAAAATCGACACTTTGCGGCTTATTCTTCTCGCACCTAGCAGAACGGTTGAAAAGCACCATGAATCAAGCGTTTTTAGACCATGTATCTCAGCAAAACGAGGACATGAAAAAGGCCGGGACCTTTAAAACAGAACGAGTCATTGGCTCTGCACAAGGAGTAAAGGTTAACCTCGAAAACGGCCAAACTCTTCTCAATATGTGTGCGAACAACTACTTGGGACTTGCTCAACACCCCGAAGTGCAGAAAGCTGCCGACGAAACCTTGCGACATTGGGGGTATGGGATGGCATCGGTCCGCTTTATTTGCGGAACCCAATCGATCCATAAACAACTCGAGAACCAGCTTAGCCAGTTCCTGGGAATGGAAGACACGATTCTCTATAACTCGTGCTGGGATGCGAACGGTGGTTTGTTCGAGACCATTCTAACGGCCGAAGACGCAATTATTTCTGACGAGCTTAACCATGCCTCAATTATCGATGGCATCCGATTGTGCAAAGCTCAGCGGTTGCGATACAAGAACAACGATATGAGTGACCTAAGGGCTAAGCTTGAGGAGGCCAAGTCCGCTCGATTTCGGCTGATCGCAACGGATGGAGTTTTTTCGATGGACGGAACCATTGCGGATCTGGCATCCGTATGTGAATTAGCTGACGAGTACGACGCCATGGTCATGGTGGACGACTCACACGCAGTTGGTTTTGTCGGGGCAAATGGCCGTGGAACACATGAGTACTGCGGAGTCTTGGACCGAGTTGATATCCTGACCGGAACCCTTGGAAAGGCACTGGGCGGGGCTAGCGGCGGCTACACCTCCGGTAACGCACAGATGGTCGAACTTCTTAGGCAGCGTTCGCGAACTTACTTGTTTTCCAACACAGTGGCTCCTCCAGTCGTCGGTGGCGCGATTAAAGCCATTGAACTCTTGTCCTCTTCAACAGAACTAAGGGACAAACTCGAAGCCAACACACAATTCTTCCGGGAAGAAATGCTAAAACGAGGACTCAATATACTGCCAGGAGTACACCCCATCGTACCAGTGATGATTGGAGACGCAGCGAAGGCCGGACAAGTCGCGAAGTCAATGCTCGAGGATGGTATTTACGTGATCGCGTTTAGCTACCCCGTGGTCCCCAAAGAAAAGGCTCGAATTCGTACACAAGTCTCGGCGGCTCACGATTTTGATCAACTGCGTATGGTCGCTGAGAGTTTTCAAAAGAGGTCCAAGTAAATCTTAGCACTATAAAAATAGACCCACGATGAATATAGACCGATCCGCTGCCCTGGAACTGATGCACGAGTATGTCGAAAACATCGCTCTGAGGCGACACATGTACGCGGTCGAGGCCGCAATGCGTGCATACGCAAAAAAATGGAACGAAGACGAAGAAAAGTGGGGGCTAGTTGGTTTGCTGCACGATTTCGATTACGAGCGATATCCCAGTGCACCCGACCATCCACTACAAGGGAGCAAGGTTCTACGCGAGAAAGGGGTCTCCGAAGATATCGTCTATGCGATCCTGTCTCATGCAGATTATTTAAGCGACTATCCACGTGTCTCCAGGCTCGACAAAACGCTTTACGCTTGTGATGAACTCTGCGGTTTTTTGGTAGCCTGTGCTTATGTCAGGCCGCTGCGGTTTGCCGATTTAGAAGCGAAGAGTGTTCGTAAAAAACTGAAGAATCTAAGTTTTGCTGCAGCAGTCAATCGCGATGACATCCAGAGAGGAGTCACCGATCTTGGTCTCGATTTGGACGAGCACATCACATTTTGTATCGAGGCATTGCGCGGTATCAGCGATAAACTGTTCGACAACTAGTTCGGCAGTTTTCCCAAGGATCGGCCTCTTTCTTCACGTCCTTCGCTTTGCAAGATTTGATCGGTGCTTTCTGGGTCGACACTCCGGCAACACTCCACGAGTCGATCTGCCAGGGCATAAAGCGGCTGCTCCCAGGTTTCCTCACTGCTCTCGCTGGGTGCAATCTTTGCGATTTCCTCGATCAACAAGATGAACCGAAGAATGTGGCGA
Source organism: Pirellula sp. (assembly GCA_046318795.1). Taxonomy (GTDB): domain Bacteria; phylum Planctomycetota; class Planctomycetia; order Pirellulales; family Pirellulaceae; genus JBKCUI01. Next base: position 26,029 of record JBKCTT010000053.1, read on the forward strand.
AACAAGAGACCTTCGTGCTTCTGCATCCCAGACGCCACGATGTATTTGTTGAACTCGCAGCCGAATTCTAGCAACTCACCAACTACCCACACCCCCCGAGTGAAAACATCATGCACGCCAGGGTATTCGTAATCAAAAAGTCGTCTTAGTTTTTCACCTAGTGCGAGCGGACGAACCGGTGCTTCTTCAAACGTCTTGAACGGTCGACGTTTGCCACCTGCTCCGCCCGCGTCTTTTACGATCTCCTCGTCTGAACGTTCGTCCGCTTCTTCCTGTTGACCAGTCAGTTCTTGCGGCACGGCTAGCCCGAGAGACAAGAGCTGAGGATGCAAGATCTCGGTTGCTAAAGGTCCTGGAGGTAATTTGTCTGGTGGCGGCACCTTCACAATTTTGGCGATGTTTGCCGGCAGCTCCAAAACGCTTTCTAGAATCTGCACTCGCTCTAACTCATCTGCAAATTGCATCATGTTAACCATGTACAATCCGTAGATAGGATTAACGCTTCTCAGTTCAGAAAGATACGTCAATCGTTCGGTTGGAATGGCAGACACAGGTTTATAATCATCGAGATTATACGCGATCGTGTCGGAAGCAACGTCTCGTGTCGCCAACGACGCATCATCAACTCCCTCATCTTCATCCTCCTCGTCGTCAGAAGAATCAGGGTCAGCGGGTTTGTTGGCGGCCCCCCCTGGAATTTGTAGCCAACTTGATTTAGCCTCAACGATTGGTTTCGGCGCTTCTAAATGTTTTATTCCCGGCGTTGGTTCCAGTGTAATGAATCCCGATTTCCACAGGGTAACGAGCATTCGATTGAGTTCTTTTTGGCCTCGCTCAATTGATTTAGAGTCTTGCAATCTGCGTCCGACTAAGTCTCTCAAAGGCTGGACCGCAGGATCGTTAAGCAAAAGGTAAGCCAACAGTCTCCAGGGAAGGTGACCGCGGCTTTCGAGCTTAGCGGCTGGGGCCAAACGCAATTTTTCAAATTGTTCGAAGGTCCAATAGGTTTCCCCGGCGCGGCGTGTGGGCATCTTCTTTTTGAGAGCCTTTTTAGCTTTGATTAAATTTGGATCTTTGGTGTCCTCCGGGATCTGATCATATTGAACACGCCAGCGATTGATCTTTACATCGTCCTCATGGGCTAGCACATAGACGAAACCTTTGGCGTCAAATTGTGGACGTCCAGCTCGCCCAAAGATTTGATGGGCTGTGCTCGGCTCGACCATTTTCTTTTTGCCGAACGGGCCTTTGACAAGGCTCGGCAGGATGACGCTACGAGCTGGCAGATTGATGCCAGCAGAAAGCGTTTCTGTGCAGACAGTGACGCTTAACAACTTTTCTTGAAACAACTGCTCTACAAGCCTTCGATATTTGGGCATAATTCCAGCATGGTGTACCCCAACACCGCGAATAAGAATCTGCTTTAGTTTGGGCCCAGCACCTTGTGAGAAATCGAATGCATCGATTCGTTTCGTGATGATCGCCTGACGCTCCTTGTCGATTAGTTTCTTACCTTTAAGCAACTCAGCAACCTGCCAACATTGATCTCGGTTAAAACAGAAAACAAGGCCTGGGGTACGTCGTTTCGCATCGTCACCCTCTGCAATCTTTTCCAGGTGCTCATCTAGGTAGCTATCGTCAATCCACTCGAATTGTAGAGGTACCTTTCGTTCTGTCCCTTGAACGAGTTCTAGGTTGCGACCATGGGATCGGTGCAGCCAACTGCAAAAATCAACACTATTACCGACCGTCGCCGATAAGAGCATTGTGCGTACTGTTTTAGGTAGCAACCCCAGCGTTAGCTCCCATACGATGCCTCGTTCTGGATCATTAAAAGAGTGAAACTCGTCCATGACTACCGATGAAACATTCTCAAAGTGCTCAGCATCATTACCCATTAATCGATTGAGCAGAATCTCCGCAACCACAACGAGAACGGGAGCGTCTGGATTCACACGTCGATTACCAGTAACGAGTCCAATCGAATCGATTGGAAATCCCCAGCGCAGGGCACTCTGCTGAATCTCAACCAGCTTTTGGTCAGTCAAGGCAATCAGCGGGGTCGTGTAGTAACATCGCTTGCCCGTTTTCAGTGCTTCAAAGATAGCGGCTTCGGCAATCAATGTCTTACCAGTCCCAGTTGGAGCACAGACCAGGACTCCTTGGTCGGAAGAGAACCAAGCATAGATCGCTTCTTCTTGGACCGGATAGGGAGTGAAACTGAGCGTTTCCAAAAACTCGGAAGCGATGTCGACTCGATCAACGCGATCAGCACTCATATAAGAAACTCATTGGGCAATACACGTTGTTCATTTGCGGCTACTTCGATTTGTGTCCCATAGGATATCGATCACGGCTGGATCGATCACGGCTGTTTGGCAATCACATCGATCATGGCAGGGACAAACCATGGCAGATCATCTGGTTTCCGGGAGCTGACATGGTGCCGATCAACGACCACGGGCGCGTCAGCCCAAATGGCCCCTGCGTTTTCCAGATCATCTTTGATGCCTAAAGAGCCCGTAACCTTGACTCCGCGGTAAACACCTGCCGAGATAGCGAGCCAGCCACCATGGCAGATTGCAGCGATACATTTTCCAGAGCGATCGAAATGCCGAATCAATTCTTTGACATCATCGCGGCGTCTCAAGCGATCGGGCATAAAGCCTCCAGGAAGCAAAATCGCGTCAAAGGCTTCCGGTTTTGCATCTTCGATTCTTATATCAGAGACACAGGGATACCCGTTTTTGCCAGCGTAGACCTCTCCTGCTTTTTCTCCCGCCGTAACAAATTCCGCTCCAGCCTCTATAAGCCGGAGTTTGGGATACCAAAGCTCCAAATCCTCGTAGATATCTCCAACGAAAGAAAGAATGCGGCGGTTATTTAACATGGTGGTCATACAGTTTTGAATAGTTAGCCCGGAAATCCAGGTCCCCATGTATTGGGGACCTCATCGAAGGAATTAGCCGGTGATTTGGCCAGTGATTTTGGACAGCAACAATAGGTAATGCTAGTTAATAATCGTGAGCGACACCTAGGTTCAATTCGATGGACAAGGTACACTACTACTTGTCGGATTCTACCCACAAACTATGGTTTTGAGGAAACCCTTCATGGGACTTGGTGATTTTTTTAAAGGCGATAAAAAAGGTCTTTCGTTTGAACTCTTCCCCCCCAAGACAGACGAAGGAGTCGTTCCGCTGCTCAAGACAGTGGAAGAGTTAATGGGTTTTAGGCCGGACTTTTTCACATGTACTTACGGTGCTGGCGGTTCCACTCGAGACCGAACGCTGCAGATTCTGGAAAAGGTCAAGCAACAGTTTTCGATTCCAGTCGCTTCCCATTTGACTTGTGTTGGGGCGACCGTGGATCAGCTTCGGGATTACCTAAACGCAGCGATCGAAATCGGGACCGATTACATCGTCGCGTTGCGAGGAGATCCTCCTAAGGGTGAGACCGAGTTTCGCCAGACCGATGGAGGCTTTCGCTATGCAAATGATTTGGTGGGACTCATTAAGTCAGAATACCCGCAGCTTGGAATTGCCGTCGCTGGGTATCCCGAGGTACATCAAGAGGCTCCCAACATGGAAGTCGATCTGGTTAACTTGAAAAGAAAGGTCGATGCAGGCGCCGATATTGTTGTCACTCAATTGTTTTATAAGAACGACGATTACTTTCGGTTTGTAGATCGGTGCCACGGTATTGGCATCAAGATTCCGATCGTACCTGGAATTCTTCCAGTTACCAATTTGGCCCAGATCCAGAGAATTGCATCACTCTGCAAAGCGAGTTTGCCAGATGCATTTATCGATCGACTTCAAACCAACACAGATGCGGACTGGCAGTTCAAAGTAGGAGTAGAATTCGCGCAGACGCAAGTTGCGGAGTTGCTTCAAAGGGGTGTCCCCGGAGTGCATTTCTACGTGCTCAATAAATCTCAGGCAACCTCAGAAGTACTTCGTGAACACTGGGTGTGTTAGACTGGGTAAATAAAACTGGTTGAACGAGACTGGGGAACTTAGCACGATGAATACGATTGGATTTCTAGGTGGCGGGCAGATGGCCACCGCTATCGCCAAGGGGGCATGCAAGAGTGCGACCAACGCGCCCGCGAACCAATTGGTTTTCTGCGAACCGAACCCTGGGCAGCAAAAGAAGCTGAAGGAACTCTTCCCTGGTTGCATACTTTGCGACTCGGCGCAGCAACTATTCGAGCGTTGTGATCGGATTGTAATAGCCGTTAAACCACAAGTGCTCAGTGAAATTGCAACATCACTACGCCCATTCATCCAACCCAGGCACTTGCTCGTCTCCATCGTTGCCGGAATTTCGATTTCTAAATTGTGCGACTGGTTTGGAACAGACAATCTCATCAGGATCATGCCAAACACACCGTGCCAATCTGGTAAAGGTGCCAGTGGCATGGCTGTAGCAAACGGAGTAAATCAAGACGATACGGCGTGGTGCGAGACGCTGTTCAACTCTTTGGGCATTACAATCCGCTGCACCGACGATCAACTTCACGCTGTCACAGGAGTTTCTGGGTCCGGCCCAGCCTATGTTCTCATGATGATCGAGGCATTAAGCGACGGCGGCGTAAAGGCTGGTTTGAGTCGTGCTGCAGCATTGGAATTAGCTACACAAACCGTTCTTGGTGCAGCCGCGATGGTCCAGGACACCAAGCAACATCCCGCTATACTTCGCGAGCAGGTCACCAGTCCGGGAGGAACGACGATCGCCGCTATCGCTTCCCTAGAACGCAATGGATTTCGTCACGCTGTCATCGAAGCGGTCGACAGTGCTGTTCAGCGATCGCGGGAATTGGGGGGATAGCAAGTCGCTTGATCACCCAGCAATTCCCCCTCTCGGAGTCCGATTTGGGGCTTGACTAGCGCCATCCTGGAGCAAGAATACGGGATACGCTTTTGCGGTCCTGAATACAGGGCTAAGCAAATCCTTTTTACATGAGCTAGAACAAACGACGCGGCTCTTTTCCGCATTTGCGGATCAGAGTCGTTTCTTTTTTGCCTATGCGGGAGAACGACAATATGAACGAATTTTTCTCAATGACTCGGGATGGATACAACCGAATCAAGGCGGAGATTGAGAGGCTCGAAAATATCGAGATGCCAGCAATCGCTGAGAAAATCGCCGAAGCTCGCGCAGAGGGAGATCTCAAAGAAAACGCCGAATACCACGCACAGCGCGAAAATCAGGGCCTGATGCAGGCAAAAATCAACCAACTCAAGCAGAAGCTGAATCGCGCCCACATTGTAGACACCTCTTCATTACCTAAAGACCAAGTTGGGTTTGGAGCGACTGTCAAAGTAAAAGACTCCTGGGGCGATGAGGAGATCTACACGTTGGTCGGGGCAGGCGATGAAGATTACGAAACCGGCAAAATCCTTTCAAGTAGTCCTTTCGGGCTCGCCTTAACCGGAAAGAAAGTTGGGGAAATCGTCGAGATTCAAGCCCCGAGGGGCACTTTAAAATACGAGATTCTCTCCATAGAGTTTGACAGTTAAACGTCTTCGGTTTTCACTCGGATCTTGCCCAGGATTAATTACATGTCAGACCAAAACATCAAGTTGACGAAACAAGGTGACGTTTCCTACGGGCCAGCTTGTTTCGTGACTTTGATTTTCCTGCTAGTTGGGGTTAGTCTGTTTTTCGTATACATGTCGATTGTCTTGATGGGTAACACTGGTGCGCGAGCATCTCGCGCCATCTATGAACAGCTGATTCCCTGGGTGGAGCAATCCCACTTGAGCCAAAACGATCGCCGTGACATCATCGATGAGCTCGAGTTACTTGCAGAGAAAATGAAGCGAGAGGAGCTTACCAGTCGCCAGCTTAGCCGCTTAAATGCCCGCCTTTCAGACAGCGTGGTTTTACAATGGGGAGCCGTCGAAAAGCTCAACGCCGCAGCACAAGAATCAGATATGTCCGACGCAGAGAAGGCCGAGTTCACGAAATTGTGCGATCGCTGGCTTGCGTGTGCCGCCTCTGGCAAACTATCGCTTCAAGAGATGGAGTTTGCCATGCAGCAGGTATGCACTAAGGATGTACGTTCAGGTCGCTTGAACCCAAAGACAGATGCCACGAGCACTGCGCTCAGGGATTTTATGCGAAGGGTGAAAACGATTTGTGACCACTTCAAAACACCAACGGACAGTTTTGATAAGAAGGTCTCTGAAGTGCTCAAGCAGATGATTGAAGATGGACTCGATGAGTCTAAGTGACGATTTACTCCCTGTCCGCGCAGAGTATTACATGCGACGGGCAATCGAGTTGGCTCAGGAAGCGGCCTATCAGGACGAAGTGCCGGTGGGAGCACTCGTTGTTTATAAAAATCAAATTATTGCTGAGGCATTTAATCAGCGCGAGGCACTCGCGGATCCCACTGCACACGCGGAGATGATCGCAATCACCCAAGCAGCAGCCAATCTGAAATCATGGCGTCTCGAACATTGCACTCTCTACGTCACGCTAGAGCCATGTCCCATGTGTGCTGGTGCGATCCTTCAATCGCGGATTCCCAAGGTTGTATACGGAGCCATCGACCCCAAAGCAGGTGCGGTCGAGTCTCTGTATAAGCTGCTGACCGACCCCAGACTGAATCACCGTTGCGAATTGCAAGGTGGGGTCTGTGCGAAAGAATGTGGTAGTTTGCTCACCGAATTCTTTGAGTCCAAGCGTCGCCTCGGCAAGAAATAACGCCACCATCCAATGCTGCTAAATGCCGGCATTAGAAGCCTCATTGCTTGCGGAAGGAATTTGGATCTTGCATCAATTCGCTCTTTCGCGTATTCACCCTAAAACGTGCAGTGTGACGATGCGAACTCATGATGCACGCATAGGACGTCAGGAAGTTCAGAAGGTGTCTGAGTTAAAGGAATTTCGATGGAACGTGCAGGCAACTTTGTCATCGGTACACTTACCGGGATGGTCGGATTGTTCTTTTTAATGCACTTTACGATTTTAAGAGCCCACGATGGATTCCACATCGTGTCCAAAATCGCACCTCGTTTGGAAATCCCATTCGAAGATATTCGAGAATACGATCTCGCCAAATGGCAACGTAAACAGCCCCTCGCGCTCTCTATTATCAAGGCGAGAAAGGGTCACCTGTTTCGCGACCCATCTCTACTTACCTTCCGCGCTCACGTACAGTCTGTTCTCAACAAGGTTCAAAGCTCGAGTAAGCTATAACCGCGAAATTGAGCAAATGAAACAAGCTGAACTTGTGTGGAGCTTGGTATGGGCTATCAACACACCTTTCAAGTACGAAGAATAACCATCGTTCCTTATGGTGGCTTGGAATGGTTAAATCTCTCGGATTATGTCGTAGGCGTAGTCAACGAAAACCCTGAGTCAGACATGATGCTGGCTGGATTTTCCTGTGGCAAAACAACTCTCTTCTCGTCTGTGCAAAAGCCTTAGTATCGCCGCTGTACCGGAATGAACTGATCACCCGAGTGCCACGTTGGGTGATTCTCTAGGTCAAATCCATCAAGGAATTTACGCCGCATAGGCGCATGGGACTACCATGGATAATAGGATCGAAAACCTGTCCCCGTTTCTCCAGGTGGTATTTCCACAAAACCATGGGATCGGCCTAATGAAGCCACGTCGCCGGAACCTTGGCTGGCAATAATGTGGGCTTTTCCGTCTTGGCTGATGGTCACCAAGCGGAACCATGTTAAGTCGAGCGTCTTGGTGTCATCGCAAAGGGTTTCAACGGAATTGGGAGCCCAATTAGAGCTATCTCCTGCCATTTTTAAGAGTAGTGGCAGTGCGTATCGACGCCATGTGACAGCGACGCTGAGTGGATTACCCGGCAATCCCATAATCAGTTGTCCGGAGCTAGTTGAAGCGCCCATCAAGGGTTTACCGGGGCGAATAGGAATGCGATGAAAGACAATGCGTCCACCGACGCTTTGTACAGCCCGAGGCACGTAGTCCGTCTCGCCCATCGATACCCCGCCCGTTAGAAGAACGGCATCCGAATCTGCCAAGGCTAATCGCAATTGCTCTTCGATCGCATCCAATCGATCCGGCACTTTTCGTCGCTGCACCTCACAACATGAGTATCGTTGCATCGCTGACTCTAAAAAGGGACCGTTAGAGTCTCTGATCTGCCAACTTGCGAGTGGCTCACCTAGAGGAACCAATTCATCACCTGTGTTAAGGATCGTCACTCGAAGCTTTTTGAAAACAGCGATTGAGTCATGATCGGAAAAACTGGCTATTGCCGCCATGGTCTGAGGTCCAATCCGTGCTCCCCGAGGAACAATGGCGTCCCCTGCCCGAGCATTCTCGCCCTGTCTTCTGATGTTTGCACCAAGCTTTAGTTGACGAGCTACAGGGGCAAAGTCGACGAAACCGTCCTCCTCGCTGGTGTCTTCTTTGCGAACCACAACCTCGGTGCCAGGTGGGACGACTGCGCCAGTCAAAATTCGGATCGCCTGGCCGGATTCGAGGGGAAACGGTTTGCTTCCTGCGAAAATGGCCCCTTGTACGGGAGTTTTGTTTGTGACGTCCGTAATACGAACCGCATAGCCGTCCATGGCAGAGACATCGGCTGCCGGACTGTCTCGGGTCGCTAGGATTGGTTCGTTTACGATCCTGCCGACCGATTCGAGGATTGGAATTCTTTCTTCGCTGACCACGGCCAGTGAATCCCCTAGCTCTAAAAGTTTGGCCTCAATGGTGGGAACGACTGGTATGTCTGTCATGTTAAATGAAGGAAAACTAGGTTATATTGCGGAAAGTCATTGTGCAGGCACACGGCAACCAACCGTCACGAAAAGCCTCGCACCGCGATCTCACCATCATTGTAACCCTCCTACACCTTTTCTGCGCCTGTTATTGTCCATCGCTTTCGTTACAAGCTAATTCCCAAAGGAGCCTCCTCTCGTGCGCCGTTCTCAATTGTTGTCTACCTTGGCGATCGCAATCGTGCTAACGTTTCGATTCACCTGTTGTGAGTATTGCTCGCTAGCCTTGGGCGATGAACCCAATAATCGTCCCTACAAAACTCCCGACAAGGGAAACAAACGAGGGCATTTAGTTGAGGTTACCGATCAAGGTAATACTTTGCCGGTGGCAGTCGTTCGCGGAACACCGTATGAGATGGGGTATCAGCTAGGGCAGCTTTTTGGTGAACAGATTCGAGGTGTGGTACCAACGTTGGTAGCTTCAGTGAGCCAGGAGATGGGATTAACCTCGGAGGACCTCCGGGAAGTCTGGGCAAGAACATCCGCCTACTCCGATGATCGGCTCGAACAAGAGTTAGCGGGTCTCGCGGATGGATCGGGCGTCAGTCTTTCTGCTCTACAATCGATGCATGCCATACCTCTTCTAATGCCCTATTCGTGCAGTAGCATAGCTGCGTGGGGAGACGCGACTGTCGATGGACATCTGTATCAAACCCGAAACCTGGATTGGAATATTGAGATAGGCGTGCATAACTACCCGATGATTGTGTTGTACCTCCCTGATCAGGGAGTACCGCACGTGGTACCATCCTTTGCAGGAATGATTGGCGCTCATACGGGAATGAACGCGAAAGGCATCGCCCTTTCAGAAATGGGAGATGCATCCCGAAAAGAAGCTCCTTACCATGTACACGCTCCTCATTTCACAACATTTTTTCGTACGATGCTCTACGACTCCGAGTGTCTTTCCGACGCAGTGGATATCTTTCGGGCTCAGCCACAAACAAAACGATACCACTTCGTTTTTGGGGATGGGCAGAAAGAGCTAGGAGCCGTGAAGGTTAGAACCAACGCTTCCAATCCCGCTTCCACAGAGATCGATGTTTGGAAAGACAATGATAAATCCGATGAATTCTACCCCAACGTCCTCTCGTGCGTCGTATACAACGATGAGGGTCGCGGAGCGTTCCCGACTCTGAAGACCGAAACGGGCAAATTAGATGGGCCCAAGCTGATTGCTCTAGCAAACAAGATACCCATCAAAGGTGGTAATGTGGAGAACGTCGTCTATGATGCCACAGCTTTAAGGCTTTGGGTATCGTACGCGAAGGGGAGTGAGGAAGCGTACAAGAGGCCCTACGTCTTTATCGATCTAAAAAAGCTCGACGCAAATGCTAACGGGACTCCGGATTTAGATGAGTAAACGGGTCGTTTTAGTTCCTCATTTTTCCCATTCCCTCGGTTGATCGGTCCCTCCTATGTTATACGAAGCTAATACGCTTGCCATTGCCGTGTTTGTTGCGATGGTTGGCGCAACATTAGGATTCAGTTTTTGGCTGGGAGCCCGCGCAAAAACCAGTCAAGCTTACTTTGCAGCAGGCGGACAGATTCACTGGTTTGTGAACGGCATCGCCTTTGCAGGTGACTACCTCTCAGCCGCGTCGTTCCTCGGTATATGCGGCATGATTGCCTTTTATGGATTCGATGGTTTTTTGTACTCCATTGGTTACTTGGCCGGTTGGATCGTGGCGCTCCTAGTCATTGCTGAACCACTGAAAAGGTTAGGCCGCTTTACCTTTGCCGACGCGTTGGACAGCCAGTTTCAATCGCGGGGAATTAAAGCTGCTGCCGGGATTAGCACGCTCATTGTGAGCATGTGTTATCTCATCCCTCAAATGGTTGGCGCAGGGACCTTGATCAAGCCTTTGCTTGGGCTCGAATACTGGCACGGCGTCGTTTTGGTCGGTGCTGTTGTCGTTTTGATCGTTGTTTCCGCTGGTATGGTCAGCACGACTTATGTCCAGTTTTTAAAAGGGGCATTGCTCGTCGTATTTTCTTTCTTATTGACGGTATTGATACTGCAACGAGGACTAACGGTCTCACCAGTCGAGGAATTAGGCAAGACCCAAGAATTGATAAAGAGCAACGGTGCTACATTCATAGATGGTGCACCATTTGGTTTAAAGGAAGGAGAATCCAATGTAAAGCCGGTTGGTCGGTTAGTAAAACTACCTGATGACCAGCAATCAACTGGGCCACTAGGACCTATAGAGTTCTTGAGAACAATGACTCAGTCGGAAATAGAAATTACGAGAGAATCAAAAGAAGTCACAGACCAAGTGGAAATCAAACGATTTGTACCTGTTCGCGTGTCCGGATCTGAGGTACTCAGTCCAGGTAATCTCCCGTCATTCGCGGGCATACGGGGGGATAGTTGGATCGCAAAACTGGACTTTGTTTCATTGATGCTGGCATTGTTTGCCGGCACCGCATCGTTGCCTCACATTTTAATTCGCTATTACACGGTAAAAGACCAAGCGTCCGCTCGCAAAAGCACCATTGTTGGAATTACATCGATTGGCTTTTTCTATGTGCTGACGTTGTTTATCGGATTAGGGGCGATGGTGAGTGGAACATTAGATCCATCTGATACGAACATGGCTGCACCTCTATTGGCGAAGAGTTTTAGCAATATTCTTTTTGCTGCAGTATCGGCTATTGCGTTTACAACAGTGCTGGGCACTGTCAGTGGGTTGATCGTGGCAGCGGGAGGAAGTGTTGCGCATGACATCGTCGGTGGATTTTTTGGAGTTCAGTTGTCTGAGCACAACGCCGTACGAGTCGCCAAGATTTCATCGACCTTTATCGGTGTTGTCGCGATTCAATTAGGGCTCGCCTTTGAGGGAGTCAATGTAACCTTTTTGGTGGGCTGGGCATTTGCAATTGCCGCGTCAGCGAATTTGCCGGCCTTGCTGATGCTACTGTTTTGGAAAGGAACCACCAAACAAGGACTTATTGCGGGAATCTTAACCGGCGTTCTTGCGTCTTTAGCCTGGGTTATAGTCTCTCCTGACATGTTTAAGAGGTTATTTCAATTGAGCGCCGACGACGCCTGGGTACCCATGAATCAGCCCGGGCTTATCACGATCCCCCTTAGTTTCCTGGTTATCTTCGTAGTTTCCAAACTCACGCGACGATCCACGAAGTCGTAATTTATCAAGGTGGCAATGATGTTCGAGTTGAATAGTAGAAGACAGTTTATGCAAACCGGTGCAGCTGCATGTTTATTGGCAACCGGAGCAAGTGAGTTGTTCGGAACAACCGAGCGCAAGAAGAGAATAGCTTTTCTTGGAACAGAAATACGGACTCACTCCCACGCTCAACATTTTCTGGATCGGCTAGCCATGGGTTATGCTTACAAAGGCCAATGGCGGCAACCTCGCCTGGAAGTCGCTTCGGTATACATCGATCAGCATCCCGAGAATGATTTGACACCAGGTAGGTTAAAGCGTTACGGATTGAAATCGTACGACACGATTGAGTCCGCGTTGACTTTGGGAACAGACAGTTTAGCAGTCGATGGGGTTGTGATTATTGCCGAGCATGGTGATTATCCCGTAAACGAAAAAGGGCAACGCAGATATCCACGATACGATTGGTTTAAAAAGATTGTAAAAGTATTCGAATCGAGTGGGCGATCGGTCCCGGTTTTTAATGACAAGCACCTGTCGACAGATTGGAAAGAATGTGTCGAAATGGTAGCTGACTCCAAGAGGCTAAACTTCCCTTTCATGGCAGGCTCTTCCTTGCCTGTGACTTGGAGACTTCCCATGCTCGACATGCCGCACAATGTCCCACTTCGTGAGAGCGTTTGCGTTTGTTATGGCGGGATCGACAGCTACGACATCCACGGTCTAGAAACGGCTCAGTGCATGTCGGAGCGACGGAAAGGGGGCGAATCGGGAATCGTAAGTGTCGTTGCCTATAAAGGGGAAAGGCTATGGTCAGTACTTCGCGACGACCAATACAAAGACACGCGCCGGTTAATTGAATCAGCCCTTCGTCGCAGCCACAATCTCCCGGTAGACACGGGCTACCCAAGTGGGGTGGTTGATTTTGACTGGGCGGCACGGACTATGCCACAATCGACTGGCTACATCATTGAGCACGCCGATGGCTTCCGTACTACGATGCTATTGGCACCTATCCAAGACTTTAATTATGCGGGACTTCGTGCGGATCGAGATGAAATAATCTCCTGCCAAATGTATCTTCCTATGCCAACTCACGGCTCAACGACAGCGGACTTTTTCACACCATTGATCAAACATATCGAAGATCTGGTTTTGACAGGACAGCCTCCCTACCCAATCGAACGAAATTTGCTTACCTCTGGAATGGTAATTGCGGGAGTGGAGTCTTTGTATCAAGGCTCTCAAATCGTTCCTACTCCCGAGATGCGGATCGCCTATCATGTGAACAAAGAATCCACCTTTTGGCAGGAGTAAATGCAACATTGCTTGGCTTTTTTAGCCTGGGATCAAAAGAGTGCTATACTGAAGGTCTCAATGTTGTCCCCGCCGTCGAACGGGCGGTCTTTTTTGGAGAAATCAGTTCCTATGACAATGCATATCGATCTAAGGCTGGCGGAGTATTCACTTAGGACAAGGACGATTGGTCGATGGGGTGCTATGTGCTGCGCTTTTTGGGCTCTGTTTTTGACGTCACATGTTCTGATCGCGCAAACGGAACAAGTCGCCTCGCGGATGTTCGAGTTGTCGGCACCGGGATTAGATAAACCATCCATTGCGATCCTAAGCGAAGATAGATTGATCATCACAGATCCTAGTGGGACTCAGAACATCTACTCACGTTCAAATCGTTATGACACGCAAGATGGAGCTTGGATCGGGTTTAGCTCGCGCGAGGCCAAGCAGATTATTCGTTGGCCTGCCAGCAGCAAAGGCCCCATGCAAATCGGGATGCTTCGAGAGGGTAGCATTCAGTTTACAACCAGTCGCATGAAAGTAAGCGAACTCGTTCGCAAGGATGATGCTCCAAATACCAGAAGAACTACCCAGGGGAAGGTTGTTCCTATTCTTCCAGAAAGTGGTGTCGAGCCTCCTGGTATGGAATTAAACCTGCCACCCCCCGGCCAGATCCCACAGCCATCATCTCAGCAGACGTCCGTTACGGGTTTTGATGGTGTATCCGTGTTACCGATGAATTTTAGTGTAGGTATGGATTCCGCAAGACAGTTTCTGTCGCTGCGAGGCAACGATCAGTTCAGTCTCGTGCCGCGCGCGACCGATCTCTCGTCCGCTTGGTATGTAGCACCGGTGGGAGACGGTCTTTTCCGACTACAGAAACAAGTAGGAAGTCAGTGGATGGCCATTGGAGTAGATGGACGATTACGTGGTGGAGTCCGCATGGCTCCTGGAACTCGACATCCAGTCCGACTCTTTCCTATCAGCAACGACATTGGACAATTTTGGCGAATTAATCCTTATCAAGCGGGCTATTGTTTTGAAAGTATCCACTTTCCGGGTATGGCTCTCACATGGAATAATCCCGCTGGACTTTTCCTTCAGCCGATTGTCTATGACCCATGGCAAGTCTGGTATCCACAGCAACCATTAATCTCCTTACCGCCACCTCAATTTCGTACCGTTCAGCAACAAGTTGTACCGAACCCAGAATTGCCACCACTTGAATTGGTTTTGCAGAATAATCATCGCGACGAGATACTCGTATTGCTGGCCGACCGTCGAATGCCGGAGAACCCGCAAAAGATCAGAATTCAACCTGGAAGAAGCGAAACCGTATCGATTCAACGAGACTCGGGAGCGACAATTGTTGAATCTATCGAGGTGATGGATTTAGCGGGTAACTGGGCCCAACAGCAGTATACGACTCCCATACCGCCAACAGTCCTTTACGATATAAGCGTCTACGAGATTTTTTTGCAGTCGATCGCGATCGATCGGACGGGCAAGAGTCCGAATCCGATTGAGGACATCAACATGCAGCCTCGCAGTATAGGCTTTTTCCTTGTCCCACCCGGCGAAACATTGCGAGAGGGCTCTGTGCTGGATGTATATCGAATTGCTAACGAAGCAAGAAATCCAGGTGCTGTGCGACGTCTCTCGCCAAAGGATGTTACGCAAGGAGAAGCAAACGGAGACCAAGACCCATTGCGAGCCATACTCAAACAATTTCAGAAACAGCGGGCAGCGTTTTGAACACGTCGGATGAACAGCAATCAGAGTCCAGGACTGATGAGTTATCGAACGGACACGCGAAGGATGAAGCGGTAAAAAAGGAGTCGGTCGCCCCGAGAATACGGCGCAAGGCTCGAACAAATTGGTATTTGATAACAGTAGCAATAGCTCTATTGCTCGGTTGGGGTCTCTACACGTTCGCTTGGCCTCCGATTCATCAATCGATACGAGTTTATCTGCAACCTAATCGCGCCAAGTTCGAACAGGGGCTCGAGTCCCCTGTGCGAGAGCTGTATCACACGTGCGAGTATTTGGCGGTCATCTGGTTCTTCTATTTAGGGGCCAGTATCGGTAGTTTTTTAAACGTCGTAGCGGGCCGTCTTCCCGAAGGGCGCGGGGTTGTATTGGGAGGTTCGAAGTGTCCCTTTTGCCAGACCCGCTTAAGCTTTCGAGACAACATCCCGATTTTTGGTTGGTTGTCCTGTAAAGGGCGTTGCAGCACTTGTCGATTGCCGATTGCACCACGATACCTAA
Organism: Pirellula sp.; assembly: GCA_046318795.1. GTDB lineage: Bacteria > Planctomycetota > Planctomycetia > Pirellulales > Pirellulaceae > JBKCUI01. The sequence continues at coordinate 41,504 of JBKCTT010000053.1, forward strand.
TCATCGAATTACTAGTTGGGGCACTATTCGTTTTAATAGCGAGTCGAGAGTTGTTTTCTGGTGGTGCCAATTTGCCGAATTTCAACGCTTTGGTCTACGCGGGAATCATTTGGACAGTGTTTTACCCCAAATGGTATCTAATTGGTGCATTCGTCTACCACGCTATGTTTTTTGCGACCTTGGTAATGTTTGCGGTCGCGGACCTAGAAAAGTCGAGGTTTCCGTGGCGGGCAGTCGCATTCTTCGGAGCGATATTCGCAGCAGTCAAGATCGTGCGATTGGATCTGAGCTTTGTACGCTGGTTTGACTGGTTACCAATCTCGGCTCCCACATGGAATCCCTTTTTGCATGCGATCGTGACCGTGATCGCCGGCGGTCTGGTGGGATGGCTTTTTGGATCAGTTTTATTGCGGATTCTTCCATCGTATGTGCACGAAAAATCCCGGGTCCACTGGCTTCAAGTGTTAGTCCTTGTTGGAATCGTGCTTGGGTGGCAAGCAGTTATAGTCTCAGGACTCGTTGCATTTTTCATGTCATGGCTTAGCGTCGTACTAATGCAGCTTCACACCAAATACCCATCTCAGCTTTTTTTTAGCATTCTTATCGCCACAATCTTGGCTCACCACATGTTTTGGCGACAAATCGATAGTATCATGAAGAGTCTTGTTCCACGCTGACCAAATGGATATCGACTCAGAAATGAGTCATGAATTTTGTCGGCTATTCCTCCCCCTCCATCACGGTACTCACCATGAAAAAGTTTGCTTGGATGTTCGCGGTCGTCGCGTCCTGCTCCATCGCCGCCAAAAGTTGTTTAGCGGAAGTAAAACTCCCCAACATTTTCACCGATCATATGGTCTTGCAGCAGGGTCAAGCCAATAAGATTTGGGGCAAAGGAAAAGCTGGCGAAAAAGTTACGGTTTCCATCGGCGATCACAAGGTCGAGACCGTGACGGATGATTCTGGAAATTGGACGACGAAAATTCCTGAACTCAAGATGGGTGGTCCCTATATTTTGAAGGTGGCCGGCGAGAATACGATTGAGATAAAAGATGTCTTGGTAGGAGAAGTGTGGATCTGCTCTGGGCAATCGAATATGCAATGGTCGGTTAGGAGTTCGTCAGATCCAGATCTAGAAAAACTGGCCGCAAACTACCCGAACATTCGAATGATCAATTTTCCGCAGGTGGGCACACAAGATCCCATTTGGAGCCATGATGATCGCAAGTGGAAGGTAGCCAATCCTGATAACGTAAGTGACTTCTCCGCTGTCGGTTATTTCTTTGCTAGGCAGATCCACTTGTCGACGAATGTTCCTATCGGAATGATCAACAACGCGTGGGGTGGCTCAGCCTGTGAGGCATGGATCGATCGATCAGCCGTTGCAGCCGAATTTCCCAAGCTCAATGAGCGATGGGTTTCCTTGGAGAGCTCATTGTCAGAAATCATGAAAAAGGACAAGGCAACATTGACCGACGATGAAAAGCGTGCACTAGGAAATTTGACTGGCAATGCAAGACCAGCCAACATTTACAACGGAGTTCTCGCGTCGCATATCGGTTATGGCATCCGCGGAGCAATTTGGTACCAAGGGGAATCGAACGCTGGGAGAGCCTACCAATACCGAACATTGTTTCCCGCTATGATCAAAAACTGGCGAAGTGTTTGGGGACAGGGTGACTTCCCTTTCTACTGGGTTCAGCTAGCAGATTTCCGAAAGGAAGAGACAGAAATAGGTCAAAGCGATTGGGCTGAATTAAGAGAAGCTCAAACCATGGCAATGGATGCAGTCCCCAATTCCGGTCAAGCGGTTATTATCGACCTAGGTGAGGGAAAGGATATTCACCCGATGAACAAAGTTGACGTAGGTCGACGCCTCGCTAGATGGGCGTTGGCGAAGGAATACGGTTTTACTATTGCGCACCAAAGCCCGCGATACAAGTCTTTAAGTACTGAGGGAAACAAAGCGATCGTAAGTTTTGACCACGTTTCCGGTGGATGGAGACCATTTGACGTCAACGAGCCTGTTGGTTTCACAGTCGCCGGTGAAGACCAAAAGTTTTATAAGGCAACGGCGAAGATTCTTAAGGATGGAACCATTGAAGTTTCCTCACCTGAGGTTCCATCACCGGTTGCTGTCAGGTACGCATGGGCAGATAACCCGGTTTGCAACATGTACAGTGCGGCCGGCCTACCTCTCACTCCGTTCCGAACCGACTCCTGGCCGGGAGTGACCGAGGGTCGAGATTAGCCGAACGTTACAATCCCTAGAAACCGCAAGCGATAGGCATAACTAGTAGCAAGACTCGTAGATGATGTCGATCACAATCGGACGCATATGCGAGGAAATTCCCCGGGATGATGTCCATCGCTCAAGGTCTTATTGCTTGAATAGTACACCTCCGGAAACGGAGGTGTTTTCGTTTAGCCAAGATTTTTTACAAAATTACTTTACCACGATAGAAATTCGATTCATGAACCCGACACATTCCTATGCGTAGCGTATATTGGTTTTTAAGAAACGAGCGAACCAAGGACGTCGACTTGCGGAGCCTTGGTTGATTTCATTACCCATTTGCAGTAGGTTCCAAAAATGCGTCGCAGCTTAGCACTCGGTCTCGTCATCGCTGTTCCTTGCCTTTTCGTCGGTTGCGAACCAGCCGCGCCACCAGCGTCTAATACATCCACCAGCCATAGCCATGATGGTGCTGGTCATTCGCACGACGGTGCCGGCAAAGCGCACGACGGACACTCACACGAGGGACATGCTCACGGTGAAGAAAGTGCGGCTGCCAAGCTCAGCTTGAAGGACTCCGTTACCAAAGTCGTAGAATTAGCGACCAAGATCAAAGAAGCCGGCGAAAAGGGAGATTTCGAGGCAGCACACGACGAAATGCATGATATTGGTGACCTATTAGAAGGACTGGCAGCCAAAGCCAAAGCCGAATCAAAGAGCGAGGAGGAGCAAGCAGCGATCAAAGCCGCAGCCGATGCGCTTTTCGCAACGATCGGAAAGGTTGATGAGGCCATGCATAACAACAAAGAAATCAAGTACGACGAAGTCAAAGCAGGTTTCGAAGCTGAGCTAGCAGCAGTCAAAGCATTGCTCGAAAAGATGTAGGAACAAAGCAATTCTCGCATGAGAGAGATTTGATTCTACAGGCTGTTTTTGGTCAGCTTCGACTATAGAAATGATAGGGACGGGACTCAGGTGCCGTCCCGAGTCTTTTGGAGAGAACGGTTTATGTCAATTATGCAATTTAAGTGGTTCGCTTCTTTGGGACTTTGCCTTTGCCTGGGCGCATTAGGCTGTTCAAAGGTAAACCCAATTTCAGAAAGCGTTAAGACTTCCACAGAATTGAAACTTGGAGCAGAAACGCCTTTGACGCTCGAACAAGCGATCGAGCAGTGCGCCGCGCTGGATACCTTTTTCGTTAGCCTCAAAGTCGGGGCTGGCAAAGGCGATACGTTTGACGCCAAATCGTCTGAATTCCTAGTCTCCGAAATACCTGAGGGAGAAAAGGCAAGCGATCCGCTACACGACCCGTCGACTTGTCCATTCTGTCGCAAGAAAGCGGAAAGCGCACCGACAGTTGTGGTACGTCTGCTAGATGCTAATGGCAATACATTTCCTAGTAGCGCCGAGAAGCTCTTTGATCTAAAACGGGGTATGCATATCGTCGTCAAGGGAAGTGGCGTGTTCGACCCTGAACTCAATACTTTTACGATCAATGCGACTGAATTGGCAAAACTGTAATTAGTTTTGCTCGCTAATTTATTTTGGTGGAACGGGTGGTTGTTGAGGGGGAGCAGCATTGGTGCCGAAGGGTAGATTGCCGCCAAAACCTGGAATTGGCAGATTTGGCAATTGAGGCAAATTGTTCTGGACCCCCTGTTGCATTTGCTGCATCCCTTGCTGGAACGGTTGGAGCTGATTGGAGAGTGGCCCCAAGAGCTTGTTGAGTCCCTTGTCGATTTGTTTTTGGGCCTCGCCTCGAATAGCGGTCGTTGCAACCTGTTGAGCCAGTGAAGTTAAGCCGGAGTAATCTAACTGTGGTTTCTGAATTGTTCCGCGGATCGGAATAACGATCGGTTGACCTGCGAGCGAGCTTAATGAGTTTACTTTCTCTAGCCACTCTGCTTGGATCGGAACCGACGCATTTAATTCCAGACTACCGTCGATCCCCACCGAGCCATTGGTAGTTAATGTAACTTCGCCTGCCTGGAACTTCATATCTCGGTGCATAACTCGACCTTGTTGAACGTCAAAGTTAATGTCTTGTTGCGGCATATGAAGCCAATTCGCGGCTTGATTCGGTTCTGCAGCACCCAGCCCTCGTTTAAAGTTACGTACTTGCTGTACGATACCGATCAATTGATCGGCCAATGGCCCGGGCCCTACATTAGCGCCATGCACAACCAATTGGCCTTTAGCGGTTTGATTCATAAGACTGGTTGGCACCAAAACCGCTTCATCAATTTTTAGACTCAGGTTCCCCTGAATGCTGGTAACATCCGCTAACATCGGCGCAACAAAGCGCAACCATCCCTGACACATTTGAGGTGTGATCGCCACATTGTCGATAATGGTTTGTGGCTGTTGAACGATCTTGATGGGCGAACTGCCTATATCTCCGTCTAGATTCCATCGCAAACGGCCTTGCGAGACGGGGATATCGGCTTGGGTAAGCAGATGTCCATTTTTCACAACAATGGGGATATCGGCTGGGCCTACCGGAATTCCGAGTACGTTGGCATCATCCCAACCCACTTGCGAAGACGCTTGAAGCGCCTCGGCCCATGTACCTATACCAGAATCGTTAGATGTCCATTGAATCTCAAGAGGTTGTGTTTTACGCCCTCTGATGGCGAGGTAGGAACCGGTCCACGGCTTGATCTTTTCCGCGACTTTCGCTGCGTCATAAACCACTTGTCCCTTAGAGATCAGTTTCGTTTGGTTGTTGGCTTGAAGAACGGATGCGTTTCCTCCATAGGCGAACCATTCTGTCATAACCTGAGCCTTCGTGACGCTGAGCAAACCTTTCGCCAGTTCATAGGTGCCTTCAGCGATGAGTTCCGCCTGTGGTTCACTCCAAAGCTGGCTTCGAGGCGGGCCATTGTTTTGATCAGTCGTACTCACCAAAATTGCCCCGTTGTTGGCAAGGTTTTGAAAGACCTGAATCGCGGAACCTTTGGAGTTTAATCCCCATTGAATTAATTCCGAATCCAGCCTCCACTGGGCCGTTCCGGTAACATCCCCGTCCACGGAGATTGCATCGGGGCCCTGAGCCATTCCGAGCGATTCAACGAGTTGCTTTGGATTGATCCTGTAAGCAGCCTGTCCAATCCGGCCGAATGCCTTCTCTGCATCCGCGTCGTCTTTGGCTTGTAGTGCAAAGGAGAGGGTTTGAATGAGGAGATTATCAATTTTCAGTTTGGTTATATCGTTAGAATTTACAGCCCCCTTGAACGTTGCGATTAACTGCGGTTCTGCGAAATTTGTATCTCCCGATTTTACCTGAAGAGACTTAACGTCCAACGAAGCGTCTTGAATCTCTACAGCCGATACGTCCACAATGCCTCTCGCATCAAGATTACATTGTCCACCCATCAACACACCGAGATCAATTCCAGCCAGGAGCTGACCGCGACGTTGCCATCCTGCCAAATCTCCTACCAGCTTAAGTTGTAGTCCTGCGGGTGGTACGCCTGCGGTACCTGGAGCGGCAGGAACCAACGACACAGGCTCCATAACGACTGCAGACAATAGCTCATCTTTCGCTTTGAGTTCCAAATTGGCTCGATCAATCTGAATCAGTTGGCCTCTATCTAATCTGGTGACCATCTGGAATGTTCCATCCCATTTTGGTTCCTTAAGCTCACCGTTTGCACTTCGGATAGAGATCGGGGTTGTACGTATCCCACCGGTGGTTACCAGTCTATTACCTTCATCCTGGAGCCAGGTAATATTGCATTCCGCTGATCCCTTGACCTGTTGCATCGGTAACGCAACCCATTGAGACAGCCGATTGTGCATAAGCTCTAGATCAAAGTTTCCTGCGATGTTTCCTCGGATGAGATCTCCTTCCCCTTTGATTGAACCGAACTCTGAGGTGCAATCCAGCTTGAGGCTTGGCTGACCCGTTGGGGTAGAAGCGATATTGACAATAGCGGAAAATGCCTCGTCCCAATTCATTTGCCTTCCGTTGACATTCGCCTTAAGGCCCCCGAGCCCTAGCTTAATGGTACTTGTAGGTGGTAGAGTCAGGTTACTCGAGAGTCTCTGAACCGCTTGCAGATTAGCTCGACCTGCATTCAATTGCACTTGGTCCTGAACAGGAATTAGGTCTGGTGCGACAGCGACGACTCTCGCAATGTCGATATTTCCCTCGATATCATATTCAGCGTTCGCGAGCCAAGGCTCGCTGATTGTGGGAATGGAAAACGTCAAGGGGAGATCGGCCGATGCGGTAACAGCGCCTACATCCGTTTGAAGAATCAGACCGTCAGCTTTGATTCGACTATTCATGGATTGTATATTGCCAGTTAGTCGAATTTGTTCCATCGAGGCACCCTTGGCTCCCACTAAGCTCGGTGCAACGAGGCGCAATGCATCGATCTGTGCTGTATGAATCCTAGCAAAGAAAGATTGATTGTTGTGAACTTCTAGCTCTGACTGGACCGTAGCTAGTCCTGATAGATGATCGACCGGTAAGTCTGGCAGTCTTCGTTTTGCTAGACTAACCCAATTAAGAGGTAATCCCGTAGTGGAAATCGACATTTTGGTCGGACCGATTAGGCTATTTGTGCTTTGAGGCCCAGACTGCGCTAACGGCTCTGTCCGAATTTGGAATTGCCCACCCATTAGCACTTCACCAGGATGAGCCTTAGTCTGCCGCAAAGTGCCCAGCAAGGTCATTGGCGGAATAGGTTGATTCGCTGTTGGTATCGGAAAATCAACTTGATTTAGAACTAAATCCCAGCTCGTTTGATCAACACTGTCCGTTGCATGGATAACCGCGTCCGCGACGACGATACGCCCCGTGAAACTAGTCATTGTGCCCGCGGATGTTGCTGGACTCGGATCAGCTGGTGCGTCTCCTGCCAACAACGGTTGTATTGCTTGTTCGAGATTAGTCGTTCCCGGTAGAACTTGAACCTGTATTTCAGCCCCTTTTACAGTAACCTTTTTCAAGTTTCTGTAGTTGGTGATCAAATTGATTAAGGTTAGTTCCGTCTCGAGTTCTCCAATACGAACGAGTTCAGCACCGTTACCGTCAATCAGTCTTAGATCGCGAATTCTTACAGGGCTCAACCACCCCGCTTCGACTGATGTCAAGTCAATGCGCAGCGGCGAGATTCCAGCGTGTTTGTTAGCTAGCGAAAGAACGAGACCTCGATTTTGAATAGCCAGGGGTATACCCAAAAGCGAAACCACAACTAGAACAACAACAGTCAGGATTACGAAACGGCCAATACGTCGCTTCTTGCTACGACGTTTTCCAAAATCAGAATCCTCGGTTTTCATGAGCTAGGTGTCTCCGACCATTTAAACACGCCGCACAAAACACAGTGGGAGCGCGACTATCGGTGGGGACTGTATGCGAATTTAGGTTTCGAAGTCGAGAGCGAAACTTCGTTTAGCTAGCATCGATATTCGCACTAGGAGTAATCGAACAGCAGCATCTCTGAATAACGCAATTCGGAAATGAAGTTCTTACGCTGCGCGTTATGATATCCAGGATTCTCTAATCCAGGTTGTCTCTACGTTGCAGCACGCGTGCCTTGCGAGCGGATCACCAAGAAAAGTTAGCATGCTGTTAAAATCGTTTTTCGATCATGTTGAGTCAAGTTTCTAGGCTTGCTTATTTCTCTAAAAAAATTGCAAGAAACCGATTTTGAGTTAGGTCCGTGACCATCCTTGTCAATCACACCATCGATAATCAAGTTGTCTCAAAACTGAACGCCTGAATTTCGATACCAAGGCTGTTGGTTTACCTGCTCGAACCTTATCACATGACCAGCTAACAGCGGTCAGAATCGAGAGCCCAAGCGCAGTTCGGAATTGAGTTACGATTTCGCTTGGCTTTCTAGAATAAAAAGAATCAAATGGCAAAGTTTTACGTTCAAAGTGGTAGCTTGCGAGGCATTGTTGATTGCTATGACCAGCAGTGTGCCGCAGTTTGGGTTATCCAGAGAATGGTTACGCGAGCGACACGAGAGTTTGAAAATAGCGTATCCAAAGACAAGAGTCTGCAGGAGTTTATCGACGAAGCGATTTTTGAATTAGACGAAGTCATTGAGATAAACGAGCGAGGTTTCTCCCGGAGCGATTCTTCACTCATAGACATTCACGATGCATTCTGCAGTTGGTATCAGTTAACCAAGGTGATCGAATCTCTATCCAAGGCGATGGAAGATAAGTTAGAGGACTAAGGGTAAATGCGCCGAAGGAATCGGCCTCTTTTTTCTAGTAAATCTCTTGTTTTACTCTCCCATCGCATCTTTTTTAATTGACCGCGAGTCGGGTTCGTGGGCTATATGTTATCCAAATTCTTGAGTACGTAGCGCTTCGGGATACTGCTTTTCAGCATATAATCGATTGGTGTGGCAGACGTGGTAAAAGTGGCGGTACAATCCATTTTTTCCGCCAATAGCCAGTTGTATTTTCCTTAAACCATTTTCGGTTGCTGTGGGCAGACAAGAAATGTCACAAAGACGTTTAAATAGTGGTGACCAAATGGGCGTTGGTTCGCTGGGCTCACCTTTTGGGAAAACAGACACACGGCCGTCGCGATTGCAATTTCCTATCGCACTGATGCTATTGGTGATCGTAGTTTGCACGGTTTGTTTTTCCATGGTTCTTCTGGCGTTTCGAATTCCCGAGGTCCAAGGAATGGTGGGTAATTTGTTCGGTGGTTCCAAAGTGAGCAAATCGAGCAACCATGAGACGCAGCTTCGATTCTTAATGGTCTGCTATTCTGCTCCCTTGATGATTACAGGATTAACTGGCGTCGTTTATTATGTCTCTACAATGATGCGTAGGCCTGCATCAGATGCGACCGATGATGATGACGACTCCCCCTTCTCCTAGAACCTCTTGCCCGTCATCAACTGAGTCATTGTTTTGGTAAGTACAGGTGAACCGTGAACGAACTTCAAAAAGCGATCCAAAAGCACTTAGGCGTCACACTTGATGGGGAATCGGTAAACTACTATCAGTTGCTTCAGGTGTCCCCCGATGCAAATTTAGAAACCATCAACAGAGCTTTGAAAGAGGCAGCTGATAAATGGAATCGTTCGGATCGCAAATCTAACCCAGACGCAGCAAAAAAAGTCGCGACACTCATCAAGGAAGCACAGTCTGTTTTGCTCGACCCGAACAGACGACGAGCATATGACTCATCTTTGCCCTTGGCCTGGGATGCTCCCTTTGACGCGACCATGGCGCTGCCTGAATATGATATCCAAGACTTTGGATCCATTGAGACCCGTTGGGCTGCCTTAGTAACTGCAGCCTCGATCGAACCCTTGCTTCGAACCTCCAATACAGCGACTGTTTCTTTACCAACAGCGACGATCTCGCCCAGTATCACCTCACGTACATCGCCATCAAACGCGGCGAAGTCAAGTGCCTCAGGTACACCCACCGATCGCGTAGCCATGCTGAGAAAGAAGAGGCAACGACAGCAGATTTTTATCGCGTCTGGTTTGATAGGCGCAGCCTTTTTGTTTCTCGGTGCAGCGGGTGCTTATTACTACAACAATCAGCGAAAGTTGGCACAGGCCAAGGCGGAGGCTGACAACCCTACTCCTAGACCTTCGCTTACACCAAGTGGTCCGAACGATCCGTTTCTTCCTGGCATTCTTCCCAACGATAAGGAACCTGGCAAGCAAACAACAGTCCGCCCCAGCGACTTCCGATCGAATTTGCCTAGCATTGGCAAGGACGCCGATCAGGGTACGGAGAAAGAGGTTTTGGCCAATAACGGGATGGCTTCGGCAGATTCGATGCCGCCCGTTGAAAAGACGCCACCCCAGTCTGAAGAAATGACGAAGGACTCCGAGACAATGATGGACTCCGATCTCGCCATGATGTCAGGTGATAAAGAAGCAGAAAAAGAAATGATGCAGCCCGAATCGATGACCAAGGATCCGGCTTGGACAGCTGCCATGAACAAAGCGAGGGAAGCAATTAAGAAGGCCGATTTCGAGAGCTTCAAAGCGGAGATCGAACGAGCATTGCCTCTTAACAAAACGGATGACCAGGAGAAAATGTACAAGCGGCTAGATCAAGTTGGACAACTTTATGAGATCGCCGTGACAGCCATGAAGGACGCGAGAAAGAGCCTGCGCGGAACCGAAGCGATCTCGGTCGGCACGGGCAAAGTTAATATTGTGGAAGTCAAGGAAGATGGCTTGATCATTAGAAAAGACGGCCAAAATGTCACCCACAAATGGAGCGAACTTCCGCCGGGACTTGCGCTGTCGGTCTCCAACTTTACCCTGAGCGAGACAGATCCAACCGACGTTGCTGCTCGGGCCGTTTATCTTTCTTTGTCACCTAACCAAAACGCATTTCAGGAAAAAACAATCCAGGGGCTCTGGGAAAAATCACTTGGAAAAGGTTCCATAAGATCAGACTTACCCCAAGCTTTTAAGGACGTATACGAATAACCTCGATTAACCTGCATCAATGAGATTGCTCATGTGGTCGATAGTGCGGTTTTTTTAGAGTGAAAACGGCGATGGATTTAGAAAGCTACAGGTCAACTCAACAGCCCGAACCAGACACCGTGGTGCCTCAGGTAACCCCACGCTGGAAAAAAAGACTGTTAATCCTGGGTTGTGCCATGACGGTGGTGACGGGAATCGCATGGGCGACATCCCCGAAACCGTCAGTCTTAGGCAACGCCTCTCGAGAGGCGCACAATAGCTCTCTCAATTTAGACGGGGATATCCTAGCTCGGTTTGACGCCGAGGTGTTGAGTGGAATTCAGCAGGTGGATCTCGAAGTAGCTGAAAAAGCAGATTGGCAGACAATATGTCGACGCATTAGTTTAGCCCTGGTCGGCACCGGTATGTCGCTCGAAGAAATACGAGCACTAGAGCAAATGGACGAAAGCGTTCGCGTTCGTTGGTGGACGGAGTATTTGCTTCGCGATCGTCGCTCCTCAGATTATTTGGCAGAACGATTAACTCGTGCAACGGTTGGTACCAATCAAGGTCCGTTCCTCATTTTTCGTCGACGAAAGTATGCCAAATGGTTAGCAGACGAGTTATACGCAAACGCACCTTATGATGCTTTGGTCCGGAAACTCATTACAGCTAGCGGTTCCTGGACCGACGCACCACAAGTCAACTTCTTTACGGCTGCAATTAACGACAACAGTAACAACAGACCCGACTTAGTACAGATTACGGGTCGTACGTCGCGAGCATTCCTAGCTCAAAGGATTGACTGTCTCCAGTGTCATCGCGATTACTTAGGTAATGTTAATTTTATTGCGGACGCGGAGGCATTGGATTTACGTGAGGGAGAGCAAGAAGATTTCCATCGACTTGCCTCATTCTTCTCGGGTATCGCGATGGAAAACCCCTTTGTCGGACTGCGTGCCAAGCCGGAGGAGTACCGGGTTCGATTGCTTGATGCGAGTGAAGAAACCGTCATGGAGCAATCGGTACCCTACATGCCAGAGCTTTTACCTAAGGAGGGAAAACCACGCGAAAAGTTAGCTCATTGGGTGACACATCCCAAGAATCGTGCGTTCGCTCGTGCGACGGTTAATCGAGTCTGGGCCATGTTATACGGGCGAGCCTGGATACAACCGGTCGACAGCATTCCGCTTGTTGGCCCATATCCTAAGGGTTTCGAACTGCTAGTGGATGATTTTATCCAGCATAAATTCGACTTGAGACGATTGATTCGAGTGATTGTTTATTCAGAAGCTTTCCAACGTGAATCCCGCCTCCAGAACAGTGAGCCAATAAAACAGCATGAAGACCTCCTCGCCGTTTTTCCGTTAACCCAATTGCGTCCGGAACAAGTGGCTGGTGCCATTCATCAGGCTTGCAGAATCAAAGCGATTAATGAATCTAGTTCGATTATTTCGCGACTGGAGCTATTTGGCGGGATCAATGACTTCACCCAGGCCTACGGCGATCGCGGAGATGATGAGTTCGAGGGATGTCCGATTACCATCCCTCAAAGATTGCTGGTCATGAACGGCGGTTTCATCCACGAACGTATAAACGAAAACCCGATCATGAATGCAGCCACCCGCATCGCCAATCTAGCTACCAACGACGATTCTATGATCCGATCTGTATATCAAGCCGTCCTAAATCGATTGCCCAGCGACTCAGAATTAGCGGCCTTTCGTAACGAGCTCAGCGCCGACCAAGGACAAGAAAAAAGAATTCAGGTTGAAGACATTTATTGGACCCTATTAAATAGCACAGAATTCCTATGGAACCATTAAATCAGGATTCAATCGCGAGCCAGACTAGCGATGTAGCTTGTTCATCGTTTCAGCAAATGGAAAGACGCCGATTTATCTCAAGGGGTGCTGGGCTAGCCACGGGCGTGCTCGGTGGTTGGACAGTAATTGCTGAGCAATTGGCGAGATCATCTTCTTCAAAATCGCGAGTAGATCATTCCCGCCCCAAGAGTCTCATCTTCCTTTGGCTTCAGGGGGGACCGAGCCAGTTGGAGACTTTTGATCCGCACCCCAGGAAGAAGATCGGAGGATCGATAAAGGGTTTAGAGTCATCGCTGCAAGGAACGCAAATTTCGGACCTTTTACCGCAAACCGCAGAGGTCATGCATTTGTCAACATTGGTTCGCTCCATGACATCCAAGGAGGGTGATCACGAGCGAGCGACCTATACTATGAAGACAGGTTGGCGGCCCGATCCGACTTTGATTCACCCGGCAATCGGTTCTGTGTTGTGCCATCAAACCAAAGGAAACATCGAGATCCCTCGACACATCTCAATCTTGGCAAGCCAATGGCCTGCGCGAGGTGGTTACATGGGACCTCAACTGGACGCATTTCAAGTCGGGGATCCAAACGCTCCGATCGCCAACCTTAGTAGTCCCGTGGATACTGCGCGACGAGATCGCCGACTCGCCAATCTGCAGTCGATCGCTGAGGCGGAATTTCGCAAGGGTCGGCTCAGGAATCTAGACTCCGAAAGGACGCAGCAGATAACTGCCACTCAACGTGCCTTGAAAATGATGAATAGTGATCAGATTGAGGCCTTTGAAATCGGCAAAGAGCCAGCGTCTGTGGTGAAGTTGTTTGGCGATAGTTCTTTTGGTCGTGGGTGCCTTGCTGCAGTCCGATTAGTTCAACAAGGAGTGACATGCGTCGAGGTCGAGCTAAATGGTTGGGACACACATGCGAACAATCATGGGTTTCATCAATCGCAATGCAAGATACTCGATGCAGCCCTTTACGGGCTCATTACGGAATTAGAGCGTCGTGAAATGCTACGTGATACCGTTGTAGTTTGCGGCGGCGAGTTTGGTCGTACTCCAACCATTAACGTGGCCGAGGGACGTGACCACTGGCCGATAGGTTTCTCCACGGCAATTTTTGGCGGCCCCTTTCGACGTGGACATGTGCATGGCCAAACTTCTCCAGAAGAACCAATCGCCGGAGAGGATCCTCTAACACGAATCACCGATCCTGTTAGCATAGAGGATTTGCATGCAACAATCCTCAACTCCTTTGGGATCGACTTCTCTCAAGAAATACAGACACCCGTAGGTCGTCCGTTGGCATTGAGTCACGGAACAGTGAAAAAGTCTTGGTTTCAGTCTTAAACCTCCCTGTTCGTTTTTCATAAAGATTAGGTTCCTCGGGGTCGTCTGTAATCGCGATACGGTATAATCTACCCGTCTCAGTGGTAAGATTATTTTCGAGGAAACGCGAGTCCGTCATTAGCAGTACAACATCCCATTCCCAAGGTGCCCATCCAGAGCGTTGGATCGATATGTCCGCCATCATGCGCGTGGACGATTTGCAATGGCGGGCCAAGTCGATTGTCTCTGGTTTTCACAACGGACTGCACCGAAGTCCAAAACATGGGTTTTCCGTCGAGTTTAGTGAATATCGTCCCTTCTCAGTCGGGGACGATCCGCGCACGATCGATTGGAAACTCTACGCTCGATGCGATCGATATTACGTCAAGAAGTTTGAGGACGAAACCAATCGTCGGTGTTACTTAGTGGTGGATCAAAGCCGATCCATGCAATACGGTAAACTAAGCTACAACAAACTAGAGTATGCACGAACGGTTGCCGCGACACTTGCCTTTTACTTATGCTTGCAGAGAGACGCCGTAGGTTTAGTTACGTTCGACCGTGAAATCGCAGATGCTCTTCCAGCCCGATTTCGTCCCGGCCAACTGAAACGCATTTTGTCGATGCTCTCGAGAGAGGGCTCCGGAGAGTCTACCAATCTCGCCGATCCGATCACTCACCTGTCGGAATTTGTACGTCAACGTAGCTTGATTGTGGTAGTATCCGATTTTCTAGTGCCGGTTGAACCCGTCTTTCCCATTTTCTCAAGGCTTGCGGCACGCGGACATGAAATCGTCCTTATTCAAACACTGGACCCAAGTGAGACTTCCTGGAGTATCGAGAAACCAGCAATGGTCAAGGACATGGAAAACGGTACAGAGATTTTTGTAGATCCGAAAACTGCAATTGCATCTTACCAAAAGCGTTTTGAGGCGCACCAAACTTCATGGAATAAGCTGGCTGGCGATCATGGGATGAGTTGGGTTCCGCTCCGAACGGATGAATCGATCGAGATTGCCCTCTATGAATTGCTACGTCGACAGCAACAAGTAGCCAATTCACCGCAAAGACGTCCAGCGTCTACCATCAATCGATAGCAGGAGCATCCCATGAGCTTTTTGACTCCTCTTTATGCATTAGCAGCCTTAGCGATTGCGGCACCGATCATAGCGCATTTGGTTAGAAAGCGACCTAAGGATCGGATCGAATTTAGCAGCTCTTTGTTTTTGGAAAAAGATGTTCCGCGTCTAACCAAAAGTAGTCAAATCGACCAGTGGTGGTTGTTAGCCATTCGTTCGTTGCTGGTATTGTTGGTTGCAGCAGCCTTTTCAAGACCATACTGGAATACTCCTACTGCCGCAGATTCAGCTCGTAACGGAGCGAGACGGTTGGTCATGATTGATGTTAGCGCCAGCATGAAACGTAGCGACCTAATCGAACAGGCGCGAACAAAGTCGATGGAATGGATCGACACCTCGATGCCAGAGGATTTGGTTTCGGTGTATGCGTTTCATCACGACTTAATTCCCTTATTCAGTCTGGAAAGCAGCTTGGATGCTAGTCCTGGAGAACGCCAAAAATTAGCGAAACAGGCTATCCTAGGACTAGAAACGACTTGGTTCGATACAAACTTTGGATCGAGTATTCGCTCTGCTGTCGAGCTACTTGCGCGGGAATTAGAACAGTCCAAAACAAGTGATACCATGATCCCCACGACGTTGGAACTTGTCATCGTATCAGACTTTCAGATCGGCGGTCGTTATGATGACTTGGCATCGATCGAGTGGCCCAATGGACTTACGGTTCGTCAAGTGACGGTCGGCTCCAACGAAGATTCGAGCGACAATGCGTTTGCTCGAGTTTTGAGATCAAAATCGGAGTTCCTCGATCCTGACGCGAGCGAGGTAAGCACGGAGCGTTCCGAAACGAGGCCGTCTACCATCCAAGAAACGCGAGTCCGCGTTAGCAACTCGCAACAAAGTCGAATTGAATCCTTCAAGCTAGCCTGGGTTGATCAGCAGGGTCAGATCATCGGTTCCAGTTTGAGCGAGGTCTTGATACCGCCTGGCCAAACTCGAAATGTGAACATAACTGCGATGCCTGACCAAGCAAAATCCCTACGTCTACTTGGCGATCGTATCGAATTCGACAACGATGATTTCTGTGCTCCCATTAATAAACAATCCTTTCGTGTGACATGCCTGACGAATTTGATTTCAGTAGCCGAAAAGTCTGCAGAATTCTTCTTGCGGCAACTACCCTTGGGGAGTGAAGCGTACGACGTTGATTTGAGTATTCGGTTGCTTACTGAGGAATGGACATTAGATCCAAAGCTAGAGCCGTGCACTTTTGTAATCGGTTTACCAGTTGGAGATTCGCTTTTAAGGCTGCGAAGCTACCTGGAGGAGGGGGGATCGGTATTTTGGTTGATTGATCAGCCTGTTAGCGATGCTTTAGATAGCTGGCAGATCGCATGCCGATCATTGAGCAATGGTGAGATCCTGGGCATATCGGAGGGAAGTACGATCGATTATCGATTGTTACAAGACATCGACTTTTCCGATTACTTTTTTAGTGACTTGGCGGATGCAAAGTATAGTGATTTCACCAAAGTTCGGTTTTGGAAACAACGGGATCTAGAATTGCGTGCCGACCACTCGTTTCAGGTGCTCGCGAACTTTGATCATGGGAAACCAGCGGTGCTTAGAAAGTCGGTTGGTAAAGGGGAGCTAAATATCATGGCTTCGGGCTGGCAACCTGAGGAGAGCCAGTTCGCCTTGTCTAGCAAGTTTCTCCCGCTCATGTTGCGATACGTACAAGCAGCCCTTCCGGAACAAAATCAATTGGAGACCGTAAAGGTGGGAGAGCAAATAAGAATTGCTGGACCGAGTACCCTTACGTTTCCTGACGGGACCAAAATTGAGGTCCCCGTTGAACAAACCAAGAGTTTATTGGCTTCGACACCAGGAAACTATAACATTCAATACTCTGACGGGCAAACTCGCACGATTTCCGCGAATCTAGAGCCTCGCGAAAGCCAACTCGCTCGAATCGAACCGAATCGTCTATTGCAATGGGGTGTACCGCTTGAAGAGCGAAAGGCGATCAATCCATCCGAGGGAATGCTTCGGCAAATGAGGGCTGTAGAGTTAGAATCGCAGCAAGGCTCCTGGCGGTGGTTGCTGGGAATTGTTTTAATTGCGGCAGCCTTCGAATCAGCCTTCGCATGGTTAAGAAGCCATCGCAAACCGATCGGTGCGTAGTTCTATTTTCGGTTCCACTGTATATAGCTTCTGGAATAGCCAAACTGTCTTGACCATTGCCCGGTATTCGTCGCTCCGAACCAGCCGTAAGAATAAGGTGCTGGGGATCGTTGCAGCAGAATAGCAGGCTGAGTCGCAGATTTGTTCGATTGATTATGAGTTGACTCGGGTGCAATTACCCTATAGGTCGACGGCGACTTCAATGGCGGTTTAACGACTGAGTCTTGTGCGAGGGTAAGATCAGAACAACATGCGAAACATGCTATCAACGCGAATCTAATCAATGACTTTTCCATAATGATCACCAAGGTTTTCTTACAGCGGGTGGCTTTACTGGCGCTGAGTTTGTGGCACCGGAGAGTTTGGTTCCGGCGGAACCAGGAATCGTTGCAGGGGCCGGGTTGCGAGAAATTGGTGCTGAGTTGGGCACGGCAGGCTTACCGAACACACCAGCGTTTACATTCACCGACGATGCGTCTTGAATTTGCCCAACAGATATTGCGTAGCATGTTCGGTTAGGCTGATAAAAGGTGCCATTGCAATGATACTGAGCTTTGAACTCGGGGCCGCAATCAAATAGTGTTTCCGAGCCACCAACGAATAGATATCCGTATGCAGGCAGAAGCGGCAGAAGTCTACGAAAGAGATCAACTTTGACTTTCTTCTCAAAATAGATCGCAACATTTCTGCAAAATATGATATCAAACTGGTCGCGAAACGGGAGTGGATTCAACAAATTCAATTGTTGATATCTAATTAAACGGAGTATGGATTCGTTGAATTGGTAGCCGCGAGATGATGGTCGCATATACTTACGAACAAACTCAGGTGGCATTCCTCGCTCGACATCTAATACGGTGTACGTTCCACTACGGGCCTTGGCAATCGCACCTTCCGAGATATCTGTTCCAACGATCTCGATATTCCACTTGGTGATATCAGGGATCATCTCAGCGATAATCATGGCGATGGAACACGCTTCTTGTCCGGTACTGGCTGCAGCAGACCATATTCTCAACCGATGGGTCTTCGCTTTAAGTTTTTGGTCGATGAGCTCAGGGAGTGCTTTAAACTTCAATGCATCGAACGTCGTTGTATCACGAAAGAAATAGGTTTCTCTCGTCGTCATCGCTTCGATAAGAGCTTTACGGATACTGTCCCCTCCCACAGACTTGGCCTTTTCAACTAATTCCGTTGCAGAGTGAACACCAAATTGCTTCACTAGGGAAGCTAGTCTCGCATCAATGAGATAGCTTTTGTTTTGATCTAAGGAAATACCGCATAATTCTTCGATGAAATCGAATATGAATGCGACATTCTCTATGGAATTTTGTGACATGTTAGCCTTTAAGCAGTTGACAGAGTCGTTGAGCAATACCCGAGAGCGGCACGATCTCGTCCGCTAGATTCGTTTCTACGATTTGCCTCGGCATCCCATAGACAACGCAAGTTTCAGCGGATTGCGCAATAATATGCGCGCCGTTAGCATGGAGTTTTCGGCATCCGGCTAAACCATCATTCCCCATACCCGTAAGGATCATTGCGAGCGCATTTCCACGACATACTTTGGCGATCGATTCAAATAAATAGTCGACGCTAGGCCTGCATGAGTTTATCGCAGGATCATCCGTTATGGAAATTGCAAGTTTACCTTTTGATCTAACCACCTTCATCTGCCTGCCCCCCGGGGCGATGTATACGGTACCCGGCTGAGCCTGAGTTCCATCAACGGCTTCAACAACAGGAAAAGATGTATTTTGTGAAAGATGGAACGCCATAGTTTTCGTATAGACGGGTGGCATATGCTGTACGACTAATATTGGCACAGGAAGGCCGCTTGGTAGCTTTGGTAGAATCGTACCCAATGCAGCTGGTCCTCCTGTCGAAACGCCGATGCAGAGACACTCGAATACCAATGATTTTTTCCGATTGCTTGCAACCAAACTTGGACGACTGTCTGAATTTCCATTAGCGTAGACCACTCCACCTTTCTGCCGACTTGGGTATGGACAGCATGGCCCTTCACTTTCCGATTCTGCCGTTGATGGACAATTCAAGCCACTCGCCCCCTTGGAACTATGCGATCGTTCCAAAAGGCCTCGAACTGTTTCCACATGTTGCAGTAATTGCTTTTCGAGGGCGATACGACTATCCTCGCGACTACCCCCGTTTGGCTTTAAGATCATGTCGAGAGCGCCGTTTTGCAAAGCGAGGACGGTCTGTTCGGCACTCTCCGCGGTAGGCGAACAGACCATCACGGCGTGCACGCCTAGTTTTCTCTTCCTGATTTCGTCCAAAACGGCCAATCCGTCCAGTTTCGGCATGTTGATATCAAGGGTGACGAAATCCGGTCGTACTTTCTCGATCATCATAAGACAATCCGCACCGTCGTATGCCGTTCCGACCACATCAACGCCAGGAATCCTAGAAAACAGATCGTTTAACATAAGGCGATAAAATGCGGTATCATCGGCAATCAGCACTCGGACCGATCTGTTTGTTAAAGATTTCATAACTGACGCTGAGTTTTTAATTACAGCTTGCATAGTGCGGAACCGTCACGAGGCTAATTTGGAACAGATAAGCGATGGCTTTCGATCGTGCAATTAATTCCGATTGCCTCAAATCAAACGTTCATCCTGTAACTCTTACACATGTTTCGGCGTCATGTGTGTTTGTAGTGAAGAGGGTAATATTGAAAACACTCCTCTATATTCGCTACGATCGCTACACTTTCTGATGTACCTCGTTCTTGCGCAACTTGAATCGGCCCATGGCTTGCAACATTTCGGCGGCTAACACGCTAAGTTCCCTCGCTGAGGCAATCATTGCGATTCTGGTCTAACCGTCTCTTGACGCTGATGTTTTGGTAATGATCAAGTTAACTTGGGTAAAACTCTGGTTCTCGTATCGAGCTTCACGACTTTTTGCACACTTACCCTTGCAACTAGCCGAATAGAGTTCGCTTACGCTACGTTCCCATTGACTTCCTATCGCTTCCTTCAGACCCCAGCGTTGGCCGCTAACGCCCCTGCGAGTTGGATTCCGTTCTACAAGAAAAGGGTAAGGTCGGTGTCAGAAGCACCGACTAGATTTGCCAGCTTCGCTGGGCAAAAAAAAGACGCAATCATTACGATTGCGTCTTAACTCAAACAACGTTTTAGAGCCTGGCGGTTTATCGGCGGACCAATGCTCTCTTTTCCGCGTCTATCTGGATTTGGCCAACCATTTTTGACATTTCTTGAGCCAATTCAATTAATTGTGCTCCTGACTCCAGAGACAGATCAGCACATCGTGCGGATTCATCGAGAACGAGGTCAACCTTGGCAAAGTTTTCAGTGATCTCACGGCTCGCCACAGCTGTCTCGGATATTCCCCGAGCTACTGTTTCTGCAGCCGATGCAGACTGAGTAACGATCTCAGAAATTTGTCGCGTGGCGATGCTTTGTTCTTCCACTGCGGCAGCAATACTTCTGGAAACTTCGTTTACGTTGTTAATTACGTCACTGATTTCCCGAATGGAGCCGACCGCATCAGTCGTCGACCCTTGAATTGCTTCAATTCTGGCTCGGATATCGTCTGTGGCAGCAGCTGTTTGCTTTGCCAATTCCTTAACTTCGGTGGCTACAACAGCAAATCCTTTACCTGCTTCGCCAGCTCGTGCAGCTTCTATAGTCGCGTTCAGAGCCAACAGATTGGTTTGTTCAGCGATTTCTTGGATAACTTGGATAACCTTACCGATTTCATTCGCGGACTGTCCAAGAGCGGTGATCCGATCGTTACTTTCTTCGACAAGCATTGCAGCTTTACCCGCTACCGAAGCACTCTTCTCTGCGTTGCCTGCAATTTCCCGAATCGTCGAATTCATTTCTTCGACGCTTGCAGCGAAGGAGCGAATCGAACTATTCATACTGTCGCTGTTTTCCGACACATTGAGCATGCTTACCGACATTTGTTCAGCCGCAGCACTTACGCTGGCCGACTGATGCTTGCTCGAAGAAACCTGGGCCGACAGATTTTCTGCTGACGATCTAACCCCGTCAGAAATATCCCGTAGCGAGGAGATCGTGAACTCGATCGGCTTCATGATGCTTCGGATGATGAACAGAGAGAGTGGTACGATTACAGCGATAGTGCAGAGGAGAATCGTTGTAGTCCAGAAAATCAGACCACTCTGTGCTTTCTCACTCTCGCCTTGGATTTGTGCCACCTCTGCCAGTGCTAAATCGGTAGGTTGATCCACGATTACGGCCCACTGAAGGCCTAGTGCATTAATCGGTGCATAGCTACTGAAGGTTGGTTGCCCGAGATAGTTGGTACCTTGAAGAGTTCCTGTTTCACCCTTGAGAGCCCGCTCAATCGCCTCCGACTTCATAATACCTTCATTAGGATGACGAAAGGCGTTTACAATCGAACGATGCTTTGCGTCGATCTTGCTATCTGACCTCGGTAGGAAGTCGCTTGCTACAATGTAAGCCTCCGTGTTTTCGCCCAACGTCGTACCGATATCCATGACCTTGTTAATGTTATCGATGGACATTTGGATTGCGACAACACCGACTTTCTCATTGCCATCGAACACAGGCATGGCGATGAAACTGGCTGGTGCATCATACGATGGGAGATACTTGACAAAGTCCAGCATAACGGGCGCGTCCCCTGGACCTAGTTGATTCGCCCTTTGAAAGGCACGTCCCAGCGACGAATCCGCGTAAGGTCCATTGTTCAAGTTGGTTGCGAAATCCGCTTCCTTAAAAACCGAGTAGACCAAATCTCCTGATTTACTATCTATCAAGAAAATGTCGTAAAAACCAAATTCGGTCACATAGCTCGAAAGATATCGATGTACATGCTTGTGTGCCGCATCATATTTCGATTTTGCAGGCGAATTAAGCAGTTCTAACTTCTTTCCGAGAGGATTAGGATTCGACGCGATGAACGCATTCTGCAACGCCAACGATTCGGGTGACAGTTTACTTAGTAAGTTTTCTACATTAGGAGACGAGCCTCCATTTTGCTCCCTGTACAAATTCGAAAAATCGGTTTGATAGAACCGACGCATAGTCTCTTGATCATCAAATACTTCTTCGCTGGCAACCTTTCGGTCCTCAATAAAGGAATAAAATCCCTGTGTTAGCGACCGAACGCTAGATATGACTTGCGGGTCTTTCGCGAGAGTTGCCACTTGTTTCGCGGCTGTATCGAAGTAGCTGACGACTTGGGACTTTTTGATACCCCCCACAGAGACAATAGCCTTTTCTGCGGAAGAAGTAAGCCCCTCCACCGCATGATTCACAATCACCTTTGACGATGATTTTGCATTTTGGTAACTTAGTATGCCCACACCAGCCATAGGTATGACGCCAAAGGCCAGATAGGTCGCGAGTAATTTAGTTCTAATCTTCATTTTTGGAGCAGATTTCGTAAATGGAACAGGGGAACACTGGGGGCAGGTTTTCACTTTGAAAACCGTAGTGACCGGGCTTTTAAGCAGCGGCGCGAATGGAAGTTATGGACGCATTCAGGATTTCCTTTGGATCGATCAACATGATCAAAACGGTATCTGTCTGGTAGACGCCCTTTATCATCTTGGATTCTTGGATAGACAGGTTTGAGGGTGGAGCGGTGACCGCATCAGCATCGATTGTTAGGATGTCCGCGACTCCATCGACGCATACACCGAAAACATCGTTGTCGCACTTTAAAATTAAGTTTCGATTTCCGATCGAGTTAGCTTTGTCACGCAATCCCAACAAAGTTCGGAGATCCAGCATTGTGACGACCTCGCCTCGTAGATTCATAACTCCACGCACGCAGTTGGCTGCCAATGGGACTCGTGTTAAGCCACTTGAACGATTGATTTCCTGAACGAATCCGATATCAAGACCGTAGAGAGAATCACCACAATAAAATGTTGAGTACTGGGCCATAATCGAAACAAACCAATAAAGTTAATTTTTATCTATGCTGATTATTTGTTTGCCAAACAAAACATAGGTTACAATTTCGCGGCATCACATCAATTTTGTAAACTATTTTTAACTATCGTTGAAAAATAATTTTACGAGCGTCGGGATAGCTGTCTAATATTTCGACATCTATTCCTGTAAATATTAAAAATGCTCGATTTTTAATTGGTTTACCCGTGGGTCGTACCTGCGAATCGGCGAACAGAGTCCACTAATCGGGCTGGATCCATCTTGATTTGGTAATCGTCGATACCGACCTCCGCCCCTCGCTGCCGGTCCTGATCACCCGCGAGACTCGTCAACGCTATGATTGGCAGTGCAGCCAGATTCGGTGTTGTTCGTACGGCATGCGCCAGTTCTAGTCCGTTCATCCTAGGCATTTCAATATCCGTTACAATGACATCGATCTCGTCGAACACGACCTGCAGGTGATCCCAGGCATCTCTACCGTCGACAGCTCCGATGACCTTGAAGCCTTCGCTCTCCAAAGTTCTAGTGACGTGATTTCTAAAGAAATCCGAATCTTCGGCCAGAAGAACGGTCGTTGGGGTATCTGGGGTAGCATCGCTGACTCCAAATTCTTCTTCGAACCATTCGGAGTGCTTGATTCGCACGAGTTCGAGCGGATCCAGGATTCTCGTCGTTGTATTGTCAACAACCGTGGTTCCGAGAACTCCTGGCTCTCTCAACGTCTTCGCGTCAATCGTCATTTGGATGTCTCGGATATCTCTCAGGGCAGGAGCAACAAGCCCGATTTCGCGATCTTGAACGCGGAATACCACAACGAATACCTTTTCTGCCGTTTCATCTGGTGCTCTCGCCGAGATGTTTTGCTCTAGCCGTAAGATAGGTAGCGATTGACCTCTGTAGATCAAAAGATTTTTCGTTCCGACCGCTGAGATTTCGCTGGAATTGACTCGTTCAATTCTCGCGACCATTGCCATTGGTACGGCAAATAGTTCCGTTTCGTGATTGGTAAACAATAGAAGTCGATGAACTTCGTCTGAGTGGTCGACAACTTCCTCCGTTTTGTTGTTGTTCGTTTCAGTACTGCGGAGAGTGCAATTCATTGCAATTCCCATCACATCGAGGATCAGAGCGACATAGCCGTCACCGAGTATTGTAGCCCCTGCTAAGTAGCCTAAATCTCTGACGTGTTTACCCAGGGGCTTAACAACGATTTCCTCATTATCAAAGAGGGAATCCACAAGTAATCCGTATCGAATTTGCCCTGTTTCCAAGACAAGTATGTTTGCACTGGTGGGTCTGTCATTCGCATCTGCTGCGCGAAGTCCCAGAGTTTTATCGAGTCTAACCAGCGGAAGTAGAGCCCCCCGAAGCCGTAAAACCTCAGCTCCTTGCACAACTCCAATTCGCTGCTGCATTTCCCCTTGAGGCACTCTCACCAATTCGACAATGTTGGCTTGCGGAACCGCATATCGCTCACCAGAACATCCTATAATCATCGAAGGAACAATGGCCAAGGTAAGCGGCAGTGTAATGTGGACCGCAGAACCTTTTCCAACCATACTTTCAATATCGACTGTTCCCCCAAGCTGTTCAATGTTGGTCTTCACAACGTCCATGCCGACTCCACGTCCTGATACGTCGGTGACTTGTGTAGCGGTAGAAAAGCCAGGTGCGAAAATCAATCGATAGGCCTCACTCTCGGTCATCATCGCCGCTTGTTCAACTGTGATGATTCCTTTTTCAATCGCCTTTGTTTTCAATTTGACAGGATCCATTCCTGCGCCGTCGTCTTCAATCCGAATACATACTTTTCCTGCTTGGTGGAATGCACGCAATCGAATAGTTCCCGTACTGTATTTACCAGCAGCACGTCTTCGATCGGGAGTTTCGATACCGTGATCAACACTATTTCTGACCAAGTGTGTCAGTGGATCTCCCATGGCCTCCACAATTGTCTTATCGACTTCTACTTCGTCTCCCTCAATCTCGAGCGAGCACTCTTTGCCTAGTTTAGCACTAAGATCACGAACCACTCTCGGGAACCGCCCAAAGACTGATCCGATTGGCTGCATTCGAGTCTGCATGATGGTTTCTTGAAGTTCGCTCGTGACTTGATCGACTCGCGCGGCTATTGCCTCGAATCCTTCCTTCATTCCTTGTGAGACAGCGGATATGAGCTGATTTCTACTTAATACCAACTCACCTGCCAAATTCATCAATCGGTCGAGGATTGCGACGTTGACCCGAACGATAGAATCTGCTGGTTTCGGTTTTGTTGCCATTGCATCGGAGTTCGATTTGGCTTTGGTTTTGTCCATAGGATTTATTTCCTTTTTGACACCCCGCTTTTCTGAGGTTTTGGATTGGAGAACTGGAGCAGGTGGTTCACTGGATTGTGTCTCGCAAAACACGGAATCAGGCGCACTCTGAACTTCGGACGAGATTTGAGCGTTGTGGTCTAACCATTCGGTCTCCCCAGGGAAACAAGAGGGTGTTTCAATGAACGGTGATTGACCAATTTCTGAAGATATTTGTTCCTGAATCGCTTCAATGTGCTCTTGGTGTTCAGAAACTATTTGAGTCACGTCCTCCTGACCTATCGCTATTGCCTCGAGCTCTGTTACCAGATGCGATACGTCCACATCGTTACTTGTTTCAACACTATTAATGAGAGAAACCAATTGGTCGGCCGCTCTCAATAACGCATTAACGATATGCGAATTGGGTACCAGCTCTTTGTTCCGGATCAAATTCAAAACGTTTTCTAAGCTATGAGCCAGGGAGTTGATCACAGTCAGACCCAAAAATCCTGCGGCTCCCTTAACGGAATGGACCGCACGAAAGACGGTGTTCACTAGCTCCGGATCGCAATCCTCCCCAGACGCCTCGATAGCTAACAACTGTCCTTCAACTTCAGCTAGGTGAGCTGCGCTTTCAACCACGAATTCATTAACGAGTTCATCATCCTGAAACATGAGCTGTCTTTTCTCTTCAAGAGTGGGGGGCCATTCAACGATTGTGTGCAAACGCTTGATAACAAACCAAAGACCGTTTGCTCGACATTAATTCATGCTCACGAAGAGTAGCTTACCCTAACGGAAGGACCACGGCATTCGCTATGAATTTCCCAAAAAGAAAATCGTGTTGTCGGATTGATTAAAATATAAGTATCAAACGTAATAAACGGCCTGGGTTGATTTTACCAACTAATGAAAACTTGAGCAAAAATCGAAAAATGATTATTTGACATGAAGAATTCTTTGACCAACAGTTATTCCGGCAGTGAGCTTAGTCGAGATCACTACCACAGATACATGCCTAATCAAATATTTTGAAGCGTCACAGTAGAGGGAAGTAGAAATCATGAAAGTTCTGGTAGCAGACGATTCCGGCATCATGCGGAAGATTATCATCCGCTCATTAAACTCAGTCGGAGTCTCAGACATTGTTGAAGCAGCCGACGGCCAAGAAGCGATCGACGCATACAAAAGCAATGACATCGATCTAATACTGACTGATTGGAATATGCCGAACAAGACAGGACTAGACGTAGTCACCGAAATTCGTGCCCAAGGTTCCACGGTTCCCATAATCATGGTGACCACCGAAGCACAAAAAGGTCAAGTGATCGCCGCAATCCAAGCGGGCGTAAGCGACTACCTGACCAAACCGTTCGAAGCAGACGATCTCCGAGCAAAGTTAGATAAGTTTGTAACAGCCTAATTTTTGTAACAGCCTAATTTGGAGTATGCTCCAAGTGATTATCGACTCCAAGAAAGGATAGTATGTCAACAACCGTTCCCACGCAAATCAAGAATCAAGAACTTACTGAGAAACAAAAACGGTTTCTCGCACCCTTCGTTAAATGCACGAAGGATGTGTTTTCGATGATGCTCAACTGGGAGGTCTCCCTAGTTGGCGTCATCACCAACGATCTTAATGTTGTGCGCCACCACCTAAGTGGAATCATTGGTCTGTCCGGATCAATGCGAGGCTCGCTCGTTTTAAGCGTGGAAAAAGAAGTTGCACTCGCTGCGGCGACTGCATTTCTGGGCGCTCCGCCTGAAAACGTAAATGCAGACGTGATCGATACCGTCGGCGAGCTAACCAATATGATTGGTGGATCGAGCAAGGATCGTTTGGGCCTGGATGGAGTCAGTATCGGATTACCTACCGTGGTCAGTGGCGAAGGTCATACCGTAAACTTTGATCCAGGCGCCCATATTGAAATGCTACAGTTCCAATCACCTCACGGTCCGTTCACTGTCGAAATCGCATTGACCGGAATCAGCTAAACGCCCCTTTCAAGAATAGCTCGAAATCATTCTTTGATTCGACTAGGATCATCCCAGGTTCTGGCTTCCCTCGTCCAGCGCCTGGGTTGATTCGTTTTATTGTCATGCAATATTTAAAGGTGCGGCTTGCTAGGTGTTCTTGGAATTCCTTTCACATCCCCTTCATGCTAGCAATCTAAGCTGCCAAAAATTCTGAATAATGTTGTGATTCTGATCTTGGAATATAGTGGGACTCCCGAGTACCATCCGCGACCAGGTCTTTGCCAGCGAACCATCTCTGCGAAGGCGAAATATGTGCACATCGACTTCATGTGAAAGCTCAGTACACGTTTGCACTACCCGAGGTGGTGTAAAAGCGGCAAAGGTTGCGTAGCGATGGAAAATTCTCGGAGAAGCAAAAAACGATCCAAGTTTTTTTGGCCCGAGATTGGTCTTTTGATTTTGGGTTTGCTTGGTTTCAAACCGGAATTGCTCTACAACGTCTTTGGTGCCAGCACCCAATCGAACTACGGAACAACACGGCCTGTTAACCCGCAACCACCTACAAGCCAACATCCGTTGACTTCGAACCCTCTGTTAGCTTGGGGGGCTCAAGCGATCCAATCGGCTGCATCACAGACTATGAACGGTCTACCCATCAGCTATTTCCCCCAGGGGCAATCATTACAAACACAACCGGCCTATCCGCATTACGCCGCTGTTCAAAACCTACCCTATCAGCAGCCGATGAACTACACGGACTACGCTTACCCTACCTATCAATCCACACCGCAAACTCCTGGCTATCCCTCACCCAATTCCAATTGGGTCACTGGCAACCCAGGCAATTATTATGCTCCAACGGCTGCGACAAACTTCGCTGCCCCAAGTAATTCGAATCGAGTCCCGCCAGTCGAATACCAGAACACACCCGCAAATTTCCAAAACCAAACCAGACCCGCTGTTCCCTTTCCATCTACCAATGCGGTCAATCAACCGAGCGACCCTGCTTACGGCAACTATTACAGCGCAAATTACAACGGTCAGCCCCCTTACAACGTTGCCGGATACACAACCAGTCCTACAAACTCATATCTCCCCAACCAAACAGCGTTCAACCAGCAAAGTCCCTACTTTTGGGGTGCTGTTGATCCGAGGGTAAACAACCCTCAGAGGACAAGTCCCCAGAGTGCTGGCACACAGGGAAGCTGGGCGCCAAACGCCCCCACTTCGAATATTGGCGTTGGTCGCGTAGGCCGATACTAATCTGCCTTCGAAAATCGCATGCCCCACCACCCTTGCCGCTAACCATCCCGGCGCTCAACCGTTTTCGTGTAATGGATTTACACTCAGAACAGCGGACTTTTGCCCATAGCCCGGCGCCAAGCTGATAGCTGTCCCAAATGGAGGTTGGTATGAGCGACGATCAAGAACGTCGCCATGTCGGCAACGGTTGGCAACTCCGTCTCAAAAAAGCCAAGCTTCTGAGGCTTCTTTAAATCAGCTTCGCTCGCCAGATCATACAATTTCGCTGCGTTCTGAAAGGCAGCTTCGAAGGTATCTAACAATTCTTGTTTCTTGGGATAATCAGCTCGGTTAGACGAAAGAGGCTTTTTCGTATCCCCCAAAACACTCCACTCCGCAGGACAAACCCCTTTGCCGCCCAATAAATCAGCGGCATAGTCTGCGGCCCCTGCCAAGTGAATTAGCAACCAAGCAGGATGGTTTAATCCCATCGGCTGCTCACACATGGTCTCGCATTCAATATCGGATAAGATGCTTTTCGCATATCCAAGGGTTGCGTTGGTATTGGTTGAAACAACACTCATAATTAATCGCTTTCTTTAAATAGACTACTCCCCCCAAGAGTTTGTACTCCGGACGAAGATGTAACCGTGCCTGTAAATTGTAAGCAGGATTCCTAGATCGTCGACCCATCCCAAAGGATACCGCATGTGCTTTGGATGTTAAATTGGTGTATACCCAAGCGGCTTTCTCAGAACCTCAACACAAGACGCATAAAATGATTAATCGTGATCGAATGAACCGCCCCCAAGGCCCGAACAGTGGCACTCAGGTTTGGCGTGACCTGCTCTTCTTGCACTGGACTGTTTCTGTCAGCCAACTGCGAAAAATCGTCCCAGAGGAACTAGAAATTGATACGTACGACGGACAAGCTTTCGTCGCACTAGTTCCATTCCGGATGTGCGAAATCTGCCCACCATGGCTACCCAAACGCTTGGCTTTTAACTTTCTAGAAACCAATGTCCGGACTTATGTACACCACAGGGGAAGACCTGGTGTTTACTTTTTCTCCTTGGATGCCAGCTCTCGCCTAGCAGTTTGGGCTGCACGTATAGGTTGGTCTTTGCCGTACTACTATGCCAGAATGCAAACGGAGCTTCGCGACAATCAAAGAACATACCAATGCACCCGAGGCGATATTCGCTCAACAGTCACAGTTCGCGATAACTCATTACTGGCTCCCACACTGGAAACGGCAAAACCTGGGACAATTGAACACTTCCTATTGGAACGATACATACTTTTTGTAAAACGGGCTGGTGTAATTTACTCGGGAACCGTTCATCACACTCCCTATTCATTCCAAACCGTCCAGATCGAATCGCTCGATGATTCACTTGTTACGAATACAGGGTTAACGCTTTCAACGCTTACCCCAGACCTTGCCCACTATTCTCCGGGCGTCAACGTTGAGGTTTTTAAAATTGCGCCCGCCTGATATCTAACCTCATAAAGCGTGTATGATTAACGGCACCGAATCCAAAGTTTTCCATCGCAATCCTATAACAATGTATTATGACCACTTTTGAATTAGAGCCCCCTCGACCGGACGAAGCGTTTGAATTCTATGCGACCTACATTCGATTGGTCCCCCAGGGTGATCTATTTGAAACAGCAACCCTTCAAATCCGAGAACTAACGAATCTGTTAGAGATCCTAAATGATACAACAGCTTCAAAAGTCCATGTACCTTATACATGGACCATCAAGCAAGTGATCGGGCACATGATCGATACGGAACGAATATTTGCGAATCGATTACATCGGTTCGCTTGCGGAGATCTGCAGCCGTTGCCTGGCATGGAACAGGAACCGTACGTCAATAACTGTGACTACAACAGCCCAGATCTCAACGTGCTCATTGACGAGCTATGTTGCCTGCGACGCGCTAATGTCCACCTCATGCGTCGACTAAAGCCAAACCAGTGGGATCACCGAGGAATCGCCTCGGGACATCCTGTCACCGTGAGAGCACTCGGTTATATGTTAGTAGGACACGTGAGTTACCATTTGCAGATTATCCAGAAGCGAATTCAAACGACTCTCTAAGTAAGCATCGATCTGCCTCAGAAATTTATGGCCGCTCACAACAAATCGAAAAGCCTCGAGCAAGATTTACTTTGGCAACAGCTGAAAAAGCTCACCATCACACCTCCGAACTATACACTGACGTTTGAATTACGGCTTGCTCGCGAACAAGCATGGAGCCTGGATCGATCGCTAGCTGTCGTTTACGAATACCGCAAATTTCTCTTTTTATTGCTCACTTGTTCTCATCCCGTCACTCCCTCGGTGGATGTAGACGCTGCTTGGCACCTCCATTTGCTATATACCCGTAGCTATTACGAAGACCTCTGCCAGCGAATAGCTGGATTTGTGATCCATCACCAACCGACTGCAGGTGGACCGGCCGAGGGGAGCAAATTCAGAGAATGGTATCAACAAACAATCAACTCATACCAAGAGTTTTTTGGTGAACCACCCGATGACATCTGGCCGGATCCAGACAAAAGGTTCGCCAATGCCGGGGCTGGACATTGGTTCAATCCAGCGACACACATCTTGATTCCTCGCCCAGGTCATGGACTATCGCAATGGATTAACAGACAAATATCAGGTATTCTCAGGAAGAATTAAGGAGAAGAAATTATGAATCCCCTGGAAATGAATGGACCTGAGTTTCTAAATCTGTATGGGTTGGCTATTTTTGTAGCCTCAACAGTCACACTTGGTTATCGATTACTTTTTACCAAGCCAACCAATAACACGACCAAGATACCAGAATTGGACCCCTGGCAATTAGCCTATTTACGCGGCGGTCCCCAAGCCGTCGCGCAGACCGCGATTATCGATCTAGCCGCCAAGAATTTGATCTTTGGCGAAACTGTATCCGGTCGATTTGTAGCTACCAAAAATACTGACAATCCGCGAATGGCCCCCATCCCCAATGCCCTCTACCGCGCAGCCCAAATGGGAGAAGGTATTAGAGCGGATCGAACAACTGAAACGATAAAATTCGAATGCGACAGAATTAAGCTTAGCCTGTTGGAACTTGGTGTACTCCAATCTGTCGACCAGAGAATTGGGCTTACCTGGCCGGGCATATTAGCATTTGGCGCAGTGTTCTTCATAGGCGTCGCCAAATTCGTGGTTGGTATTTCGCGAGAGAAACCTGTGGGTTATCTACTCCTGCTGATACTCGTTTGCATCGGGTTAGCGTTTATCCTTAACTATTCCTCGCATCTTACACGCGAAGGAAAGTTAGCGCTCGAAAAGGAAATTGAAACGATCCGTGCCACACGTAGAAGTTCGCAAAGCGATTACAACGATTCCAACCCGAATCTTTTAGAAGGCGGAATGCTCCTCTATTCTATGCATCCCTTGGCTATAGATTTTGCAGCAATGGGATTCAACGGAATTTATGGCAGCAACATTCTTGATGCGAATACACGCAAGCTAGCTGAACGAATGAACGCTGGTAGCGCGCGCGGCGACACCACCACAACGGGAGGTTGCGGCGGGGGCTCTGATGGAGGCAGTGGTTGTGGAGGAGGAGGCTGTGGTGGGTGCAGCAGTTAGTGCGTATCGCTTTTTTCGAACCCAGCCCACCGCAGAAATCGTGTATTACATCGCTTTGGTAAACTAAATCACCAAAGTGAGCAACGTTATTCCAGCAAACTACGAACCGAAATCTTCGTCCACAATATTTTGGACATATCTTCTGCTTCATAGAGGCATCCGACCGATGAGTCGGGTAGTTCGACTAAGCAGGAATAGGCGAAGAGTCCAGGCTCAATAATCTTGGACTTCGCCCAGGTCTTTCCTTGATCCTCACTTACAAAAATCGTCCCGTTAGCTCTCTTGTCACTATTGGGCCCAGAGAATAAAAGCAGCGATTGCTTGTTCTCTATGGGATGCTTGCAACGGATGATCGATCCCATGCAACTCGGGTCCTTGAGTTCAGGTACATCTACAACCGGCCCCCACGTCTGCCCACCGTCCTCGCTCAGCGACGCCTTTCTCACCTTAGCCCCCCCCCAGCGACGTGAATTCATCATCAGTCTGCCATCGTCTAATTCGACAACTTGGCACTCGTTGACCTGACTAGTTTTTTTCCCGTTCACTTCGATCAAGCCACCGGGGGCAATCTCCCCCCTATTCCATGACAAACCACGGTCATCACTATAAACGCAGTAGATATTCCACGATCCAAACGGGCCTTCGTTAAACGGGAACACCAGCCGTCCCGCATGACGACCACCAGTTAACTGAATACCGATGCCCGGACCACTTGCGATCGTAGTCACTGTTTTTTCACGCTTTGCCTTACGAGTGATCTCCTGTGGAACAGACCATGATGCACCGTCGTCGGTGCTGCTAATTAACCAGCATCGCACGATTTTGTCCCCATCGTATCCAGTCTCGATTTGTCCACTCCGTTCCGATAACGTTCCAGGATAAGACTGGTAGGTCAGAAAGATTACGCCTGACTTATCCTCCAAGACCGCACACGGGTTATTCAGGGCAGCATTTCCATCCTCCGCTATCGTTTTAACGTCCGACCATGTGGCTCCCAGATCGAAGCTGCGCCGCAGAATGATCCTATTAAACGCTTGATCTTGATCCGCCGCACGTCCCTCCGCAAAGGCGAGGAGAACCTTCGATTTCGAAACTAATACGGAAGGGATTCGAATTGACACGAACCCATTCATCCCCGCCGTAAAGACTTCGGTTGTACCGTTCATAGACACCGTTGATTTGTCGTTACTATTAAAAGCGCGGGACTCCTGTGACCAAACGACTCGATTGATAGCCATGATAGGCACTAACGAAAGGACAATAAAAAGTCGCATCAACATAGACATCATTCTTTTTCTTCGGTGGAATAGTAACTAATCGAGGCTGTTTGTCTCCCATTTTGCGCAGCTTTCCAAGTCCATAGAAAAGCATCTTGGAATTTTTTCTAGGATTTGTTAAAGCTCGACCTATCTCATGTCTCGTTTTTTCGAGATTGTTTGGAATACGGCGAAACCCACAACGGAGGTTGTCCATGATTTCCCCATTGGATATTAGCACGAGCGCGTTGGTCGCTCAAAGAACCCGACTTAATACCATCTCAGGAAACATTGCCAACATGTCCACCCTGAAAAACGAGGATGGAGAGAACAAGCCCTATCAGGAGCGGTTTGTGATCTTCAAAACGGATGAACAGCAAGCCGAGGGTGGAGCCGCCGGAGTCAAGGTGGAACGAGTTGAGATCAAACAATCGGAACCGAAGTATCGATATCAGCCTGAACATCCGCTTGCCATCACTGAGGGGAAGTGGAAAGGCTACGTAGCTTATCCAGACATCGATATGAACCAACAGTTTGTCGATGCTCTGGAAGCATCGAGAGCCTATGAAGCCAACGTCGGTATGATTGAAATGACGAAAGGCATCACCAGGCAAAATCTGAGTATCTTGGCTTAACAATGCAGCTTCATTCTCACGATTTATTCTCGCGACACCAAGAGCGGGTCTATCAGATGATGGATCAACTCGCGAATCGAGAGCAAGTCACATCTCAAAACGAGCCAAAGAGCCCATTCGCTGATCTTATGACAGCTGGGATCGGACGTGTCAATTCGATGCAACACGATTCCCATGAGATGATCGAAAAGTTGCTTTCTGGGGATGATGTAAACCAAGCCGAAGTATTTACAAGCATTCAAAAAGCAGACATGTCCTTTCGGATGCTTGTTCAGATTCGCAACAAATTGATGCAAGCCTACGAAGAAATCAACTCCATCCGCGTTTAGTCCATCTAAAGTAATATGAACATCTTTAATAAGCTACTTCAAGATGCGAAGACTTTATTCGCCGGCATGACCCCTCAGGCTCGCTTGCTGAGCGTACTGTTAACGGGAGCGATTCTCGTCAGCGCTGCATTCCTAATGAACGGCGAGTCTGTTAGCCAAGCGAAAACAGAATACCTTTTCGATGGTCGCACATTTAACGATCAGGAAATTGCTCGGTTCAGCGTAGCGTTTAGCAATGCGGGGCTCAAAAGCTGGGATACTGTAAATGACCGAATCAAGATCCCGGAAGCGAGTCGAGCAGAATACTACAAGGCAATCTCGGATGCGAATGCCATGCCCGATACGATGTTTGGTCCCTTGGATGCAGCCATGAAAAGTAACTCTCTGCTCGAGCCCAATAAAGTTACTGAAGCCAAACACCTTACCGCCAAACTAAAAAGCATATCCGCTGCTCTCGAATCAATGCCTGGCATACAGCAGGCCTTTGTGTCGTACGATGAAAAACGAGAAGGATTTAGTTCTACAAGACAAAAGACATGCAGCATTGCTGTAATGCCCAAAGGTGGCATTCCTCTCAGCCTGGCACAGAAACGCTCGATCATGAATTGGGTCCAGAAGTCGATGGCCGGTCTCAAGGCATCGGATATCGCATTGCTCGACCTTTCTACTAGTCAGACGACAATGGGCGAAGACGACCCCAATACATTGGAGCAAGAACGTTTTTACGCAGTCAAAAAACAACAGGAAGATGATCTGCGACGACGCAGTTTGGATCTATTGAAAGATTACGGCGATGTCCGCCTGGATGTGAATGTCGAACTTGATCCGACACTCATGGAAGAGACGAGCAAGATGAGCTTTGATCCTAAACCAACAACAATCCAAACGAGCACATCCAAAAAAGACGAGGACTCGCAAAAGGTGAGTACTCAAGGCCGTCCAGGGGCGGAACCAAATGCCATCTCGAACCGCAGCGCTTCACTTACAACTCCAGATCAAACCTCCAAGTCGAAAGAATCCTCCGAAAATGTAAAACTTGTAGCAGGCAATACCGTTACCAACACGAAGAAGGCTGGGCTTCAAGTCAAATCTGCAACCATAGCCGTATCGATCCCAACGTCCTATTACCGAAAGGCGTTTATCGTCGCACAAAAGGCTCGCGATCCCAACTTTGATGAAACCAAAGTCGCGCCGACGGAAAAAGATATCGAAGGGTTGCGACAAAAGGTTGAGACCAGTGTCAAGAAGTTGCTGGGGACCCTTACCCAATCCACAGTCCCCGGCGAAGACAATTTGCCACGAGTTACCGTTGACGAATATATCGACTTCCCAGTCGAAGAAATCACCGGTCCGTCATTCGCCTTTCTTGCCCTGAACTGGTTACAAGATTCTTGGCAAACACTTATGCTCGGGGCTATCGCACTCGCCGCAATATTCTCCCTGAAAGGATTCGTGGCCGCTGGCAACAAAGCCAACAACGAAGATTTTGAAAGAGGTTTCAACTTGCCAATCGATGAAGCAGCCGATATCGATCTGACTGGACTAGCTGGCGAGGAACTCGCCATAGCCCAGGAAGCCAATCAAGATGGAGAAGACGCCGCTGCCAATTCGCCTCCTCGATTTAAAACCACAGGCGGCGATATCAAGAACGACTTAACGGCCATGGTTCGGGAAAATCCCGACGCTGCCGCAACCCTATTAAGAAATTGGATCAGCGGCGCGAGTGCATAATCATTACGCCGTCCGACGACGATACGAACGATCCGTAAACTGTTTCGCACGCCGTGCTGCCACTGCAACCGCCCGCTCTACCATGCGAAGCTTGTGGTAAACAGCTGGCCTGTTGGCAAAACGCTCTAGCGATCTCCGGTACTTTAGGAAAAACATAAACGTCTCCGCAAAGTCCTCAGACGCATTCGTGGTCGCATAATCCGTGATAAAGTTCTGCAAAAGATGGTTGTAGTAGTAGTTTAGCCTCGCGTTGTCAGTCTTCCTTCGCGCCTTGCCCTTTTGATAGTCCGGGTCACGCTTTAACTCTTTCCTCCAAGAGCGATAGGGATCTGGTGAAGCATTGCTGTACGGTGCACCAAATGTATGCACAAACCATTCCTGCCTGAAGAAACTTGGATCGATGTAATACCATGCGTGGGCATATTCGTGGCGAATTGTATCCATCAACGTATGCCCAGGCTTGTGTGAGATATACGGTAAATCACGCGGAAGATAAATCACCCCAGGCCTGTAACCTCGCTTGGCGTAATGGCCTACGTACTCAAAAACGTATCCACGTTCTCCACCGCAGCCACTTTTTTCATGCGATATGCATAGCTCGACAGCATCGAGGTACACACCGTCTGCGAGCAAGCCCACTTGAGCAAGTTCGTTTCGAATATGGTTGTATGCACGATCTACGTTTGCCATGAACCGGGACGTTCTTACGAGGAAAATGAATGCCGAACTTCCTTTCGATAGCTTTCTGCACTCGCATCCCTGCCCAATCCAGTCTGCTTGGAACCCCGCGGCTCGGCAATTCGAATCCGAAAAATTCAAACCACACCACCATTCGGGGGGGTGCGAAAGTGTTTCGACCTCGAGTTTTAGACCAAAACCTACGCTCCCCCTTTCCGAGCAGCTTGATTCTTGCGCCCCAATCCCTCGCGGCAAGGATTTATTCGCCTCCTCTATTAGCCTAGCTGATCGAAAAAGCCGCTTTTGACTGATTCTTCGTGCTACAGCCCAACGATTTTCTGGAGGCTCTACGGCCGCAAAGAGTTCGGGACACCTAGTTCATGGCTAATTTTTGAACTTGCTCAGCCCCCCACGTTTTCGATAGAGGAATACTTTTGCGGAACGAGTCAGGCTTTAATCTGGTTGAAAAGATGCCGAATCGACGAGAAATCTTAATGGCAGGGACGGCCACATTTCTGGGTTGTTGCGGTTGCCGTAGCGCGCCGGTTACCGGGCGACCACAGCTTAAATTGATTCCAACGTCCCTTGAATTGCAGCTAGGCCAACAGAGCTTCAATGAGGTGGTGCAATCCGTTCCCGCGTCGCAGAACACGCATTGGCAACAAATTGTGAGTCGAGTCGGCCAGAGAATCGCAGCGGAAGCAAACCAGCCAAAGTTTCAATGGGACTTTCGGCTACTCGCAGATCCGACTCAAAATGCGTTTTGTTTGCCGGGCGGCAAAGTCGCAATCTATGAGGGAATTATTCCAGCTTGTCAAAACGAAGCAGGATTAGCTGTCGTGATGAGCCATGAAATTGCGCACGCCATTGCGCATCACGGCGCGGAGCGTATGAGTCAACAGGCGGGTGTGTCCGGTGTAAGTACCATGCTCGGCTGGATGATGAACGACGTTACCCCTGCGACAAAGCAACTGGCCATGCAAGCCTTTGGGACAGGAGCTAGGTATGGGCTTTTGCTACCCTATAGCCGAAAACATGAAACAGAGGCGGACGAGATTGGGCTAATGCTCATGGCTAAAGCGGGATACGATCCGAGCGAGGCTCCGCTATTCTGGGGACGGTTTGCGCAGGCGGGCACTAGTAATACTCCAGAATGGGCGTCTACACACCCCAGTGACGATCGACGGGCAACTGAGCTAACGGCGAAACTACCCACTGCTCATTCGCTCTATGAAAGCAGCGCCTATCGTTTTGGCAAAGGCGAATCGCTTGTTTGAGAATTGTTCTCAAGCTCTGAAGACCGCATTACTTTCGCTGCTCTTCAGCCAACAGCTCATCTAATCGATTGAGTAGTTGAACCTTTAATGAATCCTTGGCTACATCTGCGGCGCCCCCACCTGTTGATGAGGATGCAGTTGCATGAGCCCCGATCGGTTGGAGAGCTGGCCCGGGAATGCCATAAACCTCGCAGAGCTTTCCCGTATGGACGAAAACCCGATTTCGTCCCGACATCTTCGCCGAATAGAGTGCTTCGTCACTTCGCCGAATGAGTTTGGCGATTCGATCATCTGCGGCGATCTCGGAGACTCCGGTCGATACTGTGACCGTGATGGTATGCCCCTCGGCCGTCACGGCCGTGTTTTGGATGATCAAACGAATCGCTTCCATCTTGCCAGCCGCGACCTGCAACGGCTCTGAGAACAACAGAGCGAATTCCTCGCCACCATACCTGGCAACTAGCAAACAGCTATCATCATGGACACGCAGTCGACTCGAAACCTCTTTCAAAACGGCGTCGCCCGCCGGATGCCCGTAGGTGTCGTTTATCTTCTTGAAATGGTCGATATCAATGAGAGCTAACGAGAAAACCTGCTTTCGTTCCGTCCAGTTTTTAAAGCATTCATCGATTCGTTGATCAAACGCTCGTCGATTTGCTAATCCCGTCAGACCATCGGTTCGCGCCTCGTTCAAGTACCCAGCGAGTTCATGCGTTTGTTGGTCAAGTTTCTTTTCGGCGTTTTCCAGCCTCGATTGCAATTCTCGATTTGCAACGACGATTTGCCCCAGCAATCCTTTGACATCTTCTTTGGTTTGAAAAGTGTTTTCGTTCGATGCTTTGACCGAAAGGTCATTCATCTGGGTTCGATACCGATGAAAGTCCTCGGAGAAGTCGGAAGTCCAAGTCGCGAAACTACGCAGGGCATTGAGAATGTGCTGGGTTTCTGAACGTGAAAACGAGCCAATCGTTTCGGGTGCGGTAGTAATAGGGTCACCAGATTGTCGTTTATTAATCCAAACTCCGATCGCAATTCCCAAGGCCAGGAATGTCGTTCCGAAGAGTAATCCCATCATCAAGTAGATAACCGGTGTATTCATTCTCTTTCTCGAAACAGTGGTTCCACTTTTGCTGACATGTCTGTCGATTTGCTTAAATGGGCCGAATGTGGGCCTGAATGCCCGAAAGCATGAAGCGTAGAATGGCTCAATTGCTGATCACGATGGGTAAAGCGGTCAAACAGAGACAAGTCTTCTGTCTTGGCTACAGTCACAATTCCTTTGGGAGACACGGTAAAGCCGCGAGCCATATCCAATTCTAGATCAACACCAATCTGCATACCCGCCGGTATTCTTACATCCTTGTCAATGATTGCGTTGCGTACGACTGCGTTTCGGCCGACTTCGACTCCTTCGAACAGAATACTATCGCATACATGCGCGTAGGAATTGACTCGAACCCTGGGACTCAGCACGCTGCGTTCTACTTTCCCACCACTGATAATCGTTCCAGAGCAAACGATGGAATCGATAGCCATTCCCATGCGATCGGTTTCCCCGCGTGAGCCAAACACGAACTTCGGTGGAGGTAAATTCGGCTGATAAGTACGGATGGGCCAGGATTCATCGTAAAGATTTAGCTTCGGATCAATGCTCACCAGATCCATGTTGGACTCGTAATAGGCATCGAGAGTTCCAACATCTCTCCAGTAAGCTTCTACTTTGCGGTTTTCGTCCTGAAAAGGAAACGCAAACACCCGTTGGCTCTGAATCATGGACGGAATAATATTCTTCCCGAAGTCGTGATGACTTTTAGGGTCGTTCGCGTCCTGACAAAGCTTCTCCATAAGAAACCGTGCATTGAAGATGTAAATTCCCATCGATGCCAGTGCGCGTGTCGGATCTCCGGGAATAGACCGCGGTTGTTGAGGTTTCTCCTGGAATCCGATTATCCTTTGATCTTCGTCGATCTGCATGACGCCGAACTCTTTTGCCGATTCCAAATCCACCGACAGAGCGCCGACTGTTAGATCGGCTCGCTTTTGCTTGTGGTACTCAAGCATTGAGCGATAGTTCATTTTGTAGATATGGTCACCAGCCAAGATAATCAAATAGCTCGGTCTAGCTTTTTCTATGGCGTAGATATTCTGATAGACGGCATCTGCGGTTCCCTGATACCAGCTTTCATCGATGCGTTGCTGCGGCGGTAGAATATCGATGTACTCGTTCAAGTCTCGGCAGAAATAATTTCGCCAGCCCAAGTCAATATGCCGATCCAAACTCATGGCTTTGTACTGAGTCATAATCAACATTTTCCGCAAGCCACTGTTCAAGCAATTCGAAAGAACAAAGTCAATGATTCGGTAGTTGCCTCCAAATGGCACGGCAGGTTTCGCTCTATCGCGAGTGAGAGGCTCGAGTCGGGTTCCTTTGCCGCCCGCCAATATCAGTGCGAGTGTATCGTTCATAACATCCTTGGCTTTAGAAACGAGTGGAGGGGTAGTGACAACCGATACTCTTGCGAGCTAGATCGGCGCCACTTTATCTAAAATATACCAATATTACCTTTGCTCTGGGGCAGCACGTCGGAGTAAAAATCCAAATGGCGACCCAAGCTGTCCATGCACAAAACTATTGGATCGCATTGAGAGATAGATCGTAGAGCCGATAAGTTTTGGAACGTTTCGTTCCCGCACGCTCTAACGATCCTCTCGACAAATCATTGCTTTCCAGCACCCACGAGAACTCGGCCTCCTCGATGCCCTTGGCTAAACAATCGGGGAGCATTCTCTCCAACGCAACCAAACCTAACCCCCAGCGTTGGTATTCGGGAACAACGTTGGTGCTGATCACACGTATTTTCTTTAGTTTTCGCCTTTCCCATAGCAATCGCAAGGCACCAAAAGGAAAGAGTCGACCGTCTATTTTCTTGATGATCGGGTTGTAATCGGGCATACCAAGCCCCACGCCCACCGGCTTGCCATCGATCTCTATGATCGACGTAACAGCAGGATCAATCAAAAATTTCAGCGAGAACCCAATCGCCTTCGACTCTGCTGCCGTCAATGGGACAAATC
This sequence comes from Pirellula sp., assembly GCA_046318795.1. Classification (GTDB taxonomy): domain Bacteria; phylum Planctomycetota; class Planctomycetia; order Pirellulales; family Pirellulaceae; genus JBKCUI01. The sequence goes on from JBKCTT010000053.1 coordinate 82,655, forward strand.
CCCAGGTCGCTTGTAGTGCTTGGTTGTAGATGTTGAGAAACAGTTCGATTTCCTTGCCAAAGTTTCTTCGACTCGCCGGACGAAGTGTAACGTTGAACCGCCGCTTTACCTCTTCAATGACAAACTTCAGCTTCGGATCCAAATTATCGAGCATATTGATGTGCCCATCAAATGCATAGAGATCCTGCGTCTTCGCGAAACCGAAACTCGTTATCAATTTGTCATAATAAGGCCAGTTATAGGTCATCATAAAGGTGGGCGGCGTATCAAACCCCTCGACCAATGTACCGATCTCGTAATTTAAAGAGGGATTACAAGGACCACGAACATCGGTCATCCCCTCCAAACGCAAATAGTCGCAAGCCGCTTTGAACAGAGCGTTGGCAGCTTGCTGATCGTCGATGCAATCGAAAAAACCGAAAAAGCCTCGCTTTTCATTGTACCGCCGGTTGTGCCCGTTATTGATGATCGCAACGATTCGCCCCACCACCTTGTCATCTTTGTACACGATGAATGCTTGGCATTTCGCATCGTTATAGAAGGGATGAGGCCGAAAACCTACCAATTCCTCTTGGTTCATCCGCAGAGGAGGAATCCAATTCGGATCGTCTTTGTAGAGCCACCAAATCAGTTGCATAAATTCGCGCTTATGCTGCTTGGTTTCTACTTTTACAACATTGTACTTGGTCATCGATGGTGTCGCTTCTGTATGCATGATCCGGTTAGATTAAGCCCTTTTGGCGAAGTCACAAGACCGCTGCTCGTTTGTTCTGACTCTTGTACTAGTTCGTCAACTTGGGGGTTATTGGGTCTGGATTTGGAATGGGATAACACGATATAGTCCGTTGGTGAATATTTGTTGTGCGGCATCGTTTACCCGAGATATGGGCTGATCGGGAACAATGATTAAATCGGAGTCTCGCAACCAAATCTCATCCGATGGAATCGGCCTTTTACCCAACTGTGCACCACGTAGATCCAGCATGGTTGCCACCAGTCGCCAGTCTTCTGCTCGTCTCATAATTACAACTTGTCTGGTATTTGCCCCGAGGACAGGACCTCCGGCGAGAGCGAGCCCCCCTAAGACAGTCGTCGGCCCGAGCAACTCGAATCGACCTTGTTGGGCAACCTTGCCAAATACAAAAATGAAATGCTGCGCCTGTCGTGTCAAGCGAGGCTCAACTTCGATTCCGACTACCCGCTCCTCATAGCGCAGATTGACCTCGCGACGAATTTCCTCGAGCGACATCCCCAAGACGTAGATCCCCCCCAACCTGGGCAATTGTATACGACCATCGGGATTGACTGTTGCAACAAAGAATCTACCGCCAGCGGCAAACGGACCGTTGACGGAGTCCAATAAATCGGCAAGAGCGGTATTCAGCGTGACGGGCTCAATGTTGATCGCTGGGATTCTTATTATTCTCCCGTATAGCACCTCCAAATCCTTTCGCAATTGCGGAATGGTTTTCCCTGAAGCTTCGACCGGTGCAGACAAGGTTTTAACGTGAATCTTACCGTCGGGCTGAATTTGGATCTTCTCTTGCCTTAGATTGTCGTCGGACGAAGAACTGATCGCAATAACATCGCCAACCATTAAGCGGTACTCGAAGTTGACCTGATCACGCTTTGGGATGTACGTAAAGGTAATGTCGTCGTTGACTCGTACCTTGTACTCGAGCATCGCTGGTAGCCGAACTGGACCAATGTATTCTCCGTGATACAACGGCTCAAAATCAATCGAGCGTGCATCGCCCCATCGCTTCTCGCCAATCGATGATACCGAACAGTCGATGCCTGTAATGCATGGCCGGCAGGCTCCGCTGGTAACACCCGTGGGTTGCGATGGGGATTGCATGTAGACCGGTGATGCAATGGTAGCACTGGTCGAACAAGTTTGACATGGCCCAGATACTTCGTATTGTGGTATCGGTCCCCCGAATTCCATATGTTGTCCTACCCCCAGACTGGCTGCTCCAACATAAAATATCGCCGAAGCGATCAATGGTAACGGTCTCATAATTGCTCTCATCGCTCTCGTCTGGACGTTCTTCATCATCGAAACAGCTTTGTAAAGAAGTTGCCCGATTTAGCTGCCTGCTGATAAGCAGGCACCTGACTATTGCCTTGCGATGCCATGGGCGCTGGAGCACTATTGGCGTTATGAGCAGGACTGAACTTGGCAAATACCGCGGGATCAACCTGAGTAATGTCGAGCTGTTCCTTTGGCTCGCCTCCCCCGAGCGCCATGGCTTGCTGCACGGCGTAATTGGCTTCTGTAGTTGCTCCACGCCGACGATAGATTTCTGCAAGATTGGTCCAGGCCGGCGCGTTTGGCTCGGCCTCGATCGATGCTCGCAAGGCATCGTAGGCTTCCTCAATTCGGTCTAGATGAATGAGCACGTATCCCAATTGATTCGAAGCATGATGTTGATTGGGACGAAGCTGAATAGCGGTCTGGTAACAAATGACTGCTTGGCTCCGAAATTGTTGAGCTCGTTCAAAACTAAAATCCGCGTCCTTCTCGAGTGTCTTTCCTAACGCATAGAGCAAATCCGCTGCATACAAATGTCCGTCTGCAGCCTGCGCCAGTTGAAAACGAGCATAGGCTCGGTAATGCTGGCATGCGAGTTCTGCGGTCACAGATTCCAATGGTCGATTCTTTAAAGCAGGAGTTGTGTGCATGGCAACGATCGATGCTACGCTCCGGCCCATCTGCAGGTTATGAAAATCTGATTCCTCTCGCATGGCTGTTAACGCAGCCTCGAAGCACGTTTCGCTGTGCGTCACGCCACGATGAAGATCCATAATACGGAATAGCTTACGCAACCCAATCAAAACTTCTGCACGAGCACTGTGGGTCGCGCCACGTCGTAACAACGCGTCACAGCTCTCAAGGTGCTTGGCTAAATCCTCGCGAATGGCTTTCCAACCTATAGGAGATTCTAAAAGACGAGGCTCGGCATAAACTGGCTCGATTGGTACAGACTGCAACTCATGACTTTGAATTTGTGCGATCCGCATCCGCTCTGCCTCCTGGAGAGAGGTCTTCGGCAACGTTGTCGCTGGTGTAGATTCTGGTTCCGCGGTATCTACGACAGGTTTTGGACGAGTCATCGTCTCGCGGGTGGATGCAAATTGCCCCACACCTCGCGACTCCAAAACGCGTTCCCGAGGCGATGCTGGGACCAAAAATATTCCCTCGTCGTCGGATCCATTGGAGCCCGATTCCGTGGTTTGAATAACAGCGTTACTATCAACTTCTGTTAATTGCCAGTCAAATCCTTCCGGCGGAATGTCTTCCAGCGTCTGCTTTGATCCCTGGAATGAACTCTTAGACTGCTGCCGCGTCGATGGGATGTCCACTAACTCTATTGTTCCCGATTGTGAACGCGACTCGCTATCACCCCGGTCTTGTGGCTGAATTTCTCGTATCCTTCCCCAAGACAACTCAGCAGGTCGATCGCTCCTTTTCTCGAGCAAGGGCTTTCGAGTTGGCTGCTTGAGTACATAGGATTGCTGCGTCGCAACTTTCTCAGGTGCACTGGGCTGTTCATAGCTAACCTGCTTTGACCAGGGGGATGCAGGTAGATAGTTCGACGAGGACGGTGGAACATTCGCTGGTGCCGAGGGTCGATAAACACCTTCATGCGATGCCCTGTGTGGCAATTCCTTAACTTCTTGACCAAACCCCATCGAAGTAGTCGCAATAAGCCCGGACACTCTTAGCACCGCTGCAAAGCAATCTTTAAAGACCGCGTTCCGCGAATCCTTTCGCAACAGCAGTCGATTTTTGCAAGCTTTCTTGTTCGGCATCAACCGAGTCCCTGTTAAGCGTCACATATCCTCGTCCCAGTTCGGGCGTCCAGACTAACGCATACCATCGGACTTTTGTTACTTATGCGTTCAATCATCACAAGTGCTACAAAGCGACTATGTCAGACCGTCACCGCACAAAGCGAATTTCTAGAAAGCCTTCGCCAAACTGCCTAGGCTGCCAAGGCGTTGGACATTCAGGCTAAAGCCAGTACAATCCGCAGGCAAATTTACACCGACAACCAGTATCACTATTTCTGATTGATTATTGCTATGAAACGAGTTGCAATTCTGTTCGCCGGTGGACCGGCTCCCGCTGCGAATGCTGTTATTTCCGGAGCCGCATTCACCTTCCTAAACGCTGGAATCGAAGTTATCGGGATAAAGCATGGATATTCCAAGTTGATAGATTTCGATGGCTCAAAGCCGCTGATCGAAGGGACCGATTACTTCAAAATAACCCAGGATCGATTGGAGTTTTCTCGTACCGAGCCAGGGATCATGATCGGTACCGCTCGGGCCAACCCAGGGAAGCAAGTCTCCAATCCCGATCATTTGCGTGACCCAGAAAAGTCCGCTCCACTAGGTCGAGTCTACAACGCACTACGCTCTCTCGGCGTTGATGCCCTTATCAGTATCGGCGGTGACGACACGCTCAAGACCGCAAACAAAATGAAGTTGTATCAGGATACGCTTCCGGCCGACAAAACCCGAATGCCCGTTATCCACCTGCCCAAAACGATCGACAACGATTATTCGGGTATCGACTTCACTTTTGGCTATTTTAGCGCAGCCGAAACGATTGCAGCCGAGATTCGCAATTTGAATCGTGATGCCGCCGCAGGTCAGGCCTACTTCTTGGTGGAAGCCATGGGACGATCTGCTGGTTGGTTGGCCTATGGGGCCGCGATCGCCGGCGATGCGTGTTTGGTATTGAGTGTCGAGGACATTACTGGAGAACTAGAAAGCTCCGAGACAGTAACGCAACCGGACGGAACTCAAAAGGTTCGCAAGGTCATGAATCTAGACGCTGTCATGAAAAAGATGACCTCTATGATGGTGGCTCGCGAAAAGCTCGGACGGAACTACGGCGTGATCGTTATCGCAGAAGGCTTGGCCGAATACCTGCCCTATTCCTACCTATCAGGCATCGCACGGGATGATCACGGACACATCGCTATCTCCAACATTGATATCGGCAAGGCCATGGCCAAGATGCTGGGTGATGCCTACAACAAACTGACAGGTAAGAATCGAAAGATCAACGGAGTTCAAATGGGCTACGAATCTCGCTGCTGTGTTCCTACCGCATTCGACGTTATGCTCGGGTCACAGATTGGCGCTGGAGCTTACCGTGCTCTCGTCGAAGAAAAGCTTAACGGCGTCATGGTGTCCGTGGGTGGCCAATTCAATGTGTCGTTCGTTCCCTTTGAGCAACTTGTTGACCCCACCAATTTGGTTACCAAAGTTCGATTCATCGAAAGAACGTCCGACTTTTACCGATTGGCTCGTTTGTTGGAATTACCGACTAACAAATAGCCTAACCACTAGGGCAAAACCGGCCAACCATCTGAGAATCTGTTTCACTTGTAGGGCATAGGAAATCAACATGAAGGTCATAGAACCCTTCACCTTTGGCATTGGCGACCGTTTTGCCCATCAAGCGGCAGCGCAGCTCAGCGCGTTTCAAAAACTGGAATCACAAGGTGTCCTGGTGATTCCAGTTTGGAACAAATCGAACCGAGAGCATACCTTTGTAGGTTCTGAACCAAAGTCGGTCTATGAAGCGGCTCAACTGGCTGTAAAGTCACGAGGCTGGGCCCATCCATGGCACGTCGATGCGGACCACATCGGATTGGCAACCGTAGATCGATTCATCCCCTACAGCGACTTTTACACCATCGATGTCGCCGATTTCATTGGCAAGCCACCCCAACAGACCGATCTCGACCAATTCCTGAAGCAAAACCAATCGCTAGTAGGGGATCATTCGTTCGCGGGACTATCGAGTCCGATCAAGCTTACGGCGGACACGATGCATACCATTGCATCAAAGTACTTGGCTGCAATCCTAGAAGCAGGGCGAGTCTACCAACATATTGCTGCGATCAAAGGTGATGATGCTATGATCGTCGAGATTTCCATGGACGAAACGGATAAGCCGCAAACGCCTGTGGAACTCTTCGTGATACTAGCAGCCCTCGCTGCGCAGAAAATCCCAGTTCAAACCATTGCCCCCAAGTTCACGGGTAGGTTCAACAAAGGGGTCGACTATGTCGGTGACCTGATTCAATTCGAACAAGAGTTTCGGGACGATCTGGTTGTGGTCGCGGAGGCTATCAAACAATTTGGTCTACCTAATACACTGAAATTGAGCGTCCATAGCGGCAGTGATAAGTTCCAACTGTATCCCATTATCTCTAAAGCGATCAAAGAAGCCGGATCGGGCATTCACATTAAGACCGCAGGCACCACCTGGCTAGAGGAAGTGATTGGGCTCTCGGAAGCCGGTGGAGACGGTTTAGAACTGGTAAAGGAAATCTATAGTTACGCACTCTCGCATATCGACGAATTTTGTGCTCCGTACGCCAGCGTTATCGATATTAATCGAACCCACCTACCCACCGCAGATTCCGTTTCGAAATGGTCTGGCAGCCAACTAGCCCAAGCCATTCGTCACGATCAAAGCAATCAAAGCTTCAACCCTTCGATGAGGCAACTCCTGCATGTATCATTTAAAGTAGCAGCGAAGCAAGGCTCTAGGTACACCGACTTGTTGAAGGCAAATACCAACATCGTCGCCGAACATGTTAGCTACAATATTTACGAAAGACATCTTAAACCATTGTTTATCGGCTAAAGGCTTCTATGAATCCCGCAGGCGAGGACCAAGATAGTACAAGGTAAATGAAAGCCGTGACAAATGGAGCATTTGAGATGTCTCTCGCTAACGCTGAGTTCGTCGCGTTGGTGCTAATCGCAATACACCAAATGCAAGAACTCCGTTCATCGAACGGCACGGTTCGATGGGCAGAGCCTCTTCAAATGGTCTTGTTTTTGTCGCTTGCCGTTACGCTACGGTTCTAGCTCTCGATCGCGGCCCTTCGCAGTCGATATCAAAAGCAAATCTCTTTACTTTGGATCACAACTGACGGCTAAATATAGCCGCGAGATAAAGGGCCTAAGAGCCCCTGTGTTTTTTTAATGATTTGTCACTCGTAGCCTTATTCTGAACCTTTACATTCTCAACTAAACTATCTGTATCTCGCTTAACGATGGAAGCGAGTTTTTCAGAATCGTACAGAACAGATAGCCACGATGAGTATGAAACGTTTTTCCGCAGTGCGTTTAGCCTTTTGTTGCTTGGGATTTCTCTGGCTGGGGGCGGAACCTGCTCGTGCACAGCTAAAGGGGGACAAGGCCTTTCTGAATAAACGAGAAATGCTCCAGCGTTTCGATTTTTGGGACAATCAGGATTGGGAATGGTATGAAGAAAACATTCCTTTCTTTGAATGCCCTGATAAAGACATTACTCTCACCTACTATTATCGCTGGGACTTGATCACCAAGCACTTGACCTACGGGGCTCCGAACACTGGTTATCTTTTCACGGAGTTTATTGACCGACCGTTTTGGTCAGGAGCATATGGTGCTATTAGCTGCCCCGCCGGGCATCAGCTTTATGAAGCTCGTTGGCTACGTTCGCCGCAGATTGCCAGAGATTACTCCAAGTATTGGTTGCGAACACCAGGAGCACAGCCACGCAACTATTCGACATGGCTCGCCGATTCGGTTTGGGAAGTGGAACGCACTCATCCAAACATCTCATTTACTACCGATCTTCTGGATGATTTGATTGCCAACTACGAAGGTTGGGAGAGGCGTCATTTTGTAAAGGAGGTCGGACTATTTTGGCAGACGGGGCATGATGATGGCATGGAGTTCAACATCAATAGCCGCCAAACACCAGACATTCTTCGAGGTGCTCCAAGCTATCGCCCCTCGTTTAACGCGTACATGTGGGCTGACGCAATGGCAATCGCCAAAATTGCCGATGCCGCGGGCAAGCCCGCTATCGCGGAACAGTATCGCGCCAAGGCTCGTAGTCTCAAGCAAAAGATGATTGAATTGATGTGGGACGAAAAGCGACAATTCTTATTCCCCGTTTTCAAGAACGACGAAGAACGGGACGGGCACATCAACAAGGCCTTAACGAGAACCTACGAAACAGGCCAACATGCCGGTAGCCCGCACGGTCGCGAATTAATCGGTTACGTCCCCTGGCAATTTGAAATGCTAGATGACGAGCGATTCGATATCGCATGGAAAAAAGTGATGAACCGCGACGCCTTTTATGCGGACTATGGCCCCTCCACCGTGGAACGAAACGATCCGATGTTTCTGCTTCAAAAGTCATGCTGCTGGTGGAGCGGGCAATCGTGGCCTTATGCAACTACGCAAACGCTCAAAGCCATGGCGAACCTAATTCAACGCGGAACCAAAGTTGTTACGCCCGCTGACTACGTCGATTTACTCAGTATTTATGCCCGTTCTCACCGCAAGGATGGCCGTCCTTACTTAGCGGAAGCGTTGCATCCCGACACGGGTTCATTTGAAGGACATGATGGCTACAATCACTCTGAGCATTACTTCCATTCTGCTTATTGCGATCTTGTCATTACAGGATTGGTCGGCTTGAAGACTCGCGATGATGCGACGCTGGAACTGGTGCCTTTGGCGCCCGCTGATTGGGATTATCTTCTGTTGGAAGACATTCGATATCGCAATAAAGATGTAACGATTCTCTGGGATAAAACCGGTGAGCGTTACGGTCGAGGCAAGGGGTTGCAGATTTACTTAGATGGCAGGCTCGTCCTCACGGCTCCAAGCCTCGGACCAGTCAAGGTGGACAATGCTTTCGCCCAGCCAACCGAAACCGAATCTGCGAATTCTGCCACAGTCGAGAAGACGCTTGTCAATTTTGCGGTCAACAACGATGGTACCTATTACCCACGGCTTACATCTTCCTACGCGAGCGGCGAATCACCTCTCATGAAGGTCAACGACGGTAACTATTGGTATCTGCAGCATCCACCCAATCGATGGACGGCGGCGGGATCGCCCAACCAATCAGATTGGATCGAAGTCGACTTTGGTACACCTCGTCCGATCGAGACGCTCCAACTCTTCTTTTTGAATGATAATTCCAAGGGACCAATCGCTCCACCAGCGTCTGTCACGATCGAGGCATTTGTCAAAGGAGAATGGATAAGCGTTGCCAAACCGAATGCTGAGACCTCTGTGATAAGCGGACGGAAACCCACGACCTACAAACTGGACCGTACTGATATGGAAAAGATACGAGTCACGATGCAGCATGCACCTGGTAGCAAAGCCGGCCTGACCGAGATCGAGGCTTGGGGCCCAGCGACCTTGCCGGTCAAACCAGCTTCACCTCCCGCCGGCAATCACGCCTATAATAATGGAGGAGCCGAGTATCCCATTGCGACCGCTTCTCATAGCGATCGATTCGGCGGCCTCGCCAAGAACGCCATCGATGGCAAGGTCGTCTTCAATCCAACTCCTATGAATCGATGGACCAGTTACGAATCCTCTACCTCTCAAGACTGGCTACAAGTCGAGTTTGCTGAGCCGCGCCGAATCGCTCGGGCCGAACTCTACATTTACGACGATCGAGGAGGAGTACAGCCACCAAAAGAGTATTGGGTTGAATATTGGACCGATTCGGAGTGGAAGCGAGTCGACAGCGAAAAGCACGAGCCTGCTAAGCCCACGGGCAGTGTCATGAACACCAGTCGCTTTCAACCAATCGAAGCCAAAAAGGTGCGGGTTGTATTTGTCCACAAAGCGCCCGCCAAAAGTGGCGTCACCGAACTCGAGTTCTGGAGTGAATAACAAATCGGCCATGCTCGATCAAAATCCTTACGAATCATCAGCAGGGCAGCAAGTCGCCGATGCGGCCCTCATTCATCGATTTGTAACGATTCGCCGTCTTGCCACAATTGGAATTTTCTTAGTCTTGATTGTCGGAGGAATTGATGCTGTTCAAGGGATACGACGCGTTTTCCAAGAGGCATCCGAGACCACGGCTGTCAATCCAGCATTCCTGGCTGGTGAGCTCTCCAAGGCCTGTCAGTTTTGTTTGTTTGCAGTAATTGGAGCGGGTGCTCTCTATTGCGTTCGACTTTGGGCGATTCTCCGGCTTCGCTTCCTGGGTGTCTCTTCTGGGCCCCCACTTCACCCGTCCGAACGTTATTTCAAGCAACGGCTCAACAGGATGCTCGAAGACGACGAGTAATGTAGCTGTTATCTACGCCACGAGACCTTTGGTTACCAACATAAAGACATCCTCCAACGTTGGGTCTTTGTCTTGAAACGATTTCATTTTGACCCCCGCGTGAACCAATCGCTCCATTAACGCGGCAAGCCCAGCATCATCGGTTTCGAATTCCGCTGTGGCCCGATCGCCATCGATATCTATTCCGCGCATCGTAGGATCGCTTCGCAGAATAGAGATACCGAGCTCTTGATTCGCGATAAAACGGACTTCAACAATGCGATTTCGTCTAATCTTACGATACACCGATTCAATGGGACCGTGCATCAAAAGCTGACCACGCTCTATGATGCCAATCGATGAACAGCAATCCGCTAACTCGCTTAGGATGTGACTGCTGATCAAGATTGTCTTGCCCATCCGCTTGAGCTCCTTTAATAGTGCTTTGACATCGATCCGCGCTCGTGGATCAAGACCGCTGGTCGGCTCGTCGAGTATGAGTACTGGGGGATCATGTACCAAGGTCTTAGCCAAACAGAGCCTCTGCTTCATACCGCGCGATAGCCCGTTCACGTAATCGTCACGTTTGTGAGTCAGATCCAGCAGTTCCAGAACGTCACCGATAACTTGTTTGCGTTGAGTGCGTCCGATTTTGTAAGCGACAGCAAAAAAATCTAAGAACTCCCAGACCTTCATACCATCGTAAACGCCGAAGTCGTCTGGCATGTAGCCAATACTTCGTCGTACATCCATCGGGTTTTTATTCACGCTAAAGCCATTGACCGAGCCGTCGCCTCGCGTCGATTTGAGCAATGTCGCTAAGAAACGAATCGAAGTACTCTTGCCCGCACCATTGGGACCAATAAAGCCAAACAGCTCACCCGCTTCTATCTTCATCGTTATCGAATCGACGGCAGTGAAGTCTCCGTAGTCTTTTCCGAAGTCGTTTAACTCAATCATCTCTTCACTGAATTCTTTTGGGCTATAGGGAAAAAGCGTTTATCTTGTTGCTTGTCATTCTACTCACAACCTGCGACACGATCGCGACCGCTTCGTGCACTTCGTGTAATGTATTATTGTGTGAAAAACTAAATCGAAGGCCACCATTTACCATTTCTGATGGCAGGCCCATCGCCGTTAAGACGTGGGATGGTTGGCTCGACCCGCTCGCACAAGCTGAACCAGTACTACAGGCCAGCCCCGCCAAGTCTAATGCAACCTGCATGGCTTGACGATTTAATCCAGGAAAGGCAACACTGGACGTATGGGGCAAACGATTCGCGTCTGCACCAATTATGACCGCTTCCGGGATAGCCTCCAGTAGACGTGACTCGAACTCGTTTCGGAGCGATGCAAGATAAGCTCTTCGACCATCGATGTCCGAGAACTGCTCCGTCGTCATTGCGAATGCATCGGCAAGCACCGGTGACTCTGTTCCTGGCCTCAATCCTAGTTGCTGAAAACCTCCGAACAATTGAGGATCAAGCTTTACGCCATTCTTAAGGATCAATGCTCCGACACCAATCGGCCCATGCAATTTGTGAGCCGTGATGGTCATTGCATCAACTCCAATCGATTGAAAGGCGATGGTGTCTTTGCCGAGCATCTGCACGGCATCTGTATGGAGCAGTACACCATGTGCTCGGCACATCTGCGCCGCCTGCGCAACGGGCTGGATAACTCCCGTTTCATTATTGGCAAACATAAGAGATACCAACGAAATGGGATGGGTATCAACATTACGAAGCAACTGATCCAGACGGGTTAAATCGACTTGACCACTTGAATCCACTGGTAAGCGATAGACCTCTCTGCCTTGACTCTCGAGCTTTTCCGCCACGCCCAACACGCTGGGATGTTCGATGGCGGAAACCACGATTGCCCCTGGTCTGCCGCAGGACAATCCGAAAACGGCCAAGTTATTGGCTTCCGTCCCGCCGCTCGTAAACAATAACTGATCGGTCGACATTCCTCTGGTACATGCCCCGACACCAACCAAGATACGATCGCGAGCATCTTCGACTAGCTGACGCGCGATCCGACCAAAACGATGCTGGCTGCTCGGGTTGGCCAACCCCTGTTGGTTAAGCTCGAACATCCTCGTGGCGATTCGCGAATCGATGATGCTGGTGGCGTTGTTATCGAAATAAATCATGTGTCGACGCGACTAATCGGAAGTGAATTTCTTCGGTGTAACGAAAACCAGTGCAGCAACTCGTAGATAATATCGATCATAACCCGACGCGTAAGGGCTTGTTGCTTTAATGGCTTTTTCGAAACTAAGCATTAGCCGCAGGGCGCTAGGCCCAAGGTTATCGAACAATAACCGGACGTTAGCGCGTTACGGTTGATGGAAGCAACAAGCCCTCACGCTGCGGGTTGGGATTTCGAGGATTCTCCGATCAAGGTTATCGCCAAATCGACCCACTAGTCTGGCTAGCATTGCAAATCAGCACAATGGGTAGGCAAATTTTTCGCTCCATGGTAAACCGAAAGTTTGGCGTAAAATTGCGATGCAAGCCACAAAATATTGAAAAAACGGACTAAATATTGTGTGTCTTCGCTCCGAGCAGGCTGTCGGATAGAATGCTGAACCGCTCAGGCGATTCCGACTCGAGAATCGCTTCAGGAGGGGTGGGCTATTTTTGCGCCAAGCAGATTAAACTCTCAAAGGTTTTCAACGGATGGCAAAGAATAAAAATCGATTTGACCGCGACGGAGACAATCCTAAGAAATCGCAGACTCCCAATATTCTGGACCGATCCCCCCCATTCGATCTGGCTGCAGAATCTGGAGTCCTAGGGAGTCTCTTGTTGAACCCAGACGTCGCCAACGAACTTACGCTGGTTCTTCGCGATAGCGACTTTTACGACGATGCGAATCGCAAGATCTACTCCGCCATGATCGAGATGTTCGATACGGGGAGAAAGATCGACGTGACTCTATTGGTCAGTGAGTTAAAAGCGCGAGGCGATTTCGAATTGATTGGAGGCGCTGCTTATTTGGCGAAACTCGCTAACAGCGTCCCCAATGCCGCTCACGCAGTCTACTACGCGGAAATCGTCCGAACGAAAGCGACATTACGCCGTTTGATCGATGCGTCCACGACGATTTTAAGTGAAGCCTACGACGAGACTTTTGATGCGAAAGAATTGGTTTCGCAAGCTGAGCAACGAATCTTTCAAATTCAGGATGAGCGAAACGCCAACTCTGCGGCTCAAGTGGGAGATGTTTTGAAGACCGCAATGGAACGAATCGATTTGCGGATGCAAGGCGTGCAACTTAACTCGGGAGTCATGACGCATTTTACCGATTTCGATGCCATGACTGGCGGTCTTCACGACGGGGAACTTATCATCTTAGCAGCCCGTCCTAGTATGGGTAAAACAGCCTTTGCAATGAACATCGCTGAACAAGTTGCAATGAAAGAAAATGCACCCGTTCTATTCGTTAGCTTGGAAATGAACGCAGTCGAATTGGTAGACCGATTACTGTGCTCGGTTGCCAAGGTTAACGGCTCACGCCTAAGGGTCGGCACCATTTCCCAAGATGACCAAAAACGCTTAATCGCTAGCGCAGCAAGGATTGCTACATCCCCTCTCTATATCGATGACGCCCCGAGCCGAACCGTCAGCGAAGTGGCTGCTGTCGCTCGCCGCATTACGCAACAGGAGCTACGCAAACCAGGGGGCCGCAAACTAAGTTTGATCGTTATTGACTATTTGCAATTGCTCGAACCGGACAACCCGAAAGATCCGCGACAGGAACAAGTCGCCAAGATTGCGAGACGACTTAAAATGCTCGCCCGGGAACAAAAAGTCCCCATCCTTTGCCTGTCTCAGCTCAACCGACAAGCAGAAGACAGTAAAGACCACAAGCCAAAGCTGAGCCATTTGCGGGAATCTGGTGCTATCGAGCAAGATGCGGACGTGGTCATGTTCGTTCACCGCGAGGGCTACTATCATCGTGGCGAAGACGCAGAGCAATATGCTGGCCAAGCGGAAATCATCATCGCCAAACAGCGAAACGGTCCCGTGGGTGATGTGGAAATGATCTGGGAGCGAGACTACACCCGATTCCTCAACAAGGCACCGGAACGACACGAGGAGTTCAGCGCTTACAGTGACTTTTCAACACCCGGTGGCTACTAGGGCTGGCCTACGAACGCTAACGGTCTCCGAGATACACGTCTTGTGGTCCCAATTGATCCATCGGGCGAACGGCGTTTCCCCGTTTGCCTGTTAGGGAATCGCCCAATTCCATTCTCCACCGATCAGCGAACAACTTTAGAGCTGCTGCTTGTTCCGCGTTTTCGTCGATAACGTTGATCGATTCACTTACATCGTGATCCAAATCGTAGAGTTCAAGTGTCTCGACTTTTCGATTCCTGTATTCCACTGGATTGCCGTCATTTCTGCCCAACTGATCTGCGATACTTCGATATTGATGAGGAAAAACCAGCTTCCATCTCTCATTCCTTATCGCTTGTAATTGTCCGTCGGCATAATAGTAAGGAATCGATTCGTGAGGAGAGGAACTGTCGCCAATCATCAATGGCATAATATTTTTCCCGTCAATGACTAACGATGGCAATTCCGCACCAATCAAATGAGCGATTGTCGGCAGAATATCGATCGTGGACGCCAGCCTGTCACAAATCGTACCAGCAGGGATTGTACCGGGCATGTGCATAATCGTAGGCACTCGGACGCCCCCCTCCCAAGCCGTGCCTTTGCCTTCTCGTAAAGGTCCCGCCGACCCTGCATGCTCTCCGTAGCTCAACCACGGCCCGTTATCCGAAGTAAAGATCACCAAGGTGCGTTCCGAGATTTTGCTTCGCTCGAGCGCATCTAAAATCTGACCTACAGACCAATCAATCTCTCGCACTGCGTCCGCATAAGGACCAAAAGGATGCTTTCCCTCAAATTCCGGGGAGCTATAAAGCGGTACGTGAACCATGGAATGTGGCAAATACAAAAAGAAAGATCGCTGCGCATTGGACTCAATAAAACTTACAGCACGCTTTGTATAGTCGCGTGTCATCACCTTTTGATCGTCTGCTGTCACTTCGGGATCGATAATTTGATTCCCCTCCACCATCGGTAATGCAGGATACATCGATGAACTTTTAGAGTCTTTGTTCCGTGCCGCGATAACCGCTGGATGAAAAGGCCACATATCATTTGAATAGGGCAAACCATAGTAGCTATCAAACCCATGTTGGGCAGGTAGGAATTTTGGATGATGACCGAGATGCCACTTACCAATACAACCTGTCGCATAGTTCCGCGTTTTGCATAACTCAGCAATCGTCACTTCTCGCTCAGCGATTCCCGTAGTTGCACTGGGTCCCAATGCACCCCGAAAACCAACTCGTTCGTGAATGCAACCTGTAAGCAACGCAGCTCGAGACGCCGAACAAACCGCTGAGGAAACGATAAAGTCCGTAAAGCAACGGCCATTACGCGCCATTCGGTCTAAATTAGGTGTTTCGTATTTTGTTGCACCAAACGGCCCAATATCGGCATACCCCATATCGTCAATGAAGATCAACACAACATTCGGAGGGTCTTCTAGAGAGTCCCTAGCTTGCGTTGCCGTACTGAATGACGAGAGAGCCAAAACCAATAAAAAAATGCGGGCCAAAAACTTATTGGTGCACCTAAGCACCTCGAAAGAAGTCGGAGTCAAAGCAGATCGAAACAGATAAGATTGAACAAGGTAACCCATTGGTAAGCACACAGAATAATGAGAGAAGATTTTTCTGAGGCTGACTGGCGAGAAACAAACGGTGACCGGGAACACGCTACAGACAAGCGTTGGTTTCGGTCGTCTGATTTCTCAGTGCCTCGATGAGAATATCATAACCGATTCTAAGATGCAGCTCACTCAAATATCGAGCGCGGTCTCCATCCCCTTGACGAACCGCTTCGATAATTTGACGGTGCTCCTTGATGCTCTCGCTGATGCGATTGGGGACTTGAGAAAACACACAACTAATGACATGCACCATGCGAGAGGAGAACTGCTGCATAGTATCGATGATCAAACGATTCCCTAAAAACTCACACGGCAACAAATGAAACTCTGCATCCAACTCGACCGCCCTGCGACGCATAGCATCCGAACTGTCTAACGTTTCGTATTCAGCTAGATTCCGTTCCCACAGCTCCCACTGTTTCGCGGTCAATCTACCGACGATGGACCGTAGAACGAAGCCCTCTAAAGCGACGCGAATTTCGTAAATCTCCGTCATCTCCTCAATGGTCAACCGCCGCACTACGATGCCTGATTGTGGCGAGACAATAATGAATCGCTCCATCTCCAAACGCTCTAGAGCCGCCTTGACCGGCGTCTTACTCATTCCGAGATCTTCCGCCAACTGCCGCTCCGAAAGATGCATTCCGGGCTTGTACTGTCCGCTGTTAAGTCGATTACGAAGTATCTCGTAGGCCTTATTTTTGAATAGCTCCCGCGTCCCAGATGCAGCCCCAGATCCCATTGCAGCCTTTGATCCCGCTGCAGCCCCTGTGCTCCTGGACGAACCCGAATTGGTCATACGAATATCACTAGCAAATTAGGTACAAGCATTCGCCAACTGATTCGCTCATTAAGTTCGGACAAAAACACCATTAATAAAACAAATGCAGTTCGTTATCTACTATTGCGCCGAGGGTTCGGTCTGTCTAGGGCCAAAGCTCCCTTTTTGACCATCTTTACTTTCTCTCTGTTCCTCTTTACCCCCTAAATGAGTTCATGGCGCATGTGGGACTAATTTAACAGCCTACTTACCCCCCAAACGGGTTTCTAGCCGCAGCCATTCATGGGTTGCATCAGATGATTTCTGGACAGTTTCACCCACTCCATTCGCGTGGAACTCCATACGGTCAATTACCGGCCAAATTCCTTGGCGTTAGGCCTTCGCGCGATTGGCCTTTCCAATTGCTAGAGGTCGATTAGACTCGACTACTCTAATCAGTTCGGGTCAGTCATCGATCGGCATAACATTCCGTTGCTTTGTCACCAATGGTCCTTTTTCAAGACGATTCCATGCCGCTGCAAAGTTCTAAAATCTGATCACCCCCGAGCCTGTCAAAAACACGACATGACTCTTCATAGGAAACCCTTAAAGCATGACCAAGCCTGATCACTTCTTTACTGGATGTATGCCAGCTCTCATGACCCCTTGCACTTCGCATCGAACACCTGATTTCGATGCCTTGGTGAAAAAAGGTAAAGATCTCATTTCTGCGGGCATGAAAGCGGTTATCTACTGTGGTTCCATGGGAGATTGGCCACTACTGACCGATGCAGAAAGGCAGGAGGGCGTTAAGCGGCTGGTGGATGCGGGCATTCCCGTTGTCGTTGGAACCGGGGCGCAGAACACGGCGATCGCTGCCTCTCATGCGGAGCACGCCAAACGAGTGGGCGCGGTGGGCCTCATGGTCATTCCTCGTGTTCTGTCACGCGGAATATCAGCTGCCGCGCAGTTTGACCATTTTTCCAAGGTCCTTTCCGCAGGGGATAGCTTGCCATCCGTGATTTACAACAGCCCTTATTATGGCTACCAAACTCGGGCAGACTTGTTTTTCAAGCTTCGGGACAAGCATAAGAACTTAGTTGGCTTTAAAGAGTTTGGGGGAGCCGATTCGCTTAACTATGCATGTGAACACATCACCAGCGGAGACCCCGAACTTTCCCTTATGGTTGGGGTTGATACACAAGTCGTACATGGATTCCTTTACTGCGGAGCGGCAGGAGCAATCACTGGTGTCGGCAACGCACTACCGAAAGAAGTCTTGAGACTCGTTGAACTCTGCAAGAAAGCCGTCCTAGGTGACTCGCAAGCAAAGACTTGGGCGATGGAACTTAGTGATGCGCTCCGAGTGTTGTCGACCTTTGACGAGGGCCCCGACCTAGTACTCTACTACAAACGACTGATGGTTCTAGAGGGCAACCCCGAATACGAACTCCAACTAACGGAATCTGACCGTCTCAGCGACAGCCAACGCGGCTTCCTAGATCAGCAGTGGAACCAGTTCCGTACCTGGTGGAAGAATTGGCCCGGCGTATAAAGCTCTTGCTTCGCCTAGGAATACTTGCCGGCTAACTCCGTAGCATGCTGTACGCGAGATATCGCCAGCATAAAAGCGGCAGTTCGGAGCGAAACATCATTATTCGACGAGAACTGCCAAACGTTCTCAAATGCATCTGACATGGTTCGATCGAGTTCCTGACGAACTCGATCCAGCCCCCATCGGTAGTGCTGACGGTTCTGAACCCATTCAAAGTAACTCACCGTGACGCCGCCAGCGTTGGCTAGAATATCTGGCAAAATGAGAATCTTCTTGGCATCGAGAATGTCATCTGCCTCCGGATCAACAGGACCGTTGGCAGCCTCAATGATCGTTTTTGCTTTAACGCGCGATGCGTTTTCTTTCGTGATAACGTCACCGAGAGCCGCAGGGATAAGTAAATCCACGTCGAGCTCTAGAATAGCTTCCGATGGAATCTTGTCCGCCCCAGAATATCCATTTAGTTGATTGCCATTCTTGATGGCATAACTGAACATTTCGGCAATGTTGAGTCCTTTTGGATTGTAGTAGGTTCCACTTAGATCACCGATCGCGATAATGGGAAAGTCCGATTCAAAAAGGAACTTGGCGGCGTGCGACCCCACGTTACCAAATCCTTGGAGTGCGACGCGGCATTCCGACGGGTTGACTTTAAGACGCTTCATCAACTTGACCGCCAATGTGCCGACGCCCCTGCCCGTTGCCTCTTCGCGTCCCTTGGCACCATACTCCTCAACCGGCTTGCCCGTTATGACCGCTGGATTGAATCCGTGGTACTTCTCCCATTGGTTCCGGAACCAAGACATCACTTCAAAGTTCGTACCCATATCGGGAGCTGGAATGTCGGTGTCGGGCCCAACTATGTCGTGAATTTCATCTACAAAGGCTCTCGTTAGTCGTTCCTTTTCTTTGCGTGAAAGAGTCTTCGGATCTATAGCGATCCCTCCCTTTGCACCTCCGTACGGTAGATCGACCACCGCCGTCTTCCATGTCATCAACGAGGCCAGCGATCGTACCTCGTCCAAATCGACTGCCGGATGGTAACGCAGTCCACCCTTCATCGGGCCCCTGGCATTATCGTGCTGGACTCGGTATCCCAAAACGGTTTCGATTTGGCCATTGTCTCGTTCAAAAGAGACTTGAACGGTTACCTCCCGTTTTGGAGTCACGAGAATTTTCCTCATCCACTCGGGCATTTGCAAACGGTCTGCTGCCCGTTGAAAATAAATATTCGTGGCTTCACTCGCTCGCATGTGAGGTAACTTTCTTCAATGTGGTTGAGAGAGGACACCGGCCGAAAATCAGCGCCCGACGCACCAGAAGTATAGCATTATGTTTTATTAGAAAAGCCCAGGTGCTGCGCAACTATTTAGGCAATGATCTCAATTCGATCTGCTAGACCGTTTTTTTGCGAACCCTAGCGACCGTGTTTTGACAAAGCGAAACGCTCGCTGCAACTCATTGGCGTCCCGGTAACGATGAGAGGGACGAGGCTCTAGACACTTTTTGACAACAATAATCAAGGCGGGGTGGGCTTTTCGTCTTAAAGTCGCAATTCCCGGTTGTGGCCAATCGAAAGGCCACTCCGGTAAATGACCCGTCAAAATCTTGTACATGATCAATCCAAGTGCGAAAACGTCGGACCGGGCGCTTGGTCGCCCCATGGCTTGCTCAGGCGCCATATAACCCACGGTTCCCGAACCAGACCCGACCATCGTCCTAACAATTGTATGCTGAGCCACTTTTGCAATTCCAAAATCGCTAAGGAGGAGCCTCCCGTCAGGCAGCAGAATCATGTTATCCGGCTTGATGTCACAATGAATGATCTTGTTGCGGTGCGCGTAAGCCACAGCATCGATCATCTGGTCGATGTACTGAATTGCAGTCTCAAACGAGATGCGGTTTCTCAAACGATCAGCCAGAGTTTTCGCTCCCAATTTACACGCGATGACGAATCGCCCATCGATAAAGCTGGCATCCTTGAGAGGCAGGATATTCGGATGATCTAGTTTGGCAACCAATCGTGCTTCGCGTTGGAATGTATCCAACATAGACGCAGTCACGTTGAACTGGTGAGGCATTTTGAGAGCGACACGCACACCCTCGATCGTGTCGAGCGCTTGATAGACGTGGGCAAAGCCACCTTGAGCGATGCGACGCTCAATTCGATATTTGCCAAGGCGCTGTCTAGCACGAATCACGTTCGGTTCGTTTTGCGGCTTTGGCATCGCGCTGAAACTCAGTGCAATCATATATGGCTGACAACGCAATTGAGCTTCGCTGACATCGCGATTATTGCGTTGATGACTCCTCCCTATTCTATTTCAATCTAGCTTACGAAGTGAAACTTTCCCTCGGGAAATTTAACTCTTCAGCAAGGTTCCACTACGCAGTACTATCGTGTTTATCGGCATGGACATGCTGGAACTTAGTCCGAGGATAAAAAACGCTTAAAAGATTCAAAACGTTAAAGTGAGGTAGAGAACACCACTGAGGGATGGGTTGTATCACATCTTTGATGAGAAGATCAACGTAGGTTGCTGGGAAAAAGGTCATGACACGAAAAAACCCTTCGGAATCGAAGGGTTTTAAATCTGTATTTCGTTGAAGTAGCCAGGCAAACTACTGATTTCCGCCACCACCACGGCGTCCGCCACCTTGGCCTCCCGGACCACCAGGACCTCCACCGAAACCGCCAAAGCCGAATCCTCGACCCTCCGGGAACTCAAACTTCTCACCCTTTAGCTTTTCTAGCTTTTCCTTTTGATCGGCTGACAACAATCCAAGAATCTTCTCTTCTGATTCCTTGCGAGCTTGCTGCATCTTCTCTCGCATTTCTTCCATTCGTTTTTGCATTTCCTCACGGTTGCCGCCACCGCCGAAACCGCCTCCTTGGCCGCCGTCAGGTCTTTGGAATACATTTCGCATCGCTGCGTTAGACTCTTCCTCAACCTTGCGAATGCCGTTTACCGTATCAGCACTGAGTTCAAGCTTTTCACCGATCGCCTTGTGGGTCAAAGCTTGTACCAATCCACGCTGAGCGAAGAGCCCGAGCAGTCGGTCAAACTGATCTGGATCGAGGATTTCCTCTATTTTGGAGTCCAGCTTACCGGTGAACTCACGCATTTTCTCCTGCATCGCCGAGAAATCACCGCCGGCCTCACGCATTTCCGTGAACATCTTTCGAAGATCCTCTCCAGCCGATTCCTGGAGCGTCTTTAGCTCACCCTTTTGTGCATCGTCCAATTTGAGATGACTCTGCACCTGCTCCATCACCAGGAGGCCTGCCAAACCTTGGCCCCCCATCATACCCATGCCTGCACCGCGAACACCACCGCCAGGCCCGCCACCCTGCGCACCACCGCGTTGACGACGTCCTTCGTCCTGACCAAATGCAGGAACCGCGACGCTAGCCACGAAACCACACAAAAATAAACCGGTGACGGCCTTGGAAATTCTCATTTTGACCTCGAACTGACTATAAAGTGATAAGAGAGGAGGCCATTAGAACGTGGCCCTTTCTCCAGTAAACACGGTCAGGGACGATTCGTTTCGAATTTCTGAGAAGTTTTTGGAACCGGCAAAGGTCTTTAATTGCCTCCACCGCCACTGCTAACCGTCCCCCCTTGCGCCGCACTTGGAGCGACAGTCTGCTGAGAGGGGGTATTAACTCCCCCCCCAAACGGCGGTAGCCGGGGGTTGGGAGTACTCTGGATCAAGGCACGTTGAACAAGCGTTTGATAAGTTCCAGATGAGGTCGGTGGTTCGTGCTCCGTGACTAGTATTTGTGGCAGCGGACCGGTCGGAACTAGTTCGGACACTGCGAGCTCCACACTTTCCACGCGAGCCGCCGTCACCTCCTGAGTAGTACCAGACTTGACGTAAATCACCCGTTGGCTCGGGGGCGCTTGAGTCACGATCCATTGGATTTTGAGACTACCGGCTTTACTCAACGCGTTTTCCTTGTCAAACAGCAGGCTACCTAGGGTATTGTTCTCTCGCCAACCGTTCGACTTCATAACTTCAAAGGGAGAAACGACCGATTGAGCATCAGCAGCCCTAAAGGGCTGAGGCCACGTGTTGTTCCGAGCATACAGAACTTTGTGACTTGGAGCCTGCGCAAAAGCGAGCGATCCACTGGAAGCCACAATCGCAACGACGAAAATTCTTCCTAACCAACGCATGGCAACTCCCTTCACCCTGCACTACGGAACCAGTAATCGCGTTCTGCACGCTTGTACACATCGTGCGCAGGAGCAGAACCGAACTTACTTCGAACATCGGCCAGTCTGCCCCGTTGTCTACCGTTCCCCCCTTCTACACTGCACAGTTTCTACAGTCCTCAGAATCAAACCTATTTGCTTGCATTCGTCAGCCCTCACCAAGCCGTTAAATCTCACCAGGTTTACTTAATCTTCGTGTACGGAATTTCCGATCCAATCCGATAAGACCAACCTAATCGACAAGGTTTAACATTTTCTCGAGGGCAGCATGCCAGCAAAACGAATCATCAACTCGTCACTATCCGCCCTTATCGCTTCCTGTTTGGCGTTCGCCGGCGGTCCCTCGTTTGGCCAAGAAAACGAAACCCCCGAACCAGTAAAAATCACCAAACGCACTAGCAGTTCAAGCGTTAAAACGAATTCTTCCAAAAAGGCAACTGTCGCCACCCAAGGCGAAAGAGTGTCGCTTTCGAGAACAACCAAACCGACCGGTACTCGACTGAAAAAGGGAGCCGACAACTCAGTCGTTCCAGCCTCTAGCTTGGATGATAAAGCCCCTTTGCAAATGCCTGAAAATGAATCGGTTATCGTCTCCGAGGAACCCTCACCGATGGTATCCCAGGAGGAATGGTCCTACCCATCAGCATACGAAAGAGTGGGGACAGGCTATCCTGCTTCGGGAGGTCCCGGCACACAGGTTTACATCGACACGGGGATTTTAGGTGGTATCCTAAGCCGCACCAAAGTTCGAATCGAAGGGGCGACGTTCTGGGGATCGGGATATGAACTGGATCCAATCGTTACGACTGGCCCAGCAGCAGAATCAACCACAACGGTCGGCACGATTGGGCCTACTGGCTCCCAAAACACAACTCTTCTTTTCGGTGGTTCCGAGGTGATGGCGAACACATCTCAAGGTCTACGATTCTCAGCGGACTTAAGTTTCGATCGTTCCGGTTCACAAGGACTTCTCTTTAGGATCTTCTATGCTTCTGAGATCGGCGAAAGCTATACAAACGCGGGAGGTCCGAACATCGTGGTGACACGACCGTTTTCGTCGGTTCCCGGTTCCACCCCTTCGACGATTCTCATAAACCACCCCACCGCAGCGCGAGGGGTTACCGGTACAATCGATGCATCGGTAACCAGTGAAGTTTCAGGTGGCGATCTTCTCGTTCGCACTACGATCGGACGCGATCGCTACGGTGCATTTGATTTGTTAGTAGGTTATCAGCACATGAGACTCGATGAAGGATTGTCGGTGGTTTCAAACACGACACAGGCTGGTCCACCTCTTACGATTCTTGATCTTTCTGATCGCTTTAATACATCGAACAGATTCCATGGATTCGCATTAGGGTTCGATTCCACAGTTCGCCGCGGACAATGGAGCCTGGGCACAATGTTCAAACTCGGCATGGGAAACATCGAGCGAGAAATTGACATCAACGGGTTTAACCAGGTCAACGTTGTGGGGCCCCCTGCGAGCGTTTCTACAACAACCAACGGTCTGCTCGCTCGAAATACGAACAACGGGTCGTACCGAAGTGACCGTTTTATCGTCTCGCCAGAAGCTGCCTTGACGCTCGGATATCGATTCAGCACTAGGATGGATGCGACTCTGACCTATACTTATCTGGGACTTCCATCGGTAGCTAGAGCAGGTGAGCAACTCGATCCTAACCTAGAGGCCAATCTAAGCAACCCATTGACAGGCACAGTGGCACCCCGGTTCACAGAAGCCACCAGCAACTATTCGCTTCACAGCTTGAGCTATGGTATTCAGTGGCGATTCTAGGCATCGGTTGAGGTGGGCTGTTTTGGGTGAAACCGTAGCGGAACAAGTCATTCCCCTGAGAAATCGTTCGAATTGGATAGAATGAGGATTGCCCAAACGGAATATCGGCCGATAATGCCAGAGCGGGTAACGGTGGTCTTTTGGGGTCATGGTTGCACGCACGGATACCGGGGGCGATCTGGAATCGACCGGGTAAATTGAGGATAGAGGTGGCATGTCGTGGTTGGTCGGCTAGCCACGTATAAAAGCCGATCACAACAATAACTGCTGAGGAAAACCTCGCACTGGCTGCCTAATACTG
>JBKCTT010000054.1:0-23955 GCA_046318795.1 Pirellula sp.
TGGATGGCTACGGCTATAATCCGTGTTAACAAAGAGTTACTCGACGACAAATCCGAGGAACTCGTTGCGTCTGCGAAAATTGGAAAAAGAGTAGTAAGCATCGAGAGCAAACACATGACGAAAGGTTTATTGCGGGTCAATATTTCGCTCCCTGAAGATTTTGCATTACCTTCGAAAGAAGGTGGGGCAGACTCCATTCCACATCTGCAATGGCAAGTTAGTTGGGAAGGTGGAATTGCTGAATTTGATTCGCGAATGTCTTTTCCTTGATCTGTTTTATGGACGAGCGGCGGTGGTTTTTGCGGTCCTTTTTAAACTGGTAACATAGGGCAAAGTTGAAAGAGGTGTCTTTGTGCGTCCAATTTACGTCGTTTTTTTCGTGTTACTGTCCATCGCAGAAGTTGCCGGTGAGGATGGGCGTGAATTCGCTCGCGATCGATGGAAGGTGGCATTCGCGAATTCAGAGTCTTGGCGTCAATATGATTGCCTCATTAAAGTTTCGACTTTTGCAGACGGTGAAAACGGAGATAGTACTGCGTTTCCCGATGAAACTACATGGTGTCGCTTTGCAGTGGATTGGGATAAGCAAGAATTTTTCTGTCTTAGCCGCATTGAGAAGGAAATGAGTGATAGAGAGCCTCATAACGGGGGCCGAACAGATTCGCGGTTTTTTTCTCGCGAACATCTTTTAGTGAAGTCTAGCCAAATTACTCGCAATGTTAAGTATCCTGCGTTTGACGTGGGAATCGGGATCAAGTCGGAGAATTTCTCGAGGGTGTTCGACTTAATGGAAATTCCTCTTGTCGATTTGCGCTGCGTTGGGATGTTACAGTTCCCAGCAAAGTTGTCATCACACGATCTGGGATTTGAAGGCGTGACGAAATTAGTTGGAGCTTTATCAAGTGGAAAAATGGAAAATAGAATTAACGTCGAAGATGAAGACAAGATATTTCTGTCTCGTTCTAGAAAACAGATACATTTGACATCCCACACTGAGCACGGCCCTCTTACGGAAGTAATAAAGCCTGATAGTCTACTCAGGACGCGATACTATCTGCGGGCTAAGGAAACTGGTTCCGTAATTATGGAAGAAAGCGTTTCTTGGTTTGAAGTGAATGGCGTCAATCTGCCAACCGAGGTCTTGTTCGAAAGGCACTACACTTCTCCCAAGGTATCGCAGTTCACCTCAATTAGCGTCTACTGGCGATCGATTAATGAACCCTTGGATCGTTCACTTTTTGAGCCGAAGTTCTTAGACAATAGGACTCTGGTTTTGAAGTCATCGGATGTCGAACTTTTCAAAGCGGGAGGAGTCCTCAATCCCTAGTTGAGGAGCGTTACGGAGGCACGGTTAACTAAAAACACTGTTTAACTAGTGCCACAACTTGGAGATAACCTTCCTAGGAGAATTCCCAAAATCCCAGCCCGCAGCGTGAGTTTTTAAGTTGCGCAGTAACAGGTTTTTCGGGCCAAAAGTCCGGCTGTTTAGGGTGGCTCGGAACTCGGCAAGCCAACAAACGGTCAGGCCGTTGACCCTTGAAAAATCTTGGTGAATCGCTGTCCAGGCCTTCCAGGCCTGGCTAGGTAAACGAACTGGGCTTTGCCCCTAAATCCAAAATAGAGCAACTTCAAAAAGCGTGAGCGAGGGACGATTCTTCCAGCAAAATCCCTGGCTTACGCGTTGGGTTATGATCAACATCGTCTCTAAGTTGCGGCACTAGAAATACTAGGTAACAGCAGGTGATTGCTGTTCGTCGCTAAGCTGCCACGAGTGCCGAAACAATACACATGATCGATTCGCTAAATCTAGAAAACCCTAAAGTAGATTCAGGTTCTTTTCGGCTTGCCCGTCCAATTGGCGATACAAATCGGCATTAGACGGTAACTTGAGATCTATGTCATAGCTAGGAATCATCTCTTTCATTGCTCGCGATCCCGATTCGCTCGCCAGCAACTCGCCAAAACATTTTTGGATGACTTGCAACATGACGTATACCGATACTGACGCTCCAGGAGATGCTCCGAGCAACGCCGATATCGTCTTGTCCGCATCGGTGATGACCTCGGTTCCGTAGTGAACGATACCCGCTTGACCATCCTCCTTCTTGATCGCCTGCACTCGAATTCCAGCATCGATCAATCGCCAGTCTTCTGCCTTGGCCTCGGGATAAAAGTCCTGTAGCACCCGGATTCGCGAAGCCAAACTTTGCGTTCCCTGCTGAATGAGATACTTGACCAACGGCAAATTATAGAGCCCGACCTTGATAAGCGAACCGACATTGTCGAGCTTCATCGATCCTGGTAAATCCCAATAACTGCCATGCCGATGCAAGAACTTAGTCGTCCACGCTGCAAACGGACCAAATAGAAGTGACTTCTTGCCATCGATAACGCGGGTATCCAAATGCGGGACTGCCATCGTGGGGGCTGCACCGAGTGCCTGACCATACACTTTGGCTTGATGCTTAGCGACGATCTCTGGCTTGTCACAAACAAGCCACTGACCACCAATCGGAAATCCGCCATAACCTTTGCTCTCGGCTATGCTCGATTTCTGTAACAGTTGAATGCTGCCCCCGCCCGCCCCAATGAAAACAAAGTTAGCTTTGTTCTTTCGTCGGAATCCATCTTTGTCCTGAACCGTTAACTCCCAGCCACTGGCAATCCGCTTCAAACCAATGACTCGATGACCCGAGGCCACTCCACATCCAGGTTGCTCCGAAAGCCAGTGCACTAACTTTCTCGCAATGGATCCAAAGTTGACGTCCGTTCCCTGGTCCATCTTAGTCGCTGCTACAGGGACATTCTTTCGACCCTCGATGAGCAACGGTGCCCAACTTTTAATGACGTCGGGATCGTCCGTAAAAGTCATCGGCTCAAAAAAATGATGTTGCTTCAAGCCTTGAAAACGCGCTCGCAAATAATTCACTTGCTTCTCGGTTTCTACAAAGCTGATATGAGGCACCGGGTTGATGAACTCGCGACTCCCCTGAATCATCCCCGTTTGCAGTGCATAACCCCAAAACAATTTCGACATCTCGAACTGCTCGAATATCTCTATCGCCTTCGTTACATCAACCGTGCCGTCAGGTCTTTGAAAGGGGGTATAGCTGAGCTCACAGATCCCGGCATGTCCCGTTCCTGCGTTGTTCCATGCATTGGAACTTTCTTGAGCTAGTTCCTCAGTCACCTCATACAACTGAATCTTCATCTCGGGATCGAGCTTCTTCAGCATGGCTCCAAGATTAGCCGACATGATCCCGCTGCCTATTAAAACGACACGAGGGTTCTCTATATGGGTCTTGTATGGCATACGCTTATTTGAGGTGCGAGTAAAAGTTCGTTGAGATTTTTTGGGTAGGACTTTTAAGGGAGGTACCAGCCTAACGCCAGGGATTGATTCTGGCGAATGCCACTTCCATCGTAATTGAAATAAGACTAAAAACCCACGGATTAGTCAACATGCCCGCCCAACGCATACGTAATCGTTCGAAAATTATGCCTCATCATCCCTTCATAAGTACTGGTGTCCTCGCTCTCCGGACCGGTCGAGTCGGTGAATAACTCGCCACCTAGCTTCACGGTAGCCTTCTGTTTCGCTGCTCCCTCCATCAACGAGCGTACAGATTTGTCCGAAGTGCTGGATTCTGCAAAAACAGCAGGTATCTGCCTATCCACAATGAGCGATACCAATTCCTCAACACGCTTTAAGCCTGCCTCAGAGGCGGTGGAAATTCCATGGATCCCCTCGACTTGAATCCCGTAACGTTCTCCGAAGTAGCGAAACGCATCATGGGTCGAAACCAGTATCCGCTTGGACTCTGGAATCGTTCTGATCCATGCCATACCGTCTTCATCAAGTTGCTTAAGTCGTTCGCGAAGAGCTTTTCCATTAGTTCGATAGGTCTCAGCGTTAGCCTGGTCGGATTGTATCAATTCTTCTTCAATGACTCGGGACACTTCCATCCATAACGAAACGTCCATCCAACAATGAGGATCCACATCGTGGAGGTCTTCGCTGACGCTAGGACTGGTATCAAAACTTTCCGATTTAGAGTGTTTTGGCAGGACAATTTTTTCGCAAACTGCGATACGCTTGCTACTTAATTGGCTTGACGCGAGGATGCTGATCATCCGTCCCTCTAAATTCAAACCGTTGTAAAAGACGATATCAGCCCCTGCAATCGACCGTACATCATCCGTTACGGGGCGATAAAGATGGGGATCGATGCCGCTCCGTATCAATTGCTCGACTTGAATCTCTTCTCCGCCAATCTTCCGTACTAGATCCGCAATCATCCCTGTTGTCGCAACCACCCTAAGGCGTGCGGTTGCTTTCAAATCCACGGGATCTGAACGGCAACTAGTCATAAGGACTAAGCCTAGAAATAGTTGAAATAGAATTGTCAGTCGAGAACGTGTGGTCATGGATCAAGCAAGCGATTGAAAATCGGAAAGACCAATTGGTTCACGCGACGCAAAGGGTTCGCCAAACCTTACCCCAATCGACTTACCCCAGAATCCTGCCTCTTCCTTAACGCGTTCGATGAAACTGGGGGTATCAGACTCCCGACCTTTAACGAGTTGACTATGGTACGCCAACAGAGACGCTTCCTTGGCATCCCAGTGCTCGGAGATGTCGAGAACAAAAGATGGTTGCGGCACTAGCTTGAGATGTATGCAGAAGTAATGAAAAATGCGTTTGGGGTGAAAAGGCTCACCCGGTATATCGCTCTTTGATAACTTGCTCCAAAATCTTGCCGCTTCAACTATCTCTGTTGCCGCCAAATGGTCGGGATGTGCATCTAACCAATAGGGAGCAAAGATCCAGTTCGGCCTCGTCAAACGAAACAATCCTGCCAGATGATGACGCCGCTCCAGAGTGTGTTCAAGTGAACGATTGGGCCAACCAAGATTGTATCGCCACGGATTACCCAACGCTCGATTTGCAATCAGTGTCTCAGATGCTCGTATCTCTGGGCTCCCATGTGGTGTCGGTTCACCATTGGTCAAGTCTACAATACCAATGTTTAGCCCCTTTTTCATTAGCATCGAAATCGCACCTCCCATCCCAAGCTCTGCGTCGTCTGGATGCGGGGCAACGACGAGAATATCTAGCGGCTTCTGTAATATGGGAAGGTTGGGGTAGGAACTACTCATTGCTTTAAGAAATTCTCCGAGCTGATCAACGTAACCTCTCCGTAGGTCGGATTAACTGCTGATCAATATGATACATGATACGGTCTGCGACATCGTATTTTGAACCGCTTACTTGCTCCAGGGTTTGGCCGGTCCACAAAATGATCTCTACGCTATTGGTCTCGGAATTCATGGCTTCTGCAGAGTTGGAAACGATCATATCGCATGATTTTCGGGACATTTTTACGATGGCGCGGAATCGAACATCTTCTGTCTCTAGGGCAAAAGCGACGACCCACTGATGCGGCTTCTTCCGGCTGGCAAGCGTGGCGACGACATCCGGCGTCTCGACTAATGAAAGCTGCAAACCGTCTCCCGTCTTGGCTAACTTATGGGAGGCGATTTGAACCGGCATGTAATCACATGGTGCCGCGGCGCCAATTAATCCATCCGCAGTTTGAAATGCCTCTTCGGTTGCCTCAAGCATCTGCTGAGTCGTAACAACCTCAATTACTTTGGCGTGAGCGTTATACTCAACTTGAACAGGCCCTGTTACCACGGTTACCCGATGCCCAAGAGCAATAGCGGTATCAACTAGCGAACTTCCCATCTTGCCACTCGATGAATTGGTCAAGTAGCGTACCGGATCTAAGTACTGACGCGTCGGACCGGAAGTGATGACGATGTGTGCCACGAATTACCCGGCAGTATGTGATGTTAAGAACGGTTTTACAAAATTAAGTATGGTCTCTGGCTCTGCCATGCGTCCCGCACCTTGCCGCCTGCATGATAGCCATCCAATCTCTGGACCAACCAAATGCACTCCATCTAACCGTAACTGCTCAACGTTACGTTGTACGGCGGGCTTTTCCCACATCGGTGTGCTCATGGCGGGTGCCATGACGACAGGGCACTCAACATTTAGATACAATGTGGAAAGCAACGAATCAGCTAAACCCAATGCACACGCTCCCATTACATGTGCGGTCGCGGGTGCGATGATTAATAACTTGCAATCCTGAGCTAATTCAATGTGAGGCCCCAGCGGAAACCTCGAGTCAAATGGATGGATCACAGGCTGCGAATTACAAAGTGCCGAAAAAGTCGCTGGTCCAACAAACTGTTGAGCCGATTCTGTCATGACCACAGAAACGGTCTCACCTAATTGTACTAACCGACTAACTAGTGTAGCAGTTTTGAATGCGGCTATCCCACCGGATACACCCACCACGATCCGTCCCGTCATATCTCGCCTCCTTCTCGCGCTTCGACTCCCTCTGGTCCTGCGAACTCATCGCTACCATGATCCAATTCATTGCCATCTTCTTCTTCTTCTTCTTCTTCTTCTTCCGGTTGCCAATCAGACGATGATATGGCCCTTACGATCATGGTTGCATAACAACCTCGGGGCAAGTCGAATGATAAATCGAGCGCGAGTCGCTGATTATGGAGTTCATCGTTCACCCATCCGAACTTAAAATTCGCAGGCGAAATCCATGTTCTTCGGAAACCCTTTGAGAAAAAACTGTCTCTAGGGTATTTAAGCCGCATCTCGCGTCTCTCTAAACCTAGACCAGCGAGCAGATTGTCTAGCGTCGGAAGTGTAGACTGGTCCCAATCGTGCTGCCTGGCAGAGGGGAGTGGAAGATCCGAATTTCGTAACCAATCGATGGACCGAAGATTAACTCCTGGCTTGGGGATGTTTAGCGACCCGCATTTTGATTCGTAGCTGATGCAGTTATCGGCCCCAATCCCATCCGAAATCAATTGCGACAACCAACGATTCCATACCCAACTTTGGAACGCCGATAGATACAGGCTTCTCATGTCTTGACGAATTAAAGCTACCGCGCGTTTAAAATCGGTTGGATGATCGACGAGATACGTAACGACGCTACGGCGGTGGGATCGATCAAGCTTCTGCTTGAGCAACAACCAATCCCCCCAATGCTGCCGCATGAGTTCCTTTTGCTCCTTCTCACGGCCTCGGTCGTGGCTGTTCTGCTCCGCCATTGCCAGAAAAAGGGCTCGTTCGTAATCACCCTTGCACCATGGGACCGCAATCAATTCCCCCGAATATCCCATGGAACCGAATCGCTGGTCATCAAAGTAATTGACGATCCCATGCGTTTTGACCATCTCACAACGACGATCGAGATCCAATCGGTCTTCATGCCTCAAATTGCGAAGCCTTATCGCAAATCGATTGGCGCTGATATCGTTGGCATGATAAGGAGCTGATAGTTGCCCCAGGTACTCAAGCCGATAGGATCGGTCTTCGTGTGACTGATTTGGCCCTTTGTGAATGGTTAGATACTGAACCGTTACAGCATGTCGATCTTTGAGGCCACCGTAATCGACTGCTTTACGGGACAAGTTCCAATCACGGAGTATGGCCGATATCGCTTCTGGTGTTCCAATGCCACGTTTTTCGAGACGATAAAAGGAAAAGGGGCCTCTCGACGGACGTACCGATGTCAATTCCTCGACGCGAAAGTCCTCGTGCAGACTCTTTAGTTTCATCAACGCTCAACAATCGGTTTTTCTGTATAGTTCAATCTCATATGGCCCCAAAAACAGGAGCAGCAACGCTTCATCCCGAGCGTAAACACGGAACACTTCCTTCAAAAAATGGTGCTCACCCGGCCAGGGATATACAAATACTAATGCAAAATCGTCCCATTGTAAGTCTAGCTCTTGATAAGCAGATGGGACGTGATGGAACAAAGATGCATGATTGGCTTGCTTTTTCGCTAGTCTTTCGGCTCCCGGGGGAAGAAAATTTCCATACGCAATTTCTCCTTGAAGTCCCGTTCTCTTGAGGAATTTTTTCGATTGTGCGACGAGGAATTGCTCCGCTTCAATGCCAACCGCGTCCCAACCTAACTGAGACGCTAAACCAGTGACCACGCCGAAACCACTACCCCACTCCAAAAAACTATTTCCAATCGCGAGTCGAGCTTCGGTTACTTGATGCAATGCTCTCCACACGTCGCGAAAGTCACAGGCGACATATTGCTCAATGGGGCGGCGATGCCATTGATCCCAATAGCTCTGCAGCATGTCGTCAGCTGTTCTTAGTGTTGACTCGACCTCATCGGGAATCGCTTCTTCTAAATCCCAATCGAAATCGACTGGGACCAGTCTCGGTCCGTCACTGTTGGACCTCTGTCCTTTTGTCATAGTTTCCTTAAAAAGCTAATCCATAAACGAAAATCGGTCCCGTCAGGACGGAACCGATCGATAACCAATTAAAGAAAGAACTCAACTACGAGCCTTACTTCTTGCTGGCCTTTTCTTTCTTGAGCTCTTCCAAGAATGCCTTGACCTCTTCTTGGTCGCCGTCTTCGCATTTGACTGCTTTGCTTTGCAGCTCAATGGCTCGATCCAAGTCTCCTGACATATGAACCAAGTGCGCTAATGTATCCAAAATTGCGCCCGATTCTGGCATGAGCTTGACCGCCTTTTCGCCTGCAGCAATAGCACCCTTGAGCAACTCAGGAGATGGCTTTTCCATCTGAGACAACATTTCAAATGCATTCCATGCCACCGCGTTCAATGTCATTCCGTCGTCGGATTCTGCCATCTTGGCAAGTACCTTACCCATGCCGGCATAATCTTTGACCTGACTGTAAATCATCATTTTGATTTGCAAGACTTGCTCTGCAAAATCAGCATTCTTTTCTGCAAGACCATCGAGAAGCTTCATGGCTCCCTCGATGTCATTGTTTTGCATCATCGGGCCTAGTTCGCGAAGTTCGACTTGGAGTACTAGTCGATCAATTTGTGCCTTGAGCATCTCATTGTCGCCAGCTTCTTTGCGAGCCTCTTCGATGGCTTCCATCGCCTTGTCCTTTGGCATTCGCATAACACGCGAAGCCAGGAACTCTACCTTTTGCATTAACTTGAACTCGGTGGCAAAAGCCTCCCTATCCCAGTTGCCGGCGACGACTGCTTCCAGTGGTTCATCCATCGACATGGGGTGACCGATCCACTCAATTTGTCCAGTCTTGCCAACGATAAAGCAACATGGAATACCGTTTTGGCCAGCGGCGTTCATGTACGCTGTGTGAACCGAACCATCTGGATCGGTAGTCAAGCAGTATGCGCTAGTTAGCTCTGCATACGTCGCCTCTTTGCCTTCCTCGCTACCGCGTACTTTTCGCTCGAGAAAGCCTTGAACGGTTTCTAAATCCTCATCGCTGACGCTGATGATCTGTACGCCCTTGTCAGCAAACTTGTTTTGTACTTCGACTAAGTGAGGCATGCTCTGCACGCATGGTCCACACCATGTTGCCCAGAACTCAACGACATATACCTTATCTTTTTCAAAGGTCTCAATAGCCTTGAAACGATCCTTGCCGCGGCTGACCCAATGTTCGATATTTATCGCGGGAGCCTTGGTGCCGATCGTCAACGATGGCTCGTCCTGTGCCAATAGCTGAATCGAACCGGGAACCATAGCGAAAGATATCGCTAGGAGAAACGAAAAAAACTTTTTACGCACAAGGAAACTCCGTTGAAAACATTATTATTGGCAGAGTTCCTCGATGCAGTCTCCAAACGGCTACGATACGAGTCCCAAAACAGCTGCCCACATCACGCAATCATAGCGAATTAGTCAGGCTTCTAAAAGTCAGGCAAGCCTTTCCTTAATCGAATTACTCCTTTCAAACATCCTATTTCACCTTGAAAATCGTCTCTCTCATCCCAGCCGCAACGGAAATTATCTCCCTCCTGGGGTTTCAGGACAGTTTGATTGGGATCTCACATGAGTGCGATTTCCCACTAGAAGTGTCAACCCGCGAGCGACTTACTTTCTCCCGGCTTCCTCACGCGATTAGCAGCGAGGAGATTGATTCGCATACAACAAACCAGGCGATGCAAACCGATGGACTGTTTGGCTTGAAGAGCCATCGCATTCTGGAATTGCGCCCCGATTTCATCATCACCCAATCGATTTGCGACGTTTGTGCTGTGTCACGAGGTGCAATAGAGGAGGTGCTCAATGAACTGCCCGCGTCAACACGATTGATCACGCTTTCGCCTGCATCCCTTCAAGACGTCTTGGATTCAATATTGGATGTCGCGACGGAGTTAGAGTCTCCAGCTCGTGGTGAAAATGTTTGCCAGCAACTAAACGATCGATTGCTCCGGCTCAAGAATACAAAGCCATCTACCGTTCCAAAAACGGCGGTACTTCTAGAGTGGCTTGCCCCTTTGTTTTCAGCTGGTCATTGGAACCCAGAAATCATCGAGTATGCCGGAGCAAGAGAGTTAATTGGAACAGCCGGTCAAAAGTCGCAGCGTATCTATTGGCAGCAATTGCGATCCGCTGATCCGGATCATTTGGTAGTGGCCTGCTGCGGTTTCGATGCAGAAAGAACGAGTCTTGATTTTGAAATATTCCGAGAGACTTATCCGGTCGATGAATTGCGTTGCGTGAAAGATCAACAGGTCCACATTCTCGACGGAAACGCTTATTTTAATCGGCCAGGACCACGTTTGGTTGATGCGGCCGAGTTGTTGTTTGAGCGTTTCCGATAACCGTGACTTGAAGATAGTATCAATCGTAACCCGACACGTGAGGGCGTGTTGCATTAATGGCTTTTTGAAAGATAAGCATCAGACGCAGGGCGCTAGCCCACGGTTAACGGACAATAACCGAACGCTAGCGAGTTTCGGCTGATTAAAGCCACTAGCCCTACAGCAAGGGAATTACTTGGAATGTTGCTTCTAAGATTGAGACAATCGTTCTTTAATGGAATCATTCAGTGAAGAATCGGTAGTACTCGATTTAGCGATCCGCTTTGTCGCCCAGTCAGGTCCAAGGTAATGAATAGAAAACCATTTTGTTTTGCTGCATCGTTCATAGTCTCTCTGGTGATTGGATCCATAATTCTGTTCCAATCAGCTAAATGCAGTTCGAGCCGTAGGAGTTGATCGCCATGCACTCTCGCCCTGACATCGTGAAAGCCCAGAGAATGTAACAACGTTTCCATAGCCTCCACTCTTTGCAAATTCTCAGGTGTAACGAGCTGTCCATAGGCTATTCTGCTGGCTAAGCACGGAGAAGCGGGTTTGTCAGCAACAATCAATTGCAACGCCCTCGCAATCGCGCGCACGCGAGTCTTACCGATACCAGCCTCTGCCAGCGGCGCGCGAACTTGATGCTCGGAAGCAGCCTTGAGACCAGGTCGATAGTCACCTAAATCGTCTCGATTAGTCCCAGAAACCAGGGTCCGAAAACCGTTGCTAATGGCCCATTCGCTAATCGTCTCGTACAAAGTGTCTTTGCAGAAGTAACAACGATCGGGGGCGTTGCGCACGTAATTGGGGTTTTCTATTTCCCGTGTGGTTAACACTATATGTCTGATACCAATTTGTTTGACTACACTTTGGCAATCTGCGAGTTCCGACTGAGAAACTGCTTGGCCAACGCCGGTAACCGCAACTGCTCTGTCCGCGAGTGCCGCTCGTGCAATTGCCGCTATCACGGCACTATCGACCCCGCCAGACATAGCCACAACTGCATCGCCATAATCAAGGATACTGTCGCGGAGCTGGCGAATGTCGGATCGCGTTTCCTCGTTACAATTCAGTTCCCGCAAAACTTCATTGTTGAGATTCGGTGCAAAGGCTTGTTCGGATTTGTGATGGGGGGAAGTGGACTGGGACACGCTTTCAAGCTCTCATCGGTGATTTAGCCATCAGCTTTGGTCGTGGAGTCTTGCCCGTCAGTGGTATCACTTTCTTTTTTCTCGCCCTTTGGTTTCGGCTGTGGGAGAGGCATCGGACCGCCAAACGCGTCAAAAATGACGAGTAAATTCAGAAGTCCAGCTACGGCTGTAAATAGAGATCCGAGCTCAAATCCCGCCGAGGCATGATGATGCCACTGAGAAAGCTGGGTTCGGTCTTTGGGAGGCGCCATAAACTCAGACCATTTCCATTCAGGGGGGGATTGAGTCTCAAAGTCGTTTTCCATCGCGGACGATGACATTTTGTGACCTGCAGCGAAATGGTAAACGGCTGGAAATGCTGGAATCCCAACACAAACCTGAGCGGGAAAGTGGAGCACTCTAAAATCTTCTGCGGAGGTTGATGCGTACACAACTCGCCCCTTGCCTAGAAACAATCCAAAGAAAAAAAGCCCCAATATGCAAACGGAGAACACATAGGCCTTGTTCGTCCGGCCTTGATAAAAATGACCAGCACCAGGGATCAAAAATGCCAATAGAGCTGCAAAATACCTGTTCTTAAGGTCGATTTCGCATTGGTCTGCGTGAACTTTATGGCCGGAGCCAGACGATGCGCTCATTAGAATCTCTGTTGACTTGGGCTGATTTTTGGGTGGGAGCTTTTCTGGTTGGTGGCGAGACTGACTCGATTTTAACCGATAGTACTGTATCATCACTACAGCAAATTATATCCAATTCCTGGAGGGTGTAGGCTCTGTAGCAGGTCGTGGGCAGTTTTCCATAAGACTCGGGCGTCCGAACGAACCTTGTAATCCGAATCGATCGCATGTTGTAGAATTAGACGGAGTCGTTTCTAGTCACTCACTGGATTTGTTGATGAAGCAATTAAGTCCTCTCGCCTCCCTTCTGATCCTGTCTGTTTGTTTCGTGCTCTTTGTGGCGGGAGCTTTAATCGTTTACAAACGAGAGCGACCGGAGAAACGCCTGCAGGCTGATGTGGGGCCGAGTTCGTCGATTGCGGCTAATGAGTCGGAGGGGCAAGTTCAATATGGTTCTATTCCAGTGCCGTCGGAATCTATTCCAGTGCCGTCGGAATTAGGTACCAAAGTTGAGCAAAATGTTGCAACTGAGGACTCTTCGGAATCTTCAACCCAGATTGATCTCCTTTCCTCGGGGCATTCCGAATGGGTGGGGAGCGAATCTTGTGGAAAGTGCCACGCGAGTATTTTGGAGTCTTACAAAAAGCACCCCATGTATTACGGTTCGACGAGACTGGTGGAAAATGATCGCCCCGCCCCCCCGGAGGCAGGTGAACTTACCGGTAAGTTGAAAACATTGAAAACAACGTCTAGCGAAGGAGTAATGTTTCATTCGGAGCGAGTTTTCGATGATGAGGGCGTCGAGATATTTAACAGGAATCACCCCATGAAGTATGTTGTTGGTTCGGGGCGACGCGCTAAGGCTTATATCGAGCAGCGTGGAGAGTTGCTATGCTTGTCTCCGTTAAACTGGTTTGGCAAAACCAATAGCTGGGGATTGAATCCTGGATATAGCGTTGACGATCCACGAGGTTTCGATCGCAAGGCCACCGCGAATTGTATGCTTTGCCATGCAGGGATAATCAAAACGCAAGGTCCCAATTCGGATCTGTACCAAAAAGAGCCTTTTGGCGAGCTCGAAATCGGTTGCGAGCGATGTCATGGAGCAGGAAAGCCCCACATCGAGTTTCATGAACTCAACAAGCACGGGATCGATCCAATTGTCAATCCTGAATCCCTCGATGAGCCAGCTCGGCAAGCGGTCTGTTACCAATGTCATTTACAACCATCGGCCGCCCGAATCCTGAAAGAGGGACGATCGCATCAGGATTTCCAGCCCGGCATGCGGCTTGATGATGTCTGGCTGGTTTTGGATACCGAAAGTGGCGTCGACCGTGACGGACGAACTAAATCCGTTCGGCATGTTCAGCAAATGCACGACAGTCAGTGTTTTAAGAAATCAGGCACAATGAGATGTACCACATGCCATGATCCTCATTCCGTACCAAATGAAAATGAGCGAATTACATTTTATCGGGATGCGTGTATTAAGTGTCATGATGGATCATCCGGTGCAATCGTGTGTTCGGAATCAATCGACAATCGCACTCGGGTAAACGACTCCTGCTATGAGTGTCATATGCCAAGCCGTGAATTG
Source organism: Pirellula sp. (assembly GCA_046318795.1). Taxonomy (GTDB): domain Bacteria; phylum Planctomycetota; class Planctomycetia; order Pirellulales; family Pirellulaceae; genus JBKCUI01. The sequence goes on from JBKCTT010000054.1 coordinate 14,034, forward strand.
GATCTTTCCTCTCACGCCAGTCAAAGCGACCATCGAATTATTCGAAGACCCGAAAGTGAACTTGAAATCAACAATACCCCTCCGTCAGATCTTCGCTTTTTTGGTGACCTGTCCGAGTCAGTATCAGAGGATTCTCGACGACGTGCAAAAGCTATTTACAGTATGCGTAATACAGGTCCATCTGCCGAGTTGTATCAAGAATTGCAATATCTATCGAGGAAGTTTCCTGATGACGGAATGACTTGGCTCTCCTACGGCTTGGCAGCTATGTCGCGAAATGACGCCAAGACGGCCATCGACGCTTGGACCAAAGCAGCGAGTTACGATGAATCAAGCGAGTTTGCGCTTGAAGCACTGATTCAAATGAGTCAACGCGTTGCCGCTTGGGACAAAACGATAGAGTTTTCCGAGCGATTGATTCAAATCAACCCTTACCACAACTCGGCATATTCTCATTTGGCCGATGCTATGTTCCGGATGCAACGGATAAGTGAAGCATTAGAGGCTGCCAAAAAGGGTGTCGAACTTGATCCACTCTCGCTGGCTTCGTATCGAGTATTGATCGATGCCCATCGGTTGAAAGGAGATCTAGAGGGATCACAGGAATGGACGAAGATTCGGGATAGAATTTCCGAGAAACTTCAACGATCCAAGTAGGTACAATCAACGGCCCGCAGCGCGACGCCAGATTACGGAATCCACAAAATAGTGATGAACACTAATGGAAGATAACAAAATCGTTGATGCGATCACCCAGAAATGAGAAAGCCCTGTGGTAATGTATTGCTCCCAACCAAACCCCAATGCGAAGAGTACAAGCCAGAATAAAAAGAACCCTAATAAATTGGGGACCGCTGCAATCCACTGATTCCCAGATTTCTTGCGTTGAGATCGCTCTAATACCCAAACCAAGGCTAGGTACTGTATGGCGTGAAAGAACGTCACTGCTTCAAAGCCACGCTGGAAATGCGACAACACCATAAATCCATAGTAGTGAACGCCAATACAAATCAAGAAGCAAATAAGACCGGTGGGGTTATACTCCTTGGCATTCTTTCTTATAAGTGTAATTTCGGAAGCGATTTGAACAACAAATCCAAAACATGCGAATAAAAATAGTAGCGACATAAACAAGGCATCGAACTTGACCGGCATAAGCTCGTAAGTCTCGCCACCCCAAGCATCATAAAGCGTGTCCCATCGACCAAAGATGAGGTAGGGAAACACGAGATGATAAGCCCACCAGCGTTTCGTACGATCGGAAGCGTCGAAGTTCTTTTGGCCGCCATATAAACAGCCAACTCCGTAGGTTTGTCTAAGGTAATGGAACGACTGCCATACATTGACCAGTGTTATCGTTATGACAAAGTAACCTGCTGAATGAATTGCTGTTAAAAGCCCAACGATAGCAAGGTAGGCCGGCGCACCCCAAAGAAAATGAACTTTACCCTCGCTTATCTTTCGCTGTAGCCTGACATAGGTCGCGTACACATGCGGAGAGCTAATCAAAACACTTAGCCAAAAGTACCAGTGAATCAGTGTCTCCGCATTCAGTTCTCGTTCACCAACAAACCAGATAAATGGTAGGAAGACGACGAGGCCACCTGTAATGACAAAGAACCACTCGAATGGAGTGGCGGACGTTGCGATTCTTATGCCAATAGAGGGCTGGTGCGAATCCGCGTCATGCAAGGCTTTTTCGACGTTTTCGAATGCTAAAGACATGGTGTTAAATATGATTTATAGAGGGAACTCGAAGAAAGGTCAGACCGTCGTTGGCCCCGCAACAAGAGGTTCAGCGCGCGTCATCATCGCGATGTTTTTTTCAATAAGTTCGATATCACGCCCGGTCAAGAACACTAGGAAACAGCAATTCATCGCCAAGGTGAAATAGGTGACATTCGGAACAAGAATCGCGATTCCCAGATGCAATGAACTGATAAGAAAGATGGCGAGTAGCCGGGTTCGGCGGAACCAAACAAAAGTCGGGAAAAAGGCTTCAATGAAGACTGTTGAAAAGGTAATGATTTTCCTAAGCAGGCCTCCAAACGCCAGGGTAATCCATGGATGCTCGGACGGTCCCCACATGTCGCTAGCCACTGTCCAATGAAATGCATCTCCAGTTACCCAACCCGGATCTTGGGCGAGTTTATACGGAAGGCTGATGACGTAAATCAAAGCAATATTGATTTGAAGCATCCGCACAGGCCAGGCAAAAACCGTCTGGGCTAGTGGCTTTCCCTTTCGATTTGCAATCCAGGAATCAATGGAGTAAGCCGATCCCATATTGACCCAGATCATGTAAAACAGACTCATCTCGATCACCATTTCTTCACCGTTCGCTAGATAGGGATTACGGCTCAACATGGATCGAATCAACAGCAACAAACAAACCGTCGAGACACGCGAGTAATAGCCGACGGTAAATGTGATCGACGTTATCAAACTCACGTACCACATCGCTTCAATCGGTATCCAGCCTTCTGTCCAATAAAAGAGTCCGATCGGGTCATTGACGCGAGTATTGTCTAAGCCAGGCGAATGAAGCGAAATAATGCCATCAGCATGGAAAAACCGATTCCAATTCGGAGCTGAGAATAGGATCATGAAGGTGCTGAGAACACCGATTGTAATACGAAACAAAGCGATCGGACGAGCATCTAATCGACTGAAGAAAAATGCGTTCCAGCAAGTCTTCACTTGAGTCCATAAAGTAACAGTAGACTTGTCTCTCATGATTCCATTCTCTCTAACTTTTCGTTCATCCATGTATGCCGAGCAACCTTCGGCATTTAACGCTGGCGAGTATCGAATATTCCTGCAATGCGACGAGATGGCCTCAGGTACTCCATCGATACGTCAAACTCGTTGACCAGGCGGTATTCCTGTTTCTCTTCTAGCAATCTTTGCTCCATAACAGCAACAATTGGCGGAATGATGTTTTGAGTCACTAAGTTAATTCGAATACTGGATATCGTACGACCATTCCATTGAGGATACTGTCGTGCAAGATATCGGGCGTATGTTTCGCGAGCTAATTCATCCGAGTAAATATTAAGAAGGAATTTAGCTTCCTTAAAGTCAAACAGTTTCTCTTCAGCCCATGTTCGTTCGGACTGACGGGGCAACGGCAAAACGATTTCTTCAGAACGATTTCCCTCATCATCTGTATAAATAGCTGATATGACGTAACGCCAATTGAATCGACTCTGGCCACCATACATCTGCCATTTGGAAGATAAGCCTGAAACATAGCCTCCATATCGTATCCCCCAGTCTGCTACACGCAGTCTATACGATGTCTCAGGAGTGCTGACCCGTTCCGCTCGCTCAATCCAGTCGTTGATGTATTCCTCCGGCAAATTACACCAGCTGATCGTGCCGACTATTACCACGGTAAGCAAGGACAAAACAAGCTTCATTAGACGAGACGTGCAACCCATCTCTGACTCGACTATTTCGAATTGACTCTTTTGGTCTTGGTTCGTCATCGATGTTTGCATCCTGCATGTAACTGATGAAAGTATAAATTTCTGTATCAAATCGATTCCATTCACCTGGGGTCGAAATACCTTTATGCTTCACCATTCGCGGGAGACTGCTACAGTGTCCCGCGAATGGTAGATCGCACAATAGGTAGCCGAATTCACTCGCCTTTAACTCGTTAGAGTTTAAACGGTGGCGCGGGCGGCGCTGGAGGTTTAGGTGGTGAAGGAGGTGGAGATGGAGGTTTAGGTGGTGACGGTGGAGATGGAGGTTTAGGTGGAGATGGTGGAGATGGAGGTTTAGGTGGAGATGGTGGAGATGGAGGTTTAGGTGGTGACGGTGGTGATGGAGGTTTAGGTGGTGACGGTGGTGATGGAGGTTTAGGTGGTGATGGAGGTGATGGAGGTTTAGGTGGTGATGGAGGAGATGGAGGTTTGGGTGGTGATGGAGGAGACGGAGGTTTGGGTGGTGATGGAGGTGACGGTGGTTTCGGGGGAGACGGGGGCTTAGGTGGTGGAGGCGGTGGAGGAGGTGGTGGGGGGGGAGGCGCTGCGACACTAATTTGGATGTTGGGTACCCTTTCAGTTAACAGCGTCGTTTCAGACGTGGCGTTCAAGCTACCGGTGAATAAAGGAGTTACCCATTGATTTTGCATGTGGGGAATCGTGACGCGAATGGTTACTTCGGTCGTCGAATCCACGATCACAGCGGGGACGATATCGATTGTGGCTCCGCTGATACCTAAAATATTCAACATACTGTCTGCAGCCGCTTTCGCCTCGTTTGCGGTAGCGCCTGGGACAATTACGTGGCGAGCCGCTTCATACGAGACATTCTCTGCATACTGCTTTAGCATGCTAACGCGGAAGAATTCAATGCAGGCAAATACGGTCAGGAACAAAATTGGGAGGGCAATCGCCATTTCGACTGTGTGAGCACCCGCGCGACGGCCCTGCAGACATGCAGCGGCCCGGGCCATTAACGGTGCTCCGGGGTGAGACGCAATTCGCATGTTTTTTACTCGGTTAATACAGTCGGAAGTATTCGGGCGATCGTTTGGAGTATCGCTGTTAGATTTGCGCCGGTTGAAGCATGGAAATGCTGACCGCCACCCGCTGTAGCAACACTTTTCATTAACGCCTGATCTGCTTCATCGGCAAAGGTCACTGTAAAAATGAGAACTCCTTTTTCTGCCGCCTTTTTCGCTACAGTTATAGGATTCGGAGCTCCCGGAGGTGCATTAAGTTTTCCGTCTGTCATTAGAATTACAACTTTTGATGCAGAATCCCGAGCACCAGTACTACCGAGGCTAATGACCCCGACCTCGAGTCCGGCACCGATGTTGGTGGCTCCCGTTGGGAAGCTAATGGTGTACTTGGCGACGCCGGTTTGAATCGTGGGGTAGCTGGCGGTCAGATTTCGATCGAGGACCGCATTATCACTATAGGTAACTAATGATACGCGTTCGTCCAAAGCTGAATCTTCGATTTCCTTGATGAAGCTGTTCGTTGCATCTGCCAAGTCCCTCCAGCGAGACTTGGGGGGGGCCGGGGCGCCGACCGTCCAGCTGGGATCCGCGGCTGGAGGAAAACCGGTCGCCTTCTCGTTTGCTGCGTAGATCATCGATCCAGAACGATCCACCACAAAGGAGATATCGACGTCTACTCGGGTCGAGACCGCGGACTTTTCAAACTCGAACTCTTCGGCGTCAAAAGTCTTAGGCAATAGGAAATCGACCGCTCCGTTTCCTGACAAATTGGTACGCTTTATTCGCACTCGCATTGCATTCGGATTACTTCCGCCTGCCGTGAATTGGTAACGACCCGTGGTGCTGACTCGTGACGATCGTCCTAGAACGAAATCGCTGTCCGAGATGGATATCTCTTTTCCTGCGATAGTATTTAACTCAGCAATTTCACGAGACTTTTGTTTTGCTTGAGTCAGATCACCTGTGATCGCAAACATACGCCCCGCCGCTCTGGTTGAGGCATCGGCTGCAATGATTGTCCTGGTTCGGACCAAGTCCATCCAGCCAAGATTGATCGCGAATGCCATCAGTACCAAAATGGCAGGGAGCAAAATAGCAACAAACACAAGCATCCCTCCCTGCCTGCTTCGTAATGAATGCCTTGACTTGTGTAAGCGGGGACGGTTCATTCGTACTCCTTCATCATGCTGCAACTAGCGGAGAGGCTTAAGCCAGAAAAAAACATAGGTGGAAGCGGTAGATTTCCTGTCGCAGGTGCGGCTGCGCGAACCGTGATAATCGTACCAATCGGAGATGTCTCAAAGTTAGACGGCGTAATGGTGACCGTTCCCCCCTGGACTTTGCGGTTCTTAAAAAAACGATCTGCTGTTTCCTGAACCAAGCTAGTCTTACTAGTCGGTACGAGACTTATTCGCGCGGATTCGTAGGCAGCAATTTCGAGAGTCTGTTGCAAGTGAAGCATTGCGCATGCCTCAATCGTTGCAAATAGCAAGGTGAACAATAACGGGAGAACGAACGCTAACTCTACAATTGCTGCGGCGTTACGTTGCGATTGTCTTTTTTGATAACGACTTTTAAAAGGAAAATTTGTTTTCACGATATGGCGTACAGAATGAAACAAGGTATTTATTTGCTCATAATCCGCTAATCGAAACGGAATCGCGAACTGAGTATTGAACCTTTACACAACACCTGATGGGAACTTAGCACGAAAAAATTGAGTTTTTCGATGTTCAGGATAAAGAAGCGGGTGAAGTCTTTGAGTTTAGGCAGTCTATTACGGTTGTAACAAATTCACGCCGCTCTATTAGAGATATTACTCCTGATCTTTTATTCCCAACACGGTCGGCTCCAACCATCCAGAATCGTTTTAAAAATGGCTCGTTCTAACAATGGATGGCACCATTTAAAAACTACTCGTTCTAACAATGGATGGCACCATTTAAAAACTAAGGCCGATTAATGATGGATGGCACTAATCAGAAATGCGGCACTAGTAGGAAATGCTAAGGGTTTGACTTGACTGGTTTTGTGTGTATTCTGGGTATATGGATATGCACAATTGGATCGCGATCGCCCAGGCAGACCCACGGCCTCTTTACGTTCAGGTTATCGACCAAGTGAAGAGACGCGTGTCGGCTGGAGATTTGCTCCCTGGCGCCGAACTGCCGTCCATACGACAACTCGCAGCCGAATTACAAATCAGTATCATCACGATAAAACGTGCCTACTTGGAACTGGAACGCGAGGGTGTGATCCGGACTAGACAAGGAAAAGGTTCCTTCGTGGCGGATCAACCTGGTTTGGTAGCCGAACTACTGGACCGCGAAATGCGCGACCTATTGGCTAGAGCGATTGCCGTCGGACGATTGCTCGGCAAATCCCAAAGTGAGATGACCCGTTTATTGGACGACTTCTTTGAACAAAACCCGGATGGGAATTCGTAATGTTCGCAACGCAAGATTCCGTAAGATCGCCACTGGCTCTCCACTTGGATGGCGCAAGCAAAAAATACAAGCACTTTGAGCTGAAAAATGTAAGCATCAGTATTCCCCAGGGTGCGGTGGCTGGACTGATCGGCCCTGACGGTTCCGCAAAAACGAGTACGATGAGAATCATAATGGGCTCGATCACTCCACATCACGGGTCGGTGAACGTGCTCGGCCAAACGATCTGGCCCAATGAAAAGGGGGAGAAAGAAGATGTTGGCTACATTTTTCGATGATACGAGACTGTATATATCGGAATCGGTCTCGTGGCATATACAATTTGTAAAATCTCTCTTCCCCTCTTGGGACGACGAATATGCGCAGGAGTTGATTTATCGATTTGGACTTATTCCTGTGCAATCAGCGAAAAGCCTTTCTCATGGACAGAGGGTTAAGATGATGTTGCTCGTGATATTTGCCAGGCGGCCTACGCTACTGATTCTCCATGAACCCACTGATGGCCTCGATAGTCTGGCCAACCTCCGTCATCTGGAGCGTTTTAGTCGAGTTGATCATCGTCATTTTATCGACCGCCTTCTCTTTGGCGTTGCAAACCCGTAAACGTGATTTGGCCTAAGCTTTTATGTTGCCATACGAAGTAAAGAATCAAGCGAGCATCTCGACGACAAGTGGGAGTCGCATCCATTATTTGGATAACCTCAGAGCGATCGCGATGATGCTCGGAGTTTTTCTGCACGCGGGTTTCGCGTATGCGGAACCTGCTAACGTGGTCTGGCTAGCAACCGATATCTATTCCAGCCGCCTCGTCGATAGCAGTATCTGGTTTATCCATTTGTTTCGTATGGGCCTGTTTTTTCTGCTTTCGGGCTACTTTTCTAAGATGCTGATCGAGAAGCGAGGGGCCTTAGGTTTGCTTAAGAACAGAACGCTAAGAATCGCCCTACCGTTCGTGATCTTTTACCCTGTCTTGTTCATCGCTATGACGGGAGTCATTATCTTCGCAATTTCTTATCTCGAGCATCCAAACGGCGTGATGGGGCTCATCGCAGCAGGCAGCCAGGCAGCGCAGGATAACGCGAGTGATAGGCCCAGCAAGTCGATGTTTAGCCTGATGCATTTATGGTTTCTCTATTACCTGTTTTGCTTCTCATTGATTGGTGCTGCGGTTGGCAAACGATTGGAGTCTTTGCTTGCCGGTACTTGGCAAAAGATGTTTCTCACTAAGCTATACATCGCAAGATCACAGTGGGTTTTGTTTTCCCTTTTACCATTGATCCTGATCCCATCGGTGATGTTATCTGGGGTCCCGCTGCCTGCACCAGAATCGTTTGTTCCATCCCTGTGGCCTTTTATGTATTTCGGAGCCTTCTATTTTTCAGGATGGATGCTTAGAGGAAGAGAACAGCTTATCGATCTCGATGTTGGAAGCGTTTTATCCTTAGCCGTATTGATGCTGCTCGCATTCGGAGTTTATTACTGGTGTATGCCAGTCTTGGATTTACGAATTATCTTTGGCGGGCGATTCGAGCAGCCAGCCGTAAAGTATTGGCTCGGTATTATTTTGACGTGCTACCTCTCGATCGGTTTATCATGGCTCTCGTTGATCTGCGGAAAACGATTTTTGAATAAGCGAAGTTCGTTTATGAGCCTTGTTTCTGATTCGGCATACTGGGTATACCTTGTTCACTTGCCCCTGGCTGTCTTTCTTCAAACTTTGCTCGTACCGCTCGAATGGTCGTTGTGGCTGAAACTATGTTTGGCAACAATGGGAACTCTCATTCCCTGCCTGCTCAGCTACTTGATCTTCGTCAGATACACTCCACTGGGTTGGCTGCTCAACGGAAAAAGAAATTTCCCGTAATCGCACGATAATTTTCAGGTGGGAAATCCCAAGATTGCGGTAGATCTTGAGAATGATACGGAATAGTCGTTTCGATTGATTATGTTTACAAGTCGCATTTTACCCCAGGGAAAAGTACATGTCCAAAGTCCAGAGCTTTATTCCGATCGCGTTGATGTTGGGCGCATTGCTCGGGTGCGATGTTGGCATTAAAGGTTCCGGGATCTCGAAAACGGAAACAAGAGATGTTGCGGAGTTTAAGTCGGTATCTAACGATGCGGTCGGGGATGTGCAGGTGACGATTGGCCCGTCAAAATCTGTAGACGTTACAATCGATGATAATCTTTTGGAACTTGTCGTAACAGAAGTGGTCGACGGAGAGCTCAAGATTCGAACGACGGGCAGCTTTAATACTTCGATCGGGTTGAAGGTAAACATCACAACTCCGACCCTCGATTCCGTGAATTCCTCTGGGGTAGGTAAAGTTGACATCGAGGGACTCGATTCTGAGCAATTGGCAATTGGCCTATCGGGTGTTGGAAGTGTTTCAGCAAAAGGCCGAGTTCAGAATCTTGACGTGACTGTCTCCGGTGTTGGTAGCGCTCAACTACGCGAACTCACGGCGGAGAGTGTTTCGGTCACGGTCTCAGGAGTAGGTGGGGCCGAGGTTTATGCTTCGAAATGGGTTAACGCTTCAACAACTGGTGTCGGAAGCATTAAAGTTTTCGGGAACCCTCCTGAGAAAAAAGAAAACAAAGCAGGGGTGGGTTCAATTAAATTCGAATAGCAGCGTCGGGCAACGCCCAACCTTCTGTATAGTCGGGCAGGAGTGACCAACCTACTGTGTATCGGAGAACTAACTCATGCGTGCAGAAGTGTTGCTACATTACTTCCGTACGCTGCTCGCCGGTTCGAACTCCCAGGTTTCCGTAGCGGTGATAATCAAACGAGATGCTCTGCTCCACAACGTAAAGCGGTAACTCGATCGCTCCCACTGTCGAAACGTACCGGTCGGCAATGTAAACCTGATGCTCATTGCATACGCGATGCACTTGCTCTGGTATCGAGGCTCCTGCGTCGTAACGAACCCGCTTAACAAAATCTTGGCGTACGGCGTCTATAAGCTCTTCGTCGGTCTCGACCAAGAATTCAATCTTG
>JBKCTT010000055.1:0-13695 GCA_046318795.1 Pirellula sp.
TCAGTATGAAATGATGGCTGACGCTCGAACGCTGCCCCTCGATCGCTTGGTCGGTATGAAGCTCACGTCTTTCCGCGACAAGGATCGCGTTCACATTCGTGATATGATTTCGATCGGATTGATTGATTCCAGTTGGCTTGATCGATTCTCGCCTGAGTTAAAGCGACGATTGAAAGAGTTACTTGACGATCCCAATGGATAGCGATGCTCCTAATTTTAATGGCAGAAAAATCGAACTCAGAAAGATAAGAAACTCATTTTTCTGCGTTCTATATTTCTGCCAATTCTAGATTTTTGAACTGATTCGAGAGTCGGTATCTACTTTGGGGCTTATGACTTCTTGGCGAGATCGGGTCCGAGGAGTTTTTCGAGGAGTCGTTTGGTTGCCAAGCAACCGTCGGTCTCTGATAGCGGCTTGGCAGGTTGTCGTTCGGCGATAGGGCCGCCAGCATGTCCTGGCCCTTCGTATTCCACCTCGATCCAACCTCGAAAACCTGAATCATCGACTTGCTTCAGAAGTCTTTCATAATCCGAGTAGCATTCGTCACCGTTCTCATCAAAGTCCAGTGACTTGGCGCATAAGCATTTGGCGTAAGGCAACATGGCTTGTACGCCGGCATAGCGATCATGATATTCGCCCGTGGCTCGGTTTTTCTGAAAGTTACCGAAGTCAGGTAATGTGCCGCAATGCGGATCGGCAACTTGCTTTACGACCGAAGCCAACCAATCGCCATCGGTCTGAAGTCCTTCGCCGTGGTTTTCAATCATCACATCGAGCTTCATTGGAACGCTGAACTTCAAAAGTTGCGTTAAGCCATCGGCCAATAATCGTGCTTGCTCGTCGGCTGGTAGTGATGCATCGCTGATCGGATTGACTCGTACGCCGATGCAACCCAGCGTGGCGGCAGCTTGAAGCCAAGGTTTATATTTTTCGACATTCGCACGCCGATCCGCTGCGGACTTTGCACCGAGAGCATCGTAAAGATCGATGAGGATTAGAACATTCTTGACCCCTGCATCGGCTGCACGTTTATTTAGCTCGGCCAAAGACTTTGCATTGGAGTGATGTTCGCCAAGAAGAATCCCGCTGTAATCGACTCCTTCGAAACCGAGTTCGCCGGCCATGGTTGGAAACTCGAGTGGTGAACGTTGAGTAACGCCATCGACACCTCGAAATGCACGGTTGAATGTCCATTGACCGAGGGATAATCGATAACGGGGATCACGGGTCTTGGCCGCTCGGCTAAAAGAATGGGGCCATGCCAGTGCGGCACATGCTGCACTAGTGTATTGAATAAAGTGACGACGGTTCATATTTGTTGGTTGCATTCGTATTCGGCTTCTGTTTCTTGTACAAAATCATCAGTGAATTCTACGCCATCGTAAATGTCTCGCATGGTCCTGCACTGCTCATGGATAAGACCTCCGAATGGGTGATAGAGGTGTACGTGGTCGGTGGTGAACTCTTTAGATTATACGAGATAGATCGGGGGCGAAATCGATGCGGATCGATCTGGCAGAGACGGTTAACTTGCACGGTTGTGGGCTGGGTTAGAACGACGAAACCAGGACTGCACATAATGCGAAAAGCCCGCCAATATTGATAAAATCTGGTAAGGTAAAAGACGTTGTTGAGTGGCTAAGTATACTTCGCGAACCAAAGAAAATAGTTGACGCGTTATTTGAAAGGCGATAAAGTCAAGTAGATCGTTCGCATTCGCACCTCTGCAGAGACGACAAATTTGTAGATACGCAACACGCGTACGGAACGTACAGTATTACGTACCCATTTCCTTGATTTCAGGCCGCCCAATGAAAGCAAGCACTGTGCATCTGCACCAAGAATCGTCTTCGCTACAGGAATTAGTCTTCCACATTCGTGAACATTCTAGTTTGGTTTCCGGCCGTGAAGATGCAGTGCGATGTTTGACAGAACAGTTGCTGAAACATGCAAATCGATGGTCGTCCCCGCTTGGCAATTTGGCTGGTTATGATTACGAACAAATAGCCTTGGACTCGGTTCAGATTTTTTTGACGCGCTATGTTTTTGACCCATCAGTGGCCTTAGACAAGGAGGCTGCTATGCTTGGCCTGTTAAAAAAAATCGTACTGAGTCGCAAGATATCGGAGCTTCGGCGAAGCAGCATACAGAATGCAAGAAAACTAAGAAATGAAATAGTTTTCTCAAATGATTGTTTTGTTGATTTGGAAAACCCCGCTTCGCTTTGCGAGCATCACGAGGAATTCTCTCGCATTGTTGACCACTTGCAAACTGATAACCAACGTCGGGTTTTCGAACTTAGGTATACAGGCTACACGATCAAGGAGATCGCTCAGCAGCTCAAGCTAACTGTCAACCGGGTACGTGCAATTCGGCGAGAAATTCAGCGAGTGTTGACCGACAAACTTCAAAATTCAAACTTCAAATGAACGATGATTTCAAAAACGATTCGTTTTTTCCAGATTCCGTGGTTACGAGACCATTTTCTTGCGTTCTATCTGAGAGTGTACTGGGTGGTTCACAGTTATGAACGTCTATTAGGAGTGACCTGATGAAATCTTGGATTTCGACTAGTTTGGTGAAGTGTACCGACGTGGTGGTCGCAGTCGGTGGTGTGGTTTTATGTTCGTGTTTCCTTTTCCCTGTCTCCGAGGCGTGCTCGATAGCCGTGGGAGGAATTGATGATTGTACGCATAGCGAATCGAGCTCTACGGGGTGTCCAAAACATCCCGATGCGGGTCCAGGTCAAGTATGCGTTGATAGGTACGTAGTCTTGAGCCACCTTTCTGGTAACACTCCGGACAACGCATACGGTGCTGACGACAACGTTTGTTTGGGCAATTCTTGTAAGTCCTTGGTTAGGAAGAAAAGCGTACCATGTACTATTCCTGGGCCAGGCGGTCCAGAATAATCATTAAAGCCTCAATCGAGGAACGCTGTTGATGGCAAAAGTTTGTTTTTTGGTCTCGCATCGATAAGAGTGCCTAAATGAATGTTATTTACTCGCTTCTGATCCTGTTTGTAACTGGGCAGAACGACCTTTTGAGCAAAGTTGAAAAGGGATTAGAAGCGTATTTTAAAATACATCGTGAGTACCGGCTCGAGGGCTCGGTTTCACTTTATAGTAGGGACCAGCTTTACGGGCGAATGATACGGATCGTGGGAACCGATGGATTGGGTCGGCAGTCGCAGATGTACCATCGGTACGAGTCTGTCGCTCTCAATGTTGTCGACCGCGATTCGCTCGCTACCCGTTACGATGAAGAAGTGATATTAGACGACGCGTCGGATCTGGTGATCAGTCTATATTCGACGATTAACAGAACTCTTTCGGAAGCGGAATTAAAGGAGTTTCTTGGTCAAGACGTTGGTCCAGAAGCCGAGTTGAGAGTTATACTGAGTGATCGAAGGCCGCATTACAGCACGGAAGTGATTTTCACGGGCGAGGCCATGGACTACAACATTTTGTCCTTGCTCAAAGACAAGAAATGGTCCATTACGGACTCAAATGAAGGCTCCTGTTCGCTGAAAACCCAAATCTCTAAGATTGGAGAGCTTGAGTTGTTGGTAGAATCGGACCCAAACTTCGGTGTCCGTCCGATACGACTTAGCCATACCTGTCGGCCAGGGGACGTTAGAAATGGCGGTGTGCTTCCCACAGAGGATACCAAAACATTTCAAAGTGTTACGGAAGCGTTTTGGGATGGGGATCGTTTAGTCCGACTCGTGTCATCAACAAGTCGTGAAAGTCCGACGGGTGAGAAAGGGGGACGGAAGGATGATTGGTTGATTGAAAAAGCCATTTTCAAAAAGGGCGCGGGCCAGTTCAACATGCAGATGCGAATCCCCAATAATACCCCGGTTTTTTTGGCTCAATCTCCACAGCTAAAGGCAGAGTGGCGCGACGGTGAGGTCGTAAAAGTGTATGCAAGCGGTGATGTTGCATCGCTGAAAAAGCTTAAGTTTGCCAATAAACCCTTCAACTGGACTTTCTGGTTATCGATGGCCGCAGTCGCTGTAGTTGGTGTTCTTGGCTGGTTCGTGTTGCGGAAGAGCAAGAAATGAAAACTATTTTCCTCTCTATCGTCTTGGGTTTCTCATTATTCCAGACGGTACTGGCCGATCAACGCACTTGCGGAGTCGAGGCTGCATTCGGTGCAGTACACGCTATCGGAATAGAGCCTTCGGTTCGGTTTGAGGAACTGTTGACCACGGAATACGTTTCGCATCGCGGTGGCAGTACCGCTGACGATGTGTGCAAGGCTGTTCGCAAATTAGGTGCGCGAGGTACATATCTTCAGGGAATGGGAAGCGTTAGTTTGTTAGGTACTAAGCACCCGCTGATCTTGCATGTTTATAGCGACGGACAATTACAGTCACCAAACCACTGGTTGTTGTTTCTCGGCATGGAGGATGGTTTAGCCAAAGTTGTTGACGGTGGTGGAGTTCAAGAGAAATGGCCACTCGAGAGGCTATTGGCTAGGTGGCCTGGGCGTGCGATCGTCGTTTCACCATCCGAATCAAATCAATACTTCGCTAGTACCTTGACTTTCTTAGAGGCAGGAAGTTTTGTGGCGATTATTGTCCTCGCGTTTGTGATAGGGAAATCGTCGCTAAAGCTAACTTGGAAAAGCGAGTGGTTACGCTTTTTGCTTGCAAGTACTGGCATTGTTGCTGCTGTCGGTGTTTTTTCCTCTTGGGTTTCGGCAGGCAAGTTGCCGCTGCCGTTCAACGCATCAACCCGTTATATCTTTGCGGCGTTGGATGGTGCACCATGCGAATACGTCGACTTGAAAGAGTTTTTGCTCGCAATCAAATCTGAGTCGGATTCTAAATCAGATACCGTAGTCGTAGATTGTAGGTATGAATCTGATACCAAGCGATTTCCGGTGCCTGGGACGATTCCGGTCTCCCTAGATGAAAAGACCGCCTCGATAGCTCGGTCCATGGAGTTCATCAATCGAGATCGAACTATCCTTTTATTTTGCCTGAGTGAACGATGCCGGTTTTCGGAGGTGATGGCGATACGATTAACTGGTTTAGGCTTTCATAAATTTAAAATATTTCGTGGAGGTTATGAAGAATGGCTGAAATCCGCCGATTCGACGGCCGGATCATGAAGACCATCGATTCCACACCTCTGATAGCCACGAAGTGGTTTGTCTGCCTGACTGCGTTTGGACTGGGTATCATTTTGATGTTTTCTGGAGCTCAACACCTAAAAAATCCGTTCCTATTCCTCGGTTCTATCGTGCGATACAAGCTTCTGCCGCATTGGGCGGCTTCCATCACTGCGGTTTTGCTACCGAGTCTAGAAATAGCGATTGGAGTATTGATGATCAACAAAGCAACACGCCCAAACGCTCTGCTTTTGGCGGCTGGATTATTCTTGTGTTTCTTTTTTGTCCAGTCCTACGCTTTGACGGTCGGCCTAGAAATTAGCTGCGGTTGTTTTGGCCCATCGCTCGATAATCAAGTTTCACTTACGTCAGTATTGACCGTTCTCACATTTTCTGTTTTGGCCTTTGCGGCATGTGGGCTGAACTGTAAGGGTACTAAGGATGACAGTAAGCAACGGACTAGAACGACCGAAAGGCTAGGAGTTACGCTCATCGAGTTGATCGTTGTCATAAGCGTTATTGCAATTCTGTTGGCACTAAGTTTGCCCGCCGTTCAATGGTCTAGAGATTCAGCTCGACGAATGACTTGTCAAAACAATCTTCGACAGCTTGCCATGGCCGCAAATAATCACTTAGCTTCTCAGCGACACTTCCCCGCTGGTGGATGGGGGTATCAGTGGATGGGCGTAGCGGAATTGGGGCATGGGCTCAAGCAACCGGGTGGATGGTGCTACAATCTGCTCCCGTATGTAGAGGCCTCGACGGAATTCAACTTGGTTGGGACCATCGCACAAGCGGAACAAGACGGACAAGCAATCGCTAGGCTTGCTAGCGCCTACGTTGATGTATTCCGTTGCCCATCAAGAACCATACGGATGGTTCCAGTGGATACGGGAATTTTATTCTACGGATTGCATAGCATCGATGTTGCTGCACCAACTGACTATGCGGTCAATGCTGGGACGTACTTCTACGACACTCCACCAGGACCAAGTCGATTTGCGGTAGCGAATCAGTACCAGTTTCCGCCAAACACACCTTTGAACGGAGTTAGCCATTATTTCTCCGAGGTGAGAGAGCGTGACATTACGGATGGTCTATCGAATACATTTTTTGCAGGGGAGAAGTGGACGAGTATTTCCTTGTCAGGACGGGAGCATAATCAACCGCTGTTCTCTGGTGATTGTATGGACATTAAGCGATTCACTCAGTTTGCTCCACGACCCGATGCGATCGAGCTTTATGATTCGCCTTTCTCGTTCGGTTCATCCCATAAATCAGGTTTGAATTTTGCTTTTTGCGATGGATCGACTCAAACCATATCTTACATGGTTGATGAGATACTTTTCAGTAATCTTGGGAACCGACGGGACGGCAACTCGGTATCCGCTGATCGCTAGTCCTCATAGCTTGGGATCGCCATTCGACTAGCGAGGCTGAGGGCTGACTTGTGGGTAGTTAGCGCAGGGTGAGTCTCGTGCTATAAAACGAAATTGCCCCCAAACGACAAACTCATCTTGGTTTTTTTTGCGAATTTCCAGCGATCTCGGGGGCCAAACCGGGGCAAACGCATTCGATATTACGTATTTGAGGAAAGTGACTATACTCTTTTGTCCATTTTCGTGGCTGAGACCCTTGTCGCTTGGCCAAGCCTGTTTTCTTCCTACCCGTTATTTGATTCCCTATGAAAGCGATTGCCGTACGGCCTGGAGTTCCTAACAGCGTCCATGAACGCGATGTCCCTATGCCTAGCTTGGATAAAATTCCCGACGGCAAAGGGATCTTGGTCAAAGTGCTCAAGGTCGGCGTCGACGCGACAGACCGAGAAATCAACGATGCCCTCTACGGCAATGCACCTCCGGGAGATGATTATTTGGTCCTGGGCCATGAGTCGTTCGGTGTGGTCCAAGCGGTCGGTCCCAATGTGCGTTTAGTAAAACCAGGCGATTACGTGACCGCTACCGTGCGTCGTCCTGGTGGATCGATCTACGACAAGATCGGTACTTACGACATGACGAGCGAAGAGACTTACTACGAACGTGGTATTAACCTATTACACGGTTACCTCACCGAGTACTTCGTCGACCACGAAGACTACATGGTTCGAGTTCCCAAAGGGCTCAAGAATTTGCATGTGCTCATGGAGCCTATGAGCTGTGCTGCCAAAGCGATCCAACAAGCATACGAAGCTCAGCGACGCATGAAGGTCTGGAGTCCCAAACGAGCGTTCGTTCTCGGGGCTGGTCAGATCGGTTTGCTCTCCACCTTGGTGCTTCGTCTCAAGGGCCTCGAAGTGTTCACATTAGCTCGAGCTAAAGGTCCCCACCTCAAGAGCTCAATCGTTGAGGGGATGGAAGCCACCTACGTCTCGACCGAAGAAACTTCGCTCGCAGATCTGGCTAAGAAAGTCGGTAAAGCAGATTTGATCATCGACGCAACCGGCTCTTCCAAAATCGCTTTCAATGCCATGGAAGCATTAGGGCATAACGGTGCTCTGGTATGGACGAGCATCACGGGTGGCAAGCACCACACCGAAGTCCCCTCGGACAAGATCAATATCGAATGGGTGCTTGGCAACAAGCTGCTCGTAGGTAGCGTCAATGCGAACCGAGAACACTTTGAATCGGGTATAAAAGACTTAGCCTTGGGCGAAGTCATGTACCCAGGCGTGATCGAAAAGATTCTCACTAATCCTGTGGAAGGGCTCGGTAATTACAAAGAAATGATGCGTTTGCTCGTGGAAGATAATTCCGCTCTCAAAGTTTACGTCAACGTCGCGTCTGAGTAACGTTACAGAAAACGGTCCTGGGCTCTTTTTTGCCCAGGAACATTGCGAGCGTGGCACACGGCGGGTGCGGTGCCACGTATACTGGGGGCAGTTTCGAAGCTGCGAATCGAAAAGAATTTGATTTCAGTTAGTCCGTCTCCCACCTTTAACAAATCGTTGTGCCGATGTCCTCTCCCCAGCACGATCCTTCCATTGCCGATCCGCCGCGTACATTCTGGGGGATTCTCTCGCATCTAGGTCCGGGGCTGATCATTGCGGCCTCCATCGTCGGATCTGGGGAATTGATCGCCACCACTATCACGGGAGCCAAATCGGGGCTTTCGCTGCTGTGGCTCATCATTATTGGGTGTGTGATCAAAGTCTTTGCCCAGATGGAGATTGGTCGCTTTACGATCGCCCATGCCATGCCGACACTTACGGCGCTGAGCACAGTTCCAGGGCCGCGGATCAAGGGGAAAGGGAACTGGATTGTTTGGTATTGGTTCATCATGTGGTTTTTGAGCATTGGGCAATTGGGAGGCATCGCGGGCGGTGTTGGGCAAGCGTTGGCTCTTGTGGCTCCGGTGACAGCACAGGGGAAGGAAAGCCAGGCGATTATAGCCCTAGAGGCCAAGTTGCAAATTGAAAATGTATTGCAAAAGAATGGACCAGAAGGGACCTCTCTGCCAGCAGGATGGGAGGCGGATCGAGACAAGATCCAAGCGGAAATTCTTCAGAGACGCAAAGCATTTCTCACCGAGTATCATGGCGCGACGAATCTATCCGATGAGGAAGCGTTAAAGGCGCCGCTTACCTATCGCGATGATTTGATTTGGGCTGCTCCGATTGCGATTGGTACATCGTTTATGTTGGTATGGGGGGGCTATGGGTTTATCCAAGGGTTCGCGACTTTGATGGTAGCGGTCTTTACGTTGGTCACTTTAGGTAATGCAGTCGGTCTGCAATTTATTCCACAGTGGAGCTTTACGTCGCAAGATTGGATCCATGGGTTGAGTTTTCAATTGCCGGAGGGAGATCGTTACGGAGCGTTGATGACTGCATTTGCGACCGTTGGCATTATTGGTGTTGGGGCGGCGGAATTGATTCAGTATCCATATTGGTGTTTAGAGAAAGGATACGCAAAGAAGACTGGTGTTTATGACGGTTCACCAGAGTGGACAGATCGAGCTCGGGGTTGGTTGCGAGTGATGAAGGCGGATATCTGGTTTTCGATGATCATCTACACGGTCGCGACGATCGCCTTTTTTGTTTTAGGGGCGGGGATACTACATCGAGCCGGCATCGTGCCGGATGGTAGTCGGCTTTTGATCACCCTCTCGATGATGTACGAGCCTGTGTTGGGCGGCATGGCCAAAGGTACATTTTTAGTCGGTGCTTTATTCGTCTTGTATTCGACGTTTTATGTAGCCAATGCCAGTCATGCGCGTACCTTTGCTGATGCGTTAGGGATCGTGGGTTTAATCAAAACCGATGATGCAGCCCAGCAACGTATGGTGAGAATATTGAGTTTTGTTTTCCCGTTGCTTTGTTTGTTGATGTATTGGATGGTGCAATCCGCGACGAGGCTTGTATTGCTTAGTGGTGCAGCGCAAGCGATCATGTTGCCGATGCTTGGGTATGCTGCCTTGCATTTCCGATGGCACGGAAGTCGACCTGGGTTAACTCCATCCAAGGTGTTCGATTTGTTTCTCGTGTTGAGTGTTATCGTGTTGTTCGCGATTGGGATCGGGTCACTCGCTCTGGAGATCAACCAGATAGTTAGTAAGCGATAGAGACCGAAGCGTTAGCAATTCGGCCGGCGAACTGGCTGAGTGCTATTCATCTCTCCCATCGTTGATACATCGCTGGCCAGTCGTTTTCTGCATTGGCCGGCAGATACATTTGCTCCGTGCATCGATAATTGCTCAGATCTATGGGGCTCAATTTCGCATCGCCAACCGGTTCCGCTAGAACCTTGGTTAAATGAATGACTTGGCACAGGGGAAGGAGTTGTCGGTATATTTCTGCTCCACCGACAACAAAGAGAATTTTGGTTCCAAGCTGCGGATAGACGTCATCGATGGTTCGAATCGTTTGGACACCGGGAATTTCTAGATTGGCTTGTTTGGTTAAGACAAACGTGTCTCTTCCCGGCAAGGGTTTTCCGATAGATTCATAGGTTTTTCGTCCCATCAATAAAGCGTGTCCCATTGTCAAGCGACGAAAAAGCTGCAAATCAGCTCGCAAATGCCAGGGCAAGGCGCCATCCCTCCCGATTGTGCCATTATTAGCCATCGCGACGACCGCATGAGTTGGTTTGGCTAAGATCATTCAGTACTACCGTTTTAATCAAACAATCAAGATGGGAGGAGGAATGCGGTTTCTTCGTTCCGTTAAGAAAGCTGGGGGGGCCCGCTGCTTGCCAATCGGCTATAACATACCTCTTGAAGGATACTTTTAAACTGGAATTGTAGCCATACACGAAGTGCAACCGTAAATTATGCGAAACAAACGAGTGGTCATCATCGGGGCAGGTCCTGGGGGCTTGGCTGCAGCCTTGCAATGCGCACATGCGGGGGCCGAGGTGACTATCCTGGAAGCCAGGCCGCAGGTTGGCGGACGCTGTGCAACGCTTCGTGCCGAAGGATTTTCGTTCGACACAGGCCCGACATTTTATCTGTACCCCCGAATTCTCAAGGAGATCTTCCAATCGGTCGGAAGGGATATCGACCAGGAAATCCCGATGAAAAGACTAGATCCGCAGTACAGGATCGCCTTTGGTGCGGGAGGCAAACTCGATTGCTGCCCCGATTTAGAGGAAATGGATCGGCAGGTAGCAACTCTGTCCCCTGCGGACAAAGGGGCGGTGAAGCGATACTTAGACCAAAATCGCACGAAGCTTGCAAAGTTTCGACCTATTCTTGAGTCACCCTTTAATAGCATGCTCGACTTGCTGCGGCCGTCTCTTGCTGCGGCAGCCCCCTACGTGAAGCCTTGGAAATCGCTCGGGCATGACTTGGAGAGTTTCTTCAAGGATCCACGTTTGGTGATCGCCTTTTCCTTCCAAGCAAAGTATCTCGGGATGTCACCCTTCCGCTGCCCGAGCTTGTTCTCCATCCTGTCGTTTCTCGAATATGAGTATGGCGTTTATCACCCGTACGGTGGATGCGGCCGAGTCAGTGAACGCATGGCCGAGATCGCGGAGGAGATGGGCTGTCAAGTTCGAATTAACGAGCCAGTCAAGCAACTGGAATTCGACGGACGTCGTGTTAAGCGGGTCATCACGGACCATGGAGCTTATGATTGCGACGCGATCGTCATCAACGCAGACTTTGCCCACGCGATGAAGACGCTGGTCCCTTCTCGTTTGAGAAAGCGCTGGTCGGATAACAATCTAGAGAAGAAACAGTATTCGTGCTCGACGTTTATGATGTATCTCGGCGTGGACGGGGCTTATCCTGATGAACAGCACCATACCATCTATATCGCCAAGGATTATCAAAAAAATCTACATGAGATCGAGAAGGCCAAGGTGTTACCGTCCGATCCTTCGATTTACATCCAGAACCCCTGCGTGACGGATGATTCTCTAGCGCCCAAGGGCAAGAGCTCGCTGTACGTGTTGGTGCCAGTACCTCACATCAGTGAAAAGACGCCGTGGGATGCGGCTCAGACTGCAATGTATCGCGAGGTAACATTGAAGAAGATGGAGGCTCTCGGCTATCACGACATCCGCAAGCGAATCGTATACGAAAAGGTTTGCACTCCCGCCAATTGGAAAAGCGACTTCCATGTATTCCGCGGCGCCACCTTTAACCTCGCCCACAATTTAGGACAAATGTTACACCTAAGACCTCATAACAAGTTCGAGGAACTCGACGGCGTTTATCTGGTCGGCGGAGGCACTCACCCGGGCAGCGGGCTGCCTGTGATTTACGAATCATCCCGCATTACATGCAAGCAATTGTTGCCGGATTTAGGTCTTCCGAGCAAGTTTATTCACGACATGGCTCCGATGTCGCAGGCTCCCGAATTAGTGAGTGTTTAGAACCGATGGACGGCACGATCTATTCGCTTCAGGCCCGAACCAACGATGGCCAAGAGATTTCGCTCGACCGATATCGCGGTCGAGTTCTGCTGATCGTTAATCTCGCCAGCAAATGTGGTTTTACACCTCAGTACAGCGATCTTCAGGCTCTACAAGACGAGTATGGCGAGCGAGGGTTTTCCGTACTTGGGTTTCCCTGCAACCAGTTCGGCATGCAGGAGCCGGGCACCGACGCGGAGATTCGCGAGTTCTGTTCGCTCAACTACAATGTGACGTTCGATTTGTTTGCCAAGGTGGAGGTCAATGGCCCAAAGACCCATCCTGTCTACCAGCTATTGAAGAATGCCAGCAAAGGTATACTCGGTAGCGAGTCCATCAAATGGAACTTTACCAAGTTTTTGGTTGATCGAACTGGTCGTGTGGTGGATCGTTATAGTCCAATGACCAACCCGAAAAAGCTCCGCAGTGCGATCGAAAAGGCACTTGGCGAGTCGGCGTGAATTTCTGGTCAATTTGATAAGATTTCTTTCCCGCAGTTGGTAACCTGTTTCGCAGTGCGGTATCATTAGACACCGGTGTGTTCCTCAGCCCATAGCGCAACTGAGATTGCGATCTTGGTTGCGCTTTGTGCTAAGGAAGTTCGCGGCACAATTTTGATAATAGGGCGTTACTTTACCGACGCCAATTGTCAGGACCTTAATAACAGAGAGTTGATAGGGTTCTTTTGTAGCGTTTTGCACAACCGGGAGGATCAGGGTGAGTGATGTCTCTGCGTTAGATTGTAGCGTTTTGGTTTTGAACCGATTCTACATGGCGGTTCGCGTCGTCGACGTTCGGCGGGCGATGACTCTTCTCTATCGAGGTTGTGCTGAGGTTATCACGATCGAGGATGACCAGTATTGCAATTATGATTTCGAGAGTTGGTGTGAGCTTTCTGAGCTCAAGTCGCTTGAGAAACAAGATGGCGAAGATTACTTGCGAACTCCTACTCGTGAGTTGCAAGTGCCTCGTATCGTTCGATTGGTCTTGTTCGACCGATTGCCAAAATCGACTGTCCGCTTCAATCGAAAGACGCTTTTTGCACGCGATGGCTATCGGTGCCAGTACTGCGGACAAACTAAGCCGATGAGTCAACTTAGTTTGGATCACGTGACGCCACGATCTCAAGGTGGTAAAACAACTTGGGAGAACGTGGTTTGTTCGTGCTTGGGTTGCAATAGTCGCAAAGGTGGACGCACACCTGCTGAGGCGAACATGCGTCTGTTAACAACTCCGATTCGTCCCAACACGAATCCGGGGATTGCTGTGACGTTAAAGGATCCGAGATATGAATCTTGGAAGACGTTCTTGACGGCGAATACGGCGGGGTAATTCGCGATGCGAATCAGTTAATAGCGTCAGGGCGCGAGCCGTACGGTGGTTTTTATAATAGCGTAAGGGCGCGAGCCGTACGGTGCGTTCCCTGAGAAGTGATTAGTCGATTGGCCGGTTAGCGCCCTACCGGAGGGCTTGCGCCCATGCCGCTATGAATCGCTTCTCGATGAAAATAGTAGCGTAAGGGCGCGAGCCGTACGGTGCGGTCCCTGAGAAGTGATTCGTCGAGTGGCCGGGTAGCGCCCTACCGGAGGGCGTGCGCCCATGCCGCTATGAATCGCTGCGCGATGGGACTAGTAGCGTAAGGGCGCGAGCCGTACGGTGCGTTCCCTGAGAAGTGATTAGTCGATTGGCCGGTTAGCGCCCTACCGGAGGGCTTGCGCCC
>JBKCTT010000056.1:0-1944 GCA_046318795.1 Pirellula sp.
ATGAAGCGCAACGACAGCGGGAGCTCTACCATTTAACGCGATCGGAATACCCAGGTATGCATGAGCGCGTTCCTCTGCTTCGACTTGGTAGCTGATGTAAAAACGGCGATAGATGCCATCGATCTCCATTTCTTCGTGCACTTTAAGATCAAGCGGCACTCTGGCTGGTTTGTGCTGATCGCGAATCAACTCGAGATATCGCTGTTTAAGCAGAACTCGATGTTTTGCCCAGTCTTCTGCCGTTTTAACGCCCTCTAACAAATCGTCCCATGAGGATTCAATTCTAGGAGGATCGGAACGTAGTCTTGGTTTGCTAGTTTGAGCCAAAAGACCGTTCGGGTAAAAGAACGACAGTAAGGTGGCTGCAATGCAGGCGAAAATTGCAGGGAGATTGCTCGCGATATTGGCTAAGTAATTCATGATTACGGCAAGAAAAAGTACGAGGAAAGGAATAAGATACTCGATGAGCCATTTTGGTTGCTGGGCGATAGTCGGATGGGTTTGAATTTATTGTGGGAGAGATTGTGACCGCTGAAAACGTATTCTTGATTGCCAATAGTTTCGCATTGTGCGGGTGGCTGATTTTGATCGTCGCTGTGTGTTTCAAGTTGGATTGGCTTAGAGACCACGTGGCTGGATTCGGCTGGCCGATTGCCATGAGCATTCTCTATGCTTCGCTCATTGTATTGTTTTTTGGGAAGGCAGAGGGAGGATTTGATACCCTGCCGAACGTGAAGCTGTTATTCACCTCTGACTGGGCGGCACTCGCTGGTTGGGTGCACTACTTGGCTTTTGACTTGTTCATTGGCAGCTGGATTGCGAAAGAGGTCATGAGTCGGGGGATCAATCGTCTTTGGCTTGTTATCATTCTACCAGCTACGTTCATGTTAGGGCCTGTTGGGCTACTTTTGTTCACTGTTGCGAAGTTCACTACTAGGACGAAAACGCAAAAAGACGGTGAGTGAAGCTATGGAATCTCAAAACAGGGCAGAGGAGCAATTATCCAGTCCTCAGTCAGCGTACATCCACGTCCCGTTTTGTCACTCTCGCTGTCCCTACTGTAGTTTTACGGTTATCGCCAATCGATTGGATTTGGTCGACCGTTATGTCGGTGCAATTGGTCGTGAGCTAACGGCTCTCGGTCGTTCCCATTCGGTAAAGACGATTTTCATTGGAGGGGGAACACCCACGTTGTTACCTCGTCAGCCAATGGTGAGACTGTTTGAGGAAATTCGTCGCTGGATTCCGCTCGTTGAAGACGGAGAATGGAGTATTGAAGCGAATCCCCAAGACATCTCTGAGGATCTTTGTCTTCTGCTACGCGATCAAGGCATTAACCGAATCAGCCTGGGTGGCCAGTCCTTTCATGATGCGAAGCTCAAGACGCTTGGTCGCGATCATTCGGGTGATGATTTAGCTAGAGCAATTGATATCGCTTGCCGTTGGTTCACCGAAGTCTCGGTCGATTTGATTTTCGGGGTTCCAGGGGAGGATTTGCAAGTTTGGCAATCGGATTTGAAGAGAGCTACTTCGCGAGGAGTCAGCCATGTCTCCACGTATGGATTGACTTACGAAAAAGGGGCTCGTTATTGGTCGCAGCTTCAGAAGGGTGAGCTGGTTGCGGTTCCTGAGGAAACAGAGTTAGAGATGTATCTTTACGCGATCGCATTTCTCAAGGAGAACGGATTCCATCACTACGAGGTTTCGAACTTTGCCAAGCCTGGTAGCGAATGTCAGCACAATCAAGTCTATTGGCAGGGGGATCCGTGGCTAGGAATTGGGCCGGGAGCGGCGGCTTATGTCGGAGGCACTCGCTCGGTCAATCATCGCAGTACCTTAAAGTACCTGCAACGCATTGAGGCCGGAGAATCGCCGATTGCGGAGTCGCAGGTGCTCGACTGGTCGACGCGAACTCGCGAACGATTTATCTTTGGGATGCGTCGA
>JBKCTT010000057.1:0-16483 GCA_046318795.1 Pirellula sp.
GTCCAACACGGCAATGATCAGCGAACACGGACTCGGTGATTTCAGCAACGCCATCTCCACCTTCACCGATACGTTCCGTCCCGGTACTTATCCCAACACGCTCGACGAAGCCGTTCAACAATGCAATGCCATCAACACGGCTGACTTGTCCTTACAGGGCAACAGTAACGTTGGAGCACCTTGGCTATCGGGTGGCCACTCGTCGTCCAACTATTTCCACGTCGCTCCTCCTAATGGCCGCTCGTGCATGTTCCCGCCACAACGAATTGCAACATCCGCCAAAAGCTATCACACTGGGGGTGTTCAAGTGGGGCGATGTGATGGCTCGGTTGGTTTCGTTAGTCAAAATATCAATTTGGATGTTTGGCGAGCTTTCGGCTCTATTAACGGTGGCGAGACTCTAACGGGAGAGCTTGAGTAATGCTCCATAGAGTCTTGATTACTAGGAAGAGTTTTTTGGCTGTCGGTCTTTCGATCTTGCTTTCTCACTTTTCCGGATGCTCCAGTGCGCCGTCGGTTGCGAACTCGGATCCATCCAAAGCAAAAGAGATCGCTTCAACGATTCTCGACGCATGGAAGAATGGAGAGTCCATGGAGTCGCTCAAGCAGAAGACTCCTCCGATGTTTGCTGTAATCGACTTGTGGAGGGATGGGTGCAAGCTCACCTCATACGAGATCGTTGGCGATGGCGAAATGGTCGGACCCAATGTTCGATTCCAAGTTCGATTCAACTGCCAAGATAAAGCAGGCAAGAAGATCGACAAAACGATCAAGTATCTAGTGACTACAACTCCTGCGATCACGTTTATCAAAGAGGACGGCTGATCCGTCTTTTCAATGCAGGGAAAAACGTACCTTATGTAAGTCGGCCACTCTTGGCCGACTTGCGGAATCAAGGACGGACAGGAGTGTCCATCCTACGGTAATGCTGACGGACAAGAGTGTCCATCCTACGGTGTTGCTGACGGACAGGAGTGTCCATCGTATGGCGATGATGATTTGCGGGCCGAGGCGGCCTTACGTATTGACCTATCGAAACCAAAATCAACAAGTGATCCAAAATGTATAAGAAGGTAATCGTTACGCTATTTTTAAGCAGCTTGCTAAGCCAAACTGTTTTCTCTGAGGACGAGGGAGCCCCACGCCCTACCCCCTTGACCAGACCGTTGCTTAAGCAGTGGCTCGAAAGCGTTAAGCAGCGAGAACCTAGAATTCCACTTCCCGAACTTACCGAGGACGATAAGAAAGTCTTGGGAGAACAATCGGATAGCTATGAAGCAAGGCTCAAGCACCATTATTTGAATGGGATCGAAGTTCCGAGACCCATTGCTCCGCCGCAGCCCAACGGTGCAGCGAATCGTCAAAGGGAATCCGATCCTGCGTTTTCTCTCGACAATGCCTTTAAGGTCGAGTTGTTTTGGATCGTCTCGCGCGTAAACAATTGCCAGTATTGCATTGGCCACCAAGAGTCCAAACTTTTGGGTGCTGGTAAAACAGAAGACGAGATTGCGTCCCTCGATGGCGACTGGAAAGATCAACCCGAAGAAAAACGTGTCGCGTTTCAATTCGCCAAGAAGTTCACCGATCAGCCTTACTTACTTTCCGATGACGACATCAAAAAACTGCAGCGACACTATTCCGATTTACAAATCCTGGAAATGGTTCTGTCGATGTGCGGAAACAATTCTATAAACCGATGGAAGGAAGCAGTCGCGGTCCCTCAGCGCGCAGACGAAGGGGGCTACTCACGTATGGCAAGCTTGAGCGGCAGCACCCCTGATCCAAAACTGCCTCGCGGAAGCTACCTAACTCCCACATCACCAGAGAATGAGAATCGGGTTTCATCGCTGTTTGATAATGTTAGCAGTGAAATTGGAATCGATAAACTGCTTCCCACCAAAGCCGAAGCTCGGGTATTAGAGTCCCGGGAAGAGACCCTAAAGCAACTTGAAAAAGCGAAAACTCGAACAACTCGGATCAAGCTTGCTTCAGACAAAGAAGCAAGCGAGTTGTTTCCCGACATGGTGACTCCTTCGGGTAAAGCTCCCAACTGGGCAAGGCTCTTGGCCAATTTTAAAGAGGCTGGCAATACGCGAGCTAAATCGATTCTCGCAGCAGAGAACGGTGGCGATATCTCGCCGTTGTTAAAAGCGCAGTTAGCGTGGATAGTCGCGAGGCAGGATGGAGCTTGGTACGCGGCCGGTCAGGCCATGAAAAAAATGAAGGAGCTAGGTCAAACCGAAGACCAGATATTTGCTCTCGACGGAGACCTGGATGGCTTCACTCCGCAACAAAAGTCGCTCTTCGTATTGGCCAAGAATCTTGGAGCATCGCCTGTTGTTCTCACAACAGAGCAAGTGGCCGATGCCGTCAAAAACGCAGGGCCTCGCGACACGGTCCAAGCGGTTAGCTACATCTGCTCGCGAGCGAGCTTTAACAGATTAACCGAGTCCGTTGGCTTGCCTCTGGATTAACTATCATCTTTCAAAAAACACCGCACGAAATACATTCGATCGTCTGGTGTCATAAAATCGTAAAAGCCGTTGTTACGAATTCATAAAATTCATCGAAGGAAGCATGGAAACCATGATCATGAGTATGAAGAAATACGGAGCGCTCACCGTGTTGACCATAGCCTGGCTATGTTTGAGTCCAGTCTTCGGATCAAACCTGGAAACGACTACTTCAACTGGTTGGCAGCTTCCTCCTAGTAGTGAAGAGGTTTGGAAAATTCTGCCATCACCGCTAGGAACGGATAGGCCGGAATTACCAAGTTGGATTTGCATGGTCGCACGCGAGATGCCTCGAACTGCGGCAGCATTCATCGAGCTCGATTATGCTCATCGTGTCCAGGGGCCAGTAGAACCTCAGCTTCGAGCCGCCATGCGTTGGACAGCAGCTAGTGCGAACCAGTGTCCCTACACTATGGAGGTCGCGGCCTACGACGCAAAACAAGCGGGCGTGTCTGCCGAAAAGTGGGATTCACTAACCTCAGGAGATCGATCCCTTTGGTCAAAAACAGAACGAGCTGCTCTGGATTTCGCAGACGGGATGTCCCGCGACTCGGATGGGGTCACCGATGAACAATTCGCTTTTATCGAAAAAGAACTCGGCAGTCGAGTCGTCGCCTCGATGGTCTTGCACATGGCTTACGCTAATTTCCAAGATCGCCTTATTCATTGCTTGGGGCTAGCCTCAAAGGACCACGCAGTCACGGCTGCCGTCCAAGTGAAATTCTCTCCCGAAAGCTTAGAGAAAAAGACCATTCCGCCCTCTCCCAATGCACCGAAACAAATCGGTACACCGGAGTCTGAACCAAAAGATATCATCGTAGAAAAGGAACCGTATACTTGGTTGTCGTACGATAAGTTGCAAGAGCGTTTGCAAATTCAACGGA
Source organism: Pirellula sp. (assembly GCA_046318795.1). Lineage (GTDB taxonomy): Bacteria > Planctomycetota > Planctomycetia > Pirellulales > Pirellulaceae > JBKCUI01. Next base: position 3,398 of record JBKCTT010000057.1, read on the forward strand.
TTCGAAAAACCCGATTGCGAGTACCCGACTGGCAAGAGATCGCCGGAAAACTCCCCGAAGGATTAATGCCGACAGCCAGCGACATTGTTTGGTACAAGGTGGCTTTCGGATACTCCCACGAATTAGCGGTTCCGTTTGAGATTTATATGAGAACGGCTGGTTCGGAGATTTCCGCGAACTGGGACCGTGCCTTTGGCAATTCTATCTTTTGGATTGTGACTGATGCCATGCAGTGTCCTTATTGCATGGGACATTGCGAAATGAATTGGGAAGTTGCTGGCTTTGATCGCAACAAGATAAGCCAGATCAGTCGCCAACTGGCGGAAAATGATTGGTCAACCTTTAGCGAGGCCGAACAAAAAGCACTGGACTTTGCAAGACGCCTTACTCGCTCGCCTGGATCTATATCAAAAGCCGATATCGACAATCTACGGCAAGGTTTCGGCGATCAAAGAGCCTTCTTTATCACCGTTAACGCCAGCCGATACAACTATATGACACGTATCAGCAATGGGTTTCAATTGACACTGGAATCAGGCAATCCGTTCTACCAGTACTACAACATGTCGCCACCAAAGCCGGCCGAGCTGGCATCAGCACCTCGCCCTACTCCGGTGCACCGCGATGCAATGAAGCAATTGCTCGAAGATATGAAAAAGAGAAAGGAAAGAGTCACGCTGCCTCCAATCTCTGACGAAGAAAAAACTCAAAATGATGGACGACCAGTTAACTATGAATCCCGCCTGACACGTTTCTTTTTGCCCAACACACCCGGTGCTCGCGGTTATCTAAACTTCAGCGGCAGTCCGAATAGAACCTCGTCAAACGCAAACACGAATCGCCCGGCTTTGGAACCAGATCCAACATTGACGCTGGACTACGGATTCAAGACGCGACTCTTCTGGATTGCCTCTCGCGCTAACAACTGCCAATATTGTTTAGGCCATCAAGAATCCAAACTATTGGCGGTTGGCATGTCCGATAATTTGATCGCGGCATTGGACTTGGATTGGTCGGCGTTTCCAGAGAATGAACGAGCAGCATTCGCATTAGCTCGCCGATTGACTTTGGAGCCCCAATTATTGACTGACGCCGATATCCAAGAATGCCGCAAGCATTACAGCGACGTCGCCATTTTGGAGATGGTTCTATCTGTAGCGGGAAACAACGCCATCAATCGCTGGAAAGAAGGGGTGGGAGTACCACAATCCACAACGGGTGGCAATTTTGGAGCAGGCAATACCGAGGAGCACTCCTATCTCACAACCACGAGCCCTGAATTTGCCAACAAGCGGTCAATCATTGTTGAAGGTAGCGGAGAAGAGAGCGATTCTAATATTGTGCCCACGAAGTGGAACGTGGCCAAAGTTAAGAAGCTACCTGGCATTGCAGAGGGGCTCCAAATCGCAAAAGCACGGACGGCAAGATTACCACTTAAGTCCGTTGATGAGACAAGAAAGGTTTTCAGCGATGTTGTTATGGATAACGTAGTTCCTAATTGGATGACGCTCTTGGCTAATTTTCCTATTGCCGGAAAACGTCAAGTCTCAGCCTTGCTCTCGGCAGAAAAGGATCTTGATCTAAGTGAGTTAACTCGTGCTCGTCTCGCGTGGGTTATCGCGAGACAGAATGGGGCTTGGTACTCCTTGGCCGAATCGGACGCGAGGCTGATCAAGCTAGGGCAAACTCGTGAGCAGATTTTGTTGCTCGAAAACTTTGAGGAGGTCAAAACCGAGGAGACGTTAACGGCCCGAGATAAAGCGTTGCTCACGGTAGCCAAGAACTTGGCAGCATCTCCGGTGGTTTTAACAGACATCGAAGCACAGCATGCCATCGACCTTGCTGGTCCGAGAGATTTCGTGCAAACAGTCCATTACACGGCCCTGCGTTCTCTCTTCGATCGATTCACCGAGGCCAGCGGATTGCCTGCAGACTGATTTTTTGCAATAGCATCGATAGCAACGCAGGCTACAAAATCGGTCACTAACAACAAATGTTCGGTGTTGACAAGGGAGCCTGTGTCGATTCTACGTCATCCCAGTTGACCTATGAGGATCGTGTATCCGTCTGGGTCTTGAACGCGGAGTTCACCTTCCGGCATGTAGAACGGATGGATGATATTGTAGACCGCACGGCGTTCTGGCATGTGTCCTTCTTCACCTCGCTTGCGCATTCCAGGCGGGATACCTCCATCTTCTAGGGCCTGGGCCAGCAAATGCTCGCGCATCTTCTTGACGTCCAGCGAATACATATAGAACAGCACCGCTTGTTGGCTGGGAACGATAGGCCCAGAGGCGAGAGTCAAAAAAATTCTAGCTTTTCCGGCATTCATCCCGATAAAGTTTGTTTTGCCGTCGTGAAGTCTGTATCGACTATCACATTCGAAACCTAATAGCGAGTAAAACAACGCGGAGGCCTCGACATCCACCACGTGGACCATGGGTACCGATTCGTTAACCCGAAACTGGGTAGGACAATTCGCTTGCGGTTGCTGCATAGTATTCATAAAAGTGCGATTGAGTTAAAGCAGCTTGACATCTTTGATGGTGAATAAACCATAGGTAAAATCTTAATGGCCTTGTATTGTCAGTTTGACATGGAGGGCTCTGATTGAAGTCCGACTGTGTTGACCGTGCGAACCGTGATTGCCGATCTTCCGCGTTTTTCTCCGGGCAGTTCAAATTTCATTTCGATGAAAGGCATCGGAGGGGTGTCGCTGTATTGGAGGTTTTGAAATACCGGACGTCCGAAGGGATTGGCTGGTTTTTCCGGCCACGTTCCAATCACAACGCCATCACGCTCGATTATAAAATGCGAAATGCCGCTCTCCAGATCTGCTTTCGCGTTCCATTGAACCAAATCGCCATCGACTCGAACGTCAAATGGCGGAGGTGGCGGAGTTGCGTCGCTTACGTTTGTATCAGTAACATATTCTTTCCACCGCGTTGCGATCGTTTCCTCGGGTAACCAACTAGCTGACTTGAATTCACCAGGATAGTCCGATGATTTCCACGCTTTTTGTCCTGTTGGTTCCGTTAGCCAGGCATCTTCGATCGGCATTGAACGAAGTGGTGCGCCGATCGTTTCCGGTAATCGAACGGCGAGACATGCATCTAGCCAGGGGATGGCGAGATAGCGTTGGTTGCCACATTCATGGCTAGTAAGTGGATCAATAGCGACACCAACCAAGCCCGAGCGGCTTCGCAGTTCGAGAAAGAATTTTTCGTTGGCAGGCCATACACCGGCAAAGCGTTCTTGCTTGACTGTGACTCCTTCTTTAGTACCAAGATTGCACATCATCGGAACATGAAGAGCGAGATCAGGAAGATCGTGAGGACGAATCGAGGTGTTTCCTGGCTCGGCACTTAACAGTGGGACTCCAGATCGAAGCCATGCGGCAACGATCCGCTCCGGATGGAGCATCACCATCCCACCTGCCCAATGTCCACCGCCACTATGTCCCCAAAGAGCCCACGGCACTTGCTCCAACTCTTTGCGACCGGTCATCTTAGCAAAATCAGCCAAGCATCTTTGAAATGCTGCGTCTGATCCATTGCGAGGATCACACCACATTTGGCAATCAGCCTTATCCGGTTGTTCGTATGCTGGTGAGAGCAAGGCGCATACGTGCTTCTCTGCGAGTGCCTGCCAATGCAAGTCATACGCACCGGTTAAACCAGATCGACACGAGCCCTCACCGCAGCCATGCTGATGAACGATAATACCCCGAATGGATTCATTAGTGGATGGTATCCAAAGAGTGTAATTAACGCCAAACATCAATCCGCCACTGTCGACAGACGGCTCATATCGAACTCGATAGTAAGGTGGATTCGCAGCTGGAAACTTATCGTACGGGGCAGGCTGTGCGGCAACGGAGCCACCAAAGACTAGAAAAAGTAGCAGCCAAGCATATTTATACATCGAATCTTCACTTATCTTCCTAGCCATGGATTTGGCTTCATCGGTTAAAAATCAATTGCTTCGGGACGCGATGCGATACGACTCAATTTTTCCCTTGGTACATGCCCTGTTGCACCAACCCTTGGATGTTTTTTAGTATAATCCTCATGCAAAATCGATTGGTTGCTACCAGCCCTTTTTTTTAGAAACCTCTCACGAAACAATTTACCATGATGTTACGTTTTCTGCGCTTTTGCTTTCTATCGACTGCCATTACGAGCTGTGTGGCTTTACCATTGGCAAATGCAGGCCAACCATCGGGGATAGTCCCAAACCCCTTGGACAAATATGTGGCTGAACCAGATGATTGCTATAAATGGGAACTATTGGACAGTTCTGAGATTCAGTCATTTCAGTTTCGAGTGATCAAGTTGACCTCGCAGCAGTGGCGAACCGAAAAGGATGTGGATCGTCCCATATGGGAGCATCTTTTGGTGCTAACGATTCCACCTGAAGTGAAGAGCACGTCTGCCTTTCTTTTGATCGGTGGCGGCAGCCACAATAGCAAACCCCCTAGAGGGCCAGATCCAATTGCCGCAGGAATTGCCAAAGCGACCGGTAGTATTGTGGCAGAACTAAAAAATGTACCGAACCAGCCTTTGGTCTTCCACAACGATGGTCAGCCACGCACCGAGGATGACCTCATTGGATACGCTTGGGCCCAATTCTTGGAGACAGGTGATCCAACTTGGTTGCCAAGATTTCCAATGGCCAAGAGCGCGGTTAGAGCGATGGATTGCATTACTGAGTTCGCAGCCAGTGAAGCAGGCGGCAAGCACAAAGTCGAGAAGTTTGTCGTCGGAGGAGGTTCCAAGCGAGGCTGGACAACCTGGATAACCGGAGCCGTCGACGATCGAGTTGAAGCTATTGTGCCAATTGTAATCGATGTACTAAATGTCGAACCATCATTGACGCATCATGGGCGCGCCTATGGTTTTTGGGCTGAAGCAATTGGTAACTATTATCAGCACAAAATTCTTCAACGGTTCGATCATCCACGCATGAAAGAACTCTACTCGTTGGTCGATCCGTTGACCTACAAAGATCGCCTCACTATGCCCAAGTACATCGTGAATGGTGTAGGAGATCAGTTCTTTTTGCCCGATTCTTCACAGTTCTACTGGGATCAGCTTAAAGGGAAAAAGCTGATACGCTATGTACCCAACGCAGATCACGGCTTGAAGGACTCCGATGCGGCTCAAAGTATCGCGACATTTCATTACTTGATCTCAAGTGGTAAACCGCTTCCAGAATACGATTGGACGTTTGAGCAGGATGGTAGCATCAAAGTAACCACTGGTGAGACGCCGGCAAAGGTGGTTATGTGGCAAGCTAACAATCCGAACGCTCGCGACTTCCGGCTTCAATCGATTGGTCCTGCATTTAAGCCAACCGAACTTATTCGTCGAGAGGACGGTAGTTATGTAGCACCGGCAGCGCCCGAAATGAAGGGCTGGACGGCTACATATGTTGAGCTTACCTTTCCAGTCCAAGGGCAATATCCACTCAAGGTGTCCACAGCCGTAAAGGTAACACCATCCACGCTACCCTTCGCCGAACTCGATCCTAAAACGATTCGGTACGAAGCTGAGGTCAAACAAGAAGGTACAAAAAACTAACATCCGATTGACTAGGTTGTTGGGGGCCGCGTTATGCGATCGGGCGCTGTTTGCTCAAGCAGTGCTCGATCGATCTAAAATCGACTTTCTAACTCCCAGTCCGTGTTGCATTAACAGTAGGTGGGTACTCTTGGCCGAGATTCGTGCTATCGAACGGGCAAATAGTGCCCATTTTACCTTCACTAGTCATATATCATATAATGTCGCCCAAGGCAAAACGCCCTCATACGTGATGGATTCTAAATCGACTCGCTTGCATCCCTATCGATGCGATGAGTGCATCGATCAAAACGATGGAATTCCTCCAGTCCCCCGTCGCAGGGAATTTATGAATTTCCGATTTTGCGGGGTGGCGTAGTTGCATCTGCTTTCCCGAATCACTTACAATAAGTTGTGTCGTACCCGGTTTAAAGCTTGGGCGTTTCGAGACAACCTAAATCTCCCACATCGTTTCAGCCGTCAATTGCGATTGCTGTCAGCATAGAGGTGGGATGCGCCTGCCCCAAAGACCTAAGTAAAATAACCCAGGGCGAATATGCAATCCTCTCTAGCTTTGTTGGTTCTTAGGAGACTTATTCCATGAAAAGGTTACAAAATCGCAGTGGTTTCACACTAGTGGAATTGCTAGTGGTCATTGCCATTATTGGTATTTTGGTTGGACTTTTGCTTCCCGCTGTTCAAGCGGCCCGCGAAGCAGCACGACGAATGCAGTGCAGTAATAACCTGAAACAGTTAGGACTCGCCTTACACAACCACGAGTCAGCCCTCAAGTTCATGCCACCATGGGGAACGGAACTAGCGATCACTGAGGCTCCTGCAAATCCAGTGAATCCATGGTTTGCATTAACTGGTGATGCGAGAAGGCCGTTTGGCGCTTTGGGGCAGCTTTTGCCTTATTTGGAGGCAGCTAATGTTTCTAATCTGATAGATCCTCGTCGTCCCTTAGTCGATCCAGTCAATCTGCCACCACCGTTCCCCTTGGGCAGAAACAACCCATCGTTATTCACTACACTACCGTTTTTTGTGTGTCCATCAACTCCAGAAGCGCCGAGTAATTATGGTCCGTACTTCGGGCCGCTTGGGTTCCCAGCTAACACACCTTATATACTTCCGAGGACTGACTACGCTCCCTTTCGTGGTATGCGAGGCGATCTCTTGGCTAACTGTTTGGGGCAACCGAACGTAACCATGGATAATGCCATGTTGGGTACAAGTAACATGATTGCGGAACGCAGGATACCAATCGCGCGGGTAACGGATGGTCTCTCGAACACACTATGCTTCGTCGAGATTGCAGGGAAGCAAAACGTTATGTTTAGAAACCGTCGTTGGACTCAAGAGCCGAACTTTGTGCATCTTAACTCGTTTTACGGAGACTGGAATATTTCCCGTCGGATGCGAGGCCTTAGCGGAGTTGCGCCCGCAGTCATCACTACTGCTGCTGATATCAGGCAATTTGGATGCAGCCTTATCAATATCTCGAACGAGGATAATCCTTATTCGTTCCATACAGGTGGTATCAACACATGTCGTGGAGATGGATCCGTTTCCTTCATATCCCAAAACGTCGATACGAGGGCTTTCATTGCCCTCATGACGCGCGACGCAGGTGAAGTCACTCAAGATCCAAACTAGATGGCAATCTTTTTAACTAGGTTCGGCCAGGGAGTTTTCTCTGGCCGTTCTTTTGTTGATGTCCAATCTCTACCTCGGAAATTTATATTAACGGATTTTTCAATGTTTTTGGCCTTAAAGAACACACTTCGTATTGCTTGCCTCGTTGCGGGATGCTGCATCCTAGGATGTGGTGGGAACTCGCTAAACCAAGTTTCAGGGACTATTACTGTAGACGGCGCGCCCGCTGTAGGGGCTTTAGTAATCTACCATCCTGTAGGGGATGGCAAGATGGCAACGGGTGTCGCAGACGGCCAAGGAAAATACCAACTCGTAACTGACGCAGAAGTTGGTGCACCAGCCGGAAAGTATCAAGTCACCGTTACATGGCCGGACCCAAATCAAAAACAGGATGCCGGCAGTTTGCTTTCTCAGGCTAGCTCGGAACCAGGACCTGATCTGCTTAAGGGAAAGTTCGCCAAGAAAAGTTCCTCGGGGTTAAATGCAGAAATCGCATCCGGTGCGAAAGAGCTACCTGCGATTGCTATAAAGTCCAAATAGACATCATGGCAAGCTGAATCCTGTTTCGGTCGAATAATCGCTTTTGGCCCTACTGAAAATAGATTGAAAGCCAACATCCTAGAGTAAGATGCAACTCTAGGGATTATTGACACGATGTCCTAACCAATAAGCTCTATCACGCTGTATACGGGTGCGTTTTTGTGCAATGATGTATGCGGTCGTGGTATGTCGGCAAACCATACACCCGACTCATCGCGTTCTCTCGCGATCCATCGACTCTGCCACCAAGTCTCATGCTCGTCGCTCGAAACAATTCGGTCTTCATCAGCATAGCGAATTTCTTTACGAAATCGGGAATGCGATTTATCTTGGGACGCGTTTATGATCGACTGCATGCTAGTCCAATCAGACAAAGCTACGTGCGGGCTCTCGACGTGCCAAGTCACTAGGGGTAAATCGTATCCGCATGCGATTAACTCCATACTCGCCGTCCACCTGGGATTGATCTCGATCAAGTATAATTCTCTCTCTGAAAGCATGAAATCGGCTTGCCATAAGCCACACCACCCGGTCGAACTCGTAACAAAGTTAGCGAATTTATGGATCAACGATTTGAGCCAATCGGGAATCCCAACAGGACCGATCGAGCCTCTATAAATAAAGTCGCTCCAAATGTGTGGTTGCAACGGAATCGATTCTGCCATCCCCAAGATCACCGTTCCATGATGCGAACTTAGGAAGCTCACCCCAATCGATTTTCCTGTCACATACTCTTGTAACACTCCCGATTCGAAAGAAAAGTTTGCTCGTAAAAGGCTCGGATCGGGTAGGTTTTCCGAATCAATAAACTTCACCCCCAAACCTCCGGCACTTCGTTGTTTTTTCCATAGCCATTTCTGGTTGGCCTGTATCGCATGGTAGGTAGGTCCAATCGCTTGCGCAACCTGTGCTCCCGGCCAATCTTCAATCGGATAGGTCGAGGGAAACTTAATCCCGCTTCCTAATGACCACCGACGCCAATTTCTCCAGTCTCTCATCTGCCGATACTGCTCCGGAATAATCGTTGCATCAACTTGAGACAAAAGTTCCAATGCTTCTGCACTGTCCTCCATGCCGCCAGCTAACATCACGCGCGTTGATGGCTCCAGCGACTTGATCCAGCTTAGTTCACTCAACTCAATTAGTTGTGAAGCGCATGACAATTCCAGGGTATCCCGATCACCACAGCAATCGAGAGATCGTACGGACATGCCGTCACGATTGGCACATTGAACCAAAGCCCGTGTACTGAATCCGACGGCAGTTAACAATAAAGAAACCTTTCGATTGTGGCCGATTAAACTGGGTAGTAGAAAGATACTGAAACTGGCATAGAATGATGCCGGTTTCCATTTTACATCCATCATCGAAAAGGTCATCATGGCAAAAAAGAAAGCCAGTGCAAAGTCTGCTAAACCAACAAAAGCGAAGAAGAAACCCATGGAGAAAATTATCCTCCGCACCGGTGAGGCTCTTGTTGAAGCCGAACCAGCATGGTCGGCGGCAGAACCTGAAGTCATTATTGGCGAGTTTGATGGTCCCGTCGGTATTGCGTTTGCAAATCTTCTCGGGAGTCAGGTCAAGGGCCACACCAAGGTGTTTGCAATCCTCAATAGTGACGTACAAGTTAAACCGGCAACCATTATGGTCAGCAAGGTCACTGTAAATAGCGAAAAATACACCAACATTCTCATGGGTACCGTTCAGGCAGCAATCGCCCACGGTGTTCTGGATGCGGTACGAGCTGGAGCAATTCCTAAAGAGAAGGCAAACGACCTTGGCATTATCGTTTCCGTTTGGCTAGATCCATCGATCGTCGATGTTGACTACGATCCGAAACTGCTATTCCAAACCAATCGCGAAGCAACTTGCAAGGCCATTACCAAGGCGATGAAAAATGAGCCATCCATTGATTGGTTGTTGAAGAACCAAGAAACGGTTCCACACTTCTTCCATCAATTGGCGTTGGACGGCAAGCTCTAAGCAGTGCCGTCTATTGTTTGTTTTAAGCTGCTTTAGACGTATGAAATTCATTCGGTTGCGGGCGAGCCATCTCGCTCGCATATCGTTCGAATGTCCATGGCCACATGGTTGGTCGGCCGTGATCGTCCAGATACCAACTATTACATCCTGCGAGCCATACTGTTTTCTTCATTGCAGTGACCATACGATCGATTAGATCATCGACGACTTCCGCCTTTGGCTCTATGGTCCGTGCTCCTTGAGTTCGTAGTAAATCTAACTGTTGCACGATGAAATTCACCTGCACCTCTGCGACTGAAATCGCTGAGTAGTTTCCGATGGGGCTATAAGGCCCAAAGATGAGAAAAAAGTTGGGGAAGCCCGGCACCGAAGTGGAGCGATGCGCGATGGCGCCGCCCGCCCATGCTTCATCGAGTGTTTTGTTTTCGCGACCAACCACTTTCATGGGTCGCATGTATTGGTGTCCGTGAAATCCAGTGGCGTAGATAATCACGTCAACCAGGAATTTTTCTCCTGTTGTCGCAACAATTCCGTCTGGCTCGATACGTGTTATCCCCTCTGGAACGAACGATACATTAGATTTCTGTAGGGCTTGATAAAATCCTTTTCCGAAAACCAGCCGTTTGCAACCACATTCGTAGTCGGGTGTTAGCTTCTTTCGAAGTTCGGGATCGTGTACCTTGCGCTTCAAATGGCTCTTACAAAACGCCTTCAACATCCAAACCAATAATTTGTTCCCGACAACGGCTCGCGTAAAGGTCCAGCGAAAGATCATGCTGTAGCGATCACGCAGTTTTTTGGCTAAGGTCGGGGACTGTCGGATACGCGATTTGTCAGCTTCCGTATAGCTTTTGTTAGGCATAGGAAAGATCCAGTGCGGCGTTCGCTGAAAGACCACTAGATGGCTTGCGATACGTTGCATCTCTGGTACGACTTGGACAGCCGTGGCACCCGTACCGATGACCGCGATTCGTTTTCCTTGCAAATCGACTCTATGATCCCAACGAGCCGTATGAAACGATTGTCCCTGAAAGGATTCGCGGCCAGGAATATCCGGATACTTAGGATGGTGGAGAACACCAGTCGCGCAAATCACAACATCGAACACATCGGTGCTTCCACCTGTTGTTCTCACATGCCATTGATTAGCAATAAATTCTGTCGATTCGACTTCGTGGTTAAATCGAATCAATCGATAAAGCTCGTGTTTTTTGGCGACCCGAAGTAGGTACGATTGGATCTCGCTGCCTTGAGGAAAGCGGTGGCTATATTCGGGATTCGGCTCGAATGAGTAGGTAAACATATGCGAGGGCACATCGCATCGTAGTCCAGGATAGGTGTTATCCCGCCACGTCCCACCGACTTCGTTGGCCTTTTCGTAGATGGTGATGTTTTTGAAACCGCTCTGCATCAAACGCATGGCCGAGAGCATGCCAGACATGCCTGCCCCTACGATCAATATTCGCGAGTTGTAGTCGAGTCCTGATTGGGAATCAGCGGATCGCGACGAACCGTTTTCCATGTTAACTGTAGGAAAATCCATCTCCCCTTCTCCATTCTTTAAATCGGTCAAACGGTTGTTATAAGCCGAAAAGGGGCAAAAACTCAAGCCGGATGATAGGCGGACAAAACCCAGGAGCGACAATTGTTCACTTGAGGGTGGTTCGCAATTTAGGGGCAATATTGCTAGCATAACGATCGTATTTATTGCAACCGCGTAGTCCAAATTTTGAATTCACTCACCTAGATACGACTTATGATCGATTTGCGAAGCGATACCGTTACCAAACCATGCGCTGGAATGTTAGATGCCATGATGCGTGCACCTGTGGGTGACGACGTGATCGACATCGATCCAACTGTGGTGGCACTCCAAGAGCGAACGGCCGAGTTGCTTGGCAAAGAGGCGGCACTTTTCATGCCCAGTGGTACGATGACCAATCAAATAGCCTTGAGATGCCACTGTCTTCCGGGTGATGAGTTTATTTGCGAGGCGCAGTGTCATGTGTATCAATACGAACAAGGGGGGTTTGCGCAGCTAAGCGGACTGGTCGCAAGAACCATTGAAGGAGTTAGTGGTTTATTGGAACCCGGCCAGATTGAGGGGATTATTCGAAAAGAGGATGATCACTCGGTTCGAAGTCGACTGTTCTGCCTGGAAAACACTCACAATCGCGGTGGTGGGAGCGTGTATCCAGTGTCCTTGGTTAATGAGCTATGCAGTATTGCCAAAGCCCAAGGATTGGCGACTCACTTGGATGGCGCACGTTTATTTAATGCACAGGTCGCCACCGGCGTATCGGCCAAGAGGTACTGCGAGTATTTCGACTCAGTAAGTGTCTGTTTTAGCAAGGGGTTGGGAGCACCGGTTGGTTCATGTCTCGCCGGAACAGTTGATTTCATTAGAAAAGCGAGGCGGGCCAGGAAGCTGTTTGGGGGCGGGATGCGTCAAGCGGGTTTCTTAGCGGCCGCAGCCCTATATGCTTTGGAGAACAACATCCAGAGATTGGCTGTAGATCATGCGAATGCGAAGATTCTAGCCGCAGGTATTGCTCAGACGGCCCATTTTCGGCTCGCGGCGGCGGAGCCAGAAACAAACATAGTGATATTTCGTGTGTCAGAGGGTTGGGGAAACGCGACTCGGTTTAGTGAGTTGGCGTTGGCCAAAGGGCTACGATGCTTCCCAATAAGTGCAAAAAATGTGAGATTGGTTACCCATTTGGATGTGAGCCAGGCGGACATCGAGCAAGCGGTTGCGATCATCCACGAGCTCGACAAGACGACTTGACTAGTTTGTCTAAGCTAATAAACTTTCGCGATCTTTAGTGGAACAGCTAAGGAACCATGCGGCCGTGGCGAAATTGGCAGACGCGCTAGCTTGAGGTGCTAGTGGGAGCAATCCCTTGGAGGTTCAAGTCCTCTCGGCCGCACTGATTAATAAACATTAAGCATTGAGAAAAACCCCGACTTCTATCTTCTTTCCCACTTCTTGGGACATGTCAGCTCTCGTACTTATTCTTAAGTTAGCAGCTAGAATTTTTCCGAATGTGAAGTAGATTTTCCCATTCGACTTCATATGGTGCCATCCATCGTATGTTGCCACTTTTCCTCCATCCTGTATCATGCTGCCATACCCGAATTTTCCACAGGAGACAGATCATCGTTCGACCTAAGCGTTACGAACAGTTACTACATGACGAAATCTCGATCGTCCATTGCGTCCAACGATGCGTCCGTAGAGCCTTTCTCGCCGGCGAGGACGATGTGTCAGGGATCGATTATTCCTACCGTCGTGAGTGGATTCGCCGCAGATTCGAAGCCCTAGCTTCGGTCTTCGCGATTGATA
>JBKCTT010000058.1:0-19091 GCA_046318795.1 Pirellula sp.
GCCAGCCGAAGAGAAGAAAATATTTGGGGGGCTCGCCTTGGTAGCCGCTCAGTCATAGCCCCGCTGGCACAAGGCCAGCGGTGGCTCAAGAGTCTCAAGTCTGAAGAACGCCCCCTCAAGGCTCGTTGCGGCACAAGGCCAGCGGTGGCTAGAGAACATCGGGACAAAAGAGCGTCCCCTCCAAGGCTAGATGTGACTTACGGCCAAGTGACTCGCTCACCCGCAGCTTGGCTGGTCTTCGGGGTCGATACCGGACGGATCGAGGTGCTTGGGAAAGTACTGCTCGACGACCGCGTAAAATTGCTCAGGCGTCTCCACTTTGGCAACATGCGTCCTGAAGTGCCGCGCACCATGCTTACTCTGCGCATAGCAACACGCAAACTTGCGCATGAGCAACGTCCCTTTCTCAAGACCGAATCGCTGCGTCACTAAATCATAGTGCCGCAACATGCACTCCTTTTGCTCTTCTACCGTTGGATCCGGTGGTATTGGTTTACCTGCAATCGCTGCTGCAGCCTGTGCAAACAACCATGGCCTACCCATCGACGCGCGGGCAATCATAACCCCATCCACGCGATACGTCTTAAAGGCATGAACCACTTGCTCCGCAGTCTGTAAATCGCCGTTGCCAATGAGCGGAATCTTTTCTAGATGTTCTTTGATCTCCGATATGCGAGTCCAATCTGCCGAGCCTCGAAAGAAATCTTCGGCCGTGCGACCGTGCACGGTTAGCGCTGAGGCGCCTGCTCGTTCGACCGTCTTGGCTACCTCAATGTGATTCATCGTCTTGCGTGTGCAGCCCAACCGTATCTTTGCTGTGACGGGTGTCGGGTAACATGCCTCCACTAGCCGCGAGATGATGGCGTACATGCGCTCAGGATCGCGTAGCAAATACGATCCACTATGGGCTTTCTCGGTGACTTGTTTAACAGGGCACCCAAAATTGATATCGACCACCGACACCTGGTATTCCTCTACCAATCTACGCCCTACCTTAGCCATCGTTTCGGGCTCATTGTCCCAGATTTGAACAGCGAGCGGACGCGCTTCCTCCTTGATTCCCCAAAGTCGATCCGGGTGCTCGCAATCGTGTTCGTCCAGCCAGACGAACCCCCGAGCGTTAATCATTTCGGTCGCCTGTAAACCAGCTCCTCCGTAGTCGCGAACGATTTGCCGAAATGCATAGTTGGTATATCCCGCCATCGGAGCCTGAAAGATTGGGGGATCAATCTTCAAATTGCCGATCCAAATTGGCTTTACTAAGGGAACCGTAGGGGCACTGGTATCTAATAGTTCAGAAGCTGACATTTGGCTCGATGGATAACGGGACGTGCGAAGGGAAAGAAAACGCTATTTTGATTGCTTTTGTCCGTCCCGCCAAGCCGAATCGGGGCGAAGGAATCTATCCAGAAAATCGAACGACTTTTCCGCGACACCAAAATCAGCGAACGTCGCTAAATGCCCCTTGCCCGGCACCTCGCAATATTCGTACGCAACCTCGTTCTCCGCTAAAAGTCGACACATTTTCACTGCGTTTTTGTTGGGAACAAGCCAATCCTTGGTTCCGTGAAACACAAACATCGGCGGCGCATCTTTCTTGACGTGGCTGATGGGAGAGGCGAGCTCGTAAATCTCAGGGGCTTGGGCGGGTGTTTTGCCGAAAACCCCTGCCAGCACTTCGGTATCGCCAGGCAGATTTGTCAGATCGAACGGTGCTCCGCCACAAACGCAAACCTGCAGTCGGGGCGAGAACTCTAACGGCTTTTGTGACTCCGTTAGTGCTAATAGTGCCGTTAAATGACCACCCGCAGAGTACCCCCACGCTGCAATGCGATCGAGATCCAAATTCCTATCTTCCGCTTGGCTTTTGATCCATGACAAAGCGAGTCGGCAGTCGTCGAGTTGAGCAGGGAATTTGTGCTTGGGTGCTAATCGATAATTGATGACGACAACACAATACCCCCGAGCCGCGAGCTTTCTAGCATGCACACGATCGTAGGACTTGTCGCCGGCAGTCCAAGCACCACCGTGAATCATCAAAACGACGGGCCATTTCTGACCGTTTGGCAAAAGCTCCGATGGGTAAAAGAGATCGGCACGGTGCATCGGCTCCGAGGATTCGCCATAAACGACATCGGTTTCCGTTTTTATTCGCAACAAAGCCCGCGGCGTTGGCTCGCCAGACAAGCCGAGACTCGCCGCAAAAAAAGTCACGATTCCGAGGAGTATCGAAACGCAGCAGTTCGCGGAACAGAGTTTGCCGACAATAGGATTATGACGCATGGGCCTCCAAAAGTTTTGCATCGAACCCCTCATCCATAATGGCCCGAATCGCTTGATCCGTGTTCGGAAACCCCTTAACAGAAGCCAACCCCTGACGCAGATCCACCTCGACATGGTCGACACCAGGAACCTCCAAAAGGGCTTTCTCGACAGCCGATTTACAATGCTGACATGTCATACCATCGACGCGGAATCGGGGATTGTTGATCATTTTCGGTTCGGAGGAATGGGTCGCGAATTAGGAAGCTTTCGGATTATGCTATAACATCTCGGCATATTTGTCACGGAATCTCTCGGGACAATATGCATTCGCTGCACCTGCAGCACTGAGTTTCCTCCCTACCCACGACGATAGATTGGAGTCAACCGTGTCCGAGATGAAGACCGAGCCATCGGAGATAAACCGCCCATGGTGGACCTATTTGAATAGCTACCACTGGTTTGTATTCGCGATGGCGTCGATGTCCTGGGTGTTCGATTGTTTGGATCAGCAACTGTTCATCCTCGCCCGCAACAATGCTCTTACTTCGTTGCTTTCGGCCACGCAAAAAGAATCATTGTACCAGTACGGTGACTACGCCACGATGATCTTTATGTTCGGCTGGGCGACCGGTGGATTGATTTTTGGCTCCGTCGGTGATCGAATCGGGAGGGCCAAAACGTTAACTCTTACCGTCTTTTTGTATTCCATCTCAACGGGTCTATCCGCTTTTTCCACAGGGTGGCTGGATTTTGCGGCCTACCGATTTATCACCGGACTAGGAGTGGGTGGGGTCTTTGGACTTGCGGTTGCCTTGGTCGCGGACACTTTGCCCGATAAAGCTCGAGCTCCCGCTTTGGGGCTTTTGCAGTCGCTATCAGCTTTGGGAAATATCACCGCCGGATTGACTTCGATGCTGTTCGCCTACTTGGGCAGAATCGGTACCATCGAGCCTCAGAATTCCTGGAAGTACATGTTTCTAGTCGGGGCTGCACCGGCGATTCTGTGCGTCTTTATCCAGATGCGACTCAAAGAACCTGAGAAATGGGTCGAAGCTCGCAAAGCTGGCAAATTGACGGGGGTCAAGTTCGGCTCCTACACCGACCTATTTTCTAGCAACCGATTACGCAAACATGCTCTCATGGGCATGATGTTATGCGTATCGGGGATCATTGGCGTTTGGGGTATCGGATTCTTCTCGCCCGAAATTGTAAAAGGGGTCATCACTCAATCCGTTGAAGCAGAACGATTGCAAGGGATCGATCAACCGACAGAGGAACAACTAAAAGCGATCCAAGCAGACGTAAAAGTGGCAGCGGATTTCTGGATGGGGGTTAATTCAATCGTTCAGAACGTCGGTGCGTTCGTTGGCATGCTGTTTTTTACCTTCATGGCGCAGAAACTGGGACGCAAGCCGACATTTATCATTGGCTTTCTCCTCGCTCTCATTTTTACGGTTCTGTACTTCCAAACGTTCAACGGCCTGGAATACATCCCCCTCAGCGCGCTGATGGGTGGCTGTCAGCTGGGTATATTTGCGGGATACGCCATCTATCTTCCAGAGCTATTCCCAATCAGATTGCGGAGCACCGGCACCAGCTTTTGCTACAACGTGGGGCGATATGTCGCTGCACTCGGGCTACCCGTAAAAGCGTACCTCACGGCATGGTTCGCAAAGGGAGCTACCACCCCAACGGAAAAATTAGACGCATTTCGAGATGCCGCCTCGTATATGTGCGCCGCATTCCTAATAGGAATTGTAGTTATTCTCTTCCTCCCCGAAACGAAAGGTAAGCCATTACCTGAGGATTGATACACTGAGAGAACTGCATTGTTGGAGACATATACTTTGGCGATTCGTACGTTGTTATGGATTCACGTTGTTGTTTTTAGCTTGGTAGCTATGCCGAAATGGGGTACGGGACAAGACGCTAACAAGCTACCTGATGCCACATCAAGCGTATCAACCGAGACGACAGCAACGCTGAGTGATGGCCGCGGCCTAAAACTCAACGAAGTGCAATTGATCGGCACCCACAACTCCTATCACATCCGTCCTGATGCGGTAGCGAAAAGAGTTATCGCATCGACAGCCGCTCGTGAGGCTGATGCAATCGAGTACTCTCATCGTCCACTTCTTGAACAACTCGATGCACTATCCATGCGTCACTTTGAATTGGATCTTTATCTCGATCCCGATGGGACGCTATATCATGCTCCCTCCATGTGGAAACTCGCAAAACAGTTTTCGAGTGATGTACCAGATTGGCCGCATGAATCGGCAATGAAACAACCCGGAATGAAGGTGCTGCATAGTCCCGATTTCGATTATCGCTCCACAGTCGCCACCCTTCGAGAAGCTCTTGAGCTTTTCCGAGACTGGTCCAAACAACATCCTCGCCATGTTCCTATATTTTTGCTACTCGAACTAAAATCCGATTCGTTTTCACCTTGGACCAAACCACTCCGCTGGACCGAAACAGATCTGGAACAATTGGAAAATACAATCCTGAGCATCATCCCACGTGAAAAAATCCTTGCACCCGACGATCTTCGAGGCACAGCGGAGACTCTTCGCGACTCGGTGCGTGGCAAAGGATGGCCCACCCTGGAGAGCCAGCGAGGCAAATTTGTATTTCTTCTCGATAACGAAGGGGCAGAACGAGATCTCTTGCTAAAAAAGAGCGAAATACTGGCCGGTGGACTGCTGTTCGCAAGTGTTTCCGCCGACCACCCGGCCGCCGCGTGGATGAAACGAAACGATCCCGTTTCGCAATTTGAAGAAATTCAGAAACTCGTAAAACAGGGGTTTATGGTACGCACCAGAGCAGACGCGGACACGGTACAAGCACGCAGGAATGATCCCTCGCGAAGTCAAAAAGCCATTGAAAGCGGAGCTCAATTGATCAGCACTGACTTTCCTGAGCCCGATGCAAAATTCTCCGACTATCGAGTCCATTTAGCGTTTCCCTATGAGTCTCAATAGGACAATGTCAATTCAGACACAGCTCTAGCGGACTAGGGTGCATCGATGTGCTCGCAATCGATACGAGCAGCTCTTCTGGAGTGTCGGGCCATCCTCCTGGATTGGCAATACAATTGAGCAAAGCTGCCGCTCCTGGTTGTATAGACCCGAGATCCGCCTGCCTAAAGAATTTCGCAGGAGCAATAGTCAACATACGCAGCACACGCTCCAGCATAGAAACATCGTTCCTCGTTTCCATGGCAATACACTGAAACTCTCGCCACATGGACAAATCTGGATTGGACGCTCGTGAATCTGTGCCAAGAAAGTGTTGTACCCCGTCTTCTAGGCGAGTCTCAATTGGATACGCATCTCTTCCTTCAAGTTGAAAATGACGATAGGTGCGAGGACAATGAACAATGGCAGCCGAGGTGGATTTGTGACTCAAGAGAGCTAGTTCCGATTTTGTCAAGTAATTGCCGTGCGCGATGAGCAATCGCTCAGCCTCGACTAACGACTGCATGTAGTCGGACAGGACAGAGCGATCGAGATCATACGTCGCATCACGAAACGGGGCCAGTCGCGAATCGAAAGGACCGAGTCGATTCACAAGCCAATTCATTTCGTCTTTGGATTCGGCTAGATGCATCGATACCACAGCGTCGTTTTGGTTGGCTAGCATCACGGATTCTTTTACGAATGTATTAGACGTCGTATAGGGAGCATGGGGAGAGATACCTAAAGAATCACATTGCGATCTCAGGCCATTATAAAACCTCCACGTTTCCTCTTTTCTGGTTTGATTGATATCCAGGACTTCAACACAGGGAAGGACACGGATCGGAGTCTCACCACAGATTTCGCGAGCTCTCGGAGAGAGTTGCCCCACAATCTCGTCGAGCGAATCACGGATCCATTCCGATTGCCACGGGGCCGTAATCGTATCGAAGACAAATCGAGTTCCTGTTTGCCATGACTCGACGATGCCTGATCTCAACGCTTGCGAGCGAGAGACATCGCGATTTCCAGATGCCTGCATTCGATGTCTCACGACGGAGCCAATCCATTCGGCAAAGGAGTTCGAGGCAGGAAACGGCGATTGCAGATCACTGAATTCGAGATGGCAATGACAATTGAAGAAGCCGGGTAGAAGAATCCAATCGGGGCGATCCAAGCAGTCTTGCGATGGAATCGAAAGAGGTTTCGTTGCAGCCAGTTCTTCGATCCTGCCCGATCGCATCACAACCCAAAGGCCAGTCTGTGGCCAAACGGCTCGTTTATGGTCGGAGGCCGCAAAAATCCACTTCGGTTTGATAGCGATAGGGTCGTGCATAGATTGCAATCACGTAATCAAAGGAGCCTGAAACGAGTGGAAAGGAATGGCAATTCGATACCGAAATCTAATGATCTCCGCCGAAAATTCTACGGGATAACTGGGTAAGTCGGATGTCTGGTTTTGCAAGTGGGGAAAGGGGTAATCATCCAGTTCGAAACTTCAAGAGTACTGGAACAGCGTCGTCATTAGAAAAATACTGGTTTTTTGTCGTTAAGGGCAGATCCAATGCTAAGGATCCGACCTGTTGGGTATCATTTCCCCAATATCTGCGAGTTTTGTCAGTTGACTTGGGTGGGGCGGATTCCGATAATCCGAGTATTGTTTGCCTTAGGTTTGCCAACCTGCTATTCGAGTTCGGTGATTTGTTCAAGTCGAACTTTCAGTTGATGTGGTTGACGCTCCAATGGTTTGGTTTTTGGGAGCAGTTTCAACAAGGATGGTCCAATTGCGTTGGCTCACTTCTCGTGAAGGACTCGCTCACAGTTTTTGGTTTCGTCGGCATGCTTTGCGTTGCAGAAGCGTGACGACGTCGTCGTAAAGGGTTTGGTTCGTGGTTAATATTTATGTGGGAAATCTTTCGTTCCGCGCAACGGAAGACGAAGTTCGTAATGCTTTCAGTCGTTACGGTGAAGTTACTAAGGTTAGCATCATCAACGACCGTGAGACCGGACGTTCCCGAGGCTTTGCATTCGTCGAAATGAAGAATGCAGATGAGGCTCAGGCGGCAATTGAAGCCTTGAACGACCAAGAGGTCGGGGGCAGAAGAATTTCTTGTAACGAAGCTCGTCCGCGAGAATCGAAGCCATCGTACGGTGGTGGTGGTGGCGGCGGAGGAGGCGGCGGTGGACGTCGTGGTGGCGGCGGTGGTGGTGGAGGTGGCGGCGGCTACCGAGATCGCGACCGAGGTGACGGCGGTGGATACAACAGTCGTGGCGGCGGTGGCGGTGGCAGAGACCGATACTAATGCTTACACTGACATAAAGAACAAAGTGAACGGCCGGGAAACCGGCCGTTTTGCTTTTGATCATGCCTAACATCACTGTGTCGAATCATTGTGATGGAATGACTGAGTAACACTTTACATCTGACACCTACTATGAAATCCCATCGATTCTTTTATGCATCCATTGTCGCAGTCGCATTTGCATGCCTGTCAATCACTTGGGCAGTGAAACAAAACTCGATCGCTTTCTCCAAGCGAGAGCTCTCCGATGATGAGATTCGAAATCAATTGGTTGGATCGTGGCGCATCGTATCGGCCTCCTTTGGAGGTGTACCGAGCGAACTGCACAAGAACTCGATCACGATCAAACACATTACTCCTGTCCACGTTATTTGGATTGGTTACCAACCCGATGATCGAAAGATTTTCCGCTCGGCGGGAGGGAGTTGGAAGGTAAACAACGGCAAGTACATCGAAACGATGCGTTACGGACTGGATCCAATGTTCAAAGACACTACCTTTGGCAAAGACTTCGTTTTCGAATGTCGCTTTGAAGATGATTTGTGGATTCAGACTGGCAAGCTTTCTGATGGTTCCGAAATGATCGAGACTTGGCAACGAATCAAGCCGGACGAGGACGTATCTAACCGTCCTGCCGATCTCAAGCCATAGTCACTCATCATCCAAATAATGGCCTAGACAGAATGCCAAAGAAGCTCCAAAGCGTGGACAACTAGCAAATTGGACTACACGTGAAGCAAAAAAACGCTGCATAATAAACCAGCAGGGCCAGTAGGATTCGAACCTTCGACCTACGGATTAGAAACGAGTCTTTTCCAAGCCTGAAAAAGCTTAAAAACACTGCAAATGTCTTGATTTACAGTGTAGCAAAACGCAACCGGTGCTGCAAGTTGTTCGACGGATTTCGGGTATTTCGGTATTTACTGGTAATGCGTAAAGACGCTTTCTCAGGTCTTAGGTCGTAGGTCTATGGGAGTCGACAGAGACGCTTACCGGTGTCCTACTCATTGCGCAAGCGATCGTCACGCGTTTTATCGTTGTACAATGCTGCGGAACTTCTCGAACTCGAGCATTTGCTGGGCCTCTTCGCGGTTGTTGACCACCACCTCGACCGCATCAATCACAATATCGTCGTTGTTTCCGCCGTTACTCGGCGATACAAACTCAAAAAATCGCAGCCGCATTTCCACGCATTTCAGCGGGATCGCCAGCATAGCGGCTTCACCAACGGATTTCTTGGTCCGCTTGCCCTTCTTGATTGTCGTGCCGTGTTCGTCGCTTTCGGTCGTCTCTTCGATTCGTTCGTCCTGTTCGCGTTGAGATCGCTCCCAGGCCTGCCAAGCTTCGGCCTCAATTCGATCGATCCGTGCAAGCTCCTTGGCTACGGAAGACTGAATCTCCCTCGAAGTCGATTTGGACCACTCTCGCTTGCACAGGGCGACGTCACGTTGGACCTGCGCAAGCGACACGCCTGTTTGCTCAGCAATGGACCTGAAACTATTCCCCTTGAGGAAGTAATCCGCTGTTCGCTCCAGTCGCTCCTGCCGATGTCTAGTAAGTCGGCACAGTTTTTCGCGGTGAACAGCGTTTCGTGTGGGTTTTCTGGGGTCTGCCATGCTTTTGCTACCTGCGAGTGTACCGATCTCTGTGTATCGTCCTTCCAGAGGATGACACAACCCAGATCATAGGACGGTATCCACATTTTGAGTAGATTGCGAATTCGCTGTTGTCGGTCGTAGCGTTAGCGAACCAAACCACTTAAGGTGTTTCAAATTCTGCGTTTGATAATGCAGTCATGTCGTTCCCAGCTCACACGCGAATGCTTGATTTCTGGCTTCGCACGACGTACTCTCTCCTGAATCGTAGTAGGCTTTCGAACGACCAAAGCCGCAACAAGTGTGCAAATAGGTCTGTCTACCCACACATTGCTTTTTCATGCCACGTAGGACATCTGAAAGCATAAGAAACAATCCTTACGACGATCATTGGTTTTCCAAGAACAACAAACAACCATGTATCCAGTATTTAGGGCCATTAATCAGTACCCGATCGCTCCCTTGTTTGCACTTCAGGAAGACGCCAGGGACTACGTTCAATTTTTCGTCTTTCCTGGCGGATTTACAGTTTATTCACGAAACAAAACGGTAAATCCAAAGGAATCGATCGAAGAAACGTTTGGTCGATTTCCTGCACGATTTTTCAACATTGGTAAATTGATTCAATTCTTTCTGAGTATCGATAATTGAGGAATCACGTCCATGGCAAGTAAAGGCGTAAAACACGTTTACATTCTAGGTGCAGGCTTTAGCGTTCCATTAGGTGGGCCGTTGTTTAACGAGCTATTTTCTAGAGCTTCTGCGTTCTATTACGACCATAAATTTCAAAATCCAATCGAAACGTACTGTTCAGACAAAACGGACGAGGAGAGGTGGAATTTCGTTAGGCAATTCCATTGGTTTTTGAACGAGGTATTCAATGGGGTTAACAATGGCGATGGAGTGTCCACCCCATGGAACCGTATCCTTGATGCGGAAAGAATGCTTGAGCTTTTAGAGGTTATGGTTCATGGGGGAACAAACTGGTTAACGTCAAAGATGCTAAAAACTGCCGAATCGAAGTTGGAGAATCTTTTTAAGGCGGGTTGTAACGTCGAAGAAGAAATTTTCCGGCTCGTAAAAACACGGCTTGCATTGGAGACCAATTTTTTCTCGATGATCTTCTCGACGAGTCGGAACGCTGGAAACCTTATGAAAAATGGTTTCGTCAGCTGAATTCTGATAGCACCTTGATTACGACAAATTACGACCTAGTTCTAGAAAATCTATTACGTCGAACCAATTGGGGTGGGTATCAACAACGAAAGAATGCCAATGGAATTCCGTACGCCGGATTTCCTGATCAAAAGGGGTTTCCACGTATCCTGAAACTTCATGGAAGTTGCAACTGGTATAGAGAGGGCAATGAGATTTTAACCTTGGAGTCAGTTACGCCAACCACGTTATTCGGTCGTGATCTCGTGATTGGCACGCCTGGAGTTTCAAAACAACAACTCGCAATCGGTGAGTTAAACGGAGATTGGATCTCTGCGAAAAAGCAACTCAGAGAAGCTGAGGTGGTTTCTATTGTAGGTTATAGCCTTCCGGAAACCGATAACGTTCTACGCATGATGATCTTGGACCAAATCGCAGAAAGCCCTTGCATTCAGGCAGTAAACATAGTTCTCGGGACCCGCAGCGAAAGGGGGTATCGAGCGGAAGAGATCATTAAACAAGCCATGCCCGACAAGCAATTAAGAGGTCGTGTCAGGTTGCTCCCGATGTACGCCCAGGACTACCTACCTACTGCTCCCGAAAAAGCAACAGAATGGGTTTTTAAAGGCGATCACTTTTTGACGAACTGAAAAGGTTGTTTCGTTCAAAGCATTGCGCGTGATTACGTCTTTGAATTGTACGTGTAACTTTTTCATCAAATCATTTGAAGGTGGTTTCTTTCGCAAAGCCCTTCCTTTCAACCAAGTTTGAGGGGTAGTCTGTTTTCGTGACTAAGTGGATCCAAGATACTTAGCTTGGTACCAATTGTGATGCGACGCTTACTTTCCTGTAAAGTTTGATATACTTCACTAACGTCGAGTTCCAATCGTTTAGGGGTGTAGATCCGTGCCCAGACTCAGTGAATACCTAAAAGTCGCAGAGGCGGCTGAAATCCTTGGTGTATCCCCCGGAACGCTTCGAACTTGGGCGGAGGCTGGAAAAATCCCAGTGCACAAGAATCCAGCTAATGGCTACCGGCTGTTCAAGAGGCCGGAACTAGAGGACTTCCTGGCGGCGATCGACAAACCGTCGCCACCCAAAAAACCAAAATAAGACCTGAAGGTTAGAATGCCGCGTGTATTCGACAACATTGACCAAACACTCCTCCCGGCGCTGAAGCAGACATTAGCCATATCTAAACGCGCTGATTTCTGTGTTGGTTACTTCAATCTGCGTGGTTGGAAGTCACTTGACTCATTGGTTGATCAATGGAGTGGCATCGACGGCGAATGTTGCCGACTGTTAGTTGGCATGCAGGCATTGCCTCAAAAGGAGCTCGAAGAAGCATTCCATGTCGGCCACAGTGAAGACGGAATCGACAATCAAACTGCAATTCAAAAGAAGCGTGAATTGGCAAAGGAGTTTCGAGACCAATTGATGCTCGGCGCTCCGACGAATGAAGACGAAGCGGGTCTTCGACGCCTAAGCAATCAGCTTCGAGCTGGCAAGCTTCGAGTGAAGCTGTTTCTTCGCCACCGTCTCCACGCAAAGCTCTATCTCGCATTTCGGCAGGATCCAAACAACCCAATCATTGGTTTCCTCGGTAGCAGCAACCTGACATTCTCAGGATTACAAAGCCAGGGAGAATTGAATATTGACGTATTGGACCATGACGCATGTGAAAAACTACGAAGATGGTTCGAAGATCGTTGGACCGATCGTTGGTGCATCGATATCTCTAAAGAACTCGCAGACATCATTGATGAGAGTTGGGCTAGTCCTGCGGACCGACTTCCGTACCACATCTATCTGAAAATTGCCTTCCATCTGGCCGAGGAGGCTCGCAGTGGTTTGAAAGAGTTCAGCTTGCCACCGGAGTTCGAGTCAATCCTTTTCGATTTTCAGACTGCAGCAGTCAAGATCGCCGCTCATCACCTCAATAAACGAGGTGGTGTGATGATCGGTGACGTCGTCGGCCTCGGAAAAACGATGATGGCGACTGCTTTGGCACGGATGATTGAGGACGAACAAGGAATTGAAACTTTGATTCTATGTCCCAAGAACCTCGAACCTATGTGGCTTGACTATCGTGAGCGGTTCGGGCTTCGTGGTAAGGTAATGTCTACAAGTCGTGTTCAACGCGATCTACCCCACGAGCGTCGATACAAGTTGGTGATGATTGACGAGAGCCACAACCTTCGCAATCGAGAAGGGAAGAGATTCGCGACCATCAACGACTATATCTCGACAAACGAATGCAAGGTCGTCCTCCTCACAGCGACGCCATACAACAAGAATTATCTCGATCTGTCGAACCAGCTTCGTCTCTTTCTGAAGGAAGACGCAGATCTTGGCGTTCGGCCAGAAGAGTATATTCGAACTATCAGTGAGACCGAGTTTATTCGGCGCCATCAATGTAGTCCTAAATCGCTTGCTGCATTTGAGAAGAGTAGCTTCCCAGATGACTGGCGTGAGCTGATGCGTCTGTATATGGTCAGGCGCACCCGAACCTTTGTGAGAGAAAATTACGCAGACGTAGATTGCGGTAAGTGCGGTACACGCATATTAGCTTGCGAGACGAAATGTTCGTCATGCGATTCAGTGCGAACGGGGAACGCTCGACCGTATCTGACTTTTAGCGACGGCACGCGAGCACCTTTTCCAACCCGAGTACCAAAGACAGTTCGATTTGAACTCGACGACGACAACCCCTCTGACCAATACGCGTCCTTGTATTCAGCGGCGGTTGTCAGACGCATCAACCAGCTTGAGCTCCCTCGCTATGGATTAGGCAACTATATCCATGAGACTCCATCGAAACCACCCAAGCCCGCGGACGCTAGAATCATCAACGATCTATCCCGAGCGGGTAAGCGATTGATGGGGTTTTGTAGGACTAACTTATTCAAGCGGCTGGAGAGTAGCGGCCAAGCTTTCTTGCAGTCCATCGAACGCCACATTCTGCGTAACTTCGTTTACCTGCATGCATTAGATAACCAACTTGAAATCCCCATCGGATCGCAGGACGCATCGCTGCTGGACGCCAGTTTCCATGATGAAGAGCTAGAGTTATTCGATGACAACTCTGAGACCAGTGATTCCACGGATGTCGGGAAGATTCCTTCTCACAGCGAGAGTGACTACACCGAAGCAGCAAGAATTGTCTATGGGCTATATGCGGGCAAATTTAGGAACAGATTCAGGTGGTTGCCAGCAGATCGATTCGTCCCAGAATTAGCACGCGACCTACGAAGTGATGCTATGTCGTTAGTCGGTTTGTTGAAAGACTGCGGCGCATGGAAAGCTGAGGCGGATGCCAAGCTCAATGCGTTGTTCGAATTGGTGTCGCAAAGACATATCACCGAAAAGGTTTTGGTTTTTACCCAGTTTGCCGACACGGCTTATTACCTAAAAGAGCAACTCGTGCTTCGAGGTGTCGACGGCGTCGGTGTCGTCACCGGCCAGACCTCCGACCCAACCACTGTGGCGTGGAAATTCAGTCCGATCAGCAACGATAAAGCAAATCGAATCTCCCCCAATGAAGAGTTTCGTATCCTTATTGCGACGGATGTGTTGAGCGAAGGTCAAAATCTCCAAGATTCGGGCATTGTCGTCAACTTTGATATTCCCTGGGCGATTATCCGTCTCATTCAGCGTGCCGGCCGTGTGGATAGAATTGGACAGAAGTGTGAGGAGATTCTTTGCTACACCTTCCTACCCGCAGCAGGAGTTGAACGTATTATCAACCTACGCGGTCGTGTGCGCCAGCGACTTCAGGAAAACGCTGAAGTTGTTGGGACAGACGAAGCTTTCTTCGAAGATGATCCAGCAGAACCAACTCTGGTTGATCTTTACAATGAACAGGCTGGCATTCTGGACGGTGAAGACGACACGCAGATCGATTTGTCGTCCTATGCGTTTCAGATTTGGAACAATGCGATCAAAGCCGATCCGTCGCTGGCAAACATTATTCCCAACCTCCCGAGTGTTGTTTACGCGACCAAGCCGCATGAACCAAGCGACTCGCGCCCGGATGGAGTCTTGGTCTATGCGCGTACGTCGGAACGTACGAACGCGCTGGCTTGGCTCAATCAAAAAGGCGAGGCGATATCCGAGTCACAGTACGCCATTCTGAAAGCTGCAGCATGCGACCCGGATACCCCTGCTTTGCCTCGACAGGAAAAGCACCACGAACTCGTTCGAAAAGCCGTTGAACTCATTGCCAATGAAGAGAAGCAAGCGGGCGGGCAGCTTGGTCGCCCTTCAGGTGCTCGCTTTCGAGTCTACGAGCGTATGAAGCGCTTTGTTGAGGATGTGAAAGCTGACCAGCCATTGTTCCCCGTGAAGGACCTGGAGAGAGCGATAGGTGACATTTATGGCAATCCTCTCCGCCCCCTTGCCGTCGACATATTGAATCGACTTCTCAAGGCGGGCATCACAGATGAAGACTTAGCTCACCGCGTACTAGAGCTAAGAGCTGAAGGCCGACTTTGCATCCTTAGCGGCGACGAAGAAAACCAACAAGAGACACAAATCATCTGCTCGATGGGATTGAAAGCAACATGATCGATATCGCACGAATTCGTCGACTAATCAAAGGCTTTGACTTTGACGGTTTATTTGAGGAACTGGGCTGGGATCGCTTCCGCCGCACACTCCCTACCGTAGTCGATGGCATTGAGTATCAATTGACTGGAATTCGTGAAAAGCGTGGGTTCCAGGTGTTTCATTACTTGGTACCGAATGGCAAGGAGTTTCCTACTTCCGAAGTAATGACCAAGATCCAACGCGCCGTTGCCAAGAGTGCGCACGAAAACATTGTCGTGTTTTCAGACGAGTCCAAATCGCAACAGTGCTACCGCATCGCAAAACGAGAAGACGGCAAGCTACTGCGAAGTACTGGTTTGGATTTCCATGAAGGACATTCCGGCGAAGCCCTCGCACAACGACTTTCCAAGTTGGCAATTTCCCTGGAAGAAGAGGAGAACATCGAACTTGTTGATGTTGCGAAAAGAGCCAGCGAACTTTTTGCCGAACGTGCAACGAAGCGGTTCTTCACGGAGTTTCAGCGGCAACGCGAAACATTCTTAACGTTCATCAAGGGCATCAAAGACGTTCAGCAGCGTGAGTGGTATTCATCTTTGATGTTGAACCGTCTGATGTTTGTCTACTTTGTCCAAAAAAAAGGCTTCTTAGACCACGATCTGGACTACCTGCGCAATCGCCTAAAGCGTACCCAGGAAACGAAAAAGGCGTTCCATGAATTTTATCGTTACTTCCTGATTCGGCTTTTTCACGATGGGCTCAACAAACGCGAGGCGGATCGCACGGACCCTGAGTTAGAAACATTGCTGGGCAAGGTCCCTTACTTGAATGGTGGGATATTTGACCAGCATCAAATTGAGATCGAAAACACGGAAATCAAGATTCCTGACAAAGCATTCGAGGGGCTCTTCGACTTCTTTGATCAATACACCTGGCACTTAGACGATCGCCCTTTACGCAACGACCAGGAAATCAATCCGGATGTGCTGGGGTACATTTTCGAAAAGTACATCAATCAGAAGCAGATGGGGGCGTACTACACAAAAGAAGATATCACCGAGTATATCTCCAAGAACACCATCATCCCTTACTTGTTCGAAGAAGCCGCTCGGCGAAACACCGAGCCGTTCCGTCCAGAGCGCGAAGTCTGGCAATTGCTTCGTGATGATCCAGATCGTTATATCTACGACGCAGTCGGGCACGGAGTCTTTGTCAATCTACAAACTGGGGAAGAACTCGAGTCACCGGTTGCACTTCCAGAGAATATAGCCGCTGGTATAGATGATGTCTCAAAACGCGCTGAATGGAACTCGGGCGCGCCGTCCGAGGTGGCGTTACCTACAGAAACATGGCGTGAGCACATCGCTCGCCGCCAGCGATGTATGGACCTTCGCCAGAAGCTCGCTAGCGGTGAAGTGACCTCGATCAATGACATGATCACTTACAATCTGGATATTCGGCAATTTGCACAGGACGTGATCGACAACTGCGAAAGCCCCGACCTGCTACGAGCAATCTACTATACAATTGCAGGAAGGCCATCCCAAGTTGGCAGCAATCACAAACCACAACTCCCAATGAGTGTTCTTGATCCAACATGTGGTAGTGGTGCATTTTTGTTCGCCGCACTAAACATCATGCAGCCACTCTACGAGGCTTGCCTCACGAAGATGGAGCAGTTCATCATCGAGGTTGACAGGGCACAACCTGTAACCGTCGATGACGAGGTGGCAGCACTTATTGAGCTGGGCGAGAGTAGTACGCTCGAATTCAAGTCAACTGCGAGATTCTGTATCAAGCTTTCCCAATCAATCGATCAAGTACCTAAAGATAAGCAGGACGAAAAGTGGAAAGCTGCAGACAAAGATCGTCAGCACGACATTCTAAAGGCGGTGTCTGCTCTGCTGAATACGAATGGCGGCGATTTGGTTATCGGAGTCGATGACAACGGGGTAGGATTCGGCATACATCATGACTACAAGTTCTTAGGCGCTCAAGCTAAGCAAAATCGTGATGGCTACGAACTTTGGATGAACGATTTGTTTATCAAACAATTCGGCAAGGTTGCCGCAGGCTGCATTGAGCCTGTGTTTGCGAAGCGAGATGGTGTCGATGTGGTTTGGCTCAAGATTACGCCATCGCCGGACCCTGTGTTTGTCAACTCAGATGAATTCTATCGGCGTATCGGCAACTCATCTCAGTCTCTTAGCAAAATGGAGTTTGCGAAGTATCGCGACCAACGATTCAAAGGAGAACCTCCACCCAGGAAGGAGCCGAAGCTGAAGGTAGGCGCTCGACAAAAGGCAGACGGGAAAAAACTGAAGGAATTTCGGGATATCTTAGCTGAGGTCGCTAAGCACCCCAATCGGACCTACTTCGTCCTAAAGTCGATAATCATCAACAACCTCTTCGGCGTTGACATAATGCCAGAGGCAGTTGAGATCTGCAAGCTGCGATTGTTCTTAAAACTGATGTCGACGGTTGAGCCGCACTACGCAAAAGATAACCTTGGCGTGGAAGCACTCCCCGATATCGATTTCAACATTCGGCCAGGCAATACATTAGTGGGCTATACGACACTAGACCAAATCAAATCATCCTACCAAAGCCGGTATGGACTTCTCGATAGCAGCGAACTGAAGAGTATTGAGAAACAGGTGAAAATTGTTTCGCTCAATTTCGAAATGTTTCGACGTCAACAAACGGAACTTGACGGACAGGTAAAGGAATCTGATAAGAAGGCACTTCGCAAAGAGCTTCGAACTCTAACCGAGGAGCTAGACGAATTTCTCGCTGGGGATTACGGAGTGGAACCCAAGAAAGCAAGTTCTTACCGCGAGTGGAAGAATTCGCATAAACCGTTCCATTGGTTCGCAGAGTTCTATGGAATCTGCGCCAATGGCGGATTTTCTATCGTGATTGGCAATCCTCCATATATTGAGTGTAGTAAGGTTCGCTCGATATATGAACTCAAAGGGTTTTCAACGATCGCATGCGGCAACTTGTACGCGCTCGCAACAGAGCGGTCATACGCACTTTTGTCTGATCAGGGACGGTTCGGTTTTATTGTTCAAGCGCCGATCGTGTCAACATCAAGAATGCAGTCTGTGCGAGAGCTCATGAACAGGCGATCCGGCTTCATATGGTACTCAACTTATGATGACCGTCCTGCAAAGTTATTCGAGCACATTAACCACTGTCGCGTTGCAATTGTAATGGCGCGCCACGACAAGTCGTGTATCACGCGCCAAACATACACGACTAGATATCACAAGTGGTATGCAGATGAGCGGCCAGTATTATTCAAAATGCTGACTTACCTATTGATTGAGAATCAACGAGACGGTGATTTTGTTCCCAAGTTTCGGAGTCAGACAGAATTAGGAGCCTATCGCAAAATACTTCAACAACCTCAAGCTGTAAGTAGTCTGATGAGACCTCATGACACGGAATGGAGAATCTACTACAAAATCACGGGAGTAGGCCATTGGTTCACCTTTACGCTATATCCACCGAGGTTTTGGCGGGACGGCGAAGAGCAACGTTCGAGTCGAGAAGACTCTGTCTCGTTTTCATCCGAACTAGACCGTGATACTGTTTTCTGTTGCCTCTGCAGTTCAACTCACTACTGGTTGTATCAGGCGAGAACGAATTGTCGAGACTTCAATCCGTCTGATCTACGGTTCATGCCCATTTCCCAGGCAATGCATGATGGTGTGGCCTCGTTTAGTCTGCTTGCGAAAGAGATCATGACAGTGTTGGAAACAACTTCTGAAACCGGCAGCGGAACATACACAGTTGGAGGCAGCGTAGAGTATCAGAAGTTCCGCCCTAAGACCGCTAAATCACTTGTTGATAAAGTTGATCATATCCTTAGCAAGGAGTTTGGACTGACAGACGAAGAGTCGGACTTCATCGTGAATTACGACATTAAGTACCGACTAGGAGGTCAAGATGAATGAGTGCACCCTCCAGATTCTCCGAGACTTAGAAGCGGTTCGCGAGAACATGCTTGCTTTGTTGGGTGAGATCTGGCTATCAATTGATCACAACGATACCGATTCTCCTGAGATCGCTTATGAGTAGTAATCCCATTGATGATGCGATTGTTGACAATTTATTGAGTCGTCCTGAGTCGCTCACATTCGATTGCAAACGGCTTGGCAAACTCGACAAAATACTTGAAACGGTGGTTGCGTTTGCAAATACTCAAGGCGGTGTCATTGCACTGGGATTGGAAGATCCAGACAAGGCACAGGGACGCGATC
>JBKCTT010000059.1:0-4645 GCA_046318795.1 Pirellula sp.
ATAGGCGCCAACGGTGCCGGGAAAACCACGTTGATCAAACACATTCTCGGGGCCCACTATGCCGAGACCGGTTCGGTCCGTGTGTTTGGTTTCGATCCGGTCAGTCATCCGGTTGAAGTTCTGAGCCGTATCGGATACATGTCTGAAGATAGGGATATTCCTTCCTGGTTGCGCGTTCAGGAGATCATGAATTACACGCGAAGTTTCTTTCCGAAGTGGGACGCAGATTATGCTGAACAGTTGCGGGAAATGTTCGATCTCGATCCGAAACAACGGATTCGAACGCTGTCACGTGGACAGACAGCTCGCGTTTGTTTGTTGTTGGCACTCGCCCATCGCCCCGAACTGCTGGTACTTGATGAACCATCCTCGGGACTCGATCCGGTTGTGCGCCGCGATATTCTGGCTGCCATTGTCCAGACGATTGCTGACGAAGGCCGAACCGTTCTCTTCTCGTCGCACTTGCTGGATGAAGTCGAACGGCTGGCCGATCATGTCGCAATCCTTCATGAAGGTCGCGTACTGCTTGATGGCCCGCTCGACGCGATTCAGCAATCATTCCATCGCATAACGCTCCGGTTTGAGCAAGCATTTTCTGAGGCTCCCAGTATTCTCGGCGCGGTCGAGCATCGCGGTAAGGGTCATGAGTGGACCTATGTCTGCCGAGGGGATCGGGAGCAACTGATTCAAGCAGCGAAAACAGTGAAGGCTGAGGTGGTCCACGAGACCTCCGTTAGCTTGGACGAGATCTTTGTTTGTAGCGTCAATCGACCCTAGGTATTACTCATTCCGTTCCACGCAAATTTCGGAGAACTTTCTATGCAATCCGTAACTGCCGCATTGGCCTGGGAGTACCTGGCACGCAATCGCTGGATGCTCTTGCTGGGCCTACTGCTTTCGAGCCCCATCGCATGGGTAACGCTCCTTCCGTTCAGGTACGTCGACCTGCAGAGTGTTTCCCAACGCGAAGTGATTCCCATTCTTATGATTAACGTCCTATGTCTCGTCGTCGTGATCGGCGGCTGTGTGATAGCGACGCAAGGGAGCATGTCGTCGTTGTATCTCAAGCCCCTATCGACCACAGCGATCGTCAACTTCTTTTATTGGGGAGGAGCGTTCCTGGTTGCCTGTCAGGTCGCTCTCATGCTTTGGATTTGGAAGATATTCTTCGTCAGCGATTGGCCGATCATCGGCTCAGTGTTATTTGCCGTCGTTTGCTGGGGTGTGTTTCAGCCGATCTTTCGCGGTTCTTTAGAGTCTCTTTCGTGGGTTATTATGGCTCCTGCAGCATTCTTGATTCTCTGTTTTTGGTTGATGGCCAAACACGGTATTCCTGTGCAGCGAGGCGGTATGCTCTCGCCGCAGGTCCACTATTGGGACAGCCTCTCAGGGACTGATGGCTTGATCGCGATCACGGCGCTTGGTATCAGCTATGTTTTGACGTTGTGGAGGGTCAACGACGATCGCAGCGGACGATGCCGACGGACGTTGACCGATCGCTTGCGAGACTTCTTCGCGTACATCGATGCCCGCTCGGCTTCGCGCACGCGGCGGTTTGAATCCCCAGTGCAAGCTCAGCATTGGTTTAATTATCGAAATCGGACGATTATGATTCCAGGGGCAGTAGTCGGCATACTTCCTTGGTTTTGGATCATGGCGATCATCGTTGGAGCGATTTCGCGGGAGCCAGGTACTGGATTGACACTAGCATTGATTGGCACCATTGCTGCCGCGATCATACAGCTGGTTCCTGCTGTTATGATTGCCCTGGTCCATCATCTGGGAAATGCTGCAACACAGGAAATCCCAACGGGTGAACACACCAATACCGAGAATTCGGTTCCCCTGGGGATAAGTCCGTATTTGCTTTCTCTACCGATGTCGGACAGGGATCGAGCTCATGCGATTCTTCGATCGTCTGCTTGGGCCTGCGGTATTGCATCGGCTATTATCCTCGTCTCCTTTGCCGTGATCGTTGGATTGAGTTGGGGTCTAGGGGCCGATCTTTTTCATGGGAAACCTGAGAAACTGGGTACTCTCATTCCTTGGTTCATGGTGGTCGTTTGGGGTGGCTCATTGCTTTTATCATTTGTCTTTGCCACGCTCGTTTGCACGTTGGATTTTCAGAAATGGAGCCTCCGAGATTGGATCGCTCCTATCATTCTGATTGCGTCGTTGCTCGCATCGCTCTCGCCGATCTCTCTACCCTTATCGATGGCGCTCTGCGCGATTACCATTGGTTATTTGGTCTATGCTACGGTCCGAGCGATGTTGCGAGAGGATATATCTTGGGTGGGTGTAAGCCTCGTCTGGTTGGTGGGCGTGATATGCTTCACAGTCTTGTTCCTCGGGTTGCCCGAGAGTTTTGGGACTCACGGATTGCTACTTGGAAGCACTCTCCTATTACTCGCAATGTTGCCATTCTTTACCATGGCCTCCGCGATCAGGCAGCTTCGAACGACTTAGCACTAGACTTCGCACTTCATGCTGTTGTCTGCGTCACCGATGCGAAACGAGTTGGGATGCCAAAGTGATTCGCTACCATTTGATCTATCGAGATCGAATTACAAAAACCAACCACGCCGGGCTTCCTCGCCGCCGTCAACCAAGTGATCTCGCTATCGTGCGGTTGACTATTAGCACGCGGACTTGCCGGCCCTTGTAGTCTCGATGAAGCATTGAGCCCGGAAGTTGCAAGCGCTGGTCCAAGGCAGGTCGCGACTGCACGTCGGACATTACAAGTCTCGGCTGGATCGTTTCCCGTAGGGGTGTCACTCGCACTTCGGAGTCGAGCGCCAACTCAGCCGCTCGGGCCCTGGCTCGCTCCGAAAGATCAACTTCGGCGTTTGCCTGAAGTCGCCAGAGTTGGCAGAGATTCGGGCTTTTTGATCGAGCACGCGTTGTAGGCCAACAGCGATAAGAGCCGCGATCCGCTCACGGCGTTGGCTGACGGAGAGATCGGAGAACGATAGATTCGACATGGCATATCCCAACGTGTTGGAAAAGTTCGAGCTGACAACGATTCAGCTCACCCGGGTTATGTATGCCGTTAGGGAATTATATCGCTTGCGGAGTTTTCGTTTCGACGGAGATGTTGTTATATTGACGACGCGGAGAAGCTGGCTTTATGCCATACGTCTTAACGTTATTACTATAGCGCGTGGCCATGTACCATCTCGCGCTTGCCCCTATGTCTCGATCAGAATTTTCCAGTGTAGGTAGTCTTCATGGCCGACATCGCTCAGTTGATCTCGCAGCTTGAAGCCGGTTCCACCGATCTGGGCCGTTGTCTGTCCACGCGACCCGATCTATCGCACGCAGACCAATTGAAATTGGTTCTCGCCGACCAAAAGTATCGTGTCCAACGGGCGGAACCGTGTGATGCCGAGCATTACACCCAGATTCTTTCCTGGCTCGCCGACGACCCGACCGCCATCCAGCAGATTATTGTCCATGAGTTCCACTTAAGGCTCGGCTCGATTCCATCGGCTGACTTGCTCAAGGAGTTTGCCAGCCGGTATCAACATCTGGGTAACAAGCTCCTCGATTTGCTGCATACAGAAGTGAAACAGAGGACTCAAGATTCTGGTCTTGAGTTAGAGAGCCTTGAAACCCAAAAGCTCAGCAACCGTCCTCTCAACCCCAATGACCTGACTGGAACGTTCATCTCGAATCAAACGGTCGGCGACCTGCGAAACGGACGATACCGATTCGCGCGCAAACTCGGCCAAGGGGCGTATGGAGCGGTCTACTTGGCTCAAGACACCGACCTCAAACGACAGGTGGCCGTTAAAGTCCCCAGTCGCGAAGCCCTCGAAAAGCTCGTCGATATCGATTCCTATCTGGTGGAAGCCCAAAATGTGGCCTCACTCGATCATCCCCATATCGTTGCCGTCTATGACGTGGGTAGGACGCTCGACGGATCGATCTACGTAGTATCGAAGTTCATCGACGGCTGCTCACTCGGTGATTGGATCAAGAAGAACGCTCTCGACTTCCAGGCCATCGCCAGACTCCTGGAGCAGATCGCCGAAGCGTTGCACCATGCTAATCAACGCCGTCTGATCCATCGCGACATCAAACCCGCCAATATTCTCATCGAAGAAGCGACTGGAACGCCTTATGTGGCCGACTTTGGCTTGGCGATTCGTGAAGAGGATTACCTGCAAGATGGCCGCATCGCAGGCACGCCGTCATATATGAGCCCCGAACAAGTGCGTGGCGAGGGACACCGGCTCGATGGCCGGAGCGATCTGTTCTCCCTCGGCGTGGTCATGTACCTCATACTCACCGGCCGTTTGCCCTTTCCTGGACAAACGTTTGCAGAGATTGCCCACGAGATTACTAGCTTAGAACCGCCGACCCTGCGGAGCCTCAAGAGCGACATCCCTGCCGAACTCGAGCGAATCTGCTTGAAGCTGCTTCGCAAACGCGCGTCAGAACGCTATTCCAATGGTCAAGAGTTGGCCGAAGATCTGCGCGCTTGGTTGACCCCTCGCACCACACGGGCGGTTACCGCTTCGACGCAGCGGATCACCCCGCGCGGACTGCGCTCTTTCACTGCCGACGACGCGGGGTTCTTCCTCGATCTGCTGCCGGGCCCGCGCAATCGGGACGGGCTCCCCGAGAGCATCGCCTTCTGGAA
>JBKCTT010000060.1:0-6701 GCA_046318795.1 Pirellula sp.
TCGGGGCAATCTGAACCTCGACGACGAAAACCCGCCCCTGGGAGTCGGTGGCTTTGACATCCACACAAATGAACTTGTCTTCTTGGAATTCTTTCAAGGAGAACGGATTAAGGTACTGCACCGATTCGATGGGGCTTGGTAGATCGAGGACGGAGTTAAGCAAACTAACAAGGCAGATTTCGTTGCCTTTCTTGCCAGAGATTTTCTTGAAGGCAAAATCGATCCAAGCTCTGATTCCGATTTTCGTGGACATAGGCGTCTTGGTAAGGAATTGGGTGTCGAAAGGGGAATGACAAGTCGCTGGCGATTGTATCAAGAGCACGAAGAGCGGTGGGCTCGGCTAACCGCTTCTCGAGCCTCTGCTATGATTTTTTAGCGATCGAACCAGCAAGAGAAAGGGAACACTAATCCTCACTAATGGACACTAATCTCAAAGCCCAGTGGCTTGCGGCAAGGTAGACCGTAACAAGGCTTTGTGAAGTTGCCGCAGGGTGTTACTGCGATTCAAGCCTAAACCGATTAATCATTCAGTCCCGGCTTGCTGTGCCGTAACTGCGTCGCGTTGCGACTTGTTACGGCCTACGATAGTGAGGAAAGATCGAATCGGTTGTTCCGTTTCGATCTTTTGCATTTGATTGAAGTTGAAGGTTGCTAACGGTTTTTGATTTAGAGGACCCTGACTAGAAATTCATTTTCGGCGTCTCGGACAACCATTCTTAATGAGCGTGCTTCGATCCCCTCATCGATGGCGTTATAGAATTTTTCCGGTGAGCTTATATTTTGTCCGTTCACGGATTTGATGAGCAAGCCAGCAGGCAGTCGTCGAAAGGGCCCTTGTTGATGAACCGAAACGACCTCAACACCCTCGGGCTTATCCATACCTAGTTCTCGCATGAGTTGCGGTGAGACTTCTTCAACTTCGATTCCGTATTTCTCGAGAAGCTCGAGTCTGCGGTTGAGTTGTGTTTCGTCAAATTCGGAAATCTTGACCGATGATTCCATGGATTTACCGTTTCGCAGAAAGGTAACCTTAACCGCATCACCCGGTTTCGTTTCGCCGATGATTCTCATAACCGAGGTGCTAGTCGTGATCGCGGTGTCCCCGATTTTGGTAATGATGTCGCCGGGGAGTAAGCCGGCCGCTTCTGCAGGAGAACGACGCGAAACGCTTGCAATCCGAACCCCTTTGGTTTGTGGTGGCAGGCCCAATTGTTCGGCCGATTCGGGGGATAGCGTTTCCGGGGCAATACCGATGTATCCACGGGAAACCCGACCTTTCGAGATGATATCCGATACGATTCTGCGTGCGGTGTTTGTAGGCACAGCAAATCCGATTCCGTTGTAGCCACCGCTTCTCGATGCGATGGCGGTGTTGATTCCGATCACTTCGCCTCGCAAATTCACCAATGGACCGCCGCTGTTTCCAGGGTTGATCGCCGCATCGGTTTGGATGAAGTTATCGTAGTCCGTGATTCCTTGGTCGGTACGTTCTGTTGCGCTAACGATGCCCGAGGTGACCGTTTGGGCTAGTCCAAATGGGCTACCGATTGCGAGCACCCAATCACCCACCTCCATCAGTCCAGAGTCCCCGAGAGGTGCGTGGGCCAAGTTGTCGGCTTCGATTTTTAGGACGGCCAGATCGGTTTTGGGGTCGGTTCCGATCACGGTGGCATCGAACTGTCGGTTGTCACTTAGGTAGACCTCCAGAACAGTCGCATTCTTTACAACGTGGAAGTTCGTGAGGATATATCCGTCTGGTCGAAAGATAACGCCCGACCCGAGGCCGTTCTCCATTCTACGCTTTTCGACTTCGGCCATTTCCGAATCAAAACCGTAGCCGTTGATTAGATCCTCGATGGTTCGAGGACTGCCGCGACGAACGATGTTTGCCTCGACCACGTTCTTGATACTTACCACAGCGGGTTTTACTGATTTGCTCACCTCGCGAAACAGTTTTGATAACTGATCGGCTCGTGCTAAGTCGACTGTTTCGAGCGTTTCACGCGAGGCCTTTGAATCGGCAAGTTGTTGTGCATAGGTTTGGCTGTGCTTGTAAGAACTACCAAAAAACCAGTATGCGGTGGTTGCCGCCATCAAACCTAACACTCCGAGCCATTTCCAATTTTGAGAGAAGTTAATCATGTTTTTCTCTTTATTACTTATGGACTAATTTGTTTGAGCGACCATTTCAACCAGTACGCATAAAATCCGAATTGGTTGGTTGCCACTTTGGACCGCGACATGGCTGGCGATAACGAAACGGCATTTTTCGTGCCAAAGGCATCTCATTTCTCAAGTTAGGGAAGGTCGCTCGAACAGTTCGGCTCCCTGAAAAATGTGTGGTGGGTTTTTCGCAAAAAACAGGCGCCGGCTAATTTAACAATTCGGCGATATGCTTTTCCAGAAGATCTCGTTCGTCGATATCCATCCAAAGATAGGAACCGACCACATCTCCGTTCGCATTGACGAGGCAGAATCGATCCGGATGTCCTCGCTTTTCGACGCCGTCAAGAAAGAACTTTTCCGTTCCCACTCGCTGTGTATAGGCCATATCGCCTCGGACGAAGTTCCACTTTTCAGGATTGGCTCCGAAGCGTTCGGCGTACTCATTTAGAATTTCTTGCGTATCCGTCTCAGGATCGACCGTGATGCTAAGGAATTGTATAGGTAGGTCCTTAAATTTCTTGGTCAGCAACTGCATTTGCGAAGTTTGTCTTGGGCACGAACCAGTGCAGGTCGTAAAGAAAAAGCACGCCACGTAAGGGCGGCCGAGCAAGGACTTGGTGGAAATTTCCTGGCCGATTTGGTTGGTAAAAGTGAATTCCTTGAGCCATTTCTCTTCGCTTTTCGCGGACTCAACCAGTTCGGCTAGAAGCTTGCGTTTTCCAGGGTCTGGCGGGGCGGTCGGGCGAGGATTCTCCCAGAGATCTTCGTCTGATGCTGTACTGTCTGTCACGCGGTTTGTTGCATCCGATTTCTGCGACGGTCCACGCAGGATTTTTGTGGTCACGGCGGCAACCGTCCCAAGAACGATTCCCAGCCCGACGCCGAGAACTCGAAACCAGATTCGACTCACTTTAACACCTCAGATTCGAAAAATAGACTGACAACACCACTCCGTATCATAATACCCGAAGACTAGCGGTAGCCGCTACAAGCTGAACTTGGAGCAACGCTTCTGGCCCATTTAAGTTGCGAATCCGCGAGAAATACCGATTTCATCATTAGGCATCGCAGAGGCGGAGGCGTGTTAAGTATCGTATTGAGGCAAGCGAGACGCGACGCTTGAGTGATTCACGGTGAGATTTGTGATGATTGTGACGTTTGGGCGGGTGGGGGGTAGATTAAGTTGGCGGAATACAATGGAATGCACGATGAAAATGCCATGGTTGCTTCCCGGTAAACCTACGTTTTTTAGTAACAGAAACCTTTAGCCCCCACGACATAATGAGACGATATCTGGCAAAAATTAGAATTTGGCGATTGCTGGCCGACCAGAGCGGGGCAACATCGATCGAGTACGCGTTGATAGCGTCGTTAATAGCCGTCGCGGTCATCTCGAGTGTCGGACTGGTGGCGACCAGGACCAAGGATACGTTCAACAACGCCGGAGCCGCCATCAACCCCATTTTGGGCAACTAGTCTCGACTAGCCTGAGTTGCTGGAGTCGACTGTGCATGGAATCTTTGAAATGTTATACTCTCAGCCTGTACACTGGTATTTCGGAAGCGTCACAATCGAATAGTTGATGCGTTTGGGGCAGGGATCAGCCGTGAGGTTTACCATCTTAGCTCCTCACGAATACCATGTCAGTTTAAGGATATAACATGGATTTGACGCGAAATCAGGGAGGCGGATTCGGTGAAGAGGTCAGTTGTTTATTCTTTGGCTGGTATTATTTACTCGTGCATTGCGTGCTTCGCAAGCTTAGGTACGTTCGCACAGCAGTCCCCTCCTACAGGTAGAGGAACTCCCGCGACTCCTGCTAGCGCTGCCTCTTCGGCAACAGATGCGGGCAAGGTGAGCGGAGCTCCCGGGGAGTTAAATGCAGCAAATTCCCATGCTGCATTAATGAGGCTTGTTGATTCTTTCGAGTTGTATCATCCTGCAAAAAATTTAAAGGGTTCGATCGTTTTGGATGGGTCCACAACGATGATGCAACTTGGAAAGGCGTGGGCGGATCGTTTTCGCGAGTTTCATAAAGATGTCGTGTTGACGCGAGGAGTCGATGGTACCAATGCAGGTTTGAGTGAGCTAGCTAAGGATCCGACTCGAATTGTTGGCGTCAGTCGGCCACTCACTGCTGCAGAAGTGGATGTCCTCAAAAAAGGAAAGTGCGTGGATCCCGTAAGCATCGTTGTGGCGCTGGATCCTATAGCCCTGTATGTCCATGAATCCAATCCACTCCGCGGCGTAACTCCAGAACAATTTGAAGCCATGTTAAGAGCGCCGGGTCAAAAGGGGACGCACGTTTCCAAATGGTCAGAGCTCGGCCTTAGCGGTGAGTTTGAAGGCAAGCAGATTCAATTTCATTGTCGCAGCGAGGTTAGCGGGACACAGTCCTTTATCAAGAATGTGATACTTAGAGGAGAAGAGCTGACGAAAGAAGCAGGCAGTCACGAATCCAACGGAGCCGTGTGTGAAGCGATTGCTAAAGACCCTTACGGCATGGGATTGGCTGGTTTCGGTAGTATCAAGCCAGGTATACGGCCCGTACCATTGATTTTGAACGGCATAGTCGTTCCGGCCAATGAAGAGAGCTTCCTCATGGGCCACTATCCGTTGGTTAGGCCTTTGGTTATCGTTTTTGACCGAGCTGAGATGAAAAAAGATGGCGGTTTGCGAGAAGAGGTATTGCGATACATTTTGAGCCGAGAAGGGCAGTTGGAAGCGATTCGCGAAGGTTTCTTTCCGCTCGATCCGTCCTTTGTCCATCAGGAGCTGGACATGATCTGCGGTCCACGTATCCGATAGTAACGAGCCATATTTTTTCAAGGAAAAATCATCATGATGTGCAGGATGTGGGTTTTGTTTGCTGGCTGGTTCCTTTCGGTATGCTCTTTTACCAGTGTGTTCTCGCAGAGCAATTGGTTAGGTGATTTGTCATCCGCGTTGCCTCGAGTTAATCCGAGCTTCCCTAGTACCACGATGGGAGCGAGTACGCTTGGGAGTGGAGGAGCGTTAGGCACCTCTGCCTTTCCCAATAACGGCTTGTCGTTTGGTAATACGGGAAACCGTCAAGACTGGCGAATTGGAGTTGGGATCGACAATCGCGACACGGGAGCGATTGTGACACAAGTGCAACCGGGAAGTGCTGCGCAGCAAGCTGGAATCATTCCCGGAGATATCATCGTCGGGGCTGGCCCCAGTCGCATCGGTTTGGTGGATGGGCGAATTATTGAATTAGCAGAAGTCGCGCGAAATTTTGCAGACAATTTTGGACGAATATCGCTTTTGGTGCTCGATAGCAGATCGCGCCAGCTTCGAAATGTTCCGATCAACATGACCTCGACTGCCACGGCTCTTTCGGGATCGTTGGTTCTATCGGATAATGGGTTTTTGCCCACCGATGCCATCGCTATGGTGGAGCTAAGAAACGTATCCCGTCCGTTTTTTCAGGTTCAAGGTGGTAGATCCACATTTAATGTCATCCGCCAAGGTCCCT
Organism: Pirellula sp.; assembly: GCA_046318795.1. Classification (GTDB taxonomy): domain Bacteria; phylum Planctomycetota; class Planctomycetia; order Pirellulales; family Pirellulaceae; genus JBKCUI01. Next base: position 5,666 of record JBKCTT010000060.1, read on the forward strand.
TTGCGTTTTCGTTGAACATTGACCCGCGTTTCTTAGATCCCTTGGATCAATACGAATTGCAAGCGGTGATTAGTTCGCGAAATCAGGTCATGTACACGTCGCAGCGTATGTCATTGCGGTCTACGGATATCGCCCGTCGGTGGGACTTGGTAATGCAGCCTGTCGGGCTGTCGGTTGCATCCCCAGGTGGAGTTGTCAATGCAGGCTACCCAAGTTTTTCTCCTTCGATATCGTCAGCAGAACTAGTGAGGGAGTTGCAGTCGTTGCTTGGTCGTCCACCGATGTCTAACGAGATTGCAGCTTGGGATACGTTCTTGCGAAGTGGAAATACGTTAGCCAGTTTGCGTGTCAGAATTTTATCCAATCCGCAATTGCGATCGAATTTTGGTAACGACACCCTTTATATAAATCATATCTTCACTAATCTCTTATCGAGAGTTCCTAGTCAAGCAGAGCTAAGCTATTGGACGACGAGGCTTGCGGCAACCAATTCACCGGAAACCGTCATCTCAGAGATAATGCGATCTTAGCTTTGGAAAGTTTGCAATCTGTGACTGATAGTCGATTTCCGTTCGAGTTGATAAAAAAGGATTCTGGCACTGGAGCGAGGAGGGGGCGATTATCGCTTAGCCATGGCATTGTCGAGACACCTGCGTTTATGCCTGTCGGCACGCAGGGGACGGTCAAAGGAATGACGATCGGGCAAGTTCGCGATACTGGCGCCGACATCATACTTGGCAATACCTATCATCTCGCCCTTCGGCCGACCAGTGAGCTGGTTGCTGAAATGGGGGGGCTTCATCGGTTCATAGGATGGAACAAACCCATCTTAACAGACAGCGGTGGCTTTCAGATCTTTTCACTCGGAGACTTGAACAAAGTTACCGAAAAAGAAGCTACCTTTAAATCACATTTGAACGGTTCCATCATTCATTTGAGACCAGAGGATTCGATTCGAATCCAGCAAGAGCTTGGTAGCGACATTGCGATGGTTCTTGATCACGTTATCGCATTACCTGCATCCCGCGAAGATGTT
>JBKCTT010000061.1:0-4366 GCA_046318795.1 Pirellula sp.
TACGACACAGCAGGACGAACGACCAGCAAGTCGCTTAGCAACGGCTCCACCGTCCAGTACACCGACGCAATGACTTACGACTTCCGAGATCGGATGACGCAGCAATCGCGAACGCAGTCTTCGGGAGGTAACCTCTGGTCCAAATTCTTCTACAATTCAATCGATCTTGTCACGACCGCTGAGCAAGGCTCTGGCAGCGTCACTTCCAATCCTGAATTGGTACAAACCACCACAAGAGATTTAGCGGGTCGGCCTACGTCGATCAGTTACCAATCGGGTGCCAATGCGCTCGCCACCTACAGCATGGCTTATGTCAGCGCATCGAATCGCTTAGCGAGTTTGACCACCCCACAAGGCACCACCAACTACGGTTACTCAGCCAATGGCCAGCTCATACAAGCGGGCTCTACGGGCTATTCTTACGATGCCAACGGAAACCCTACCAACCGAGCTGGCAAGACGACGCAAATTGGGACTTGGAATCGTCTACTCGACGATGGCGATTTTACGTATCAATATGATGCCGAGGGACGAACAACAGGCCGCACCAGCAAAACGACGGGGCAAACAGAAAGTTACGTTTGGAACCGGCGAGGTCAATTAACTCAAATTGATGTTCATAGCAATGCAGCTAGGACCAATCTCACCGGCCAAGTGAATTATTCGTACGACCCGACCGGCAGGCGAACGAGCGTTCGCAATCAAACGGGCATCGGTTCAGGTAGTTATGCTCAATCGGTCGATTACTTAATGAGCGATGGCGATCAAGTTGGTCAGATTCTGGGAGCAACGGGTCAAACGACACGTCGATTCCGTTATGGTATTGGGGTCGACAGTGTTTTATCCGAGCAGCGGTTTAGCGGAAGTACTGCCAGCAATCCTGAATATCAGTTAACAGATCATTTAGGAACCGTTCGCGGGGTAGCGCAAAGGACAACTGGCGTCAACGCTGTCGTCGTCAATACATTGCAGTACGATTCCTTTGGCAAGCTCATCTCGCAAAGCAATGCATCGAAGCAGCCGTATCACGGATTCGCAGGCCGCGACATTGAGCCCGTAGGAGGATTAACGTACAACCGAAATCGCTACTACAGCACCCAAACCGGCCGCTTCATCAGCCAAGACCCCATCGGATTCAACGCAGGCGATGAGAATCTGTATCGGTATGTTGGGAATAGTCCTACGAATGCCACGGATCCGACGGGATTATGGGGTAGTCCCGTTTCGGGAGGTGATCCCTTTTATTTCATGCGTCAGTGGTTCAACCGTCACTTTAACTACGGAGCAGGATATGCAACGGGCGGAAGCACACATCTGGGGCCAACTGGAACAATTCATTCGAATCATGCGAATGGGCATGGAGGCTTGAGTGGTGGCATAATTCGCTACTCTACAGCTGGGCTTGCAAATGGCTTAACCGAGCCACCGGAACTTCGATCATATGCCTCACAGCGCGGGTTCGAGGATTCAAGTGAGGTCCTTCGTCTAACGCCTTTAGCGCCTTCCGTTCCCATCTACCACTTAATGTACGGAGAGAACGCTGCTGGAGGGAAAGAAGATCCCGTGGCGGCTGGTATTGAGTTGCCGATTTCATTGATACCCCATCTGCAGTTGCTAAAATTAAGATCCAAGTTGGGCAGGTCGAGTTCTGGTCTGATTGCAGAGAATGTACCATCCAAACTCGGTCCCGGCCTGGCTGGTGAGAATAGTGGACCATGGACCTCCTCCGCTGGGGATATCGTAATACCTCATCTACCTGGTCGTGCATCACTACCCGTAGAACGTGAGTTGACGGCAGAGGAAGGGGCGTCGATTTCCAGACACTTTGAAGATATTGAGTTCTCGCTGGTCAAAGTTACCAACCATGTTAAAGATCCGATCACAAAAAAAGTTGAAGAGCAAGTGCTATATCGATTGTTTTCGGGTGAGCCAGGAGAAACGGGACGAATCGTTTACCAGCGTGGATTGAAGGGTGAGTTACTTTGGCACACTCATCCGCCTCTCTCAAGACCTATGGCGTCTTGGGACGATAGGAGAACCCTTGAGTTTTTTGATCAATGGGAGTCTCAGGTTGTACAGTCCGACGGATCGGTGTTTATGTATAACATTAACGTTCCCAATACCCTAACAAGAGAAAATTATGTCAGAAAGTGCTATTGAAAGGCTCACTCGGTGGTTTGGCTACGACCCACGAGAAATTGTTTTCGTTAAATTACGCGGAACGGACAGAAGCCCTTACGATCATTGCGTTATATTTAGCAAGAAGAAAAGAGGTTATTATTTCATCGAAGATGACGAACAAAGTGCATCGCTGTATAGGGATCTGATTACGATTGGAACACCAGTGCTATTACGTAGCGAGCTAGGTCACCCCGAGGAAGAAGACGTAGTAAATGAACTTTTCGGTTACAACATTCCCTTGGGAGAACTAGCACACGTTTATCAAGTCGTATGGGGGACAGCTAAATCCGAACATAAAGATGCTCTTCGATCTACTTTGGAAAAACACAGAATTCCCCCTGAGCTCATCTCGAAGATTTTTGCTCTGTCTGAACAAAACTCGAGCTAACGATCCATAGGTGAGCGACGTATTGAAACAGAACTATACCTTTGACACAGTGGGGACAACAAACAGTGCCACCCACTTTACGAGAAGGGCGGAGCGTGTAGAATTCGAATGAGGAGATTTTGAAATGCCTAGACCGCTGAGATCGGAGCTGTTTTTGCCTCATGAGGTTTCTATTTGCCATGTTGTGCAACGCTGCGTGCGGCGGATGTTCTTGGCGGGTTTGGATGACGAAACGGGCAAAGATTACACCTATCGCCGGGAATGGATTCGTCAACGACTTGAGAAACTCGCCTCTGTCTTTGCGATCGATGTGCTGACCTATGCGATCCTTTCTAATCACTTGCACGTCGTGATTCGTAATCGCCCCGATGTCGTGAAAACTTGGTCGGATAAAGAAGTTGCTTTGCGGTGGCTGCAGATTTTTCCAGGGAAACGGATAGAGGAGCAGCTTGGGAATCCCACTCAAGCGGATGTCGATTCCCTAGCCAATGATTCGGAAAAACTAGAGGCAATTCGATCGAGGTTCTCGGATATCTCTTGGTTTATGCGGGCTATATCGGAGCCGATTGCTCGGCGGGCGAATTCAGAGGAGAAATGCACAGGAGCGTTTTGGGAAGGCCGCTTCAAAGCCCAGCGACTTCTCGATGAAGCTGGCTTGTTGGCTTGTTGTATGTACGTGGATTTGAATCCGATTCGAGCCGCTATGGTGGAATCGATCGAGGATTCACTATTTTCGTCCGCGTATGATCGCTTGAAAGCTTCTCATCGAGACACACACAGTGCCACCCACTTTACAAGAAGGGCGGAGCTGGTAGAATGCGAGGACGGAGAGTTTGAAATGCCTAGACCGCTGAGATCTGAACTATTTTTGCCTCATGAGGTTTCTATTTGCCATGTCGTGCAACGACAAACAGTGCCACCCACTTTACAAAAGGAGCGGAGCGGGTACAATTCGAATGAGGAGATTTTTTTATGCCTAGACCGCTGAGATCCGAACTGTTTTTGCCCCATGAGGTTTCTATTTGCCATGTCGTGCAACGCTGTGTGCGGCGGATGTTCTTGGCGGGCTTGGATGACGAAACCGGGAAAGATTACACCTATCGCCGCGAATGGATTCGACAACGACTTGAGAAACTCGCCTCTGTCTTTGCGATTGATGTGCTGACCTATGCGATTCTTTCTAATCACTTGCACGTCGTGATTCGCAATCGTCCCGATGTTGTGAAAACGTGGCCGGATAAGGAAGTCGCCTTGCGGTGGCTTCAGATTTTTCCTGGGAAACGTATCGAAGAACAGCTCGGGAATCCCACTCAAGCGGATGTCGATTCCCTGGCCAATGATTCGGAAAAACTAGAAGCGATTCGATCCAGGCTGTCTGATATCTCTTGGTTTATGAGGGCTGTCTCGGAGCCGATTGCTCGGCGTGCGAATTCAGAAGAAAAATGTACGGGGGCGTTTTGGGAAGGACGCTTCAAAGCCCAGCGACTTCTCGATGAAGCAGGCTTGCTGGCTTGTTGTATGTATGTGGATTTGAATCCCATTCGAGCCGCCATGGCGGAATCGATAGAGGATTCTCTGTTTACGTCTGCTTATGATCGCTTGAAAGCTTCCCAAGGGAAAACGATCGAATCATCGGCTGTTGCCATGCAGGCGATTAGCATTAAAGAAGCAGCGGAGATCCGCAAGAACAGTACGCCAGAGGAATTAGCTGACCGGCGAAAGAAAGCTCTTAAACGCAAAGGACCTAAGGTTCTTCGTGATGCGTGGTTAGCACCGCTGACGATCGGTTCTAAACAG
>JBKCTT010000062.1:0-4595 GCA_046318795.1 Pirellula sp.
CCCAAATAAGCAGACGGCCCGCGAAAGACGTTCGAGAAAAGATCATGGTCGTAGATTGCAACATGTATTACCTTCGCGACTCCAACTCGAAACGTGAATCGGTCTAGCTTAAGCACCCCAAGAGATGGCGAAAAGTACCCAATCAATATTTACCATAACATAGCCTGCTATGTATGCTCGTGAGGGAGGCTGCAATTCGTTTGTTTGGATCCTCTGTAGTTCACGATCTTCCCGTCGTTTTTCCCATGCCGGAGGGGGCACATAAACGCCCATCTGTACGCAATTAGGAAATCTCTCCTAGGATTCTCTATTCGCTATATGAATTCAATGCTGTTCGGATCGAGTAACGTTATTCTGCGCTAGGCGGTTAATGAATTGGTCGAGTCGTCTCTTGCCTACTTGCTGGATTGAAGGAAGGGGAACCATCAGCTAGATAGTTTGGGCAAGAAATCTTTCATATAGGTCAATTGGATAGACAGACCTGTTTTCTTCTTAACCGTGTCTCAGAACAAGGCAACATGGTTCGAATCTTACCGCCTCTTCCGGTGTGGAACAGGGCGGAATCGGGAGCTGAAAAAAACAGTGTTTTGACGACCCGGCGCGACTCGAAAAACGACTCGATTTTCGGCACGCGACACGAAATGCTGGCGCCGCGATCCGCCGTGCACCGAGTTGCATGGGCGCTACAGAAGTCCCAAGCCCCCACGCGGGGTATATACAAAATTGAACTTGACGCGTTAGACGATTTTCAGGGCATTTAACGACCAACGCGTCGGTTTAACCCGTAAGTTCCGACGGCCGCTTGCCCTACGGCTTGAGGCCGCTAGACCAATGCTCAAGTCTGCTCGAAAGCGCAAAGAATGTTGGCGCCCAGAGTCCAACAAAAATCCCAAATCGTTCGGCATGGGCCTTCGATTCAGCAGCTTCACCGCCCGTTAGGAACCAAATAGCAATTGAGCCCACAATGGATGCGAACCCAAGTACGAAGCAGAGCTTCGAAAAGGTCTTGTAGAAAGAATTATTCATAGGGTTAGCTCGGTAAGATTACGGAATCGACGACATGGATAACACCATTGGTGCAGTGAATATCAGCGGATGTGACGGTCGCATCGTCGATCATGACCTTGCCATCCTTGACTGCAATCTTCACTGGCTTCGTAGCGACGGTTGTGGCGGTCGTGAGTTTCTCAATGTCGTCTGCAGTTACTTTACCAGCAACCACATGATGTGTCAGAATACCTATCAGCTTGCTCTTGTTCTCGGGTAGAAGCAGGCTCTCAACTGTCCCGGGGGGCAATTTCGCAAAGGCGTCGTCTGTAGGTGCGAACACCGTAAACGGTCCTGCCCCTTTCAGTGTATCCACCAAACCTGCCGCTCCAAGCGCCGCAGCAAGGGTCTTGAACGTACCAGCATCAACTGCTGTATCGACAATATCTAACATCGGTTCATCCTGAGCACTTCTTGCTCTACTCGCAACGCCAGGAATGCTGGTCAAGTTCACGATCAGAGTCCTTTGTGCCCATCATTGTAGCGCGACGGTAACCCCTAGGCCACAGGAAGAACTTCTACGAGTTCTCAATGGTCTGTGCTCGGTCAATCACGGCTTTCATTGTGTAGTCTTTCATGCGACCGGCAATGTTAACTGAGCCCCATCCGACAAAGATTCCAATTAACAACGGACCATCGGGGTTTCGGTCCAACATTTTGCTACGCCGTCTTTTCCACAAAGACTGTCTCCGCACCCATCTCTTCAAAACAGAGATTTACGGTCCGCCCGATCGCTCTAGTGCGGTGGATTGTCTTGGCAGAAATGGTCACACTCTCCCATGGCTGCAGTCGCAGCTCTCGCCCGTCCTCGAGGTCGATCACAAGGCATCCTTCCACGACGATGAAGAGCTCATCTGATGTCGGATGATAGTGCCAGCGATACTCACCTTCGAACACCGCTAGCCTAAGGCAGCTCCCGTTGACTCGGTTGATCACCTGGTTTCTATAAGAGTCGGCAACGCTTGCGCCTTCTTCTTTCAAGTTCGTGACATGAAACGATGGGTATTTCACAGGCTCGTTTTCGTAAGCATCAGTGGATACTTCCATACTTTTCCTCCGTACTCAGATAGCAACTCGGGGCAGGGCGGCGGCACAACTAAAGGTTCTCCCCCATCTAGTGAAGGGGTAAAGATCATTGCTGAGGTTACCATAACAGAATATTCAACTCAACTCAGGTGTGCATAATACCTCGACGAAGAGCGCCAGCCGATTTTGCTTGGCAACGCCATCGCGATTGCTCTCAAGTGATCGGAACTCTTGAGCAGTTGAGTTCCCTCCGATAGGGCAAGAAAGCCAAAGGAACTGGCCTGAAATGCAAAAAACCCTGGGGAAAGCAGGGTTTTGGAACGGAGAGGGCAGGACTCGAATAACCCGCGAAATCCCTGGGAAAATCGAGGTTTCAAAACGAGGCAGCGCAAAATCCGACGCACGCCGGAAAACAGGCAGCGCGCGACAACGCACGCACGAACCAACGGGCCACGTTCGGCACACCGATTTTCGAACGACATGTATCTCTTGTCCGCGTACAGGTCGCAAAGCGCTCGAGTACTCCGGTCACCACATGAAGGTCCGTTCCCAGCCTGATGCGCTCTACTTCTCACTTTATCGACGCCACACTCTAGCCGCCCAGCGACTTGCCGAGTTCTCGTACGCAAAAGTGCACAATGTTGTGGCGCGGAGCAGGGCAGAGAAACATCAAATATCAAATGCGTTTGTCCCTGTGTGATCCCATCAGAGGGCGAAACACATACTTGCTCAAGGTAGCCATTGCCGCGCCGATCGCTAGGCCAGCCATTCCCGCCAAGGCAGCGCCAACGACCCAGGCAACCAACCCGCCACCTATCGGCATCATCGATCCTGCCGATGCACCGACACCCTTGATCCAATACTCCGGCCCGCTGAACCCATATTCGGCCAGACTGTGAAGGATGATGCCGCCACCGACCCATAGCATCGCCAAAGTACCTATAGTAAGAAGTAGGTGCCAGGCACGAATGGCATTTTGCCACGAGCGCATCCAGTGGACTGGGAGGTGCGCGAACCCTCATCTTTGGTTCTTCAGACCGACGCTATGCCGTCTCTGCTACCAGTCCATCTGCATGTAAAATGTTGGTAATAGATACGAAAAAACCCGGTGTTACCTTGGAGGTAACATCGGGTTCACCAACGTTGCTTCGTCAGTTCGGCCTAGTGTTACCTGCGTATGGGATGCCCCAACTCAAAATTGCACGAGAGCACATTCGCGCTTTGCTGCGCGGTCTCTTTCCTGCAACCTTGATAACGTTCGGTACTCAGCCGTATGGAAGTCATGATTCCGTTTTCCAGTTATTGAATGCTCATCAGATTCCTTGTCCCACACACTCCGCATGTCGGGTGTCGCGAATAAAGACGTCGCCACAAGGTGCTGGTTCGCAAGAAAACCAAAAATCTTGGGCAAAGTCTCCAAGATTAAATCGACCTGGTTATGGGAATGTACTTAATCACAGATACAGAATTTTTGCTTAACGGTCATTCTCATCGCCAATACCCACCCCCAAAAAGAGACCAAAACGAGAAGAAATGCATCGGGGAAGACATCGCAATACACACCAGAAGCGGCGGTTACAGCAGATCGTCAACCTGCTTTCATTCCCACCATCGCCCATACAACGATCACCTCAAGGGTCCGTTGGGGAAGCAAAACCCTAGTCACGAAGCACTGAATCGCACTTGACAAGCAACCTCGCCTCTTGAACAGAGAATTTGAGCATCGGCACCGCTCCTTGCGTCGCTCGCGATGTCAAATTCTTAGATGTTAGGCTTATTTGTCATTTTCATAACGTTCGGTAACAAAGCCTCTCTCGAATAGCCGATTTACGACCTCATCATCTGACAGAAGTCTATTGAGTACTGACGGCAAAATGCCATCACTAATGACGCTGTACGTTTTCCCGCAAACAAGTAGCAGGTGCTCTGTTGTTTTTGGGGAGGGCCGGTATCGAAAGCGGTGGTCTGGGGTCTCCCACAGAGTGTCTTCTGAAAACCCTGGGACGATTGGATGTGCTCCAAGCTGGAAGTCTTCTGTCCGCTCCGCAAGTTGCAGCGTGATCTTGCTATTCTTCTCAATGGCGACAATGTCCATATTCTTCAGCCTAACTTGTTTTTATGCGGATCAGCTTAACCCTGTAGACCGCACCAATGCAGCCTATCACGCAGGGCAGCCCTGACACGAGGTGTAATGATATCAGGTACCTGAGAGCCGATCCATCATTGGATGGAGGATAGGCTGTTTCGGCCCAAGCATCTTGTATCGAGGGACGACGCGAGCATTCCCGACATCTCTGTTCCGGCAATGATTTCCACTACGATTCGAACCCACCTAGTTCGAATCCTGCCACCTCTGCGGCAAACAGTGTGGTTTCCTGGGGAAAGCGAGGGTCTTCAGGCGACTCACAGGACGACCACCAGGTACCAAGGCAGCGCACTAGACGACGCAGCACGGGCTTCAAAAGGCTAATGGAGAGGGCATCATTCGGATGTTTCGATGTTTTCCAGATGTTTTTGTGGGT
>JBKCTT010000063.1:0-113824 GCA_046318795.1 Pirellula sp.
TTCCATATTTTGGATGAGTCGCTATACCGAACGAGCCGAAAACGTGGCTCGGTTTATTGATGTAACGTTGAATCTGACCATCGATATGGGAACAGATAAATTGTTTCAGTGGGAGCCTCTCATTTTCACGACGGGTGATCATGAAGCTTTTTTCGAACGATATCGAGTCGCCAACCAAGAAAACGTGATTCGGTTTTTGACGTTCGATGAAGAGAACCCGAACTCGATCATTTCTTGTTTGCAGATGGCGAGAGAGAATGCTCGCACGACGCGGGAGATGATCAGCAGCCAAATGTGGGAAGAGTTAAACAAGTTCTACTTGCTCGTGCGCGATGCTCGTAACGATTCCCGAGCCATTGCCTCCCCGTTCGAGTTTTTTGGAAAGATTAAGCAAGCGGGGTATCTTCTTGAGGGGGTTACGTACGGAACGATGTCTCACGGAGAGGCTTGGAACTTCGGCCGGCTTGGGACTCTCATTGAGCGAGCCGATAAAACCTCACGGATTCTCGATGTGAAGTATTATTTGTTGCTGCCCAAAATGGAAGACATCGGGACACCGCTCGATATTGGTCAGTGGGGGACGTTGCTAAAGAGTGCGAGTGCGCTCGAGATGTATCGCAAGCAGTTTGGGCGGTTGCTGCCCAAGCACGTCGCGCAGTTTTTGTTGTTAGATCGGAATTTTCCGCGAGCTATTCGGTTCTGCATCAATCGTGCAGAACAGTCACTTCTCAATATTACGGGTGGAACGACGGGAAATTTCAATAATCCACCGGAGCAACTGTTAGGTCGGCTGCGTAGCGAACTGGATTATTTGCATATCGACGAAGTCATGGACACCGGATTGCATGAATTTATCGACGATTTGCAAGGGCAGCTGAACGACATTGGCGAGGCGATCAGCAACAGTTTCTTTGCTGTTGCGGCCGCACCCCAATTCGTCGCGTAACCGACCTCGCCAGTTATTGGACTTCTGAATAGTGGTAGCCGATCTCCCCAGGAGATTGGACGTATCGTTCCCATCTACGCCTTTGGCTCTACAGTTGCTATATTGCTCCATGTAGTCCCAATCCTCTTCCATCCCTCCTTTCCGTTAGATTGCAAACTATGCCTAAGCCAGCCATCTCGACCACCCCGTATGCAAACCAGTGGGACTGGAATCTTCTCAAGCTTGTGATTCGACGATGTCGAGAGAAGGGTGCCAAGAAGAAGGTTGCAGATTCGACTGGCACGTCGCTTAGCGGAAGTGATCTTCTACTGAAATCGCTTGTCTTAAAGAGAATCTTCGAGCGTGATGTCCTTGACGCCAGTGACAAGCATGTCGGGGTGCTGCTCCCTCCAACCGTACCCGCGGCTGTGACCAATGTGGCATTATCGCTTGGCAAGCGTGTTGCCATCAATCTTAACTACACTGTTTCCGATCAAATCGTTAACGCGTGCATCGAACAGGCGGGCATAAAAAAGATCATCACGAGCGCGAAGGCAATGGAGAAGTTTGGGCTCAAGCCCAACGCTAAGCTGGTTTATTTAGAAGACATGAAAGAAAAGGCGACGCAGCTTGATAAAGTTTCGAGCTTGATCAATGCTAAATTCATGCCTGAATTTTTGCTCCATCGTATTTTGGGACTAAATGATTGCAAGCCCGAAGACTTGATCACGATCATTTTCACGTCGGGTTCTACAGGTAACCCCAAGGGTGTGCCGCTCACATTTCACAATGTCGCTTCGAACATACAAGGCTTCAATGAATACATTCGCGTATTAGACAGCGATAATTTTCTCGGGGTTCTACCGTTCTTTCATTCGTTTGGTTTTACTGTGACGTTATGGGGTGCGCTAACGTTACCATCCTCCGCCGCGTATCACTTTAATCCACTCGAGCCGCGTCAAATCGCCAAGCTGGTCGAGACGAATCAATCGACGGTTCTTTTAGGAACTCCGACGTTTGTTCGATCTTACGCACGCAGAATTGAGCCGGAACAATTCAAGTCGATTCAAGTTGTGGTGGTTGGTGCGGAGAAGATGCCACTGGATTTGTTCGATATTTTCGAAGAACGATTTGGGGTGCGGCCGGTTGAGGGTTATGGAGCCACAGAAACCAGCCCTGTAGCTTGCGTAAATCTCCCGCCGAGTCGAGCGACAACACCCGATCCGAAGTCGGGATTGCGAGAAGGGTCAGTTGGTCGTCCCATCCCGGGTGTAAGTGTGCGAGTCGTATCGCTCGATGATGGATCCGTAATCAACACCAATGAAACTGGCATGGTTCAAATTAGTGGCCCAAACATTATGAGTGGTTACCTCAAGCAACCAGAGCTCACAGCAAAGGTCTTGAAAGATGGCTGGTATACGACCGGTGACGTTGGGCACATCGATGATGACGGCTTTGTATTCATTACGGGACGGCTAAGTCGTTTTTCCAAGATCGGTGGGGAAATGGTTCCTCATATCCAGGTAGAAGAAGCTATCACGCAGATAGTGGGTGATAATGAAGGGGCCCTATCGGTGGCCGTATCGAGTGTGCCCGACGAGAAAAAGGGAGAGCGATTAATCGTTCTGCATACCGAAATCAATGCAACACCATCTGAGATCACGAAGAAACTTCGAGAAATGGGGCTCCCCAATCTTTTCATACCAGCCGAAGATTGTTTCATTAAAGTCGATGCGATCCCCATCTTGGGAACCGGTAAACTCGATCTGCGTGGCCTCCAACAAATGGCCAATGAAAAAGCCGGCAACTAATGCTCCTGTAGCTCTTGTAGGCCGTCTCTTGTAGGCCGTAACAAGCGCCAGCGTAGTTACGGCAGCCCCGCCCCGAAATTCATGGCCCCGTTCGACTAGCCATTCCCCCCCGGTGTGCATGCCGTAACTTCATTGCTTCGCAATTTGTTACGGCCTACGTTAGTAGCTAGCTGGGGGGATTTATTTTGCTCAACAATCCAATTAAACTCTGTTGGTTGTTTTGTTGTTCATCATAAACTTCATCTCACATTGGGTAGATCATGTCCGACTACCGACGTTGGTACGTTCCTGGCGGAACATTTTTTCTTACTATCGTGACTTACAATCGACGCCCCATTCTGACAACTGACATGGGACGGATGTTGCTCAGAAGAGCTATAGACGAGATTCGAACTACGAAACCTTTCTCGATGATCGCAACAGTGTTGCTGCCTGATCATTGGCATGTCGTTCTTGCTTTGCCAAGTGGGGATAGCGATTACTCAACGAGAATGAAACGTATCAAAGAAGAATTTACCAAGAGTTGGCTAGAGCGAGGTCTACCTGAAGCAAAGGTAACAGATTCTCAGGGCAAGCGTGGAGAGCGAGGTATTTGGCAGCCCAGGTATTGGGAACATACCATTACTGATGAGCGGGATTTAGAGGGATGCGTCGACTACACTCACTGGAACCCGAGGAAGCATGGGCTAGTATCCCGCTTGAGAGATTGGCCTTGGTCATCATTTCATCGATATGTGGCAGCTAGTCACTACCCTATCGATTGGGGAGGAACAGCACCAACAACCTACCCCAGTACTCGCGACTGGGGCGAATAGTTCCTCTTGCAAGCCTCTTGTAGTTACGGCAGCCCCGCCCCGAAATTCATGGCCCCGTCCGACTAGCCATTCCTCCCCGGCGTGCCATGCCGTAACTGCATTGCTTCGCAATTTGTTACGGCCTACAAGAATCTTACCCGGCAAATCATTCCCCCCCGGCGTGCCATGCCGTAACTGCATTGCTTCGCAATTTGTTACGGCCTACAAGAATCTTACCCGGCAAATCATTTCCTCCCCGGCGTGCCATGCCGTAACTGCATTGCTTCGCAATTTGTTACGGCCTACAAGAATCTTACCCGGCAAATCATTTCCCCTCCGGCGTGCCATGCCGTAACTGCGTCGCTTCGCGACTTGTTACGGCCTACAAATTTGTTACGGCCTACTGGGCGGGGTGAATTTTCTTTTTTTGGCACAATGGACGACATGGACAGACTATAATGAGGTCGGCGTGGCGACCAGTCGCGTTCCATCCCACCTCGTGGCCCACCCCCATTCTGCCACTATCCGTTAAGAATTGTCTTCAATGAGTCAGCATCCTTCCCGGCCCAACCTCAGCCTCCGTTTTCGCATACGGCTTCGGATTTCCGAATTGCTTCGGGTCGTTGCGATACTTGTTTGCGTTTCTTGCGGTACACATCCTGCAAAAGGCCAAACCAACGACGTCACTAGACTTATTCATCCCGATGTCGCAGACAAAATCAGTTTGACCGATGCCCAGAGGGCTGAAATACAGAAAGGTATACAAGACAAGACCTCTGCGGTTGCCTCTGCGGTCGAACCTTCTGAAAAAGCAAAAATTGCGTCCGAGTTCGACCAAAAAATCTTGGCTCAACTTACCGACGAGCAGCGAGCCATGTTCGCAAATCTCGAGCCGCTCAAAAAGCTCAAGTTTCAATTTCGAGACATGAAATGGGACGAAGTGCTCGCATGGTTCGCCGAACAACAAGACCTAACACTGGTCATGGATCGTATCCCCCCCGGTTCGTTCACCTACATGGATGTTCGAGAGTACACGCCGAGCGAGGGAATCGATCTTCTTAATAGTGTCCTTATGACGCGACGATTCGCCTTGGTGCGTCGTGAGAAGATGCTCGTGGTTATGGAGCTGGGAGACTCGATTCCTCTGGAACTCATTCCACGCGTCACCCAGGACAAACTGCTAGGACGCGGACAATTCGAATTGGTTAGCGTCATTTTCCCCTTAGGTGGACGACCGATCGACTTGGTGCTTAATGAAGTAAAGCCCTACCTAAGTGACTTTGGACGGGCCATTCCGCTAGCCCAAGGAGGACAGCTACTGGTCGTTGAGAATGCTGGCAAGATGAAAACGATCAATGAGCTCATCGCATCGGTCCCCGTACCACAACGTCCACCCAAACCTGAAGTCCCCCCGCCACCTCCGCAACCGGTGTTCGCTGCCTATCCAATTGCGGGGCTAGATGCGACGGCAACACTCAAGACCATTCAAACTCTCGTGCCAAGTACGCAAATCACGGTTGATCCGAGGACCAATGTCTTAAGCGCATTCGTGGTTCCTGCTCAGCAAACGGCGATCAAATCGGCCCTCGATCAGATGATCGCTAGTCACTCGCAATTACCCAGTAATCGAGCGATGGCCTATCGTGTTCCCCCTACTGCGATTCTTGAGATTGTTAAGCACGTTCAAGCGCTCGTGCCGGAGGCCTCGGTTCTGCCGGTTTCAGATCGAATTCTGGTGTCCGCTTCCCCCGAACAACAGCAGATCGTTCGCGATGATTTAGCCAAACTCGATATCTACCCCGTTGAAGAAACAGGTAGAAGCATCAAATTCTTCGCGCTAGATCCGAAAATGCTGACGACGGTAGAGTCGTCGCTCAAGGCGATTATGCCCAGTATTCAGGTCGCCGCTAATTCCACTGCTGGAAGCCTTATCGTTCGCGGTTCAGTCGATGAACTACAACTGGTTACAGAAATCGTTGACAGCTGGAAGCAGTCGTCGTCGAATGCGAATCTTAAGCTGCGTTCTTTTCCGCTCGATCGACCAGTAACAGCTGCATGGTTGACGGTCGTGGCAAAAGTTGTTCCTAATGCTACGACTTGGCTGGATGAAGAGGGGCTAAAGCTCACGGTGCTGAGTTCTCCCGACGAACTGCAAAAGCTTGAATCCAACCTTGCATCGCTGGTCGAGCAGATTCCCAAACCGGTAGAGCGTTTGCTTCGAGTTTACACATTGTCCAAGTCGCAATTGAGTCGTCGTTCGATGCTAAGTGAACTTCCTCAAAAGCTGAGCACGATGAAACTTCTCGACAGCCCTGACAAGCGAGAGTTGTACGTCTGGGGAACCGCAGAACAACAGGAAGAGTTTAGCAAGCTTCTCGAGGGGATCGGCGCACCGTTACCAATTTCAGATCCAAAGATTCCGAAAACCTACAAGGTTGATTTCCAGAATGTGACGCTGGTGCAGCAAATTTTGACAGCAGAATTTGCAGACGCCACGATTACGCTTGATACAGAAGGCAAGATGTTTACGGTTGTTGCCGAGGAGCCAATACACGCACAACTGGCTGCTCGACTCTCGCTCTTTCAAGAAAACTTTCCCAAAAAATCCCCTACGCGTTTAGAAAACTATGCTGTGAAAGGGATGACAGCGGAAATACTACAAACGACGTTAGCGCCCTTGCTTGCCAAAGCTCGGGTAAATGTCGATTCAAAGAATGCTCGGCTTTTGGTGACCGCAGACGAAGAAACTCATGCCGAAATCGTTAAACTCATTACTGCGTTAACCGACTCCGCTACACCTAGCATGCAGAAAGTGGCCATCGTTTATCCGATCGATCATGCCAAGGCAACTCAAGTGAAATTGGTGATTGATCAACTCGGTCTAGGAGTACAAACGGTCGCTGATGATATCTTGAAGCAGGTTGTGATTACAGGCACTATCGAAGATCATGCTGCGGTAAAGACCATGGTTTCGCAGATGGATCGTCCATCCCTGGGAGCCACGGATAAACAGATACGAACATTTGATACCAAGAAGGTTTCGTCTGCGTATTTATTACCAGTTTTGCAAAAGCTCTGGCCCGAGGTAGAGTTTTCGGCAGATCCAGCCAATAATCGAGTGATCGCTTCAGGAAGCGTGCGACAACTGGATGCTGTCACGGCTGCAATGGATCGATTGATTGCATCTCCTGACGGAAACAAGCAAACGGTAAAGACCTATTCCATCGCCTCGGGAGATATGGTCACGTTACCAGCCATTCTGGGGCAGATTGCGCCACAAGCTTTATTGAGTCCAGACGTTACCTCGCGGACCGTTACCGTTTGGGCTAGCGAAGAGCAGCACGAGCGAGTGGCTCAAGCGATTGAACAAATATCTAAAGTCGCCCAGAGTGCAAAAACTCCGATGACATATAGGGTAAGCCCGACCCATGCTGCGCCGATTCAGTTAGCCATCCAGGCTTTAGTTCCCAACGTCAGTGCTGCTGTGATTGGAACGACGGGTCAGCTTGTTGTTGTTGGATCCGAAGCTCAACAACAAAAGGTATCCGAGATTATCGAGATGCTGTCGAAGGAGTTAGATCAATCCAATCGAACGGTCCGTGTTGTCAAGATTGATCCTGAAAAGGTAGATCAAGTTTCCTTGGCCAGTGCTTTACAAGGCACGATTCCCACGACGGTTAAGGTGGAATCCAATGTTATCAATAGAACGATTATGATTATTGGCACCTCTGAGGAAGTTGAATCTGTAGAGAAGAAGATCGAAGAACTCAAGTCACAAGTCCCGGCTCCTCCTGCACTGTCTGTTAAACAGTACCCAATAAATACATCGGATAGCACGACTCTGTTAACTGTGTTCAAGTCGGCTTTCCCAGCGGTAACCGTTGTTCCCGATCTCGTTCAGAAAACTTTTGTCGTGACGGCGAGCGAGGAGCAGCATGCTAAGGTTAGTGAATTTTTGAAAGGGTACGACCTGCCACGGTCTCCTGCGTTTTTTGATTTGAAGCCTCAAAGCAGCGTATCTGTTTTGGCATCGCTGAAATCGCTCTATCCCGGTGTCACGATGACATTCGATGCGTCAGTGAATCGTATCATGGCGATCACTGATGAACAGCAAAAAGGACGAATTGCAGCATCAATCCAATTGTTGGAAACAGGGCTTGATACTGGTGAGAAAACGGCCAAGGTATTTACGATTGACGCCGAAAAGTACGACGTTCTTGCCTTGGCAACACTACTAAAACCAATGTTGCCAACCCATATAACAGTTGAAGCGAACGCCCGGAGTGCGACGATACTGGCTATCGGAACGGAATCGGATCTGAACGAAGTGCAGTCTAAGCTGGATAAGCTCCAGCAGCAGATGCCTATCGTCGATAAGGGTAAAACTCATGTGTATAAGCTTCAATACGCACCAGCGACTAGCGCGACCGGTATCAACACCATCGTTACGACCTTGTACAAGGACGTAACATCCTACGGTGATCCTGTAAATGGAACGTTAGTCGTTACTGCATCGCCTGCACAACATGAGCAGATTGCGTTAATCGTACAAGGCTACGACCAAGGAGCGAATGACTTGGAGACCCAGGTTTTCACATTGACCAAGGCGGACCCACTCTCGTTGAGAACTGCATTAGCAGGAAGCAATCCTCGAATCACGATAACTGCCGATACAGCGACTAACAGTTTGATCGTTACCGCTCCTGCGGGGCAGATGGAGCGAATCGAAAAAGCGGTTCGAGAAGTCGAAAAGTCCGAGGATCAACTCAAAGAGACGCAAACCTATAGCCTCCTGTCTGCCGAACCGACTGCGTTGGCCCGGGCACTAAGCATTAGTTACCCGAAGGCCACGATAACGGCGGACGCAACGAATGGTACTCTATTCGTTGCTGCGACCAGCCAGGAGCACCAAGCGATTAGCAAGCTCGTAGAAGATTTAAATGAGCTTCCGACAGGAAGTGCAAACATGAAAGTCATCCCGCTTCAGCATTCCAGTCCTGAGGCATTGGCTAAGTCGATTACTACCGCCTTGGGGCCACGGTCGAGATTGGTTGTAAGTGCTCACAAGGAAACGAAATCCCTTTTTGCCGTTGGCAGTCAAGCAGAATTACGGACCTTTGAACAACTGGTTCAGCAGCTCGATGCCCCTGAGCAGCTCGATGACAATCGACAGTTTGAGTCATTTCCTTTAAAAGGAGTTGATGGTACATCTCTCGTATCATCGCTTACCAAACTGGTAACAGGTAGTGGAGAGCCTGCTGACATCAAATACGATGCATTGAATGGCCAATTGTTGGCTGCTGGTACCAAGGAGCAAATTGCCAAGATTAAAGATGCATTAAGCAAATTTGATGCACCGAAGCGCGATTTTGAGATATACCCCTTGATGGCAATTGATCCCTTTACGTTTCGAACGGCTGCCGAAGCACTCTTTGAACAAGAACCAGGCAATAATCCCCCAACTATAAACGTAGACAGCAGTTTGCAACAGGCTTTGGTTCACGGCACAAAAGATCAGTTAGAGCGAATTGAACAGCTTATCGAGCGCATGAACAAAGGAGCACCAACTACCAAGGCAAGCAAACGCGAAGGGGTGCGTTTTGTGCCAGTGAATCGGGATCCGCAATCTTTGCTGCAGAATGTCGAGAAGCTTTGGCCCAAGATTCGTTCTAATCCGATCCAGGTCATCGACCCGAAGAAGATTCAACGAATCACACCTGGCGATTCCCAGTCAAGTAACGAATCTAACAAGAGAATTGGCAAGGAAACTCATTCCAACCGTGAGCGATTCGTATCTTTGCAAGAATCGGCGAACGCCGACTCCCCGCCAGTCGTTTTGATTACAGGCGATGAGCAATGGACCATTGCATCCGAGGATGAGGAAGCGTTAAACCAGTTCGAGTCGCTGTTAGAGACTCTTTTGAATCCTGGCGTGCAACCTTATGCCAATGCCGGTAATTTTGCGGTGTACATTTTGCGTCACGCAGACGCGACCGAGGTTCGAGATCTGTTAATGGACCTTTTTGGTGTGTCGAGTCAAAGGTCCGTGTTTGGCAGTTCGATGCAACGGCTCAAAATCGTGGCAGATCCTCGTATTAACGCCTTGGTAATTGGAGGAAATCTTGCGGAACGCAAGACTGCGGAAGAGCTTTTAGGAGTTATTGATTCGGAGGAACTCATCGACAGGTTGCAGCAGATCACTCCAAAGATCGTATCCCTCAAAACAGCGAATGCAAAGAACGTGTTGGATGTTCTCCAGGACATTTACAAGTCTCAGTTGTCCGCAGGCGCTGGTAGAAAACCGCTTCCTATACCGGAAGGAGTTTCCACGGAGGTGGCTACGATTTTTCAACAACTGAATGCGGCTGCGTCTGGCCCGCTGCTAACAATCGCCATTGACCCAACCTCCAATTCTCTCGTTCTTAGGGGACCGGGCGAATTGACCGACGAGGTCACCGAATTTATCAACAAGCTCGAAAAGCAATCGGAGGACGCTCCGGCCCAAAAAATCCAGGTATTGAGGTTGGAATCCACCAACGCAGCCAACCTGGAAAAAGCCCTAAAAATGCTTTATGCGAAGTGACTAAATATAAGGCGTGCTTATTTGTCGTGGTTTGCAATATTGACAAAATAGCGAAAACGTATCACTATGGCGGGCTGTAACAGCTGAATAAAGTTGAGAGGACGATCGGAGAACTTGTAGCAGCCCCCCCTGGTTATTCGATAGCTCTCCTAGCTGGATCCGAGCTCATTCCGCAGCCCTTTCTAGCAACCCCACCTATCCGCCTAAAACCCACCCGCCTAAAACCCACCCGCCTACCTACCTAACAACACTTGTGGATTGAGTGTTTCTTTCAGACATAGGACCAAACCATGATTTCCAGCCCAAATGGAACGCGTTCTTTGCTTGAACCTGAACAGCTCCGGGAACTGGCTCGCGCGTTCGCAGATGCCGGTGCGCTCGAGGAGTTAACACACAGGTGGAGTTTTGAGAGCTCACAGGAGTTGCTTGCAACTAGTGCTCGGTCCATGAAGATGGAGTGGCTGGAAAGCGACGCGATTGAGAATCCAGAAGAGACGCTACAGGGCTTTCCAGCTCGACTGATTTACAGGTTCTCTGTCTTTCCCATCGAAAGGGGAGAGGGTTGGTTGCGATTGGCGGTCAGCAATCCGTTTGACTTTGCGGCGATTGATTCCGTAGCGTCGGCGGTTCAAGTCGAAGTGCGGCCGGTTATGGCATCTTCGGAGATGATTCAGCGTCTTATAAAGCGGTATCTCGGTGTGGGTTCCGAAACCATTGATGGCCTTATCGCACTGCAGAGGCTCAAAGGAGACGAGATCGAGATGGTCGAGGGACTCGATCTCGATAATTTGGAAGATGCCGAAGAAGCGCAACAGGCATCGGTCGTTCGTTTAGTCAATGAAATTCTTAGTGAAGCGATTGAGGCTCGCGCGAGTGATATTCATATCGAGTCCCAGGAGGCTGGGCTAAAGATACGTCATCGAATCGACGGCGTGTTGCAGAAACAATCGACACCGCCCGAGATGAATCAATTCCGAGCGGCCATCATTAGCCGTCTCAAGATCATGGCAAAAATGAATATCGCAGAAAAGCGAGTGCCTCAGGATGGGCGGATCAAGCTCAGGGTAAAGGGGCGCGAGATCGATATTCGCGTGTCGGTAATCCCGATGTTGCATGGTGAAAGTGTCGTCATGCGGGTTCTCGATAAATCCAATTTGAGTTTTTCCTTACGTGGCATCGGTATGCCCGAATCGGTTTACCAAAAATTTCAAAAGCTCATTCGATTGCCCCACGGTATCGTATTAGTGACAGGTCCCACGGGATCGGGAAAGACGACGACGCTTTACTCTGCACTTAGCGAAATCAAATCGGAAGATATCAAGATCGTTACAACAGAGGATCCCATCGAGTATCAGCTCGAGGGTATTAACCAGATTCAAGTTCACGCGAAAGTGGGGCTTAACTTCGCAGCGTGTTTGCGAGCCATTTTGCGGCACGATCCCGATGTCATCCTGGTCGGTGAAATTCGAGATTTGGAAACCGCGGAGAATGCGACACAAGCGTCATTAACTGGTCACATGGTGTTTAGCACTTTGCACACCAATGATTCCGCAGGCGCATTTATGCGATTAGGTGATATGGGGGTCGAACCTTTTTTGGTGGCTAGTACAGTCGAAGGGGTCATGGCGCAGCGTTTGGTTCGAGTTCTTTGCCAAGACTGCAAGGAGCCTTACAAGCCAAGCGAAGACGAGCTGCCTGAGGATTTTCCCAAGGCGCGGTTGGCGGAAGTTCCGCTGTTGCATCGTCCGACTGGTTGTGAGTCGTGTCGCAACACAGGTTACCGAGGTCGAATGGGCATTTATGAACTGCTAGTGACCAATGAGGAAATTCGTCATTTAGTCACCCAGGCATGTACGTCTGATGTGATCAAACAGGCGGCGATTCGCAATGGTATGGAAACATTACGAGATGATGGTTGGAGCAAAGTTCTGGCTGGAATCACTACTATTGATGAGGTATTGCGAGTTACCAAAGCTGACTAACAGCGACATGGGCAATTGCTCGCACAGGTAAGACGATGACTGAGTTTGCATACACCGCAAAGTCTTTGAACGGCGAAAGGCGTTCTGGCACAATTGCAGCGGAAACCAAATCCGATGCGATGCAGAAGCTGCGCGCCCAATCGCTGTTTCCACTGTCAGTAACGGGCAAACAGGTCGCCAAAGCGGGGGTGGGACTCTCCCTGCCAAAGCGAATCAAAAAAGAGCAGGTGGCGGATCTCTGTTCGCAATTGGCGGATCTTTTGACCAACGGCGTTCCCATGTTGGAATCAATCCAGATTCTGGCCGAGGCGACCGAGAATCCACGACTTCGCGAGGCAGTGCTGCGGATTCATGATTCCGTATCTCAAGGTGACACGTTGGACAGCGCGATGTCGAAGGAAAGCGGTATCTTTTCTGAGCTTACCCTCAGCATGATTCGAGCTGGGCAAGAAGGGGCATTTCTCGAAGATGCTTTGCAGAGGACGGCCCATTTTCTTCGCAAACAAGACGAAATGCGAAGCAAGATCATCGGTGCGTTAACGTATCCATCCATACTGGGTATTGTGGGGACCACGATCGTTGCATTGATGGTGGTGTTTTTAGTTCCCAAGTTCCAGCCTCTGTTTGATCGACTCGAACAGACTGGTAGCGAATTACCAACTATTACCGTGATATTGCTCGGCGCGAGCAACACCATGATGTCTTACGGTGTTCTGGTGTTGGCGATAGGGGCAATGGCTGTTTTCGGTCTGCTGCGGTGGATGAAAACGAGTACAGGACGCAGGATAACGGACCAGATAAAGTTGCACCTGCCCTTGTTAGGGGCGATCTTTCACGATGCTGCCGTTTCTCGAACTTGTCGAGTCTTAGGAACCATGCTGCACAATGGTGTTCCACTATTGAGAGCACTAAGAATAAGTAGCGAGTCGACAGGGAACGTGTTGCTGGCAGATGCAATCTTAAAGTCTGCCGATAATGTTACAGCAGGTGATTCGCTCTCGAAACCGCTATTGGCCAGTGGACTAATCCCACCACAGGTTATGGCCATGATTCGCGTTGCCGAGGAATCGAATACTCTCGACGATGTGTTGGTAAAAATATCGGATCGTATCGATGGACGAATAGAAAGAAAACTTGATGTACTTGTTCGAATGATCGAACCACTCATGCTGGTTTTTATTGGTTGCATGGTGATGTTCGTGATCGTCGGAGTCTTGATGCCCGTTCTAGACTTAAACTCATCCGTGGGGTAGTGTTCGGCAGAAGAAATAGAAAAATTTTGTACTCTAGAGAATGTAAAAAGATAAGGAGAACGGAAATGAAAAGAAACAGTAGCCTAAGGCGAGGCTTAACTCTGCTTGAGCTCATGATTGTGCTGGTCATCTTAGTCGGAATCATAGCTTTGGTTGGTCCGCGAGTGCTGGGAACCCAAAAGAAAGCGGACATCCGAACTGCTCAAGCTCAAATTGGAAATCTGGAATCGGCATTGAAGATGTTTGCCGTTGATATGAAGACATTCCCCACGACCGAGGAAGGACTGAAGTTGCTCGTCGAAGCTCCCGAGGACGAAGCCCTTGCCAAAAACTGGGATGGCCCATACATCGAGGGAGGTAAGCTGCCAAAAGACCCGTGGGGCAGCGATTTTGAATACGAGTATGAGACCGAAAGCACTGACGAAAGTTCAGAAGCAAAGTCGAGTACTGAAACCTTTCCTCGTATTTTTTCTCTAGGTCCAGATAGAAAGCGTGATACCAGCGACGACGTTGGAAATACCGCAAAGAAAGAGGATTCAGATACCGAAACCACAACCAGTGGCAGTTAATCCCACGCCATTCCCACCCTTGGATTCTTTACCAACCATGTGACCAACGTTTGCAGCGGAATCGCTCCGAACTGCAGATCCCTCCCCATTGGTCACGCCATAAATGACTGAAATCAAATGAAAGTAAACAGCAACTTTACTCGCTATCGCAACAATCAAGTATCAGATTGGTCCCGCCGCAAACCTGTCGTTCGAGGTAAACTCCTAACCACGAATTGTCGCAAAGCGGTTTCCCATGGTTTTACACTTATCGAGTTAATCATCGTTCTCGTAATCATGGTTGGCGCATTAGCCATAGCATGGCCCAACCTTCAAAAACCTTTGGGTAGAGTCAAGCTCGATGAAGCATCGCAAACGCTGCGGGAAGCAATTGACGAAAGCCGTCATCAAGCCATACGCCAAAACAAGTCGATATTAATACGACTCCGAAAAGGAGCCACAGAGGTTCAGTCGGGAAGTATCGATTCTTTTGCCGAACAGATTGGTAATGAGCCAGGAAGTCCACTTGGAACGGCTGGTGTTAGTCAAAGCAATTCTGCAATCGGCAAGACGTCCAATGGAGCAGAACCTCATGTTTGGAAGTTGCCAGATGACGTAGTCGTTGTGAATGTCGAGCGAACTGACCAGCGGCAGGCTCTCGATATGGGGATAGACGCTTCAAGTTCTGCGCGTGGGTCTGAAGCTTCTGCAGAAGATAAGGCAAAGATGGAATTGGTACGACGAGAAAGCAGCGAGCCCTACGTTGCACCTGAAGACTTGTCGCTTGAGTCTGATTTAGGCGATAGCGAGAAAGAATGGTGGGTTCCACTCAATGCGATGGGAGTGGGTAGCGATGCCAAAATTACGTTGCTCGATAAGTCCACGAAAAAGACCATCTTCGTTTCCTACTCATCGACTACGGGTGGACTGGAGATTTCGCGATGATGGACCGAAGTACTCCTGTAAGATCTGGACTTTCGTTGCTTGAAGTAATGATTGCAACGGGGATTCTGGCAGGAAGTGCTATCGTTCTGTCTTCGATTATTGGAACAGGAGCACGCTTTGGAAATCGAGCGGAGAGCCGAGTCACGGCGATGGTACAAGCGCACTCGGTCCTGGATGAAACACTGGCAAGAATTGCTGCTGGTAATGTTCCTGAGGAATTCTCTGGCGAAATACCGGGAGCGACTCCACGTACCTTTGAGGTGGCAATTCGTGATTTGCCCACTCAAGAACTTCCGAATGTTGCTGCTACACGCAACATGAGATCGGAAGGGGCAAATCGTTCTGAAACTACGAACGATCGATCGAGCTTGGTCCAAATCGACGTGTGGCTATTCGATTCTGGTCGACAAAATGAACGACAATCATCGAAACCAATTGTGCATTTGACTCAGATTACACGAAGAGGTCCTGTTCCGTGAGCATTGTACTCATGCGAACGGATTCGTTATCGATTGGTTTTCCTATCTTATGCGTTTCGCGAGAGTCACTTGACTCTCGTCGATTAACTCATGGGTCACGAGCGGGCCTCTCTGCTGCTAGGTATGGCGTGACTTTGCTTGAACTCATGGTGGCCCTTGGGTTGTTGGCCATGCTATTGCTCGTAGCTTGGTCTCTTTTTGATAACCTCCAAAAAGCAGAGGAGCGAAGCGATGGTCTGGCTCATCGTGTCCAGGTTCTACGCCAAGTTCGGTCCTGGTTAACCGATGATCTTGATCAGCTAGTAGTTCCCAAAGTAGATCTCAACGGAAATGTAGAAACGAGTGAAAATATCTACTTTACAGGAGATCCAACTGGTTTTATTGCAACGATAAGCCCCTCTTTGGATCCGCTTCCGTTTTTGGAAGATGCGTTCGAATCGTCTGCTAACAATGGGGACTCGGCTGCGATACGACAATCAGAGGACGAAGCCGAACTAGCTTCGGTTTATGATACAGATCAAGATCGTCAGGTTCGTTCCGTGCGGCGATCACCATGGGCTCTTGAAAGGGTTAGCGTCGAGTATCTTCTGGAACCTCAGTCTAACGCCTTTCAAAATGCGACAGGGACGCAGTCGGAAGATGTGTTGTACGGTCTCGTACGACGTGAGCGTCTACCAGTAATGGGCGTCCCATTTTCATCTCCAGGCTTAAAAGACACCATTGGTGGCACCAACGCTATGTCTGGTGCTGTTGCACCTGCGGATCGGCAGTTAACGATTCGGGATTTATACCGACAAACCGATGAAGCACTCGATAATCGAGGGCCAGTATTGAGGGAAAAATCACTCCCAGGAATTCAAAATGCGGAGTTTCGATACTTTGACGGAACGGCGTGGAGTTCTCAGTGGGATAGTCGTAAGCAAAATGCGTTTCCTGTGGCCGTAGCTGTGCAATTCGACTTCCCGAGTCGGTCCAAGCAGAGAAGAGATAAAGCACAACGCAATGCGGATTCAAACAGCTCCACCGAAGCAGAGGTTAGCTCCGAGCAATCGTTTGGTTCCATCGATACATTACTGTCTCAGCAAACCCAGGCGCAAACAGAGATAACGGACAGCAACGACTTTCTAATTACCACATCAATTACCGAAGTCACCATTGTCGTTGCAACCCACTTTCGCACTGCGAAATGGAAACGTGAAGAATTAGAGTCAGCCCTCAGAGATGATACCCGTTCCAATCAAGGTATTTCCTCGGGGAGATCGCCATGATGCGACGTAAGCAGGGGGCTAGTCGTCGCGGGATCGCGCTAGTGGTCGTTTTTGTACTGGTCATGCTTGTTACACTTGCCGCCTATCGCTTTTCTTTTGTAATGCAATCTGAGTATCGGCTTGCGAAATTGTACGAAGAGCAAGTTGATGCGAGGCAGGCCGCGTGGAGTGGGATTGAGCAGGCGAGCGTGATGTTAGACAAACCACTATCGTCTCGACCTACTTTAATGGTTGAGAATAGTGAAGCTTCGGTAAATAAGGGTAATCTGTTTCGCGGAGAATTGGTGCGAGCTAATGAAACCCAGTCGACGGGCACAAGTCAAATCGAACCTTGGAAGTTTGCATTGATTTCCCCAAGTCGTGGAACGGTAGCAAGTGGCACGGAAGAGATGGGAGCTACTGCTGAGCCCATGTCGCGGGGTGAGGGCGTGTGGAGATGGGGCTTAGAAAACGAATCCGCAAAGATACCGATCCAAGCCCTGAAGGAATGGGAGAAAACAAAACCCGGACACGCCAAGAGTGTTTTGTCAAAACTGCCTGGAGTTAAACCTGAAATCATTGAGCCTTGGTTAATTCAAGAGGGTGTGCTCAGTCCAAGTAGGCGAATAGGGATCCCATCACTTCCAACCGAAAGCCCTAGCCGCAGCCCAGATAATCAAGAACGAACTGGCGATGTCAACGCAGATACAAACCCTATAGGCATGGGTAACAATCGAGATTCGCAGGCTGTTTCGTCGGCGGCAGTACAAGCTAGCTTTTGGAGTGGTGGTGATTTAAATCAAAACTACCGTCTCGATCCTCTCGAATTGATTTGGTTGGAAAGGCAGTCGCGAGCAGTCTCTGGTTCGGCGGTTCGTTCCTCGGTGTCAGTATCGGATGAATCAGTCGCACTGCAAAGGTACTTAACTCGCTATAGCGGTTGTCGAAATGAGCGATTTGATGGTTCAGAACGAATCTACGTTAACGATCCGGATTTGCGAGGATTGCACCGAAAGCTGATGGGTGTTTGGCCTCAGCCGCTGGCCGATTACATCATCTTAGTACGCCAATATGGACCGACAACTGCGTCGCGTCGCGGTCGTCGCAGTGGAGCCGCAACTGAGGTCGTCGCACCGAACTCATCTACAGATTCCAATAATTCAACAATTGATTGGAACGTTGCTGGTAAATATCAGATTCGTACTTTGTTTGAGCTAATCGATGCGAGGTTAACAATACCAATAGCAGCTAATTCTCAATCGTTGCAAAACAAATCGATTGTAAGCCCATTTTCAAGTAGAAGTGCAGAAGGATCGAACTACCTTATAAGACTGTTAGATGATTGTACGACAGACCGTCGAAAATTCCAGGAGGGAAAGATCGATGTATGGGATGCACCTCTCGAGGTGTTGATGTCGATACCGGAAATGGACGAGGGGACAGCGAATCGGATCATCACAGCGAGGCAGGATGAAACAATTAGGCAACAATCGGCTGGCACGCTGGCATGGTTACTTCAACGTAGAATAGTAGACCTGCCAACCTTGTTGAAATGGGAGCCGTTCCTCACGGCTCGCAGTGATGTCTATAAAACTCAAGCCCTTGGGTATCGCGATCAAACGACCTCGGTGTATCGATGTACTGTTACCATTGATGGCTCCCAGATTCCAGCCCGAACTAAAGAACTAAAGACTTGGCATGCTTGGGATGCAGGATTTAGTCTCGATGAATTCGTAGTTGAACGAGAATAGATTGAACAGATTGATGAAAATTCCAAGTTTACAAAGTCTGCTAGACTTTAAAAAAATGAAAGCCGGAAAAGGTCCGATCGCGTTCGCGCACTGGGATAAAGACAATCTGTATTATTTTATAGGTTCTCTCTCAGAGCCGATTACCGCTCATAGCACCGGCGTCATACCTCTCACCATTCCCGATAAACCGATGGCCGCTTTAGCCAGCTACCTGAAGGAGGGGCATGGTAGCGTCAATCAAATCGTAGCTTTGATCTCACGTCCGGAACTCGACTTGTCCACTCTTTCGTTGCCGAAAGGGGACGAGAAAGAGATCGCATTAATGGTATCTAGTGAGTTAGAGCAACAATATGGAGACGCCTCTGAGTTTCCAACTGCTGATTTTGTTGTTTCTTCATCTCATCACGATGTCGCGAATGGAACCGAGATCAACGATGTGCTCTTATTTTCTGCTCAATCGAAGTATCTACAATCACTCGATGAACAATGCAAGGAAGTTGGCCTCAAGTTAATCGGCGTCGGAGCACGTCATCTGGGGCCATTGAGTTTTTTACAGAGGAAAACATTAACAACCGACTCCATCACCGTTGCAATACAGTTTTACCCAGGGGAGACGGAGCTTTCCATTTGCCATGGCGTCGTGCCAGTTCTGTTACGTTCTATCCGGAATAGCACAGAGGATGCTGAAAGAGTTGCAGAACAAGTCGCAGTGGAGGTGGAACGATGTCTAACACTCTTACCTCAAGAAATTGCATCGAAGCCGACGCAAATTGCTTTCTTTGGAGACAGTTCGTTTGCAACGAAAGTCAGTGAGGCACTAAGTGGTCTGGAGCCTAGATCCGTCGAGTCGATCCAATCCGCGATCGACTGGCCCGGTAATCAAAAGAGTCTCAGTACTGATGTGCTGGTTGACGGAGTGTTTGCCGCTAATATTGGAGCGGCATGGGACTATTTTCACAAATCCTTGCCAGTCAATTTGCTCGCGCCTAAACGCCCGCCCAAGCCAGCTAATCCGTGGATCAAGCGAGGTGGCCTGGCAACGGCTACCGTCGTTGGTGCAACGGCGGTGTCGTATGTGCTATTAGGCGACATCAATGACTTACAGTCCGAAGTTGAGCAACTCGAATCGGACTTTGCAAATGTGTCGAAGCTTACTAACAAGTATCAGGAGAAAGCGGATCGCGTTAAGTCCGTTGAAGATTGGCTTGCCAATCAAGTGGACTGGTTGTCAGAACTCAACGAGATCTCGCAACGATTACCTGAGGGGCAGAACGCAACAGTTCGGCGTTTGACCGGTACGCTTGGTTCGTCGGGCTCTGCCATCGATTTATCTGTTCAGGTTAACGCTCAGGAATATATCTCGGTGCTAGAAGATCGGCTTAAGAGTGCCAAGTATTCGGTATCGAGTCGCCAGATCAGTCAAAGCCCTGACACCACAGATTATCCATGGAACTTTGAGACGCGAATTTCATTTGCCATAGATACGCCCTCTTGGAAATCGTATGGTCCACCTGCCTCGTCACCAAGCGATAAGCCTGCGGAGCCAGCAAAAACACCTGCCACCACGGAGCAAATAGAAAGCAGCCAAATAGAAAGCAGCGAGGTGCAACAGTGAACCCCCGTACTAAGTGGTTAATCGCCGGAGGGGCAATTGTTTTTGGGCTGTACGCAATCGATTCGCTTTATCGATCGTGGATCGAGGAGCCTGAAAAACAGCTTACAGCTCGTTTAGATGATTTGACTAGCGATATACAAAAAACAAAAGATCAGCAACTTCAGGCGCAAAGGGCAGGCAAAAGATATGATGATTATCTCGCCCGGGCATTGCCGGGAGACCCGCAATCGGCTCGAAGTTTGTATCAAAAGTGGTTGTTAACTCAAATTGAACGATTTGAGATCACATCTTCGTCGGTAGATGCGTCTCAACCCTCACCGATTGAGCAGAGGTCCAGAACCAAGAAAGGAAAAAGGGATCGAATCGGTTATCGAATCGATTTTTCCCTTCGGGGCCAGGCTAGTCTTTCTAAATTAGCCGGATTTCTTGATGAGTTCCGAAACTCAGGTATGCTGCACAAGCTTACATCCGTCACATTAAATCCAATCGGTAATGAAGGGCGACTCGATGTGAGTCTATCGATACAAGTCCTAAGTTTAGATGGGGCAACCAACGATAAAGAGTTAACTCAATGGAGAGTATTGCCAGAAGTTATCGCAGAGCGAAGCAGTAACAATACCTTTGTGAAACGCAATCTATTCGCCCGAGGTTTTGCCAAGGCTCTCTACGATGTCTCCCTCAAAGCGATAACGGTGAATCGCAGAGGGGAATCGGAGGCTTGGTTCACGGTTGACAACAAAGGTACCGTTGCAAAGATCCAAGCGGGGAATAACGTACCTGTCGCTCTTCACGAGATCACCGTCGTTGCATTAGAAACGGATCGAGCTCAAATCAACGTTAACCAGGATTTGCACTGGATCAAGTTAGGTGAGTCCGTTGGGAAAGTTACAGCCCCTAAAGAGTCTGTGCCAGAATGAAAAAAAATAAGTCGAAACGATATAGAATAAGCGTCGGGCTCCTGATGCAATGCGCAACGATAGGTTCGATGTCTTTAGGAGTACCGAGCGAGGCGTTTGGCCAGCTCATTGGCAATCGAACAGTTGGGACGGCACCGGGATTCAATCAGCCGAGAACCCCTGGTGGAAACCCCGGCTCTGCCAACAATCTTTCACCACCGATC
This sequence comes from Pirellula sp., assembly GCA_046318795.1. Lineage (GTDB taxonomy): Bacteria > Planctomycetota > Planctomycetia > Pirellulales > Pirellulaceae > JBKCUI01. Next base: position 21,054 of record JBKCTT010000063.1, read on the forward strand.
AATGGTCGATTTGTTCGAGGTAATCGATCTCGAAACGATTTTGTAGGTTCCAATCGTACCGAGCAAACAGGATTTGTTGGCTCGACACAGGCGATAGGAGTAGGGCGAGTTCAGTCCGCGGTAGAAGGCCTACGTGCTACTTCCCAAAGATCGGTGAACCGCCCGCTCCCAGCCCAACCCTCCACTGGACTCTACTATCCTAAACTCGAAATCGACTTTAAGGAGAAAGTCGCGTCGCAAAAAGACGAACAATCAGCACGAGTTGAGACAGTTTTTTTGGAAGCTCAGGGAAGAGTCTCCAACGTTTCTGGGGCGAAGGTGAGTGTGGTTCGAGTAGGCGAGTTAGCAATCGTCCGAGGTGAAGTACCAGACGAACGCACCGCGGATCTGATTGTAATGCTTTTAGGATTTGAACCTGGATTAGATCAGGTGAGAAACGAAATGCAAATATTAGAGATGCCCGAGGCACCACACTGATCTTAAGACTTTGTCGAATGAGCCGAATGAGCCGAATGTGCCGTGTCATGCCATTTTTTCCTTTACTTCGTCACAGTACAGAATTTCAATGTGCAAGTAATGCAAACTGTTTCCGCATAAAGCATTGAGCTCGGGAATTCACACTCTGATTCCGATGCATTGAGGGGATGTCGATCCGTTTGAAACTATTTAGTGGATACGGAACATCATCGTATCAACCCACGGGTCGAGGGAGTGAATAGTGGCATGCAAAAAAGTTCGTCGATAAAGATGTCCTCGAAGCTTGAGATCGAAACGAAATTTGCCCGGTCCGTTTCACGTCTGAATAGATCGATCCTACTTAATGCTCTCGTTATAATCGCTACGATCAGTATTTTTGAGATTATCGAGAAATCCGATAATGCTGGTGTACTAGATTTGGCTCAAGCCATTCATCTTCAAGAACGGCAACGTGTACTAGGCCAACAATTAGGTCGGCTAGTCGAGCATCGATTGCCCTTGGAACAACTCGACAATGAACTAGAACACAACATATCCTCCACCGTTTTCAAGTTTATCGAGGAGGCTGAGCATCTAAAAGAGGAGCTCTCGAACCAGTCCTTATTAACAGATCCGGTTTTAAAGAAAGCATGGGAGTATGCTTCAAATAAGCGATTAGATCTACTTGAAGTGATTGAGCGAGTCCCTAAGCAGATTAGTAGCCAGAGTTTAGACCAATCGACTACGCTAGATCAGATTGATTCAAGTATCGATGTGTTTATGCTCGCAATGGATTCTTTGCTAGTAAGAACCAATGAGATATTTACCTACCGATCTCAGCGACAAGACCGCGTCCCTCTGATGATATTAGTATTGGGAGTGCTCGCGTTTGTATTGTATCTTGCAAATAAAGCCATGTCGGATCTAAAGGCTAATTCCGATTCCCTAAGGTCTATGGCTTTGGAGAAAAATCGTTTAGCCACGATTGCTGAATGCACTAGTAACGCAGTGATCATTACTGACTTAAAGGGATGCATCCAATGGGTCAATTCAGGCTTTACACGTATTACCGATTTTACCCTAGACGACGCGATAGGGAAAAAGCCAGGTGAACTCCTGCAATTCGAAAAAACAGATCCGAGGACAATAGAACTTTTACGACAAGCGATTCAAGCTCAGCAACCAATCAACTGTCAAATTCTAAACAGGTCCAAGTATGGACGTGAGTACTGGCTCGACTTGAGTATTCAGCCATTGCAGGACGAGTATGGCAACGTGAATGGTTTCATGGCAGTTGAGACGGATATCTCTGAACTTAAAGAAATCGAAATAGAAATTCGAGGCCAGCAACAACTCTTAGCCTCGACACTCGATTCGCTAACTTCTCGCGTGGTAATCATCAATGGCGAGGGATTTGTAGTCAATGCCAACCGGCATTGGATCGATTTTTACGAGCCAATCTTAGGTCAAGATTGCTACAGATGGAAAACAACGAATCTATTCGAGATTATATGCTCCATGCGTTTTGAAAGCGAAGCGAATCGTCGAGACCTAATAACTGGCATTAAGCAAGTACTGGAGGCGAAACTCCCTTGTTTCGAATTTGAATACTCCGTTAATGAGAACGAGGGTTTACGTTGGTACCGGTCTGTTGCATCACCTTGTCTTCGAGATGGGAGAACCAAGGCAGTGGTTTCAACCGAGGATATCACATCCAGAGTTGAAGCGGAACGAAAGGTCCGAGCCTATGCAAGCCGTGTTCAGGCCGTTTTCGACGGCAGTAGCGATGCGATCTTGCTGTTAAAGAAAGGTCGATTTATCGATTGCAATAAGAAAGCCTTAGAGGTCTTTGGGATCGCTTCCAAAGAAGAGCTGAGCTATTTATGGCAGTTTGAAGCAATGCTACATGCATTGGAGATTACTGTTATGTCGCCCACTCAAACCGCTACCTCAAATCATCCCTATCACGGCGCTACGATGCTTCTTCCCCATGCAGATGGTTTACCTGACTCATCTGTGCTGCCATCGTACGATGGTATCGCAAAGGGTAGTATGTCTTTTCAGTGGCTACTTCAGAGAGTCGGCGGTACAAATTTTCCTGCTGATGTTCTTATCTCTACTCTGATTCTGGATGGAGAGCCGGTACTGTTAGCGAGTATTCGGGATGTTTCGGATCGCCAAGAAACATTGAGATATCTTGATATGTATCGATCGATTGTAGATCGACATGCGATTGTAGCTGAAACCGACACCGCGGGAAGAATTGTCCATGCCAATGAGCAGTTTTGCAAAATCAGTGGCTACTCCCTAGACGAATTGCTTCATCAGAATCATCGAATATTGAACTCGGGTACACACCCCAAGCAATTCTGGCAAGATATGTACAAAACCGTGGCGAATAACAATTCTTGGCATGGTGAGATTTGCAACAGAGCCAAGGATGGTCGTTTGTATTGGGTGTACACAACGATCGCACCATTAGTCAATCACTCGGGAAAGATTCGAGGTTACTTTGCAATAAGAACTGATATCACGGCTCTGAAAGAAGCGGAATCTCAAGCTCAGGCAGCTAGTGATGCCAAAAGCCAATTTCTCGCTAACATGAGTCACGAGATACGGACTCCTATGACAGCGATACTCGGATTTGCAGACCTGTTAGCGACGGAGGTGACCGAGAGCAGAAAGACGGAGAGATGTCTCGAATATATCGAGACAATCAAGAGAAACGGCGAACATCTCCTTTCCATCATCAACGACATTCTGGACATTTCGAAAATCGAAGCCAACAAGGTTGAGCTTGAGAAAATAAGGACCAATCCGCACGACATAATCGATGAAGTGATCAAGTTGATACAAATCAAGGCATCGAATCGGGGGATCGATATTCAGCTAAAAATCCAACCAACAATTCCGACGACCATCGAAAGTGACCCCACGCGGATCCGACAGATTCTGCTTAATTTACTCGATAACGCTGTTAAATTCACGAGAAAGGGGAATGTGTCGCTCGACGTAACGTTGGTCACTCAGCCAGACCTTCAGATTGAATTCGTGATTCGCGATACTGGCATCGGAATGACAAACGAACAAGTTTCTCGTTTGTTTACCCCCTTCTATCAGGCCGATGCGACTATGGCGCGTAGATTCGGTGGAAGCGGTCTAGGACTCCAGATTAGTAAGCGACTAGCCGTGATGTTGGGTGGAGACCTTACCGTCAAGAGCACTCATGGCATTGGTAGTGAATTTACGTTTTGTCTTCCAATCGATCCGCCACTTCAAATTGCGAACGAAGGATTCACTGATACACGAACTGATCGACCAGACCGCAGCGACGGAGACGACCTGGGAACAAATCCCTTAGCCGGCGTGCGTATCCTACTGGTTGAAGACGGCATAGACAATCAAAAACTCATTGGCTATCACCTAAGAAAGGCCGGAGCTGATCTAGTTATAGTCCAAAATGGTAAAGAGGCAGTTCAGTCGCTTACACTCGACGGAGATATCAATAGCGAACTCATCAGACCAGAGCCCTTCGATTTAATTCTTACTGATATACAAATGCCAGAAATGGATGGCTATACCGCCACACGTTTGCTCCGTAGCAAAGGTTTTCAAAAGGCGATTATTGCCCTAACTGCTAACGCCATGGCAAGCGATACCCAAAACTGTATCCAAGCTGGATGTAATGAACATATTAGCAAACCCATCAATAGCCAACATTTGATTCGGACATGCCTCTTTTGGTCCCGTAATCAGCGAGCTCCAGTCATCGTCGATGGCTTGAGCAATTCGACAACATCTTTGACAACTACCCCTTATAACCCTTAATTCAATCTCACAAAGAATCCATGAATACTCAACAGAATACGAAATCAGCCTCTTGTCCACTGTATTCCAATCTCGCAGGAGACCCGGATTTCTCCGATTTGCTCCATGATTTTGTTAATAATCTTTCGCATAGACAACAATCCTTAAAAGAATGTCTCGACAAAAATGAGCCGGAGCGACTTACACGAATCATTCATCAGCTAAAGGGTGCGTGCGGAGGTTACGGATTTCCAACGTTAACAGAAGCTGCACGCATCTTGGAAGATCACTTGCGACAAGTTCGATCACTCGATGAGATTCGCACCGAAATCGAGGTCTTTATCGAGACACTATCGCTCGCAACAGCCGAGTTACCTAAACCTCGCCACTAGAGCATTCTAGAGTATAGCCATCCTCAGCCACGCTCCTCGTTCACTATTCAAAAAAACAAGCTCAAACATACGTTTGAGCTCTTGGATCGGCTATCGGTTTACCTAACAAGTATTTCTTAGCCTAAAGCAGAATCCGGACGAGTTGCCTAAACATGGGCGATCGTTTCACCGTTGATTTGCACATGAGGGAAATCCAGTCGGAATCGTCGCAACCGATCGATGTGAAACCTCATTGACGTCAAAAGATCCTCCCAATTTAGAGGCTTCAGAAAATAATCAGATGCACCAAAAGCAAACGAGGATTCTAGTGCGTTGCGACTCGCGACTCCCGTCATAAGTACTACTGGTGTCAAGGGATTTGCCTCCCTTATGGCCTTTAGAAGCTTTATTCCGTTACTCTCTGGCATATCTAGATCGGTTAGGCAAATGTCGATTTCCTTCGCTAGAGCTAGCCCAATCGCCTCATGTACATTGCTTGTTGCCAAGACCTTTATATTCATATTGATTAGCTTTTGAAGCCATCGACTGATGAGCGACAATTGTATTTCGTCGTCATCAACAACCAGAACTCGAATCTCGTCAGTACTACTCATAATAAATATACTCCCATATCGCGAACGACTTCAATGCATGCACATTTTTTGCACTACCAGGAAAAGACAGCAAAGAAGTTTCCGAACTCATAAACTCGAGAGTCGTCGAATCCTTCTAATATGTCTTTGTGACACGTGAATCATCGAGTCAGATGATCGCTTTACATGAATGCTAAATTGGAATCAGCTCAGTCGTGATCCCTTATTGATTCAACGCACAAGTGATGACGGTTTAATGGGCTGTATCGCCTCTATCGCCCAACTATTCTTGCTTTTGTCCTCGCTCTACCCCATCCTGCAGACGTCGTTCTGGCTTTAGCCAAGTGCCATTTCGGATATTGCTTCGGTCAGGTCGCGAAGATGAAAAGAGCCTAGACTTTTCATCTACGACTCCAGCGTTCTCATTTCCGATTTGGTTGGATAGGGCCGACTCTGGCTTGGGATTTTTAGTATCGAAGACTTGTGTTATCGTCTCCGGTTGGAAATCGTGCAGTGGCTTAGTGTTTGGATCGATGACATTTTGGGGATAGTCAGATTTTTTGAGATGTCGCTGGAAGCCAGGCGGTAATTCGATCGTTTCCACCGATCGCTTTTCGATCTGCTCTGATGTTTTTGATTCTCTGGATTCGGAGTAAGAAGCAGGTTGCACGCCGGGATCCCCTGGCATCGATGAATTTGCTCTGTCGACCACTGGCGCACTCGAAGACTTCTCCGATGCAGTTTTCTTAACAATACCCGGCAATAACTTTATGACAGGATCAGAAATCGTAGTACCACCATCAACGCCTTCAAAACGAGTGATGAGGCTTAGTTTTTGTGGCGGATCACTTACGGACGACCATGGCAACCAAATACTGTAGGAGGGCCCAATCGAGGTCTTGCTCATGTGGCTAGCAAGCTGTTCTGGTGTGAAAACAAATTTGCGTAATGGCTTTTGGGAATCGATCGCGTCGTCTTCAGCATTAAAGGCATAAACTGCAAGACTTCCTTCTACTTCGATCGGATCTGTTTTATCCTTCTCGTAGAAGTAGACGCGTCCACCAAAGCCGCGAACACCAGTTTGTCCTTGCTGATGCAATACGGTGTCGGTCCAAACGGCTAAAATACGATCAGGAACAACTTTAGCCTCCTTTTTCTTACTTCCCCAAGGGATCATGCTCTTTTTGTTCATGAGGGGTTGGCAGCCAAACGCCAATACCGAAAGAAACAATATTATTGAAAGGAAAAGCTTTGATGCAATTGTTTGTAACACACCATACGAATGCGTATTCGTTCGTTTGATTTTCATTGCGACTTTCCTTCCAAGAACGGACCGACAGCGACGTAAGGTGTGGTGGTTTTCTTGATTGAGCTCGAAGAGTCAGGAGCGGGAATGATCTCGGATGGTTGTGAAAAGGAGGGGATCTCTTCCAATGGAGATGTTATGACACCTGGTCGCTGAGATGAGTCCAATATACCTCGGGGCGCAATATCTGGATAAACGACTGGGCAGTCATCATCAACACCGACTTGATCCAAAACGCCGTTTTGTGGGAAAACGTCGCCGTGGATATCAAATACGTCGGCTTCGCACCAACTAATTCGTGCAAACTCCGCTTGCTTCAATCGTTCCATATCTCCGGGAGACCGAACGACATGGGGTGTCATAATAATGACTAGTTCGGTTCGTTGTACTTCGTTGAGATCGTAACTGAATAGATGTTTTATGATAGGAATATCGCCCAACCAAGGGACTTGCCTGTGTATCGTTCGAGTGCTTCGGGAGATGAGCCCGCCTAAGATAATTGTTTCACCATCCGCAGCGCTTACAGTCGCTTGTGCGGTCACGGTATCGACGCGCGGAGCTCGAATAACTTGACCGTTCGGGGAGATCGAGATAGGGATACCCTCGCTATCGGGGCCGAGCTTAGACTTTTCTGCGTCTATTTCCATGACCACGTTTCCATCTGGGCTGATGCGCGGGGTGACACCGATGATCAAACCGACATTTTCTAGTTCAACGTCGCTGTTCTGAAACCCTTGGACAGTGATGCTGGATCTTACAATTCGCGGAACTCTTTGCCCTACTTGAATAAAGGCTTGTTGATTGTCGAGGGTCAGAACTTGAGGGCGACTTAAGATTTCAAGTCTTCGTGAGTCTTGGAGGGCGCGAAGTAGGAAGCTAATGTTTTCGCTGCTGGCGGAAAGTACCAATCCGCCGAAACCTAGTGTTTCGTTTCCCCGCCCAACGGAAAAATTCGATATTCCCTGTCCACCTGTTCTTGAGGATGATGACAGGGCTTTAGAAGAACCGCTGTTTCCGAGTGGTAACGCGCTGTTGAAATCGAAACCGGGAGTATTAGTAGCTGCGACAATTTCTTGCGAGGTATCCGTAACCACCCCCGCTGGGGTCGATGTGGTTGTCGTATTGGTTCGCGTTAATAGCCCACCCAACAAGCTACGATCGAAGAGTACCGAGTCTTGAATACCCATTTCGATACCAAATTCGTCGGTATTTCCCAAAACGATTTCGGCGATCATGACCTGTATCATGACTTGTGGTGGTTGTTGATCCAGGTCTTCTATGAGTTTGCTAATCTCGTCATAATAACGAGGAGTTGCGCTGAGGATCAGTTTGTTTTGAACCGGTTCTGGTACGAGTACAACTTCCTTTTCCAATTGTTCGAATGGATTACTGGCATCTGGACCAATGTTCTCAACTTGTCTCTTATTTCGTAGAAATTCGTTGATCGCGAGCGCCACGTCAACAGCTGGGGAGTTCTTCAGTCTGTAGACGGAACTCTTTCGCTGGACCGCATCGCTTTCATCTAAGCGAAAAATGATCGCCTCAACTATTTTGAGGTCACCCTCGGAGCCGACCGCTATGATGTTATTGCCCCGAGTATCAACGGTGAATCGAAGAGGAAGAAGAGAAGACTCGTCTGGGGCGCTGGATAGTTGAGTTGTTGAGCTACTTGTACCGCTCGCGGTTGGTAGAAGCGAGCGCAGCGTCTCGACCAATGATACTGCTGTGGCATTCTTGATTGGGAAGATTTTGATCTTTGCAACCGCCCCAGGGCTATCTAGTTGTTCAATGAACTGTTCAATTAGTGGCATGTTCTCCGGTGGACAAGATATAATAATCGAATTGGTACGATCATTCGTAGAGACTTGGACTGGCCCAAGAAGTCCGCTGGTTGCGACGCTACGATTCTGATCGTCGTAGAGCTCGATGCTTTTATTCTTGCTAGCCGCTGTAGTAGAAAGGGCTTGTTGTAGAGCCTTGGCTGTGTCGGCTGCTAATGTGTGTTTCAATTGAAAGACTTTGGCGGCGTGTTTATCTTCGTATGGCTTGACGTCGAGTTGCTCGATAAGCTTCCGAATCTCGAGCATGTCCCTCGGTGATGCGTGGACGATGAGAAGATTGGAGCGAACGTCAGAGGCAGATTGGATGACCGGACTCAAGCCTGGTCGTGCTTTGAAAAAAGATTGAAGCTGAGTTTGAACGTCAGCCGCTAATGCTTCTTTGAGCTGGATTACAGTAAAGGAACTATCGGTACTCGAGGGTTGATCAAGCTTGAGAATCAACTCCTTCATGGCAATCATCGATTCTCCCCAACCGATAAGGAGGAGGGCGTTAGGCGAGCCTAGAGAAGAAACAGAAACTCGTCCCTGTCTGCCCCCTATGAACTTCTCCTGTGATGTCGCAATCAAACTTGCGAGAGCGTCTGAGTTGACATGCTGGAGGGGTACCACCTCGATTTCCGGACGAGATAAACGACTGGCTTCGTCAAGGCGTTTGATAATCTCAGCGAGATCGGTAAGTTGGCGGTCGCGTCCGCGAAGAATCACGGCATCCAATTCGGGAAGCATCTGTAATTGAACCCCTTCGAATTGTGGTAGGGGTAGCGTAACTGGTGCGTCAGGGTCCTGAATCGCATTCGGTGTATCATTTGGCTGCCCTGGTGGTGTAGCCGAAACAACGGCTGGCGTTTGGCCAGCGACTTCTTGGGCAGAGGCTAAGGCGATGTTGTTTCCATTGCCGGACATCGACCTATTTTGTGTTGTTTCCGTGCGACGTAGCATGTTGAGAAATGGGTTGCTCGTTGGCGTAGCGGACATACTGCGGGCGGAATGTGCCAACTGAGTCAACGAACTCTGCCCATTGTCGTTCAAGGACAGAATCTTGAGTGAGTTCTGGGCAGTACGATCTGATACCGCCAACCCAAGCTTAGAGATATCTCTAACCAGGCGTTTGGCACCCTCAATGCGAAGAGTTTGCTGGGTGGCAAGAAACTCGATAGAAATGGTTTCCGTACCGATCTGAACTAGTACAGTATTCAGTTTAGCAGGGTGCGAGTGGACGCGACCTTGGAAAAGCTGTCGAAAAGCCGTTTCAATCGAACTCAATTGCTCCGCGGAAAACGTCAGGTCGCGACGAATGATTGTGTCTGCCGAATCGATGGCCTGCCCACGCAAAGGCGCACTGAATGATACTATGCAGATGACAGCACAGAGAGTGCCAAGCAAGCTCCGATACGGAATCATAATGGCGGGAGGGGGATGGAGTAACGAACAGCATTTTCACTTCGAAACCTGTATCTAGCGAAACTCGCAAACTGGGGTCAATGCCGATGGTATCCCAGTTTCCCAGACGAGAATGGGCTAGCTAAGCATTCCCCCACCGCAATCGCAACCATTAGAAAATCTAATTACGGGTGCTGGGTTTTGGTGAATGTCTGTTGGTAACTTTTGACTTCTCGGCTGACCTTGGACTAGAATCAACGGTTATCGACGACTTACACAGCGTTTGATTCGTGGCAGACTGATACCAAAGTTGCATGGAAGTCAGAAAGGAGCAATGCCAATGAAACGGCTTAAGAAATCACTTTTCAAAGCGAATACTATTTCAAGTCAAAAGGCTAAAGGAAGTTTGGCCGATGATGGCTTTTTGGCTCTAGAGGCGGCGGCTCTCGCCAACAGTGCTTCGGTTCGAAGTGATGAAGAGATGGTTGAGGAGTACTTACAATCTCGTTGCCCAGATCTCTTTGAGCAATTGGTTCGTCGGTACGAACGGGAAATCTATACGTATCTGCGTCGCTTTTTGGGAGACGCCCAGGAGGCGGAGGATGTCTTTCAAGCGACGTTTTTGAGCGTTCACCTAAGAATTGACCAATTTGAGCGGGGTCGTCGATTTCGTCCTTGGCTCTATGCGATAGCTAGCAACAAAGCCATCGATTTTATGCGTCGCAACAAGCGACACCAGTTGGGGAGTTTGAACACTGTGCTCTCGAACTCTGATGGTGATGAGACGTTGATGCACAAACTGGCGAATCACGAAGCACTTCCAGACGAGTGTGCGGAGCGGAATGAGAACGCTTCCCGTGTTCGTGATGCATTATCTCAGTTAAACGAACCGACACAGCAGCTCATCCAACTGGCATTTTTTCAGGAAATGAAGTACGCGGATATATCGGAGATTTTGCGGATTCCGGTAGGCACGGTGAAGAGTCGAGTTTTTACTGCAATTCGTAAACTCAACTCCATTTGGATGCGTATGGAAGAAAAGGATAGTAAAAAGAGCGACACATAAGTCGTTAGCTCCCAATTTTTCCTACGTTTGTCCCCGCCTCTCATCCTTTCCGCATCCAACGCATGCAACCCTTTAGTGATCGACCTTCGGACGAAGACCTTATCGGCTATTTGTTAAATGGCTTGGATGCGGGCGAGCGTGTAGGCTTAGAGCGTGCCTTGGCCGCCGATTCTGATTTAAGACAGCGGCTGGAGGATTTAAGTGAATTACTGCTTCCGATCGAGAGTTTAAAGGGTGACGTTTACGAGCCGGATCATACCCTCGTTGAAAGAACGATGGAGTTGATAGAGGTATATGATCGGCCATCCAATAAGCCGGCGCCTCAACCCGTTGTCGCGGGCTTGTCCGCTGTCGTTGAAGCAGCGCATCGGACGGTTCGAATCGCGTGGGTCGACAGTTTGGCTGTCGTCGCTGCGGGGGTGACATTGTTATGCATTCTATTACCCAGTGTCTGGTACACGCGCGAAGAATCGCGAAGGTTTTCTTGCTCCAATAATCTTAGAGAAATCGGTGAATCACTCCAAAGATTTGCTGACGCAAATCCACGACATCAATTTCCAAAAATCGCAACGCAAGGCCCGATGTCATTTGCTGGGGTGTATGTCGTTAAGCTTAACGAAGCAGGACTATTTGGTTCCACGCAATGGTTATGGTGTCCAAATAATGCTCGTTCGTCGTTTCAGATTTCGGTTCCGAGTACAGCACAGTTAATGAATGCGCCTTCAGAAATGCAAGATTCCTGGAAACGTTTTATTGGCGGTTCCTATGCGTACAACCTGGGAGTTCTCGAAAATGGTATCTACCGAACACCTCGTTCGACAGAATCCGACGTACCCATATTAGGAGATATGGTTTGCGAGGACGATATTAAAGCGAATCTGAAGCCCGTAATTCACGGTTGCAACATTACTAACATTCTCTATTCAGATGGAAAAGTGCGTGCCATAAAATTGCCGTCCGTGTCGCCTGGAGATCAATCATCCCAAGCTCCCACTGCTAAGACTGGTATTGAATCGGTCTCCATAGGTGATCCGATTGACCATCCTTATCTCAATCGGTCCCTCATCAATGCGGCGGGACTCGATACGAACGACTGGTGTCTCGGTCCGAGTTACCGATCACCGCTCTCATCCAGATAGATTTCGGCCAGCTAGATTTTTGTATCGAAGTCCACCACGCAGCGTAGTCAATTAGGAAAATAAATGGGGTTGCGAGGACTTCATTCTAGCTCGCACCGCAGTTGCTTTTTGAGCCGCCATTTCGGCTGTATCCGCGAGCACGGTTAAATGCCCCATTTTTCGTCCGACTCTCGCGGATTGTTTTCCATATAGGTGAAGATGACAATTTGCTTCCTTGAGAGCAGCCGTGTAGTCAGGTTTATCATCCCCCCACAAATCTCCCAAGAGATTTGCCATCGCAGCAGGTTTTATCAGATCGGTGCACCCGAGAGGCAGGTTGCATATCGCGCGAACTTGCTGCTCAAATTGGCTGGTTTGACATGCCTCGATAGTTAAGTGCCCTGAGTTATGGGGGCGTGGAGCAATCTCGTTTATCATCAAGCTACCATCATCCGTAATAAAGAACTCGACGCACAGAAGCCCTTCGAGCTGTAATGCTTCCGCGACACCTCTAGCGATTTCTTGAGCTCGAGGCTGTAAGGCGAGTAACTCACCCGCAGGAGGGCAGGTTGTCACGTCGAGGATATGATGAGAATGTGTGTTGGTCATAAGAGGATACACGGCGATTTCCCCGCGTGGTGATCGAGCTACTAGTACGGAGGCTTCGGCGGCATATGGGATCCACTTTTCTGCAATAATGGGTTCTGGCCCCAGCAATTCTAGCGCATCGTTGGCTTGCATCTGCGAGGAAACCTTGCGTTGCCCCTTACCGTCATATCCCCACGTGGTGGTCTTGAAAACGAGCGGCCATCCGAATGCCTCCGCTGTAGGCATGACTTCTTGAACTGACCGCATTTCGCGAAAAGGGGTTACGGGAAAGCCGGCTTCAGAGAGTGTTGTTTTTTCTCGTATGCGATGTTGTGAGACCGAAAGCAGAGTTGCGCCAGGGCGGACGGGGACAATTTCTGCGGCGCGATTGACGGCGTCGAGTGCGACATTTTCGAATTCAAGCGTAATGCAATCTACCTTTTGTGCAAAGGCTCGCACTGCTACAGGATCGAGGTAATCGGCATGAATTGTTTCGGAAGCGACATGTGATGCGGGGGCATCGATCTCGTCGGTGAATACCACCACTCGGTAGCCCAGTTGCTGGGCTGCATGAGCGAACATACGTCCCAGTTGTCCACCTCCGAAAACACCCAAAGTCGAGCCGGGCTCGATAACTCTTTTGTCCAGTGATTTTGTGGTCGTTGTCACGTTATGAGATGCTAAGGAAAATTGGGAGGGGTAGTTAGGTCGTAAACTGGGGAGAAGGTAACGGATTTGCCATAACCGATTCGGTTTGGGCCGTCATGAAGTCCATCATTTTGTTAGCCAACAAGGAGTCTGAGGTCGCTAGGATTCGAACAGCCAGCAAGCCCGCGTTTTTGGCACCAGCGGCCCCAATGGCGAGGGTGGCGACCGGGATGCCACCCGGCATTTGAACAATACTCAGGAGCGAATCGAGGCCTTGGAGAGATTTGCTTTGGACAGGTACTCCCAAGACAGGAAGAGTGGTGCAGGCAGCAACCATACCGGGCAGGTGAGCCGCCCCACCGGCCCCAGCTACGATGACTTGTAGACCGCGTGAGGCGGCTCGCGTAGCATATTCGGTCATGTAGTGCGGTGTCCGGTGCGCCGATACAACCCTCGCCTCAAAGGGAACGCCGAATTGGTCCAATACGGTACACGCCTCCCGCATGGTTTCCCAATCTGATTGCGATCCCATAATAACCCCAACCTTCGCAGAAGTAGGGGCGAAAAGTGATGGATCCATAATTCGTTTTGTTTGGAGGATTTGAGCTCGTTTGGTACAAGATGGGGGTTAACACAATCATTTGCACCGATTTCTAAAAGCTTACCCTATATTCCATTTCCCAATAGCCAAGATTTTGCCAATCAAGTCGCTCAGTCTGCCCAACCCGAGCTGACGATTTCGCCACCATGGGGGCCAGCACTAGGACCGAGTTCAATGCGATAGTCGGCTGCCTCGATTAGTTGTTGATTATGCTCGATTACCACGATCGTTTGGCCTCGCTCCAAAAGGCTCTCTAAACACTGAGTCAGCTTTTCAATGTCTGCAAAATGAAGCCCGGTAGTCGGTTCGTCCATCACGATCAACTCTCGATTTCTGTCCCCATTCGATTTTCCGAGCAGCGAAGCTAGCTTCAATCGCATCGATTCTCCGGCTGATAAACTTCCCAGAGATTGCCCTAGTGGCAAGTAGCCCAGTCCGATTTCTTTCAACAAGATCAACCGATCGCGAATCGAATCTTCGCCACGGAAAAACTCGAATGCATCATCGACGCTCATTTGCAATACGTCATGAATGTTTCTATCGCGATAAGTGATTTTTAACACTTCGGGAGTATATCTCGTACCGCGACAGTCCACGCATGGCAAGGAAATATCTGCTACGAATTGCATTTCTACAGTGGTAAACCCCAGTCCTTCACATGTAGCACATCGCCCCCCCTCGCTATTAAAGCTAAAATGACTGGCTGTCAGTTGCATGCTCTTGGCGTCTCGAGTGTTCGCAAAGGCTGTTCGTATTCCGTCAAACGCTTTGCTGTATGTAGCAGGAGTGCTCCGAGTCGATCTTGGTATTGGTGATTGATCGATCGCGAAGCATTCGGAAATTCGGTCGTCTCCCTTTAGCGAATCAAAAGGAAGTGGAACTGCATCTTTGTCACCACGTTTGCTTTTTACCGCGGGCACCAAGGTTTCTAACAATAAGGTGCTTTTACCTGATCCGCTGGGACCTGTCACGACCGTCAAAGAACCGAGTGGTATTTTGAGGTGGGCGTTTTTTAAGTTTCTTCCCGAGGCGTTGGTCAACTCTAGCCAATGAACCGCGTTCGTTCGTTTGGATCGCTTGTAATAATCGCCGCGTAAGCAGCGTCCGGTTACGCTTTTTCGCTTAGCGAGACTTGCAAAGGTACCATCGAATACCACTTCCCCTCCGTTGCTCCCCGCTCCAGGACCTATTTCAATGATACGATCCGCCAACGATAACATGGCGGGTTCATGTTCGACTAAAATCACCGTATTTCCACGGTCTCGAATATCGAGTATCGCCTCAGAGACTCGCTTAATATCATCGGGATGTAAACCCACCGTTGGTTCATCGAATACATAAAGCATGTCGACCAAGCTCGAACCCAGCAGGCAGGTCAAGTTAACGCGCTGAGCTTCTCCCGAACTGAGCATGTGCATCGGTCTATCCAGTGAAAGATAACCCAAACCGATATTGATCAAATATTCGAGTCGTTTGGTTAACTGCCGTTCTGGCTCCGAGGCGTTGAATTGTGCATGTGCTTCCCCAACGCTAAAGAAGTTGCTCACTGGCAAATCTTCGGCGACATAGTTTGTGTCTTTATCCGTTGTCAGATCACCTGATTGAAGCATTGCCACCAAATCCGACACCTGCAGACTACAGATCTCGGAAAACGTTTTGCCTCTCCATTTATAGGAAAGCGATTCTCGTGAGAGTCGTCTTCCATGGCATGTCGGACATTGGTGATAGGACCTCCAGCGTGAAATAAATACTCGAACGTGCATCTTATATTTGTGACGTTCAAGCCACGCAAAGAATCCGTCCAAACCGCCGAAGTTTCGTTTGGGGACCCCCTTCTCGATCAGATTCCAGTGTTTTGAAGTAAGCTTTGATACAGGAACGTCAACTGGGATTCCGTATTCTTCTGCCAAAGCGAGTAACTCATCAAGTTCATGAGAGTAGGCCGGGGTTCTCCAAGGAGCAATCGCCCCTTCCCTCAATGATAGGCTCTTATCTGGAATGATCTTCGACTTATCCAGTTCAATCGTTTCACCGAACCCTTCGCATTCGGGGCAAGCGCCACGCGCATGGTTAGAGTTAAATAAACTCGCATCGGGCTCCTGGAAATCAATTTCGCATTGGTTACATCTTAGAAATGCAGGATACGATCGGATGGCGAATGTGCGGTTTTCAAGTCGTAGCGGGCCTTCTGCATTTTCCGCGAATATGGTGACTTGTGAGGGGGAATGGAGAAGGCAATGGTCATAGCAAGTCTGTATAGATTGCCGCCACCGATCGTCGATTGACCCACTCCATGTTAATCGATCTACAATAACCGTTGCTTGCTTCACTTGCTTAAAGGCCATCGCCATTTCAGAACGATCTGTATCACCGAGGTTGATCGTTTTTTCACCGACCAGCAATCTGACAAACCCCATTGACTGTAGATCGGCTAACAAGCTGGAAAGGGTTTCGTCATTGGTCCAACTACACATGAAGCCAATCATGCATCGCGAATCATCCATCGAGCTTAGTGCATTGAGAATAGACTCTGGGCCGAAGGACTGAATTCGCTCTCCGCACGAATAACAGAATAGCTCTGCTTTCGATGTGAACACCATTCGGAGGTGCTCCAGAATTTCTGTGGTTGTTCCAACTGTGCTACGATTATTTCTCGTACGGCTATCGCGAGTGACGGCGATGCTGGGTGGTAGCGGATCCAGGACATCAAATTTCGGTTTTTCAACCCGCTCGAGGAACTGACGCGTATAGGCTGAAAAACTTTCGATGTAGCGACGCTGGCCCTCCGCATAAAGGGTATCAAAGGCGAGCGACGACTTTCCGCTTCCACTCACGCCGCAGATGACGGTCAGTTGGTGCAATGGAAAGTCAAGATTGAGCGACTTAAGATTGTTTTGCTTAGCACCGCGCAGTTGGATAACAGGGGGCTGTGGAATTGGCGAGGTATTCAGTGGAGTTGTTTTCTTTGCCATGCGAAACAGAGTATGGCAAAACTTCAATATGGCTAGTGCATTCGAACGAAATCGAGAATTGTTTTATTTGGCTCCTGCACGCGCTCGCTCGATAGCAAATTGAACCAATCGCGGTTCCCGGAAAAAGCCTTCCCAAAAGCTGTGTCCTTGGCCTGGCGCGACGATTAGATCGACCAATTCTTCACATCCCTCTGCCTCGTAGGCTTTCTTTAATGCTCCAGAGTTCGGCTCCAATGGCACGACAACATCTTGGTCTCCATGAATGATGGTTACTGGAATCTTGGCCTTGGCAATCACCCCTATTCTTTCGACGGGATTGAACTCTTTACTTCGTTGGTCTAGTTCCTGGCTGTTTAAACCGTAAGCGGGAGCGGCTGCCTCGAGTTTAGGATAAGTGCGGAAATCATACACAGGGTAGATTCCAATTATGCCCGCGACCTTCTCGGGATGCGCGATGGCCCAACTACTTACCCACAGGCCACCGCGGCTACGCCCAAAAAGGCAAGCTTTTTTCGCAAAGCCTCGTTTCGTGGTTAGCTCTTCGTAGAGCGCATTAAAGGCACTATGACTCGATGGGCTGCCATAAGCTTCACCGACGTCCACTCCTGCGATAGCGATTCCGGCATCGAGAAACGATTGGTGCATCCAGCGTTCTGCTTCGTCTGGGTAAGCGGGCAGTGTTGGGGCATAGAAAATCCATGGCTGAGGCGAGGTGCGTTTTGAGTCCTCTGGCATAAATACGAAGGCAGGCCGATCCAGAATCGTAAAGGTATCGCCAGGTAGTGACAGCTTTCCTGGGACTGAGGCGACTTTAGGGGCCGAGGCATTGGCTGTGGTCTTTATGGGGGTTTCTTGTGCATAGGAATGGTTCACTTGTAAGCTACCGAGCAACTCCGCAAGCAATCCAATGAGAAGCACCGGATATGAAACGAGCGGAAGAGGACGATGGAGATTCATATGGATTCGATTTTCCCGATAGACAAAGCCAACAAAAAAGGATCTGTGCAAGTTCGAACATGAAAGGTGACGAAAAAACGAACGGCCACCCTGCTTTCAGGATGGCCGTCTCTATTCTAACACTGGAAATAGTCGAAACTAGAAGCCAGCGAATGGGTGGGACACGGAGTCTTTTTGTGCAACCATTTGTTGTGCGGTTGGAAGACCTTTCATTGCGTTAACAATGGCATCCTTGGTTGCTTGGTAGTTAAATTCGTAGATTTTCTTGTCGTCGTTGGCAGCTGGGTGAATGAAAACGCCGCAAACGATGACCAAGCTCTCGGCTTGGTCAGCAGGAATGACACCGGCAGCGACCGAATCGGCAACGGCCTTTGCAACTGCATACTGTGCAGGTCCAAACATTTGGACCGCTTGCTTCATCCCCTTGATCGTAACCTTGGTGATCATAACGGTGGATGGCTTCACAGCGACGTTTGGAGCTAGAACTGCCAAAAGGTTGGTGTGACCAGCGCTTTGATTGGAAAGAGCGTTGGCAAAAGCGACGCCGACCGGACCGTCTTTGCTACCGATCATCAAATCGATGTGGGCGATTTCATTGCCTTCGCCGACCAATGCTTCTCCGACGTACATGGACATAGTGGGGATCCTAAATTTGGGGGGAACTATATGTTTTCGCAAAAAGTCGCGATTGTGAACACGAAAAGGTATCAAACTGCAACTTTTCTGCAATCGCGGGAAGCACCCCTTCCTAGCGGCAAAAAGGGACTTTCCGAATTAATTCTCCTGTTCCGAGGCGGAATCTTTGCTCAAAACAGTGGAATTTCCAACTCAACTAGGTACCCTAAATGGATGTTCGCATTTTCGTAGGGGCTTTGGCACACAAGTTGCCAAATAGAAAAAAGGCTAGGTTCCGCGCCGCAAAAAAACCGGGATTTAGCACGACGGGAGAGAAAGGGTATCGCCACTGGATTGGCTTCAGTGCCCCCGACTCTCTTGGGCATCCTTATCCATTCCGCGAAACAGAATTTCCACTAGGACTCGATCATGAAGCGAAGCATTACTCATCTCCTAACTCTCGTCGTTTCTGTTGCCTCTGCGACTGCTGGATACTGCCAAGATTCGCAGCCGACCAAGGCGGAAACCAAGAAAGTGACCACCAAAGCCAAGAAAAACAAAGAAAACACGGTCCGAACGGTAGAGATGTTCCAGGCCATGGACGAGGGGCTTGTTTCCGTCGAGTACATCGGAAAGAGCTCCAAGGAAGCGAACATCATCTTCAAGAATAAGACCGGTGATGCCTTGGATGTACAGCTTCCTGCTACCTTTGGTGCCGTTCCTGTCCTCGCTCAAATGGGCGGCATGGGTGGAATGGGCATGGGTGGTATGGGAGGAATGGGCGGTATGGGTGGAATGGGCGGCGGCATGGGAGGAATGGGCGGCGGCATGGGAGGAATGGGCGGCCAAGGTATGGGAGGTGGCTTTGGTGGCGGTATGGGTGGCATGGGTGGTATGGGCGGCGGCATGGGCGGCATGGGTGGTATGGGCGGCGGCATGGGGGGCATGGGCGGAATGATGCGTGTCGAGCCAGACAAGCCCAAGAAAGTAAACGTTCCTATGGTTTGCTTGGAGCATGGTAAAGATGATCCTACCCCCAAGATGAAATATAAAATCGTTCGCTTGACCGAAGTAAACCCTTCCCCAGTTGTCGAACAAATTTGCTTGGCTCTCGCTAACCGAAAAGTAGACCAGAAGATAGCCCAAGCTGCTGCATGGCACGTTGCCAACGAACTCAGCTGGCCGGAATTGCTCAACAAACCACGTTACATAACTCAATTCAATGGTGTTGAACTCTTCTTCAACCCTTTGGAAATTCAGAGTGCGGTAAGACTCGTTAGCTATGCCAACGCAGAGGCGATGAAGCAAGAAGAGGAAAGCTCACAGCAATACCAATCGCCTGGTCAGTCTGGCGAAACCGTTTCAGTCGGTGATCAACTAGCCAATGGGGACAAATAAGGCGAATTCAAAACTGCATTTTGCAAAGCCATCCGATCAGGATGGCTTTTTTTATTTGCTAAGTCCCAAATGAAACCTTTTCGCTTCTTATCTGAACATTTGCCAAGTCGCGTAAACTAGTCTGAATCGTCTCGAATAATGCTGGTAGAATGGTCGGTGGAAGTCGGTACTGCGTTCTAGCTGAATATCGCTTACTCCTGTTCTCCCTCCCACGATGTGCAACTATTGAATCAAATGGAACAGCAAATTCTTTTTCAACAATTATTCATCCCCTTTGTTCTCGCGTGTGCCGGCAGTTGGTTGATTACGTCAGCCCCTAAGTTAGACGACTGGAAGCCCCCTTATTTCTGGCAAAGTTTTTCCTTAATCTTGCCGGGCACACTTCTTGTAAGCCTAGGAATCTTGGTCGCTGATTTTGGACGAAGAGGGATTCTGGATCAACCTAACGAATGGCTATCATGGTCACCTAAGAGTCGTTGGGATTGGTTAGTGTTCGTGGTTCCCGTGGCCATATTGCTGCTCGGTATGCTTCGTTCGCTAGTCTCGTCGGCGAGTAGATTATCCCAGGTGATGTGGCCTGTATGTGTGTGCTTGGCGGTATCGATCATGGCGTGGTGTTTGTCCGATCAAGTCAAAGGGAATCGATGGTCGTGGGAAGTTCTTTTCGCATGGATAGTAGTGGGTGTCGTCGCCATTACGATGAATTTGGCTTCCTTGGAAAACATGATTACTAGTGGTGGCTCGCGTTGGGCTTTGCTGATTTTAGCTGGGCAGATGGGCTGCATCTCGGCTTACGCTGCTCAAAGCTATCTCAGTTTGAGCCTTTGGATAACGAGCTCCGCCGCTGTAGTGCTTGGGGCATTTTGTTGTTCCGTTGTTCGCCCTGCAAAGGATCAATCATTCGGCCTGTGGCATTTAAGTATTCTGCTGCTCCCTCTGGCGATCATCACGGTCCCCACGCTCTTTCTCGCGGATCGTTATTCGATGGAACGTCTGCCGATGTGGCTTATCGGTATAGTCTTGTTCTTACCAACACTGATTTGGTTTTTCGACATTGTGTACGCTCGCGGAGGTCGTCAATGGATCAGGATACTGCTCGCATTTCTGATTTGCGTTTCGGTATTGGCGACCATCATCATTTTGACTAAACCCTTTGAATCCGAATGGTAGTTTTGGATGATGCAATCCTGGGGAGTAACCAAGTCGAATGAAACTACAAACCATAAATTCGGTAGACGCTTACGAGCTGTGTTGGCGATGGATGGATTCTCCAATAGGCCCAATATTGCTTCGCAGCCATGGTGAAAAGGCAACGGGAGTTTTCTTAAATGATCAGCAGTATTTTCCTGAACATTCTCCAGCTCGTAGAGGCTCGAAGCTCGATGCGGACGTATCGGGTGTTTTGGTGCAGCTTGAGGCTGAGTTAAAGGAGTATTTTTCAGGAAACCTACAGCAGTTTACAACAGAATTTGGTTTGGTTGGGACGGCGTTTCAATGCGATGTATGGAGGCAATTGCAATGGATTCCATTCGGCCAAATCTCAACCTACGGTCAGATCGCCTTACGATTGGGTAAAAGCAATTCTTCGCGTGCTGTCGGGGCTGCCATTGGCAAAAACCCGCTTTCGATTGTTCTCCCCTGTCATCGAGTTATCGGAAAGTCAGGGGCATTAACAGGCTACGCTGGCGGTTTGGAGCGAAAACGTTGGTTGCTTAATCTGGAGCGTGGCAGCATGGAAAAAGGCCTTCGTCAGCAGTCCTTGGCGTTTGCATAGTTGGGGCGGTTACGAAATTCCCCACTGGAACGGGTCATGTTCGTTCAAAAGAATGCTTACATCTGCATTCACAAAAGCACGGCCAACGATCGTTGGACTGATGGTTCCCTTTTCTCGATCGAGCCAGCGAAAGCGTCCTGCAAAGGGTATCCCTAAAATTCCCTCTTGAATCCATTCTTCCCCTTCCGCTAGTTCACCATCAGCCGCTAGGCAAGCAAGCTTAGCACTAGTTCCGGTTCCGCATGGTGAGCGATCGTACATTGCGCCCGGGCACAATACGAAATTTCTTGAGTTAGATTCGGGGCTTAGGGGTTTGCCAAACAGCTCTGCATGATCAACACGTGGCTCATATTCTCGAGAGGCCATAACCAATTCGTGAGATAGCCTCAGCAACTCGGCTTTATCGGGATGCGTTGCACTCATCAAATCCGATTTGGCAAGACAAAACCAGTTTCCACCATAGGCAATGTCCGCTTTGATAGTGCCAAAATTCCGCGTTGGAATTGGCACCTGGGCATGAGTACGGTAGCTGGGGACATTTCCGATTTCTACGCGACCGTCGTCGAGCACATTCGTTGTAACAATGCCCGCAACCGTTTCGAATTTGTGCAGACCTGGCTTGAGTCGCCCGAGATGCCGCAGGGTCTCGACCACTCCAATCATGCCGTGGCCACACATTCCCAGATATCCTACATTATTGAAAAAGATAACTCCCGCGGTGCAACTGGAGTCTGTGGGAGGTACGAGATGTGCGCCAACCATCACCTCTGAGCCACGCGGCTCGTTGACCAATGCACGGCGGAATCCGTCAAAGTGGTCTCTCGCTTCACTGAGACGGTCTTCTATTTTGTTAGCTGTCCACTGCGGGCCGTTTTCAACGATAACTCGTGTTGGTTCGCCGGCTGTGTGAGAATCGATAACGCGAAACGACTTGGGATGCATACGCTTGTTGTTGTTAGTTTGTTAGTTAGAGTTGCTAATTCGTGCTAGTAGTCGGGATTGGATGGACACTCTCGGGTATCTCGATCGCTTGTCCTTGTTGCAAAAATTCCAGTTCTAATGCAGCAAGCATATCGTCATCTAGGTCATGCTCCAAGGCATCGGCACCACGATCCAAAGCAGCCGGGGATAGTATCGCCAAGTTCGAAAAATAGACCTCCAGCAGTCTATGCCGCCTTACGGATTTTAACGATTCTTGAATGCCACTTGCGGTGAGAATCACATCGCCGGCTGGATTTATGGTGATCCATCCTCGCCTTTCGAGACGACCCAACACAGTGCTCAAGCGAGTTTTACCCCATGTTCTCATCTGCTTTAGAGATGTAAGGTCGACGGGCGCTGATCGGACCTGGCCATGCTGCTGTGGTGGTATGCCCCGCGTTTCCAGCAACTCATAAATCGATCGCATGACATGTTCGTTGTCGCTAAGAGCTCTACGATTTCGGGCAATCCAAAACCTCCAAAGGATGCCTTTTTCCGTTCCCAAAAATAGACTGAACAGAAAAAATGCGGTTGCGACCAATACGATGCTTGGCCCCGTCGGTAATCGCTCTCCGTACAAACTGATTAATGTTCCAGCGATACCAGAGGTGCCCCCCATAAAAGCACTGATAAAAATGGTAGGGTTGAGACGATTGGTCCAAAAGCGAGCGGAAGCTGGAGGGGTAACCATCAAGGCAACTACTAAAATCACGCCTACCACGGAAGCACCAACTATGACAACAACGAGCACGGCCCCCAATAGCATCGCATCTATAAGCCCTGCTGGCCAACCGGATGCGGAAGCAAAAAGGGGATCAAAGCACAGTAGTTGAAGCTCCTTTCGCATTAGCCAAACCAAACCTGTGACGAATAGAGAAGCTGCGACAATCATTTGGAGATCCGCATTTATGATCGACGCTGATTTGCCCAGGATATACGTTTCTAGGCCGGCACCCATCTGATCCGGGATCTGTTGAATCACACTGAAAAGTGTCATGCCGATTCCAAAAAAGCCCCCCAGAACAATACCCAAAATCGCATCTGGCTTGAGTTTGGTGACTCTCCCTAAGACAGAAACGGTAATTGCGCTTAAGCCTCCGGAAAGAGCAGCTCCCATCAAAAGGCCAAGCAAATTTCGGCCACTACCACCTAAAAAGATCTGGACTAAAAACGAAGCGGCGAGCCCAGGCAGCGCGGCGTGGCAAATGGTATCTGCAATCAAAGACTTGCGACGAAGCAACAGATAAACGCCAACCACTCCAGCAATTATGCCTAAAAGGGTCGAGCTGATCATGACAAGTCGTGTGTTATAGTCGAACATGATAACAATATAAGCCAACGCTCTTAGTTTCGTCTATTTCATTCGGAAACGATGACCAGAAAAGACATCTACTTACCCCAAGATATCGCATCTAGCTACGACTATCTTATTGTTGGCGGCGGGTCGGCGGGCTCAGTCCTAGCGACGGAGCTTGCTCGTCTTCAAGTAGGGACGATTCTTGTTATCGAAGAAGGCCGAAAAGCTGGTCACGCCCAAAGCCGTAGGCCCGCTCTTTATCCTCATCTGTTTCAGAACCCGACGATTTCTCACGTGGATCGAACAACGCCGCAATCGTCTTTGGCAGGTCGGTCGCTACTGGTTCCATCGGGGAAAGGCTTGGGTGGGTCAACGCTTATTAACGCTATGATTTTGTCATGCCCTCATGCCGCGGATTTGGAAGGATGGCATCAACGGTTGGGGCCGACCTGGGAACCTCGGATACTACGCGACCTGATGCGGGAATTGTTGGGTCTCCTCGAAACTCACGTTGACTGCGATCCAGAACTGCATCCTATCTCCCAAGAGATTCTGCGTATCATGTCCGCGGAATCATCGTCCGACACCATCTTTGCTTATGACCGTCTAGTTAAGAAAGGCAGACGCGAATCGATCTGGCGAGTGCTGCGAAGCTCCACATCAGGAAAAGAAATCAACGCTATCCGGGGATGCCAAGTGGAGAGTGTCGAAATCTCCTGCGATCGTATTGTGGGGGTAAATTTCAAGCGATTCCCCAACAAAACTCCTGAGCAGATCCGAGCGAATCGGGCTGTCATTTTGAGTGCGGGAACTCTAAAGACGCCGACAATCCTCATGAAGAGTGGTGTAGGTAAAAAAGAAAGCGTATTGATGCACCGAAGTCTCGTAGTTGAGTCCCCAAAGGTTGGGGAAAATCTAATCGACCATCTCGTCTTTCCCATAACCTTTAAAAGCTCCAGACCGAGCTTGCCTAGTCTTATGGAGCAAGACGTTAACCGATTGTGGATCGAAAAAGGATTGGGGCCACTCGCTTCGAATATTGCTGAACTCGGAGCATTTGGTTGGTATGATGAAATCAGTTCTTACAAATTGTTGAATCTCGATGAAATACGGAGGCCATGTTTCCAATGGCACATCACTCCGTCACACTATTTGGAATACCCGACCAAGATTCCTGCTACCAACGCCGTGAGTGTTGGCGTTACAACTTTGCATCCCAGAAGCCGTGGGAGCATTGATTGGGAGGAAGACGGTACCTTTCGTATCGATCCAAATTATCTCATCGACGCTAGAGATGAAGAGGAATTAAAATCCGTAGTGAAATGGACTCGGGAGTGGATTTACAATTGTCCATGGAAATCCATTCTAGGGGATGAGTTGATTCCCGGGATTCGAAGGCAAACCGACGAATCTATAGGGGGAATACTGAGGAGGCTTTCTTCGTCGATCTATCACTATGTGGGAACTGCCGCAATGGGGACGCAACCGGATTCGGTATGCGATCCCTGCTTCCGTGTCAAAGGCTGCGAGGGACTATACGTTTGTGATGGATCATCCCTGCCGGAGCAGGTTTCCGGAAACCCTCAGATAGCCATCATGCTGTTTGCTTTGAAATTAGCTCGTGAGATTTCAGGAACTCGTTAGTTGCAACAGACCGACTAGTTGATCTTAGAAGCCTGAACAATTTGAATGTAATTGACCCCTTCGAATTCCGTGGCCTTGCCTGACACGAGCCATATCACGTTCGGATCCTCGTTTTTCTGAGCGACCAAAATCCGCTGCAACCATAGATTCTCAAGGCAGACCATGGAACGTTTGGTTTGTTCATCAAACAGTGTAACACGACCACTGGAGGATTTGCGAAACTGTACCCGGAGATTGTTAAGTTCGGTTCCTTCGCGAATCAAATTGTCGGGACGAGCTGGATCTGCGTTTTTCGCGCCTGGACCATTCTTCGTTCCAGGTTCCTCTCCAGCGTTGACACGACCTCGAGATGCAGCCTCATTGTTCCAGTTAGCCATAACAACAATAGTAAGGGCTATCGCCAAAAGCCAGAACGCTGGTGTCTTTAAGAGTCTCAAGATTCGAATACCTAAATAATTTTTCGCGATGTCACCAATGACTAAAGCCAGTTGATGGCATGAGCTACTGTCTTTTCGGTAGGGCCAATGCATGCAGAGACATCACTCCACCCACCGTAAGAAACACAAAACCAAGCCAATTAGGTGGTTTAAAACTCTTTTTAGGTGATGCCATTTCTACATAGCTATTGGCGATTGGACTATTGTTCGCGATTTTTGAATTCTGTGCGAAACGATGCAGAGCTTTCGTACTGCTCTCGTTTAGAACAAACGTATCAATCATGCGGAACTGCAAACCAAGCAGGAATAAGACAATCCCAAACATGAAGTATCGATTGCGATCTACATTCATCACAGCACCTTGGTGATAGGAACAACTCCGTTAGTATCGGAGTGCGCGGCGCCAAAATTGAAGTTATCGCCTCGCTGTCAAATTTTCAACCTAGGTAACCTGGGTAGCATTTACCGCCTGTAGCATTTTATCCGCCCGACATCTGTCCTGGCCTCGAATCTATCAACTGAACTCTTGTGAGGGGATTTCTTTTTGCTCCCTCGGATCAGAAAAGAAGAATGAAAAGATAGCTAACATAGTCGCTCCTGTAACGAGCAAGCTATCCGCAATATTGAAATTAGGCCATGTATACTCGCCGTAGGTAAAGAGGATCCAGTCTCGTACGCCACCCTTCATTGGATCCGGTAATTTTGGAATCCCGAGCCTATCATAAAGATTCCCAAAAATCCCTCCCATCACGAGTCCCATCGCAACAGTGAGCCACAGCGATTTGCATGCTTTCAATACAAAGAGCCAATAAACAATCCCAGCCGCAGCGACGATAGACAGGAGGGAAAAGAGCCAACCAAACCCTTGGCCAAGTCCAAACAAAGCTCCCATGTTTACCGCAGTTTGGAAGCCTACGTAGGGCTCTACCAACCAATAGGGGTGGGATTCGCCGGGGTTCCCAAGCCATGTAAATATGGCATGTTTGGTCCACAAATCGGCAGCTGTGCCTGTGATTGCCAAGACGAGGAATATCGCAAGTCTCATGGGATGTATTGCCGGGTTGTGAACGGAGTCGAATTCAGCCAAAGTTCATGCTATCGCAATCGAACTACACGTTCTGCGACAATCTGCTTGGCCGCCAAAGCTGGAATATAACCTCTGACTCCTTGAATCATGACAGGTTGCTGCAAATATCGACGTAGATTTAGGGAAGCGTTAGAACGGACATAGGTGACTACGTTTCCTGAATCGTCGGTAAGTGCATACTCAGGCTGTCCCGGAACTGCCGCGTGAACCTGTACAAGCCATCCTGACGCATCGCCCACCCCTGAATCGGCCGGATTGGCAATCGGTCCAATGTTGGAGGTTACGTCTCGAACAGCCGATGCGGGAACGACCGCGGTTTGGACATTGTTTGAGGTGTATGACTTGGGGGAAAAACCAGGTTGAGAAGCGAGCATGCTGTCTCGAAAACTGTTGGGATAACCGTTGTTTTGTAGAGATTGTAGAGTTTTAATTCGTAGATCTTCAAATCGTTC
This sequence comes from Pirellula sp., assembly GCA_046318795.1. Classification (GTDB taxonomy): domain Bacteria; phylum Planctomycetota; class Planctomycetia; order Pirellulales; family Pirellulaceae; genus JBKCUI01. The sequence continues at coordinate 48,443 of JBKCTT010000063.1, forward strand.
GATGCGTTCAAGCAATAATCGAGCTTCGCCTCGTACGATGGCAGAATCACCCGAATCAATCCAATCAACGCACCGTGCACGAAGACGTCCGAACTCCCAAGACTCTGTCGGCTGAGACACCACTTCCGATAATTCTAGCAAAGTACGTTGTACTTCTGGTGTGCTGAATTTTGCATCTTCGAGAGGTTCGTCAAAAGCGTTTTGTATTGCAACCGACACTGGTTGAATACGTGGCGACGAAACGCCGTGCCAATCTTTGGATATTGGTTGGTTAGGTACTGGCTGGTTAGGTACATAGTCCTGCCGGGGATTCCATTCCGGGGTCATCGGTCGATCATTGCCAAAGAGAGGCTGATTTGAGCTCAGTAATCGTTCCATGATTGGACGTTGACCGTCCATGGGATCGAGGCCATCCCTCAAGGAACTGAGCGTGTCGTCGTAATAGTGGCTATCTGTATCGTCGTAAGGCACGGCTCGGCCATGAGAGCCGGGCCGTTGTCCTGGACGTGGCAATCGATCCAATCGGCTTGAGCCATACTGTATGGGTATCGACCTTGCTGGATTGAGCTGTGGAACCTGATGAATTCTTGGGTGCATCTGGGAGTTTACAGGTGAGCGTTCTGTTTCGATAATGCCTAGTCCCACCAACCCTAGTATGCTACCTAGAGGTTTAGCATGAAAGGTACCTTTAGAACTGTTTTGAAGATGATCCCAGTGCTCAAAGGAATCAATTTGATGACGTGCTTGTTGACGACGTTTGGCCCTTTGCAGCTCCTGTGGTGTCATAACGTTTTCGACAGGAATAGCACCGGTGGTAGCACTTTCATCTTCGATAATCAAGGACTGGTCCATGATGGTGCCGCTGGGTAATTGTCCCATAACTTCTGATTGCTCATTGCGGATTTCTTGATTGATTCTCGCAACGACTTCCGACTCATCGCTCCAAACGATTTGACCATCGCCCGGCTCGCCGATTGAAATATCCTGTGCCGCAGCTTGTGTGACCCCAGATCCAATCGGCGTCGAGTAGCTCGCTTGAGCTACTGGGTTTACTACTGTGCTCTTTGCGATTTGAGGTGGGGCAGCACTCGCGGCGGGCACTTGATCGGTTAGGGCCGATGATCGCACCCACCGGAATTCACCTTGAGGGGGGCTAACTCGATACCAAAGTTGCTTAGCTCCGTCGGCTCCAATTTGATATTCTTCACCCAGAATCTGCAATTGTTGCGATTTAACGAGGGCTGTTTGCCACATGAGCTGCGTGACATCCATCGAATCGGTTCCGACCCATGCGGGAGTCTCATCCTCGGCAACTTCGGCGACCTTACCTCCAGGCAGCAAATAGGTGTTTTTTGCGGAAACCCAGTTGTAACTATCGATAGGAGGCCGTATCCCAGACCATCCATCGGTGGTTTCTAGATAGACCTCGACACGCGAGCCGGCTGGCAGCTCATTGGTTGCATAATAGCGGTCCGATGGTCCAGAACGAACGATCGCCTTGGTACCCAACACGTGTCGAATTCGTGGCTGCTGGTACGTCTTCTGAATTTCGGAATTCGTCTGCTCTCCGGCTGAACCTTTCGTATCAGTCTTTAATGGTTGGGGAGGAGCAGCATGGGCCCTGTTTTCGACCTGATGGGACGTTATACAGCCCACGCAGATAGCGATGGCCACTCGTCTTCTGATTATTGATCTTGTTTGCCGGTAGCTTTTCATAGTGGGTGTCCTCGCCCTTTTAACTCGACTGCCATCGAACCAAAAAGAATCACTTCATGATTCCTGAGTTCGATGCAACGGTTTGTTCAATTAGTTGCCTTAAGCTCGAGTCCGGTTCGCGAGAAGCGAGCAATCTTAGCTGTTGGACAACCTCTCTATCTTGTAACGAGCCTAGGATTGCGATGGCTCGCTTTCTAACTGCTTTACTGCTGGATTGCGCCATCCAGCACAATAGCGGTGCGGGGCTCGCATCACTAACTCGCGTGAGTCGATTTAGAAGTTCCAATTGTAGATCTTCGTCCCCTCTGGCAAGTTGTACGGCTATATCGAGAAATGTGTTGGGGACTCCTCGTTGTGATAGTTCGTCGCAAACTAATCGTACGCGTCGCTCCTGTGTACTGCCTAATAGGGGGAAAAGCCTTTCGAGTGGCAGTTGCCGAAGATCGTCGTGGGGTGATTGCTCGGCATTGGCCGCGATAACAGCGGTCGGTTGCTCAACCGGAACTACTACTGGCAGTTTAGCCTGTGTGCGTTTAAATTCCGCTGATCGGGCCGCTACAGGATTGCTATCCACTGGTGTTAATCGTTGGGATTCAGACTGATCAGAAAGTGAGGCTTTGGCTACTTTGGGGAGATTGCCCGCTACCGCAGACGTTGATCGAGGAATCATCGGTGGGGGGGGAACCGAATCCTCATCACTTAAGCTTGAGGTCGTGACAAAAGAAGCGGCTATGGGAGCGGAAATGGCTGGTTGGAATGTAGCGTCAGAGGATTCAATGGCAGGGGAGGAAACAGGGAGCTCTGTGGAGATTTTGTTTGAGGCAGGAGAAAGTGACGAGTTAGATTGCTCAAGTGAGTTTAACGAGATTAGCATCGCAAGCGTTTCATCGGTCGGAGAGTTTCCGTTACCAAGCAGAGCGATGCCATGGTCTCGTAACCATCTTTGGGATAGGGGAGACCAAAGGCCAACGGCGGAGGCAACAACCACGAATAGAATCGTAACCCGTAACGCGGTGCCTAGCATCGACGGACGATTGGTCGATTTGGGCAGCCGAAGTCGGGGATCTGCTCTCTTTCCAGAAAGCCAGTCGACATCCAGCAATGCAGTGTTAGGTGGTGTTCGAGACTTTTTTGGCATACCGCGTGCACGAGTGATTGTGAAAAATGAATTTTTTCGATCAAAGTAGGTAAATAGGCTAAAGAACCGGAACGTTTCAATACCAAAACGTGAATCCAAAGCTAGCCATCCACTTGATGGCATTCGATTGATGGCGATATTTGTTAAACTGAGCAAAGCAAGTTTTCAATTGTTCCGCTTGGGCTGAGAATCATCTGTGGCAAGAATCGCAATCGTTGGGGCTGGGATAAGCGGGTTATCCTGTGCATGGCATTTGGAACGGCTGTTGCCAGACGCGAGAATTGATTGTTTGGAATCGTCGGATCGCGTGGGTGGTGTGATTCGAACCCATTACGAGGCACCGCTTCTTGTCGAAATGGGAGCTGATAATTTGGCGTCGCTGATTCCAGACGGAGTCAACCTCATCCGGGATATGGGAATAATAGACGAGTTTATTTCTCCGAATCCGGAACATCGGTTTGCACAGGTGGTGCGCTCGGGCAGAATCTATCCAATTCCAAATGGATTTTCGTTGATGCAACCGACCAAGATGGGGGCTATCTTGGGTTCACCCATTTTATCTTTAGCAGGCAAACTACGCGTTCTCGGTGAGCTTTTTGTCCCCAAAAGAGGTGATAATTCGGACGAAAGCGTCGAGTCGTTCGCAGTACGTCGCTTGGGCCGCGAGTGTTTTGATCGATTAGTTGAGCCTATTGTGGGAGGGATTTTTACTGCCCGCGCGGAAACGCTGAGCATGCAAGCGTCGATGCCGCAGTTTGTGGAAATGGAACGTCAAAATGGGGGATTGATTCGGGGGGCGATGGCCAAACGAAAAAGCGAGACCAAGTCCGATAATTCAGCCCGAAAAGCCAACGGAGCACGCTACGATCAATTTCTTGCGCCGAAGCGCGGCATGTCTTGGTGGATGGAACAAATTGCGTTGCAGTTGCGTGCACCAGTTCTGCAACGAATCAAAGTGGAGTCGGTTGCTCGCGATGATAACGGTAAATGGCGTATTGAATGTAACGATGAATCCATAAACGCAGCTTCCTACGATGCCGTTTGCTTGACCACGCCGAGTTGGGTGTCATCAAAAATGATTCGAGACATCAACCCTCTCGCAGCAGATCATTTAGATCGAATTCCCTACGCATCTTCTGCGGTTGCGGTCTTAGCAATACGGAAAGCGGAGATCGATCCACAAGCTATGTGTTTCGGAATTGTCATTCCCAAGACGGAGAACCGAAATACATTAGCTATCAGTTTGACAAGCGAAAAATATCCTGGTCGATGCCCAGACGATACGGTTCTCGCGAGGGTTTTTATGGGTGGTGCAGTACGCCCAGAACTAGTACTTAAATCCGATAATGAGTTGCTCGATATCGCGACGCGCGAAGTTCAGGATCTGCTCGGTGTTTCCAGCAAGCCCAGTTGGCAGAAACTAGTGCGGTGGGATCAAGCCATGCCGCAGTATTTGACAGGGCATTTAGATCGAGTGAAACGAATACGTGAGCTACTTGGCGAAACACCGAACCTGCACGTCATCGGCAGTGCATTTCATGGAGTGGGGATCCCACAGTGCATTCGGCTTGCCAGGACCACAGCGGAAACCATCGCTACGTCCATGAAAACGCTTATTACCCTGTTGCTTTTTAGTTTGTTCATTTTGTCGCATGATTGTTGCTCTTACGGAAGAGGATTAGCGATCGTCGAACAGTCTAACGAGCCAACTACGTCTGAAATTATCCGCCAAGCATTCCGAGCGACACATGAAGGCTGGAGTGTGGATGAAGTTCTACTCCGAGACGAGCGTCGTCAAAAATTCCTAAGTGAAGTCCGACGTGTTACGGCTCTTGAACCAATACCAATGACCGATCGCGAAGTATTCGAGCGATTGGTCAAACTTCGCAAATCGGACAAACTGGATGTTAAGACGACACAGAGCGTGAGGAGTGACTTGTCGGATTATCTGGTTGCTGCTGAGATCGCGAGCCGATACTTGTATGATGCGTACGGTGTTTCGTCTGATCAATGGCTTATCGATCCGAAATTGCTTCAAGAGTTCGATCAAACGGGATTGTCGATAGCGAAAGGCGATGACTCCTATCTTTTGAGAAAGGCTGCATTAAAACTTCGTAAATCTCGATCGCTTCGACCGGAGCTTCTACAACGTGTTACCGATTGGGATCTCGTTATTAAAACCTACCAACTTGCAGATCTAGAAAACAATCTCTTAACCCTTTCTGAGGGGCCCGGTGTTTACATCTTTCGAGACGACACAGGGTACTTGTATATCGGCCAAGCAGCGAATCTGCGAAAACGACTTAAAACTCATCTTACGGAATCAGACCGTAAATCGCTTTCCAAGTATCTGGAAGCCGATGACAAGCTTATCACGGTCGACTTGCATATTTTTGGTCCCAATTCGCCAGCACAAAAAACTATCGTTCGCGAAGCCTATGAAAGCGAATTGATTCGGTCCAGAAAGCCTCGATTAAACTTGGCTCCGTAATCAATCGATGAGTCGACCTGCGTTAGGATCGCGATCGGAAGGAACTCAAACAATCGTTTGCTATAGATCATGAAACCAAAGCACCACATTTTAGTGGTTGAAGACGAAAAGCACCTTGGAACTATTGTCAAATATAATTTTGAACAAGAGGGTTATAAAGTTACGCTCGTCGACGATGGGCCAACAGCTCTCAGTCTCGTAAAAGGTGACCCGAATGCCTACGATTTGGTGGTTCTCGATCTCATGCTACCCGGAATGAGTGGCTACGCGGTATGTGAGGAGATTCGAGAGCAAGGCATATCGTTGCCTATCTTGATTCTAAGCGCTCGCAGTTTGTCAGAAGACCGCACGAGAGGCTTTGATTGCGGAGCCAACCAATACTTGACCAAGCCGTTCGATTTGGATGAGCTTTTTTCGCGAGTTAAAAACCTTTTGCGATTACATCCGAAGCATGTGCAGACTCCCATCAAACCGCCTGTTGCGAAAGCGGTCGATGTCGAATTCGGACGGGTAAAAATCAACTTCGAACGTTACGAAGTCTTTGTCGACGATAAAGAACAAAAGATGACTCATAAAGAGCTACAGTTGCTTCGTTACTTTATAGAGAACGAAGGACGGGTAATCAGTCGTCAAGAATTGCTAGCTGAGGTTTGGGACATGAGTGGCGAAATGCAAACGAGAAGTGTTGATCAGTTTATGTTGCGATTGAGAAAGATCTTCGAAATGGATCCTGCTAAACCGAAACATTTTTTGACCGTTCGTGATGCAGGCTATCGCTTTATCGCCGATCCAGCCTAATCCTTGTCGCATTAGCAATCACCAATATTACTCAAGTCTCTTTATTCGAATGGCGAAACAAACCGAAATCCAAGCTGCGCAGCGTATAGCTCAACTCGTAGAGCAGATTCGCGAGCACGACTACCGTTACTATATTCTAGCAGAACCCGCTATTTCTGATTTCGAATACGACTCGTTGATGAAAGAGCTACAAGCACTCGAGGCGGACTTCCCGAGTTTGATTAGTAAGGATAGCCCGACGCTTCGATTGGGAGACGCTCCTTTGGAGGGGCTCGCACAAGTAACGCACCGTATTCCGATGCTTTCGATCGACAACACCTACACAGAAGGTGAATTGCGAGACTATTTCCAGAGGACGGAAAAGCTTCTCCCTGGAGAGACAATCGAGTGGGTGGTCGAGTTAAAGGTCGATGGTGTAGCTGCGTCGATTCGCTACGAAGAGGGGCGATTGGTTCAGGCGGTCACCCGGGGAAATGGCGAAGTGGGGGACGATATTACCCATAACGTGAGAACGCTTCGTGGATTGCCCCTCAAGCTCTTTGGAGCAGATATCCCCAAAGTGCTCGAACTACGGGGCGAAGTCTACATGAATAATAGCGACTTGGTATTACTGAATGAGGAACGGGCTCGAAACGGTGAAGCGGAATTCAAAAATACCCGTAATGTAACTGCAGGAGCCATTCGATTGCTCGATTCACGTATTTGTGCTCAACGAAAATTGCGTTTTTTGTGTCATGGTATGGGATTCTGCGAAGGGATAAAAGAACGCTCCCATATGGGATTTCTCACACGGGTCAAAGAACTGGGGGTACCCCTGACTCCTGGTGTTAAGAGCTTTACCGACAAAAATGAACTAATTGCTCATTGCAACACAATCGTTGAGAACCTTCATAGCTTGGACTTTGAGGTGGACGGAATCGTCGTCAAGGTTAATTCCTTTGACCAAAGAGAAACACTTGGCTCAACGTCAAAGTCTCCTCGTTGGGTGATTGCATATAAGATTGAGAAGTACGAAGCCGTAACAAAGCTTTTGGAGATCCGAACTCAAATCGGAAAAACAGGAACAGTAACTCCTGTCGCAGAGTTAGAGCCGGTTCAATTAGCAGGCACGACGGTTTCCAGGGCATCTCTTCACAATGCCGAAGAGATCGCACGAAAAGATGTACGGGTCGGTGATTGGGTCGTTGTGGAAAAGGCTGGTAAGATCATTCCACATATCGTTCGAGTGGAACGGCATCGTCGGGAAATAGAATTGCCTGTATACGAGTTTCCAACAAAATGCCCGGCATGTGATTCTGAGTTGGTCAAGGATTCTCAGGGCGTTTATATTCGATGCGTTTCCAAAGAATGCCCCGCGTTGTGGAGACAGCGATTGAGGTATTTTGCGACGCGAGATTGCATGGACATAGAGGGGCTTGGAGAAAAGCTTGTTAATCAACTAGTCGACGCAAATATGGTATCTAACTTTGGTGAGTTGTATGCGCTCCAGTTAGATCGGTTGATGACATTAGAACGCATGGGTAGGAAGTCTGCTGAGAATCTGCTCTCAGGTATAGAAGCCAGCAAGAGTCGTGGTTTAAGCCGAGTTCTAAATGCGATTTCAATTCGTCATGTAGGACAGCGTGTTGCACAGATTCTAGCCAGGCGCTTTAATGATATCGACGGTTTGATCGCTGCGGATTTAGAAACGCTAAGTCAAGTCAACGAGATTGGTCCTATCATCGCAAAGAGCGTCTTTGATTTTTTCCAAAGCATCGAAGGGCAGGAGATTGTCTCGCAACTTAGGTCTGCCGGCGTTTCCTTGGTCGCGTCGGAGGAAGATCGAGTTGACGCATCGGGTGTATTGGCCGGCAAAACGTTAGTCGTAACCGGATCGCTTAAGAGTTTTTCACGGGATGAAATCGAACGTTTAATCGAACGGCTTGGAGGCAAAGCCTCCAGTAGCGTTTCTAAGAAAACGGACTTTCTCGTGGTTGGTGAGGATGCCGGTAGCAAGCTCGACAAGGCCAAGAGTCTGGGCGTATCGGTTCTAACGGAAGCTGAATTCCTGGAACGCTTTGGGATCACGAAGTGAACGTCAGCAATGTAATAATCGTTAGAAAGCGATCGATGGCACTAATTCGCTGTTACCAAATTCGGAATTCCCTTAAGTAGATCGAGAATCGGGTCGATCTTCCCGAACTGCGAACGGATACGCGTGACCACCTAGGACTGTCTCGTGAGATAGTCTACAAGGCTCGGAGAGTCTCGTCCGCGTGGGTCCATTGGAGACCAAAATTCTTTCCGGGTAGCCGTTCTATGTTAACGAATGTCCTGCAGAAGCCCGTCGGGGCTCTGGCTGTTTTAACTGCTGCGATTGGTGGCCCTTATGCCGCCTTCGAAACGGATGCAGGTTCTATGGTCCGTCGAGTTATCTCAGGTGGCATGCAGCAGTCACCATCTTCCCCAGACGCGGACCCTGCATCTCTTGGCTTGTTAAACCAGCAAACGGGTCCCTCAACCAACTCGGCTTACTACAATGCGCCGAACAATTACTTTCCCAATGGGACAAGTAATAACTCTGCCGCACCCCCGAACAGTTATGGAAACGCAGGATACAACATACCAACCCAGCCCAATGTGACTTATGGTCCAGCGACGATCACTCCTCTGGGAGGGTATGGCATCGCTCCTGGGATGGTGGCGCCACCGAATGGATACGGATCGTATCAGGGAGCACCACAGAATCCCTATGCCAATCTTGAAACGAGGCAAGGGCCTGCTCAAGTTGTACCTGGCGGAACCCAGCAACTTTGGGATTACACCATCGGTGTTCCGACCCTTCAGCAATTGCAAAGACAGCCAACCACGGTAGGAGGGGGGAATGTACAGGACTTGAGAGAGGTACTCAGGTTCGATGTGACACCGATTTGGCTAACGCAGAGATTCTCTCGAGTGACAACCGTTTTGTCCAATGTGCAACTCGATGGCATGAGAGTACCACTCATCACTGGTACTCAAATGACTGATTTGGCTGGCACGCTAACTTACTACTTCGATAGTCGACAGTCGGTGCGGCGAATAAATCTGCACGGATTGACGGGAGACCCCTCGCAATTAGCGAATTTGATGGTCCAGTTTTACGGTCTAAAACCTGAACAGTCTCTCGGGGGGCAGCTCTACACATCTCGGTGGAACAACCAAGTGAATTGTGTGTTGCAGTTATCCCCTGCGCCGATTGTTTATTCGGGGGCGGATCACTCAAAATTTGTTGTGTTTTTGGAGCTTAATCAAGCGGACTCTAACATGGGGCTAAGCCCCGAGGCGAGCGAGATTCTCAATAATTTACAGTCGATTCGACGTTGGTAGTCTAGCTTTGAATACAGTAGAAATGGAGTACACTGACGGGAGTACTCGTTGTTATCCGTTTCTCAAACGCAAGTGATCCACGATGGCTAAGTTGAACTCCATTACGGGAATCCGATGTCGGTACTCGGCTCATTGCATCGGTTTAGCCATGTTGCTGGCGATTGCGATCTCTGTTACTGGCTGCGCTCAAGGTTTAAGGCCGGTGGAAACGAAACGGGGTGAGGTGGTCCGAGAATATCCACACGATCCCTCGGCCTTTACTCAGGGGTTGGTGTACCACCAGGGTTATCTATTTGAGGGCACTGGGCAAAAGGGCCGTTCGCTGTTGCGCAAAGTGAATCTAGAGGACGGAAAAGATGCCGTGCCACCCATCCCGTTGAATGAGCAGTATTTTGGTGAAGGTATCACAATTCTAAACGATAAGATTTATCAGTTAACGTGGCAGGACCATTATTGCTTGGTCTACGATGCCAAGACGCTCGAGTATACCGGGCACTTCATCTATGAGTTCGAGGGTTGGGGGCTAACCAATGACGGTAAGCAATTAATATTGAGCGATGGCACACCGACGATTCGTTTTATCGATCCGGAAACATTCAAGATTACGAAGCGATTTGATGTTACTGATCGTCGTCAGCGATTAAAGTCATTGAACGAACTCGAGTGGATCGACGGAGAGATCTGGGCCAACATTTGGTATGAGGATCGAATTGCAAGGATTTCTCCGGAAACGGGAGTAGTTCTCGGCTGGGTTGATCTGCGGCACATCTACCCCCAGAACCAGCGATATAAAGAATCTGTGATGAATGGTATCGCCTACGATCCTGAGACGAAGAGGATATTCATAACGGGCAAGAACTGGCCAAAGTTATTTGAAATTCGGATCTCCCGATAATTACTTTTTCTGATTTTTTCTCTTCATTCCAATAAAACTCAGATTGGCTACGAACTGGAAAGTGGCGTTCCTACTTAGTTGATTGGATATAGCTACAGGCACCTGTGATGCGAGAATGAGCTAATTTTTATGTGGCTGATAAGGGGTACATTTCGTGGCATACGAGGTCTCTGGTCTTATGGATGCTTGGTGATATTGGTCAGCACGATTGCGGCGATCCCTATTTTGCAGTTTGCCGCGTTCGGCTATTTGCTGGAGTGCTCGTCTCGCATCTCTCGAAAACTCAAGTGGAGTGAGTGCATTCCAGGTCAAGCAACTGCCAGGCGTGTGGTGGTAGGAGCCGTTTGTGTTGGGCTAAGTTGGCTTGTGGTTTGGTATGTTGCCGATTTAGCTTATACCGCTGAGATCATCGAGCCTGGCAATGTTAATGGAGATCGATTGCGGGTTGCGAGTTTTATCTTGTCATTTGCCTGGGTGGGTTGGATCGCTTGGGCATTGTATCGCGGAGGGAGGATACGAGATTTTTTATGGCCTGCACCTGTACGATTTATAAAGAGTGTTTGGCGACCGTCGACATGGCGCGATGCGGAAGATCGATTGTGGAATCTCGTGACCAGTCTTCAAGTGCCGAGGTTGATGTGGACCGGAGTTGTTGCATCTTTGGGAGCTGTCCTATGGCTTGCCCTGCCAGCTAGTCTGATCATGGCATCGTTGAATCGTTCTGGTGGTGGAGCGGCATTGTTGGGGGTGATCGGGTTTCCGTTGATGGTATGGGTGTTGGCGATCGTTCCTTTTTTACAAGTTCAGTTTGCAACGGACCGAAAGTTTGGGTCGCTATTTCGATATCGGGTGGTGCGAGAAGCGTACAAACGGACGCCATGGTCGATGCTTTGGGGTATCTTTATATTGTTTGCGTTTTCGATACCTCTTTATGTGCTTCGCATTGAGCCGATCCCAAGGGAGCTTAATTGGATCCTGACGTTCTTTTTCGTGTTCTTTTTGTTTCCAGCCCATCTTGTGATTGGTTGGGCCTGGGGAAGATCGCGTCGGAATGAAGATCGCGTTCATTGGTTCTGGCGATACGTAGCTTGGGTACCTCAGTTGGCCGTCATTGTGAGTTACGTCGGTATACTCTATCTAGCCAAGTTCACCTCCTGGGAAGGCGGGTATGTATTCTTACTTCAGCACACCGTCCTCCCCCCCGTCCCATTTTTCTTAAGGTAGAGATTTTTCGGGTCCATAGTAGAGCGAGTGTCCTCAATTGCTTCTGTAACAAAGTAGAGCAATTGTCCTCAATTGCTCAAGCATGCCAGGGATAACTGACTAGTCAGCGGGCCATGAGATTCGGTACTGGCCTGTCGTAACTGCGCTAGCGCTTATTACGGCCTACTGGAGGGCCGCTGTTAGAGCGGATGCCGTGTTCGATTATTCAATGCCAATCCGCTCGCAGATTATTTCGGACACTTTGTCATCGGGGCAATTGATCTGAATCAACCAAATCGACTCCCCCGACCAAAACGACTTGTCGAGATACCGACAGGAAATAAACGGGGGAGACTCCATGGCGATTTCCGCTGGATCACTTTTAGTCAATCCTAGCTCTATAACACGGGCCTCCGCATCCCTTCGCGACATTCCAATTGGTATGCTAGCTAACAATCGATCCCGCACCTGATCTGGCGACCCGCGAAAGAAATTCCGATTCATGCTCGATTGTCTAGTCGCAAGACTAGAGCAACCCAAAGCCAGGAGCAACGAAAAAGCTAATAGAATTCGACTCCGTACGAACATTTTGCTGCACCTCCCTCGTGCAATCCATTCACAACTTTCGCTGTTCTACCCTACTACTAAGTTGGCAATGTAGAACAAATCTAAATGGATTGCAGCGCGAGTTGAAGCAAAATGAGATGACCCGTTCCTGTTATTTGATAAGGTCGGGTTTCTTTTCCTCTGCGTAATCGATCATCAATCGGTCCGCAAAAAATTCAAACATCCTCTGTGTTACATACGGCTGATAAGCCCCAAATCCGTGCCGCGTGGCAGGCAAGTAAAGCATGTCAAACTTCTTATTGGCTTTGATGAGAGCATCTACCAATCGAAGAGTGTTTGCAGGGTGCACATTATTGTCGAGTTCACCATGCACCAGGAATAAATGATGCTTGAGATTTCCTGCTAACTCCGCATTCGTCGGAACAGTTATCTCAAACCGAGTTTTCACTTCCGATTTGCCATCACCCTCTTTCTTTGATTCGTCTTTTTTCGTTTCGTCTTTCTTTGATTCGTCTACTTTCTTCTCGTCCTTTTTCTCACCATCCTTTTTCTCCTCAGTTTTGGTTACGTCGTTTTTTACTTCTTCCGTCGTACCCTTCGAGGATTGCTCCTGCTGTTGTGTTGCTACTTCCGTTTGTTGAACTTGCTTTTCTTGTTCAAACATTTCTTCGCGAATCCAAAGCGGTAGAGGTTCGCTATCACCCCATAACCTCTTTTCAAATTCGAGATGGCTTTCGTTCGCAGCCAATTCGTAATCATGGAAGAAGTCTTCGGGCTCTACATCCAATACCGCTCGCAAGTCCGAAGGGGAGCTTCGCTGTTGCACCTGAGCCGTCGAGGAGACTTGTGCCCCGTCAGACTTCTGATCAACAGGCACCTCTTTCAACCCGTGCCATCTTTCCGACCAGGCGTTGTTGTAAATGTTGTTGTCATGATTTCCAGCAGTAGAAAATCCTGCTTTGAAGAAGTCGTTATACGGTGGCACCATCAGTGCGGCAGCGGTCATAAAGCCACCACCGGAATGGCCGTACATACCGACTCTCTCCGCGTCAACATAGGGAAATCGCTGTGCCAGCTGTTCAATGGCTGCCTTCTTATCAGCCAGAGCGTAGTCACGAAGGTTAAAGTAACCATAGCCAGCATAGGCCTTGGACCGTCCTGGCGTACCGCCACGATGCCCAACTTGGATTACGATGAAACCAATCTGTGCGAGTTGCTGCTCCCCCGCGGTAGCAGTGAAAGTGTGTCGTGTCCCTTCCTGCTGAGGGCCAGGATAGACATACGTGATGATCGGGTATTTTTTGTTGGGATCGAAATTAAATGGTTTGTACATGTTCCCGAACAGATCGGTCACTCCATCGGATGCCTTTACGATAAACGTTTCTGGCATCTTCCAGCCAACTTGTTCCAATCGGCTGAGGTCACACGTTTCCAGTTTCATCAATTCGACACCGTTGCTATCCCTGAGAACGGAACAGGGTGCCATGTCAACACGGCTATAGTTATCGATTACAAACCTCTTTGTCGGAGATAGTCGTGACGAATGGTCCGCATTGGTAGGGTCTAGAAGCTTCAGATCGCGGCCGTCCAGACGTACCGAGTACAAGTGTCTGAAGTTCAGGTTTTCTCCTGGCTCTTTTCCCAAGGCAGTGAAATAGAGAATTCGATTTTCTTCATCGAGGTCCACGATTCGTTCTGCAAAATACGGTCCTGATGTGATCGTATTTTTCAACTTGCCATCGGCATCATAAAGATAGAAATGTCCCCAGCCACTCCTTTCCGACCACCAAATCATTTCCTTATTGTTATTCAGGAATCGGATCCCTTTGGGGGCGATTGTGGATTTGTCGAAGCCCTCTTCAAACAAGCATTTGATTTCGCCCGATCCTAGTTTTAGAGTGCAAAACTCGACGTTTCTTAGCAACCGATCGCGGCGCAAGAATCTTAATTCATCATTCGCTTCATTGAATTTGAGGTCACTATAAAACTCGTCCTTCCAACGCTTCTTAATCGGGGAAAGCGCCTTATTGCCTACTTGGAACCAATACAATTCCGTTTTGCGAATATTCTCCTCTCCTGGCATTGGGTAGGGATAAGTCTCCAATGTCGGACGAGGGGTACTTAAAGAATTGATCACCCATAGATCCTGTACACCTCGCGAATCGCTTCGTGTGACATAGAACGACTTAGAATCGTTTGACCAAGTAACATTCGGTCGGGTCAACGTATCGTCTTTGATCTCCTGGGTTGATCCACGGCGGGAACTCATACGTCCGGCGAAACTGTTTTTATCAACGCCATCGGTTGTTAGCTGAATCGCAAGCTCATCCCATTTAGGATTGAATTTGGGTTTTTGCTCGCCTTTGGCTTCGTCTTTAGATTCCTCTTTGGATTCGCCAGACTTGGAGCTATCCGCATCTACCTTATCGGTCTTAGTTTCCTCGGTCTTAGTTTCCTCGGTCTTAGTTTCCTCGGTCTTAGTTTCCTCGGTCTTGGTTCCCTCGGTCTTGGTTCCCTCGGTCTTAGTTTCCTCGGTCTTAGTTTCCTCGGTCTTGGTTTCCTCGGTCTTGGTTTCCTCGGTCTTTACTTGTTCTTCGACGGGGCTTTTTTCTTTAGTTTGATTTGGTTCCGTCTCAGCTACGTCTGGGATTTGAACAAAGTAAAGGTTGTGGCCCTTTGCAAAAAGATACGATTTCCGATCGGGCGAGAAGTTTCGGTGCGCGTCGCTGTTTCGTTGTGAACTCGACTGTTGATCACCTTGTTGATCGCGTTGGGTACCAAGGCGTTGGTTATCGTTTCGTTGATCGTCTCGCTCTCTTTGGTCATCTTGTTGTCGGTCCTGTTGCTCATCTTGTTGTTGATCGCGACGTTCTTGTTGGCGTTCTTGCTGATCTTCTTGACGCTGCCGACCACCTCGTTCCGTGGTGGAGGTGCTAGGTGCTGGGCTGGCGTTTCCCAGGCTTTTCAGCTCCTCAGACTTGAGAGAGTATTCGTATTGCGTTTTTTCGATAACGAACTTGAGCGTGTCATCTTTCGCGTTAACTTCTAGGCGAGTTAGGCTCAGTTGTCCTGGTTCAACAGGTTGGCGAGTAAGCTGAGAGAGTTGGGCTGCTAGCTTGATGTGGTCGAATAGCGGGAGTCTCGTACCTTTGTCGGGGTTAACTCTCCAGTACTTCGTACCCTCTGACGTTTTGTAAGAGTACCAAAACTCGTCCGTCTTATCGATAAAGTTCGGAGTAACGGAGGTGCTATAAACGAATTGGCGAAGATAGTTGGAGCTATACTGTTCCGCCATGCGGAAATTAGGAGTTACAACGCGCTGTGGTTCATCAGCAGTTAGGATTCGAGCTGGGAAGGCGACGGTCGACAAAACCGAAAGCAAAGTAAGCTCACCGATAAATTTCCGCTTCATGGCTAACAGCATCAATGGGATATCCTGGCGTAAAAAGAGTTACGTAATAAAACAAAGACGTAGGGCTAACATGGGGAGTTGGCCCTGGTTGGGGAGGAAGCACTATTATTGTTTCGCGTGGAGGGAATCGCAACGAAAAGCTTGGATTCCGATCGATTGTAATTCTCAAGCGATGAGGCGGAAATTACGCTTATGAAACGAAAAAAGCCAGCTTTCGCTGGCTAGTCGGTTTGGTCAAAAAGTCGATCTTTGTTTATCGAAAGACGTTTGGTTGTGTCGCAGGAGGCAATCCGGTGGCGGTATGCGGGACATTGGATGCACCGGCCTGTGGTGGCTTGCTGAAGTCGTATGCGGTTGACCGGCCAGTGCTTCCGGGTCTGTATGGGCTCGCACCTGAATAAGAAGCGGTCGCGGCTTGTGTGATAGGTGCTTGATGTCCTGTGGGACTTGCATTTGGCATGGAAAAGCTCGGCGTCACTGGCGGCAAGCTTGCCATGTTTGTTGAACTCATACCGGTTGGGACAGGAGTAGCGAAGTTTCCTGCATTCATGCCTGCAGCAGGCATGGACGCATTAGGTATGCCACCGCCAGTTGGCAAACCAGGGTTGGCAAAGGCTACATTTCCAGCGAAGTTGTTTGGAGTTCCCATACCCGGCTGGGGTTGTACTGGCAGACCAGTAGGTGCGACACCCGGTGCGCCGGGCAAGCCCGCGCTATTAAATTGAGGTTGCTGTGGTGGAGCAGAATAGGCTAGCCCAGGGTTTGTAGGGCGGCCCTGCGGCACGCCACCTGCGTTGTTGAATCCAGTGGTAGGTGCGAAACCAGTAGATGGTTGAGCGGCGGCCATGTTGTTACCGCCGTAAGGTGACGGAGCGGTCAAGCCCGTTTTGGCGCCACCCATGCTATAAGGTCCCGTTTGGTATCCGTTTGCATTGGCAGCGAGACCTGCTGTCGGATTCGTTTGAGGGTTTGTGAAATCGGAAGCAGTCGGGATCTTTGATTGATTACCACCCATTGCTCCGCCGTACGGACTCGCAGTTCTTGCATTAGCGCTCGATAGCAACGCCGGTGTGTTGTTTGAGGCTGGACTTCCGGGGGTTCCTGTGCCCGAAGCAAAGCTACCAGTTTTCGCGTTGGGAGCAGACAAACTAGGGTTGCTACCAGCTAGCGACGATTCGGATGGTTTCTTGGACCATGGAAAGATACTCGCACTCGGCATTTTCCATCCTGATTGGCAGCCAGTTTGTCCGGCTGCGAACACGGATACCATCAACAGTGCGAAGATCTTACGTCGAGTCATTTTGGTCGACATGGCTAACAAGTCCTTTTGATAGCTTTTGTATAGGGAAACTCGGGTGTGGGATTGGTGAGGGTTCGGACGTGTCATTCGATCGCTCACTCAATTCTCAATTGGTTCGTTACGAATTGGTATCGACGACACCTGTCCTAAAATTGAGAACAATCGTTACATTTTACCAGAATTGTCTGGTTCTTTCGCCCACAGAGGGAATAAACGAAGGCGTTACCCGGCGTCAATATGGAACAGTTGGCGTTTCAATTTTTTACGCATCCGTTTATTGTCCATTTTGAACCGATCCTGATACCTAGCGATGGAGTAACCACAATGTCGATCGTTGTTTTTGAAGACCAGCAAACCGAACGACTCGCTCCTATTACTCTTGCCAGGCTTGCAGCAACGATCACCTGCGGAAGTTTGCGGCTAGTAGATTTGGTAGCTCTTTTAGGGCAAGAGTCCTACGGCATCTCACGTCCCTATTTAAATGCCATACAGAGGATGGATTACCCCCAACTCAAGACGCTTGATGCATCAGGCGGTGGACCAGGACAATCGGATCAAAAAGTGGATTTGATGCTAAATGCCCGCATTGCACCCACGGCATCTAATTTCCATGTACTTGCCAAATTGATATCCCATTGCTCGGAGGGGCACTCCGACAGTTGCGTCATCATGGATGGAGAATCGGTTGCCGCAGTAATCAATCCGACTTGGTCGTTGCATGATCTGTTTGCCGCTGGTTATCTGGGGATGGACTCCGTTTTGGCGAAGGCAATCGAATTGCCGAAACTAGATTGGTCATTACCTACGATAAATTTGCCCCACGAGCTCATCGCCACCAACATGTCTTGTATCGGAGAGAATTTAGATCTTCGACTTGAACTATCCCAACAAGGAATATTAGGCGGTTCTTTACGACAACAAAAAGACGGCGTGTTTGTCGCTCCTGACGCCAGGATTGGAGAATTTGTTTTGTGCGACACAACCAAAGGCCCAATTCTCATTGATGCTGGGGCCGAAATTGGCCCCTACACACTGCTGCGCGGACCCATCTACATTGGTCCCAAAGCGAGAATTCTAGAACATTCTGCCATCAAAGATGCGGTTTCATTATCTCACACTACCAAGATTGGTGGAGAGGTGGAGGCATCTGTTGTCGAGCCTTTTACAAACAAACAACACCATGGATTTCTCGGGCACAGCTACCTAGGTAGCTGGATTAACTTAGGTGCAGGTACATGTAATTCCGACCTTAAGAACACCTACGGAACGGTCAATATGGAGTATCCGTTTGGTAAATCGCAAACGAACATGCAGTTTTTAGGCTGCGTGATGGGTGATTACTCCAAAACAGCGATCAATACGGGCATTTTTACGGGCAAGGTCATTGGAGTTTGTAGCATGATGTATGGTTTCGTGACCAGCAATGTACCCAGCTTCGTAAATTACGCTCGCCTTTTTGGTCAAATGGCGAGTCTTCCTGCTGAGGTGATGGTGAGCACACAACAAAGAATGTTTGCAAGACGAAAGGTGCAGCAGAGAGGTTGCGATGTGCAGCTAATCTATGACATGCATCGTCTCACGCAGTTGGAACGTGACAAGCACGGAGAATTAGTTAACGCTTAATCGCTCTTATTCTGTTAACTACCAACAATCTATGAACTTTTACTTTCCAGCAAAACAGGTTACGCATTCGCCTTTGACTAACACTTCGGATACGCGTCCGATGATGGAGCTTTTTTTCAGATTGGTTTCCGACACGACTCCTAATTCAAGACAGGAAATACTGCCACAGTTGACGCATAAAAAGTGCGGGTGGCTGGATTCGTCTTCGTGATGCTCGCGAATTTCGAATCTCCAGACGTGATCTCCGAGTTCCGTGCGATGAACCAGACCAACTTGCGTTAGGTCGGTCAAGTTTCGAAATACCGTCGCCTTATCGAATCCCAATGGTACGAGTTGGTTAGAAAGATCTGCGTGGGTTTGAGGGCTTTTTGACCGTCGTAACGCGATGAGGACCGCGATTCTCGCTGGGGTACATCTCAAGGATGAGCCCTTTAGTAAATTGCGAACCGATTCTACTTCTTCGAGGTTTTGAAGGTCTTTCATGGTTCGCCTAACGAGGGGTAAGGTACTGTCCTAGTCTTTCACGCGTCTGAGGGGAATTTAATTCCAGTTTTCCAAAACCATACACTCCCCCAGCCTCTACGGCCACCTGTTGGTGTTCCGGGTAATTTGTTACCAACATGACAGGAATATGCCGCGACGTCTTCCCCGATTTTAACGACTTTAGGATTTCCATGCCATCACTGTAATCGATGTCTAATTTTCGATTGATCAAAATCAGATCGACATCCTGAGACGCGAGGATTCGCTGGGTGTCCGTCCACTGATCTGCTTGTAGAACCTCAACGTCATAGAGCGACGTCAACATCGTCTTGATCGCGCTATGATCTGGGGAGCAGTTTCCTACATCTAAAACCGTTTTTCTCATCGGGCCTCTTCCAGTTTTTTCTCCAAGTCGTTTACCGTCGTCGTTTGCAACCAAATCTGAATCATATCACGTGTGGATTTTACGAGATTTTCCACCTTTGTAACTAAATTGGGATTTGGTAGCCCAACCTCTACGGCGAGCGCTCTGCGCTGTATCGCTTCCACCTCTGAAAAAAGCTTTTCATACGACTTGAGTCTCTTAAGCTCGTCCAGGTTCTTCTCCGCTTCGACTAGATCTTTCTTATCGATCCTGGTTTTGACGCGTGCTTCGAGAATCTTTCTTTGGACAACTATGTCGAGAACCTCGTTTTGAACTCCTTTGAGGAACGCTTCGGCCTCGAGACGCTTTCGATCATCGGGAAGCTGTGCTTCTTCGATAGGAGCACGTCCCGTAATGATCGGTAGACGTGCTAAGAGAGTATCGCCATTTTTTACGTAGTATAAATAAAGTGGCAGCTTTGCTTGGATCTCCCCTTTAGGTGGCTTCTCCGGAGCTTTGGCCTTCGCTTCTTCCCCTGCGGCCGGTGCCGTTTCCGGTTGCTCAGGTGCTGGAGGAGTTGGATAGTCAGGGGGTGGGACCGGCTCCAATACCATTTCTCGGGCTTGAGCAATACTAGGATTAGAGCTCTTATTCGGGATATCGTATTTGATCGTAGGGAGCTTTGTTTCCGCGATGGTCGTAACACCACGCCAATCGGTGCGGCCTAACATTACCAGATCGTCGTGACCGGGTGTTCGTAAAAAGATTTCCGCTCCTGTCACACCGACGTTAGGCTGTTTAACAGTGCTATAGATACTTTGGCGAAACGTAAGGACGAGATCGGAGGATCCGCTAACTGGAGGGACTTTGACTCCCACTCGAATCGTGCGCCGATTTTTCGCAGCGGTCAACGCACCACGCCGGGCCGTGAAGATGGCTCCATAGAACAAACTGGTTGCATCGATTTTTTCCGTTGCCACGATATACGTAAATGGCAAAGTTTGTACTAGCGTAGGATTGCCGCTCGAATCATCACGACGGATATGAGGGACCAGCACATCTCCCAATCCTATAAATGCGGGATGCTGATCACTCGTTATGAGGTTAGCCGCACGAACGCGCATCACGGCGGTGGAATTATCAGTTTCTTCGATACGTACGATCGGATTGAAAAGGCTACGCACCATGTGCTCCACGGCTGCAGCGATATCTTGTCGCCGCGATACCAGCATGGTTTGCATCGGGCCAATACGGCGTACCACTGAGTCTAATTCCTTGACTCGGACACGAAAAAACTCGCCAGACCGATCGATCGAAGCAAGGTAAATCTTATCGAAATCACGAAGCAGAGCTTCTGGTTGCCACGGTAGACGAGCGGGGATTTTTCTGCAGGCATCCTTGATTAGATCATATTCGGATTTATTAACCAAAGCCGCGATGATGTTTCCTTTGTCCAAGTCTTCCTTTAGCTGTTGAATGTTGCCAGGATGGGAGCGAAGTTTCTCTTGAAATTTCTGCCAAACCGGAGTCTGCAGAAAAGGAACGATGTCTCGTTGTATCCCGGCAAAGGGCAATGACAAAACATGAAACTCCCCAATTCTCTCTAAAGCGGACTCGAACGTTCTGACGCTATTGAGACTCGCGGCTCTGGCAGCGGCATCCGCCAATTCTTGGATCTGCTCTTTAGTCATTTTTTCCCGAGCTTTTTTCTCTTCCTCAGTTAGCTCTTTCGGAGGAGGTGGGGGATTAAGCTCGAGGAATTTGGCTTTTGCTTCATCGGACTTGCCGACGACAAGCATCATTTCACGCGCTAGTACCTGTTCAACCGAAAGCTCATCAATGCGATAAAGAATCGATCCATAAAGCGAGTCAGGTGAAGACTGGACCCGTGAATTAAATACACCACCAAAGGAAGCGTCCATGCGTTGTAATACTTGTCGATGAGCCACTTCTTCGGCCGCTGCGTCCCAACCAACGCTCGACGAAACACTCATCCACACGTTGACACGATATGGATCATTTTCCCAAGGAGTCTGAGATTCGGCAGTTTTTGCAAACGCGGAGAACAAGCAAGAAAGAATTGCTAGAAAAACAAAGGGTTGCTTATCTCTCAACATGAATACGAATACGGTACGGGATTCCGAAGGTGATCGATCTAGTGATTGGCTCATCGTGCTTGAATCCTCCACCTTTGAACGTCTTGGTAAAGGCTCAATGGTTTCTTGGCTACCCCAGTTAACTCCGTTCGATATGCCATTGTTTCTGTTACTTGCCAAAGCGGGATGATAGGTAGGTGGGCCGCGACCAATGCGTGTAGATCCAGACAACCTTGCCTGACCTCTTTCCAGCTTCTAGCACTATTTAACATGCCAAGTGCTTGAACGATGTACTGGTTCTCTGACTGGGCTGCGCCGCCCATGCCAAACAATCTTTCCGCATCAGAAACCGGTTCCCAAATGGAAGCGGAAATGTAGAGAACATCGATGGACTTATCGTCCGGTCCAGGCAGCTTATCGTAGGGTACAAGTTTGCCTTCCAAGCCGATTACTTTCCATGCTTGTAAAATGGCTTGTCCAGCAACTCGGGCCGATTCGTAATTGGGCACCCCCAATCGTATCACGGGCAGAGCGGGTGGAGCTTCCTTGGCTTTGTTATCCTTGCTGGCTTCCTTGGCCTTGTTCGCTTTGAGTGTTTGCTTGGCCTGAGCCAAAAGAACCAATATCTTGGCTAGCCTTGGATCATATTTCGCATCGGGAACGCTAGTATTGTAAGCATAAGCTAGAGGATCAGAGTCACTTTCTCCTGCTGGAAAAGGTCCACTGATTACACGGTCTAACGGAGTCGCCAATCCGCCCAAGATTTCATCTTTGAGAATTGCTTCACGGTTAATTCCGTAAAGCAAAGCTCTTCGGAATTCACGATCTTCCATGATGGGCAGGGTCGAGCGAGGAATTAGCATGTGGACGATTGGCAACGCATACGGCTCCGTCTTGACGGTCTTTACGTTTCCAACTTTCCGAACATCAGCGGGAAAAAGCCTATCGATGAACTCCAATTCTCCACGTGCTAACGCCGCGACCGCCGAGTCTGCATTGGAATAGAGTACCTCTTGGATTTCTCGGGGTTGAAAATCGAGTGGCGGTTCGCTCCCTGCCCATTTGTATCGTCGAATTTCACCGTCATCGGAATCAAATCGGTACATGGATTTGTTGAACGACTGCTTATCCATATCCTGTAGCTGCCATTGCAAAAATGCTTGTGGCAAAACGTGAGGTCGTCTAAACCTCAGCTTCAATCGATCTGGACCTTGAACCGAAACAGATTGAAAAATCGAGGCCCAGCTCGGTGAATATAACTCTCCCTTAAGCGTCGCTCTCTGCAATAGAGCCTGTGATAGCTGCAGACTATTGGGAACGTCTACTGCTTCTGAGTTCTGAATGGTGACATCGAGTTCGAGACGATCGTCGCTCAGAGCCGCGTTGCCGTAAGCGAAACGATACATTCCCCCTTCGGGCCCAGTGCTTCTGAATTGAAACAGTGGTGTTTGAATCAGCTGTCCAGTTCGATTTGCAGGCCAATCCGCTAAGGCTGCTGGGTTCGGTGAATCCGTTTGTTGAAAAACGCCAACCCTAACCATCGGAAACTCTCGAATCAGATCGTTGAGCAACTCTTTGCCACCAGGATAGTCGGGTTCGATGTCAAGCATCCTCATGGCTGCCTGTCGAGCACGGCCGTAGTCTCCCTTTTGGCGAAACTCCGCAACCTTTTTCTCTTCCGCGCTCGCAATCTCGACAAAGCGATTCTTTGCTACCTCAACGACTGGAAGCTCGGTACCATACTCATCGTTGAGCCTGAGTACCATTGATCTCGCGACTGCATACTCTCCCCGCTCGAACATGCCGTTAATCATTTGTTCCGAAACAGAGGAAATGACCCGTTGCACATCGTCCTTGCGATACTCCGGGAACTTGCGTTTCAGTTCTTCGAGTGCGGCCAAGGTGTGAGGCAGGTTCTTTTCCGTTGCCATGTCACGAGCGGATTGAAACAAGAACTCTTGGTGCAACGATGCGAAATTTACAGATTTTGGATAATTCTCTCGCAAATACACCAAGTGCTCGAAGGCTTCTGCGTAGTTTCTCTCCTTCAAGTACTTTCGAGCAAGGTGAAGAACGATATCCTCCCAGAATGTGATCTCAGCGATGTCTTTCCACTCGATTTCGTAAAGCCGATCGCGAAAGATGATAATCACGCACTGCAGTTTGCCCGTGCGATTTGCCTCGCGAGGCATCTTGCGTCCCGGCAATTCGAGTGGTGTGACCTGTATGCTTTTCCCTCCAGCCTCCTTAGTTACCGTTATCACATCGAATGGCTCTCCATCGATGACAGTACCCTCGATCTCTAAAGCTTTTAGGACCGCATCAATGTCTTGAGAGTAGACGATTGCCTCCCTCCCACTTACAAACCAAAACACAAAAACCAAAACGACCACCAACGGGGTACCAATCGGAGACGTTCTGCTTAGGTAGCGTGATTTTTCGTTCATCAAGCTGGCAATCATATTCGCCTATTGATCACGGGTCGGAGTTGGAACGGTCAGTACGGATCCCTCATCGGTTGGAATTAACAAACCTTTGGGTAACACAATCGGGGAGACGCTGAGCGGCTCACCAAGCTTCTTCCTCGCTACGATTTCGCCTTTGTCTAATGTGACACGCAAAATCTCACCTGCTGCCGTTCCGATCAAACAATCGTTTTCAATCACCGTCGGAGAACCGACAAACGTCTCTCGATCGATCGGTGTTGTCCAAAGCCGTTGCCCTTTATCGTTAACAGCCAATAGACCTTCGATATCGCTGTGAGCAATTACCACGGATGTCGAACTGCCGCTTGCTGTAAACGGTCCCCAGGCAAATCGTCCTTCGACTGCAACCGATTCTTTGCGGCTTAAATCCGAAGCATCGAACAAGTCTAAAAGATCTCCGG
This sequence comes from Pirellula sp., assembly GCA_046318795.1. Classification (GTDB taxonomy): domain Bacteria; phylum Planctomycetota; class Planctomycetia; order Pirellulales; family Pirellulaceae; genus JBKCUI01. The sequence goes on from JBKCTT010000063.1 coordinate 72,764, forward strand.
TATTGCTCGAACTTACGGCAACCACTGTTTCATTCAGAACCGTCAAACGCCCCTTCAGGCCTCGATCCAGGGGTTGCTGGACTATGGGCCGAAGCTGTTTTCCTACACTGAGCTTATAAATGCTCTTTCTCTGGTCGGCGATCACAATGTTTTGTTTATCGCTAAGAAGTACTGGATTCAACCATTTGGGGATTTCATTCGCCTCGATGGTTGGCTGGAATGGCACTCCGACAATTTTACCAGTGCTGGGTTCGATCAGAGCCAGTTGGGCATTCGATAGTGGCACAACGAGATAGTCACCTACAGCGACTGGTTCATTGCTCGGTACTGCTTGCCCAACATCGAAGGCCACCATTTTTGAAACTCCTTTCTCTCGACTGCCGTCGACGAGCAAGATCTCATTGCCTTTCATGGAATTGAAAATCGCGAGCTTCCCATCGCTCAATGGAACCGCCATGGTGAATTTCATTTCGGTTTGATTCCGGCCTTGGTTTTCGATCTGTCGAATCGGCTCTTTTGATTGAAAGGAATTGGGCGTCAATGAGTATACCGCACCTTGAGCAGAAACTGCGGTGAAGCCACTAGCGCCGTTGACCAAAGCAGTGACGGGTACCCCCAAATCTACTTCCCAATTGGAATCTCCAGATTGCGGATTAATTGAGGAGATTCGAACTCCCAAATTGCCTCGCACGACTCTAGCGTGGTAGATCGCTTCTTCCCCCTTGATCGGTCTGGAAACAAACTGATCTCCGTCGTACTTTTGCCATGACCGGTTCAGCTTTTGGCTAGAAACCTGGATTTGATACATGGCGAGACGATTCGAGGCCAGATACAAGTCCGTACCTGCTAGCAATGGCCACGTAACCTTGGGGTCGATTTCTTTCTCAACACTACCTGCCATCTTCACAACGGTATCCCGCGTTCCGGTCGGGTCTACGTCGATCACAGCCACTTCACCTAAGTTGGTGGCCACGACGAACCGACGTCCCTCAGATTGCGGTTCCACAACAAAATGTCCGCGGAACATGATAGGAATCTGCTGTGCGGGCGTAATTTTCAATCCATCGTCATCTGTTCGGAAAATTCTAAGGTAGGAATAATCCGGTCCGGTATTTTCGAACACCAGAAGATGGTTGAGAATCCAGATAGGGGGGATTTTAATGGTGCCGGGGTTGTGGCCTAAGTAGATGACTTCAGCACATTCGCCGTTTGCGCGGTTTAATGCGTAAAGATTGGAGTGGTTGCCAATTACATAACGAGTTTTGCGACCGGTTTGACCACCTGCACCAACCTCAACGCCCTGTGGTAAACGCCGCTTCCAACGCGATTGTCCGGTCACCGAATCTAATGCGTATACATCGCCATCGCGAGTTGTCACGATAACGTCATCGCCATCGACCTTGGGTGCGTTGATAACACTTTGCAGCGTCGTTTCCCAAACCAGATTTCCGGTGGCGGATTCCAAACGACGTAATCGCTTCTGCTCGGGCAAAGAGACCAGAACATCTGCGTCCCCTGCGGCGCTGAGTTTGTAGGGTTCTCCGTCCCACGCGATCCCCATGTACTGCCGCCAGAGCATGGCACCATCCCCTTCGCGAATGGCCACGACTGTGTTTTTGATTCTCAAAGGAATGACGTTGGTATTGCTGGGATCTCCCTCACCCTTTGTATTCACCAAAACGGCTTTTGCCATAACATCTACCGATGGCGCGGTGGTTTCCACCGTTGGGGTAGGTGAGTCGGTCGTAACCAACTCTTTTTGTAGGTTAGTCGCAACTCCGAGAAGCTCATTAAGTTGAGGAGTACTTTCCAATCGTGGATGTTTCCTCAACAACGAGCGACGTATTTCATAGGTCTTGTTAACTTCCTTTGCTTCATTCGCCTTAGTCATTTCGGCTAAAGCGACGGTCAAATCTTTCTCACGAACGATGTCTGCTTCTGCACGAGCCTTGCCTTCTTCAATTTTCTGAATGCGAAGCTTGTTTTGAGTTCTCTCTTCGTTCCCTACAAAACGAGGGTCGTTAACAAGTTTCAATTGATCGGCAAACGAGCTTAGCAACTTCTCGCGATCGTCGAGTGTTTTCGCTTGATCAAGTCGGCTAACATATTTTTCCGACATCTTTAAAAGCGCATCTGTGAAGTCAGCACGGACTTCGGCTAAACCAGGCTCAGAGGAAATCAGCGGAAAGGTGTCCTGCGCCTTCTTTAATGATACCGTCGGGTCAGCCACTTTTTCTGACTCCTCTCTCACCAATGCTAGTGTTGCCAACACTTTCGCTTTGCTCGCCCGAGGATCAGAGGAATAGTTGTAGGCAAAATCATCAAACCGTTTCGCAGCTTGGGCATAATCTCGGGCGTTGTAGACTCCCTCTGCCAATTCATAGGCCTGATCAGCACTGCCTTGGCTAACCCAGTAGACTAGGAAGGCTAAGGGCATAAGAAACAGAAGCAAGATAAATCCAATGCCGACGACGCGAAAGGATTCCCAAGCGTTCTTTTTCTTTGGGTTAACATAAACCTTTGGTCTTACAATCTCTTCCATTCCCACATCGGGGTGTTTCGATTTTGGAGCGACGCTCTCCGCGACCACTTGAACAATCTCTGGTTCTTGCTCGGCTTCCACAACATCAACTTGCTCGACCTCTTCGACGATATCGTCAGGTAGCAGGTCCTCAACCGAATCGCCGTCCTTTGCTTTGGGATCGTCGATAGGGCGTCCGCCTCGCAGTGCGGCTGTAGGATCATTCGCAGAATGATCCAACGTTTTGTTTAATTCCGTAACAAGGTTAGTCGCTTGAAATCGAGTCAAGTGGCCGTTGTCGACCAAGAACTTGGCAATCGTCTCAGGGGTAAACTTCTTGTTGGCCGTACCGAATTGCCGATCAAGCTCAGCGATAATCTGAGGGTCGAGAAGCCCACGGCTTTCGAGTAGACGAATAAATGCGGAAGCAGACATCGACTATTGAAACTCCTCAACGACCTGAACTTGAAAACCGTTAAAACCTCTATCTCTTGCCGCGTCAACCGCAGCAATTACTGCTCCATGGATACAATCCACGTGAGCCTCGATCAGCAACTTGAGCTCGTCGTCTTTATCTTTGGTGCCCGTCGCCATTTCGTTTTTTGCTTCATCTAAGGCGATCAGTAGCTCCTGCTTACTGCTCGCTTCTCGTTCATCACCGCCGGAAAAAATGATGGTATAGGCATTGAACTCATCGATCTGAACTCGAATGGAATCCGAATTGGTTTTTGGCTGTGTAGAAACGGCATCTGTTGGTAGCGGCGGCGGTTCTTCAAACGCCTTCTCACTGCTAAAAGACGCAGTAATCATAAAGAAGATCAAAAGCAAAAAGGTAACGTCGACCATCGGCGTCATGTCCATATCGTCCGTTGGAAGTTCTTTTTTAGGAAACTCTATCTCTTCGATTTCGTCAGAGTCTTCATCTGACTTGTGAAAGGACTCCTGTCGGGATGAACTTTTCTCGCTTACAGCCTGCTGCGTCCCACCTACTTCCACTCCTTTAGTGGAATCAAGCACCGCCATGACTTCGTCCGCTTCCTCTACTTCAACGACTTCTTCCACGTCGACAATGTCATCCGTTACAGCTTCCTCTACCATTTCTAAGATCGGCACGGCGAAAGCACCGCCGCAGTGAGGACATTTCGTTTCTTTACCTGCGAGGCGATCATGTACTGACAGCTCCGCTTCGCAGTGTGGACATACGACAGGTATCGACATGGCTACTGTGTCTCCTGAACCGCGATATGAAGCAACTTGTTTTCGTCAACGACCTCGGCTATCGCCTGCTTTACCTTGTAAAGCTGCCCCGCGGTCACATTGCCCTCAGCCCGAATGAGGATCTCCGTCTTGCGGCCTGATTCCAACTCAAGCTGAATGTACTCGCTAATCTCCGCAGCTTGCTGTTCCGGGTCGTCTGAGAACAACACGCCGTCACCATTGGCAACAATGGGTACCTCGCCTGAACCACGAGACACGATCACAGAAACGCAACTCTTCGTGGGAACCAACGAACCGTTTTTAGCGGGTGGAATTTCATACGACTTTTCACCCGTCATCTTTGATGTCAACACGAAGAAAATCAACAACAGAAACGTCATGTCGATCATCGGTGTGATATCCATCTCACTATCAACCGGTGGACGAGCCGAAACCACAATTGGATCGGATTCTGCATCGTCCGAAAAATCTTCCGGGGCTGCGCTCATTTTGTGCCAGTAATTGATTAAAGGATTAGGATCAGCAGAAAGTCATGCGATCGACTTACTTATTGCCTTCTTCTCCGCGTCGGCTCAATCCCTCTTTAAAGGCCTCTAAGAATTGGGCAATACCCGAAACAACCAGATCTTGCATGTGACGAATGCGGTTTGTGATACTCGCCATGCACATGACCAAGGGAATTGCAATGGTCAATCCAATCGCTGTGGTCTCCAACGCAACACGGATGTCCATCGCCAAGTCCGAGGGGTTGACATTGGCAGCGGACGACAACTTTCCGAACGCACCCATCATACCTACCACCGTACCAAAGAGACCTAACATCGGAGCCGTCTTAATAACGGTAATGATCCAGGCGGTGTTGTAATCGAGGTCTGCCAGCACATCTCTTTGAAAACGATCTAACGTTAGCTGTTGTACTTTCTTAAAACCAAAAACTTTGTTCGTGCAAGCGAATGCAACCAACTGGGGCAGCGCTCGCGCGTCATTCTGGCATGCCTCGATAACTTGCTCAAAACGTCCCTTGCGTAGGTCCGGTTCGATCGATGCCAGGAAGCTATCTTGTAATTCTTCGGACTTGAATCGCTTTCTACTAATTCTCGACATAACCAATACGACGAAGTACGCCCCCCACAGCGCAACCGCAGCGAGAGCTACGTAGGATGCATTTCCAACAATCGTAAAAATTTTGCTCGGATCCATTGCTTTCTTGACCAGTCAATCGTTTAGAAAAGTTGATTAGGGGACGGAGAGGTTGTCCTTCTCATGCGATGTTTTCCCATGATAACTACAGTTACGGATTTTGGCATCCGTATCCTTCATATTCGATAGAATCTCCGCCATTGTGCCTTGCACATTTTTTGGTTTAATGCTTAAAGCGCCTGCAACACAAGAATTCTGGAGCAGATCCATGGCAGTGACGGATTCCGTCGTTCGACAACTTCACGCTCGTCTGAAGCAGATTGCTGACATGGAAAGTCAAATTGCCCGCGCCCCGAAATTGATCGAAGTCGCTCGGGGCAAAGTTCAGCAAGCTACGACTGATGTAAGTAACTGCCGCGACTCCATAAAAAAGAAACGCATGGACGCGGACCGGAAACAACTCCAGCAAAAGGAACGAGAGTCCAAGCTTCTTGATTACACAGGCAAGATGAACGCCGCCAAAAACAATCGGGAATACCAATCTCTCAAAGATCAAATCGCTGCCGATACCCAGGCCAATAGCGTTTTATCCGACGAAATCTTTGAAACTTTAGAAGAGATTGATGCCCTACAGGCTGAGCTAAAACAATTGGAGGAAAAACTAAAACTGACAGAAGCGGATTGCGAAAAAAGTGTTTCGCAAATCCAGGCACGAATGCAAACGGTCCACGAAGATTTGATTTCGGCTAAATCGCAATTGGCCTCATCACTTAAAGAACTCCCTGGAGACTTTGTTAGTGAGTTTAATCGCTTGGTAAATACTCGAAATGCTGACGCTTTTGCTGAGATGGACGGTGACTCCTGCGGTGGTTGCTACAACGCTTTGCCACCCCGCGTTAGAGATGCGCTTCGACAAGGCCAACCGACTCTCTGTCCGAGCTGCGGTAGACTTCTCTATCGACCTGAATAGTTTCGCCCTTTCCGTAATGACTCTGGTTACCTATAGTTGATGCGTGCAGTTTGGAAAAAACCGCACGCCAACCTCCGATCGCTTTTCCGGCTGAGGGACCATAATTTTGCGTTGGCCCGGATCAACTAAGGCGAGTGCAGTAGCACGCTAGATCCGCGTCAGTCTCGCAGCGGCTCCGTGTCGTGCCGCAGGCGGTCGGAGGTACTTTTTTCTCTAACGGTTCTTCCCGCAACAGGCCGTCTTTTAGGGCACGCGAGTAAAATAGGCCGCGACTAACCTCCAAAGGGGTCAAAGCCTGCCTGCTCTGTTGCAGGCTTTTCGGTTTCAAAAGGCGACACAGCGTTCGACATTTCCTCGCCTGGAGATTTTTCGGTTGTCGTGGCTTCTTGAGGCCTCTTTGAATCAGACTCGCCGAGGATATTAGTGGTTGTGTAGGCCGGTGTTTCTGAATCGATTTCTCGCAAGCAGATCAGTTCACCGAACTCAGAGATCAGCATGATCCTATCGTTGATATTGTTTACTAGTGGCAAATAACCACCCGCAGGAATCTTGCCCAATATACGACCTGATGCAACATCCACGATCGAAAACTTACCCGCTTGATCCATCGCATACAGCCTATTCGATGTGATGTTTAAAACTTTAGAAATTCCACCGATAGGCCGCTCCCAAGAATCAAGTCCATTCGTAAGGTCGGCAGCGATTAACAATCCGTTGTGGGAGACGAATGCCGCGTGGGTCTTGCTCACAACAGGGGTCGACCCCGTGGGGATCCCGAACTTTCTTCTCCATGTGATCGCATTATTTGATGTGAGATTGGTTCGAATCATCGTTCCGTACTCGGACACAAAAAGGAAGCCATCATCCACAGCGACAGCATTGCCCGGTACTGTTGTTTCGGCGTTTATTGAAGTCCACAATCGAGGAAGACGATCATGCTTAGCGATGATCAATCGGCTATCTGTAATCCATCCAAAAAAACGACTGTCGCTAGACTGCGTAAGAGATCTTCTGTTTTCTAACCCAAGTCGTATAACCGATGGAGCCGCACTCGGGTCACTTGCACTGTAGGATACAATTCGCCCCCCAGCTGAAGGCACCAAGACGCGATCCTTCCAGACCATGGCTTTGCCTGTCGGTACAAACTGCATTCTTTGAGTCGAAATTAGATTGCCGAACTCAAGTCCATACACCAATAGATGATTGCCGTTGACGACAGCAACATATTCGTCAGAAACCCCTGGACCAAAAGTGTTGAGGTCATAGCTTGGAAGCTGATTCTGCCAGTAAATGCTCCCTGTCTCGGCATCGATACTCGTAAGTAATCCGTTTCGGTTTATGGCAACCAGATACGTTGATTCGAGTGTTTCAGAAGCGATCTCAACATCCCGCTTAAGTGCCCGATAAGTCTTCGCAACAGACTCTGCCATCTCGCGGGCTCCTGTCGAGCCAAGCTTGCTGACCGTTCCATTAGCCGACGCAGCCGACTTGTTCCAGTCCGTATCGCTGGCCTTGAACTGTTCGAGCACATTCCAGACCTCTATCTCTTGGCCTTGTGGCAATCTGTCTGCTTCTGAAAGCTTTACAAATTTTGCCGTCTTTCCATCCGGACCTAACGTCTTGATGCGAAGACTATCGTTTTGAACTCGACTAGAGACGACGCTCGTTGGAATCTTTACAAGCACCGATACAACTTCTGATTTACTTGATTGCGAGGTCCATAGCGTAAGAGAAGAGTCGCCATTGCGAAGCCCAATGCCGCCGATGGAGGCCCTCCAGTGTATGGTCAAACCGTACTGGGCGAGCTGCTGTGTCTCGAATTGAGCATGGACCAACGAAGGGCAAAATGCCAAAACTAACGCCATGCAAAATGAGCCGAGTCGATAAGCCATATTCTTTGTTTCCTATGAAGAGACTCTATCTATAGTACCAAGGAACCGAGGGGAATTAAAACAAAAAAGGTCAGCAAAATTGCTGACCTTTTTAACTAAATCGCGTGCTCTCTACCCGTAATCAGAGGTGAGATCGTTTTGGTTACTTCGCGGAACCTGTACCTGCGCCAGGTCCCATTCCGCCTCCACCCGGGCCACCGCCCATGCCACCGCCCATGCCACCGTAGCCACCACCCGGGCCTCCACCCATGCCTCCGTAACCACCGCCAGGGCCTCCACCCATGCCTCCCGAACCAGCACCGGCCATGCCTCCCCCAAGCACACCAACGGCGGGCTTGTCTGGCTGAGCCCCCATGCTAAACATGGTGAAATCATCGAACTCTCGACCAACCACTAGCTGTCCAGTTTGGGTATCAAAAGCCACTACCTCCGTGCCCGATCGCAAATCGTCACGTGAAGAGAAAACCGATAAAGGTAAAGCACCACCGACTTCAACTACGGTCACTTGACGATTTACTGAGTCTTGGTCTGCATTCTTGTCGGCTGGTTTGTCTGCAATCTTCGTCGTCTTCAATACTTTCGTAAACGGATGAACAAAGACTGCTGGCTCTTTGGCGTCCTTTTTGCTTCCGTTAAACAGACCTAGGCCGAAAATTGATCCAACAGAAACCTCTTCTACGCGAGCCACATCTACAATGCGATAGTTTCGCTGGTACCAAACCGCTTTTGTTTTGAGCGGAACCGTTTCGAAAAAGCCGCCGCGTCCGTCGCCAACGTAACTAGGTCTTTCCATCCCTGCCGCATAAACTGGCGCGGGCAAGAATGCTTGTACAACAGGGGTTGGTTCGGACCAATCGGTCAAACGAACGCTCTTTCTTTTGCCCGTTTCTTCATCCGCTTTGACGGTTTCTCGCAATTGCTGAACTCGCGCCAAGGCTGCGTCTTCGAGATTAATACTCTTAGGAGCAAACGCCTCGTATTCCGGGAAGTTTGGATCGTACATCTTGAGCCGAATGCGATAGCGATACGCTTTTCCCTCTTCAACTTTCGTGTCGATAAAGCGGATCAATTTGTATTTGGTTCGTGGCAGTCGCTGAGGTAGTCCAGCGGAATCGCCCGCTCCGCCCATGCCACTACCCATACCACCGTAGCCGCCCATGCCACCACCCATTCCACCATAGCCGCCCATGCCAGCGCCCGGTCCCATTCCTCCGCCGGGTCCCATGCCTCCGCCGGGTCCCATTCCTCCGCCAGGTCCCATTCCTCCCTCGTCATCGCCTCCAGCTCCGTAGCCACCTGCGCCTTCACCCTCCGAGCCGCCGTACCCGCCGCCCATTCCACCGTAGCCGCCCATGCCGCCACCAGGTCCCATACCTCCTCCAGGTCCCATGCCGCCTCCCATGCCAGGTCCCATGCCACCACCGGGCCCCATGCCACCACCCATGCCAGGGTATCCTCCCATACCTCCCGAGGCGCCGAGCTTCGCGGGGTCGTCATCGGGTGCTAAATCACCGGTGATCGAGGGGATGTCAGGATGTCCGGAGATTTTGCTGTAATCTGAGAGGAGCACCGGAGGAATTGGCATAGAAAGGTTGGGGGTTACCCAACGATCCGGATGCACTTCGGAACAGGAGCCAATGGGACGTGAATCGGGCTTCTCGAGCTTGGCAAGCTGCTTCATCATCTCGTTGTATTCGTCAAGTGAGAAAGACGAATGAGCAACCCATTCTCCTTGCTTGCCATTCGTGGCAACCTCCGCTCGCTCCACTTCAAACCCCTGATAATAGGGTGTGTCCCGACCAGGGGTGTACTCCTTAGCATCCTGGAAAGATGCCAAGTAGTTCTTTTCCAACTCCTCATGGGGAGCGAGAGCGGTTACGACAATCATTTGCATGGAGGTGTTCGCCATGTTCGGCTTCTTGTTCTTTTCCGCCGCTGTAGGCCGGGGAACCCAGAAGACTGGATTTGTGAACATTCCAGGAACAAATCCCTTATCATATCCCTGAGCTAGTAGAACTTTCGGTTTCTCGCCGCTACCACCCTGTCCGCCGCCACCAGGTCCACCGCCCATGCCACCGTAGCCGCCCATGCCTCCCTGGCCGCCATACCCAGCTCCAGGTCCACCACCCATTCCCATTCCACCTTCGCCTTCGGAGCCGTAACCCGCACCAGGGCCACCCCCCATGCCTCCACCAGGATACCCGCCACCGGCGCCGGCTTTGGGCTTCTCCTTTTTGGGCTCTGGTGGGACATAATCCTCAAACTTTGCAGCGGGGTCGGCTGGCCTAAGCTCGGCATAAGCTCCCGAGAAATAAGTGGCGCGCGCTTTGATCGGAGCCAAGAGAGCGGGGTCCGTTCTCTTTTTCTTAAGCCCCTCATTAACCGGCACCAAGCCAAGCTTCCAATCGGTCGCTTCCACGGGTTCTCGAACCGCTATGACATCAGGTGTGAAGCTTGTTTTTGCAACTCGGTTTGGCTCTTTCTCAGCCATGGACGTGAAGTGATCTGTCTGCGTTACATCTCGTTGCACAGATTCAGCATCCTGTTTCAGCTTTTCTGGAGTTTGGCTCGCCGAAAAACGCTCGGTCGAAACCCCAAGATAAACTAGGAATACCGCCACTCCCAAGACTAACGCGAAAATCAATTTTTCTGCGTGGAACAGCAGGAAATTCTTCGGATCGAATCCTTTTCCGGAAGAGCTTTTCTTTTTCGCCATCAGTGAGTCCCCTGAATTAGTTTACTTGACTATTCGGTTTTTGATTTTGTGTACTGTTCGAAGCTGAAGCGAACTACCGCTTAAGCTCTCTGATCTGTTCTCGTTTTGATTCGATCGAATCCGTTGTCACACTCGCCTTGAGCAATAACAGCTGAACCTATTGATTCGGTGCACCTGGATCACCGCCAGCCCCAGTTGCTGGATCACCTCCTAAACCTGCTCCCGGATCACCAGCCGGTCCCGACGCCGGGTTACCACCGCCTCCCGGAGGCGGTTCACCGGCGCCTCCCACAGGATTTGCCGCACCGGTAGCAGGATCACCTGCTCCCGCTGCTGGAGGAATTTCACCTCCGGCTGGCGGCGTTTCGCCACTTGCGGGTACGCCGTTTCCGTCCGAAGCGCCAGCCGGTAATCCACCTGCACCATTTGGAGCTCCCGGATTTTGATCCGCATTTTCACCTGCCGCTGGTTGGGCTCCATTTCCTGGTACGTCTCCCTCCGCGGTAGGAGGAGTCGCGCCCTCGACATTGCTGCCGGCCGCAGCATTCGATGTATCTCCGTTAGCTTTGTCCTCCGAAACGACTTCAATTCCACTTAAGTCCATAGGAGGGTTGTAAAGGTAGACTAGGCCGTATATTTCAACGGGAACTTCCTCAGCAGGAGCTGTCTTGGATTTGACTGAACCCATTTCACCTCCCATGCCGCCGTATCCACCATAACCACTTCCTCCTCCCATACCGCCCATACCCATACCTCCGCCGGGTCCACCACCAGGCCCCATTCCACCTCCGTAACCTCCTTCACCGGAATCATCACCACCGCCCGGTCCGCCACCTCCAGGTCCGCCACCTCCAGGTCCCATGCCCATGCCGCCCATTCCACCGGCCATGCCACCCATTCCGCCTCCCATACCACCCATCCCGGTAATTCCGCTGGCAGAGGCGTTGACGCGAACTTGGTAAACTTCCAGCATGAAAGGAGCATTACCGCATTGAACAATCAGCTCCGAGATCCTTTCGGGGTTCATCTTCACTCGGAATCGGATGGGAACTCGTTTTGCTACAGCATCGACCGCGTTGCTTCCATTCACGTCCTGAAACGATGATCGTAACTCCTCGGCAGTTCGCTCTTGGAAGAAAGTGTCTGGGGCGAAGCTTATGTATCGTTTGTCTCCTGGATCGGCTGATGAGCTCGCTGCGGCACCACCCCCGCCACCGCCCATGCCTGCGCCACCCATACCACCCATGCCCATACCACTTTCCCCATCATCTCCTCCAGAGCCTCCTCCATATCCCGCTCCGTATCCACCGCCGTAACCGCCACCCATGCCTCCCATGCCGCCAGCAGCTCCTCCGCTACCGTCTCGCTTGGCATGTTTACCCATGCGAATAAACTCTATTTCTCGAACGGCGGCCTGAAAGTTCTCTACCGCTCCCTCGTTCGTCGCAGCAATAATGCGAATGACGTTATCCAAGAGCCAAATGTCCTCTTGGGTGTAATAGATCTCCAGAATCGATGGGGCTCGATTTAGCGAGTACCACGGCACGATCTCCCCCAACAAAGTTTGTTGCGATGCTTGGCTCCACCGGACCAAATCCTTCGAGACAGGAGCCATGGAACCTGCCCCTCCAGGTCCCATTCCACCTTCCCCCTCGCCGTAACCACCACCGGGTCCGCCACCGGGTCCGCCCCCCATGCCACCGTAGCCGCCACCAGGACCACCACCCATTCCACCATAACCGCCGCCCATACCTCCACCCATGCCGCCCATTCCACCGCCCATACCTGCCCCGGCACCACCTACCCCTAGCTTTGCTTTCCATTCCGTTTTGATAGGTTTGGTGATGTTGTCAAAAACAGGGGCAATGTAATCGCGATAGACGCGACGATCGGACTCCGTAATCCGCGCCAGATCCCCGGTTAGAGTCGCATCCTCGATCGGGAACGCGACGTATTTTTCTACCGGTTTGAGCTTTTCGAAAATCCCAGCTACCGCTTCGGACGCGAACGCGGTTCTCGGCCATTTGATGAGATCTTTTTGCTTCTCATACTGCAAATTCCATGCTTGCTGCAAATCACTATTCATGGCGACAATTTGCGTCTTCATCCGTGCATGGGAAAACTCGTTCGGATGTGTGTCCAGCTTACCACGCACTGTTTGCACGTCAGAATACTTGCCTTTAATCGCAGCTGTTCGTTCTTCAATCTTTTTAGTAACGGCTGCGGAGACGAGATAAAACGTAACGCCCACCAAGACTAAAACCGTTCCGGAAAGAATCCAAAACTGTTGTTTCTTCACGACTTCTAGCTGCTGTTTGATATCTGCCATAGGAAATGCCCTCGCCTCTGACTTCCGTAAAGTTGACGTGGTATTTTGATAAGGTTAGGTATGGTTTGGCTAGTTACCGTTGTTGGCACTTTCCAATTTGTTTATCGCTAGGTCCGCCTCGTGAGGCTAACACGCGGTTTCCCGATCTCGCTGAAATCTTTCCTGCATCACTCGGACGATTCATACGGCTTGGTTGGCCCAGAACTCGCACCCGAATCTACCTTTACTCCCGTTGACGCATTGGGGTCTTCCGTCGATTCTCCATCTGCAGACACCGCTGGTAATCCCCCAGCAAGGCTTCCGCCTTCGGTTTCAAATCGAGGCTTCCAAGCGAATTGGACTACAAACTCGCACAAAGGAGCAGGATAGTCTTGAGGAACTTCTTTGCCGTCTTTATCGGGCAGCGTTTTCGGAATTTTTATACCCGCCATCCCCATGCCGCCACCGGGACCGCCCATGCCACCACCGGGACCTGCTCCATCACCGGAGGCCCCCTTCTTTATTTGTTCTTGCATCCAAACGGCCAGCAACTCTTGGAACTTTGGATTCGGTTCTCGATATAACTTATCAGGTGGCTTAACGCTCTTTACGATCGGAACTCGAATTCCGAAATCTCGAATCGCAATATGCCCTTCCGACGCCTTCTTAAAGCCTTCCTTAGGAGCGATACCTGTCAGATCCGAGACCGGCATTTTTATCTCACCATTGTCCAGAAACTCGATCATGTATCGCCAAACGTGATCTTGTCCTTCTTCACCACGAAGCATCGGTCCACCTTCATACTCGTTGTGGTAGTGGTAGCCCTTTATCTCAAACACCCAACCGGACCCGGTGAGTTCGGAAAGTTCGGGAACAGGTTTATCAAGATTCTTCGGATCGTAAAATTTTCTGCGTATCTTAACACCATCGGAATATTTCGCCTTCACATCGGAAGTAAACCAAACGGTGAGATCGGGAACGTACTGTTGGTCAATCGAAGTAATGTGAAAATCAAGCCGATTGGGGTATGGTAGTTCCTCGGGGGATTTGTCGGGATCGGTTAGATCCAATCGTTTCGCCCCCTCAATGATCTTCAAAAGTTCCAACGTTTGAACGCGACGTTTTGCGCCCGAACTTATCTCCTTGCCGACGTCTCCAAGGAGCTTAACAGAGCCAAGTAGTTTGCCATCGCTGGCGATTTCCCGATCCGATGCAGACTTCATCGAGGTAACGCTTGACTCGGCATTCGACCAGCGTGATTCTGCGACAACCCCTAAGGCCTGACCTTTGGACGCGTGATAGGTCACCATCGAAGCTAGCAATACGGAAAGCGCTCCAACCGTCCACGGTTTTTTGTTGCGAATGACTCGGTCGATCAAAATCTCTCGGGGCAATAGATTGGTCCTGATTGGACCTTTCTTAAGCTGTTGCAAGCACAAACCATAAACAACGCCGTATGCAGGTAAATTTTCTTTAAAGGCCTGAGCACCGATAACTTCCATGCCGTCGAGTTTGGGAAACTTATCGATGACAGAGACATCAATACCAAGGTTTTTGTTGAGGAATTGCTCCAACCCTGGCAGTTTGGCTGTGTTGCCGAGCAAAAGCAACGAACCGAAATCTCCCTTTTTGTTCACCGTCTTGAAGAAGTTCAATGATCGCTGAATCTCGGTGACGAGATCGTTGAACACTGGCCGCATCGCTTGGAAGATCAACTTCGGATCATCTGCTTGTAATGCATTTTTCTTGAGGTGCTCTGCTTTTGCAAAAGTGAGCTTGAGGTCCTTCGTTAGCTGTCTTGTAAAATGGTTGCCACCGATAGGAATGTTTCGATGCCAAACTCGGAACCCGTTCGTCACGATTAGATCGCTCGCATCGGTTCCGATCGATAACGCTACTAGCGACTTAGGGGGCGCCTCTGGATCGAAAGTGTCATTCGCCATAGATTCGGCGAAGCGATCATAGGCGATCATGTTGTAAAGCGACATCGGTGCCAGTTGCACAAAGTCGATATCAATGTTCTTTGCACGATATGGCTTTAGATTACGAAAAACAGCTTCGCGTTTCATCGCGAACAAACCGACTTCGCTTTCCAAAGCGTAACCGTCCTCGATCTGCGCACCTTCCATTTGCTGGAAGTCCCAGATAACATCCTTCAAGTCAAACGGGATCTGTTGCTTGGCTTCATACTTAACGATATCTCCGATCTTCTTAACTTCGACTGGAGGTGGTTTGAAGAACTTGGCCAATCCACTTTGTCCAGGTGCACTTACAGCAACGGTGGCACCGCGAAGATCATTGCGAGAAACGAACTGCTCCAATGCATCTGCAACCAAAAGTTCGGGCTCCGCCTCAGGTTGTGTCAAGATTTTTGGATATTCGACGTAGTCGAACGTATCCGCAATAACTTGATCGCCCTCCAAGTGGCATCGCATCGCTTTCAAGGACGCTTGACCAATTTCAAGCCCCCAAACATGTTGTGGTTTCTTCGCCATCGTGCGAATCTCCTTAGCTGCTATGCCGATAGGTTTGCGAATTGAGCTTCGCAACTACCCGGGAATAACGCTACAGATAAGTATGCTGAGACAATAAGGTGCAGGGATAAGTGTCGTCGCTGTCCTCTCCGAGTTACGGCGACCACCATCTATGTTACAGGATCAACCCCCTCAGTGTCAAAAAAATCCCCTGTACATATTGGAAAACGGACCCGTTTTGCACGCAGATAGTGCACGCGAACGCAGCAAAATTTGGGACCTAAACCTTAGAAAATCGAGTTTTACTGCTACTTCATCCCCATTCCCCAGGGTTTTTAGACAACCTATAAAAATCGAGTTCTAGAATTGCGTTCGTAGAATTCACCGATCAAGGTGAATGGCGGACGCTGCATCCGTCGAAACTGGCTAGGAAACTTGGGAATTTACGATGGCGAGGAATTGGATGGGCGATGAATTCCGGCTTCTCGATCGTTACAATCGTCAAGAGCGGAATTCATCCAGTAAGGAATACAGCAATGAGAAAAAGTCTTGGAATCTTGTCGTGCTTCGCGGTTGTGGCTGCTCAGTTCCCGCTCCGATCAGCAGACGTCTACGGATGGGAAGACCCTCTAAAATCGAAACAAAGGGAAGTGATCCGACTCCTGATCGAGCAACTTGGCGACCCCAATTATTCCAAACGAGAGCAGGCGAAAAGCGAGTTAGAACGCATCGGCTACATTACATTAGATCAGCTTCAAGCCGCTAGCTTTCATCGCGATCCGCAAATCGCGAATACCGCCCGCTTTATGGTCAACAGTAACCAATTCGCTTGGACTAGCGATTTTGATCCACCACGAGTCCGAGAAATCTTAAGCAACTTTGCTGTCTCAGAAAACGATGGAAAAGCCCTGTATATCGACGAACTGGCCAGATTGGAACGCGATGAGGGAATTCCAGGTCTTTGCCGGTTGGCTCGATACGAAGCGAACGGGGCACTCGCAAAACGGGCCGCTATCTACGTTTTAAAATCTCCATTGCGTGCAGAACAATCTCCGGATACCCGCAGTCGACGCATCGTTGCCTTGATGGACGGCGGAGAAAGCACGGCATGCAAATGGGTTCTTGAGCACGCCAAATCTCCTGCCCAGTTTGACCTCGCATTCTGGAAAGAGCAGCTAAGCCAAGAACACAAGCTGTTCGAATCGAGATCAACAGAGACAAACGATTTTGTGCTTACTAATTTGGGACGCTGGATTGTTGAACAGTGCGCATCGCAACCGGAACATCGATCGGATGCTCTCGCTATGGCGCAATCGCTTGTTGACCAAATGGATTTGGCCAAAGCAAATGCTCTTGATGACAAATCCAAAAAGTCAATTGAATTTGCACAATGGATACTGAGCGCTAGACTTCATGAGGCTGTCCGCTACCAACACGCTCGACTGAAGTACCGAGTTGTCCTCCGAGAACCAATATTGTCGTATTACCTCGCGGAAAGCTACCTCCAAGCGAACGATGTTGATACTGGGGAGAAGATCGCAAAAAATGCACTCGCCGGAATACCTTCGGCTGCTGACGGATCGGAATGGAAGGAGCCGACCGACGAAAAGAGTGATGCTTTGAGAGCCAAGCTTGAGGGAGCAATAGGCTATCGCAATCAGTCGTCAAAAGAAAAGAAACGAATCATCGCTGAGAAACTTGCTGACCGTGGCTTGTTCGCTTGGGCCGAAGCCGAATACAAACTCGCTGCAGATGATGATCTAACCTTGGTTTCAACCCTGACCAGTTTACTACTTCTGGCAGAGTTACAACACTCACAAGATCGCTTCGCAGAGGCGCGAGATACTTTGGCAAAATTCCAAAGTCGATACGAAAAGGAACGTATGTTTCGCGATCAAATGAGCGACTTGTCAATTCCCACATCCAGAGTCTTATCTCAATACTACCTTTATGCCGGTGACGCTGCACAACACGCGGGTAATGCTGACGAAGCAGCTGAGCACTACTACCGTGCGTTGGAAATCTATCCGGAAAATGTCGATGCATTGATCGGTTTGTACAAAATAGATATTGCCCCAGATCAATTAGATCGCAGGAAAAAGAAGCACGCTCAAATCACAGATGAATTGCGAATTCAGGCTCGAGAACTGGAAGAAGCAAGTCGCCAATCAAACAGCATGCAATACGCAGCCATCGTCAATGATTTAGTCCTCGCCCTCAACTCTTTCGCTTGGATTGTTGCCAACACCGAGGGTAATATCGAAGAGGCAATTGTCTTCAGCCGCCAAGCCGTTTCGCTAAACCCAAATGATGCAGCTTTAATCGATACCTTGGCGCATTGTTACTACGCCGCTGGTCGGTGGACCGATGCTGTTGAACAACAACGAAAAGCAGTAACGCTCAAACCTAGCGATCCCTCAATGAATAAAGCACTTAAACGATTTGAGGACAAGCTAAGCCAAAATCCCCCCATCAATCCATAATCTTTAGCGAGGCTACCATCAGTAATCCAACTTGTATCGATAGTAATGTAACAGAGCATCCCGATTGGTCGCTTGGTATTCTGGAAACTCTCGGATGGACTGCCGCAATCGTTGCCCTCGATGCAATGGACAAGTCTAGTACCATCGAAGTCATTCAAGCAGAATGGAACGACATGCTCGGTGCCATCATCAAGATTCGAGGGTCGGTTAGCGATGTGCAGAATGCCCTGGAGGCAGGAGAACGGGCAGCTCGCTCCTTTTACCCAAATGCTCCGTCAGGCAACACGACCGTTTTGACGATCCCAAATCCACACCCCGACGCTAGAAACGTGATCATTAGCCCCAAAGAATACAACGTCCTAATAGAACAGCCAGTAGTTAAATTCCCTCACCAATATTCCACAGAAACAGGTTCAAAAACTATGTCTTCAGTTCCTAGCTCATACGCTCTTGGCTTTATTGAAACTCAAGGCTTTACTGCGGTCTTCGAAGCAATCGATACGGCATGCAAGTCTGCGTCGGTCGAGGTGGTCGGCAAAGAAAAACTGGGTGGTGGCTATGTGACTGTGGTCATCCGAGGAGATGTCGCAGCAGTGAATGCTGCCATCGACGCTGCCAAACCTCGCGTCGAAGGACTCGGGAAACTAATTGCGTGCCACGTAATCGCCAGACCAAGTGCCGCAGCATTATCGTTGCTTCCAAAATAAAGACTAAATATTGGGGGATGCTCTAGGGCCATCTCCGAGAAAAGGCCCTTATTTCAATTCATGAAAAAAGCTGTAGCCTGATCCGATGACTATCCATCCTCTGATCACACTACAGCTTTTTCGCATTTAGAGCAGCGATGCCAGGACACGAGCCGAATCGTTTTTTTCGCTCGCCCAACAAGTCTTACTTCTTGAGTTCCTTTAGCATCTCCTTAATCTCTCGAATCTCGTTTCGGATCTCTTCAAGTTCTTTCTTGAGATCGAGCGAACTTACTGATGAACCGAACACACTCATCTCTCCTGGGTTACCCATGGCTTCGAATACCCATCCAGATTGAGGAGCGCGAAGCAGTTGAATGTTCTCAGCGATCTGATCGATCTCTTCGATTTCGGAAGGCTTGACCTTGATCTCCAGAGACTCATCATCCCGTTTGATTTGCAAGGTGATTTCCTTGCCTTCTTTGCCGGCTACCTGAATCGTCTTGGTCAACTGATCTACGGTTTTGAGTTCCTCACCATCAATCTCTAGAACCAAATCCCCTTCTTTGATCCCGGCTTCGCTAGCTGGCGTGTCGGGAAAAACAGCTTCAATTTTTACGCCAGGCTCCGGTTCTTCTCCCTCCGTGGTCGTAACAGTTGTTTGTACTCCGATGCGATATTTCTGGTCTCCGACTGTCCGCAAAACGCGGGTCATAATTTCGCCCGTATTGAACGTAGCAGGTAACTCACTCATCTGGATGGTCATGCGATTTGCATGCTCCCTAAGAGCCTCTGCTTCATTCTTGAGTGCCTCTGCTTGCTCTTGCATGTTTTCAGCTTGAACGTGGATCTTGACAGTGTTCTTTTCCAACTGAGCAAGCACCTTTTCTTTCACGTCGTCAGCAACACCAGCTTTTTCCAGAGCCTCAAGCACCTTCTTTTCGATATCCTTGGCGTTATCGCCTGTTGCTGTGACAACAATTGCCGAAGATTTCTTAGCCTGCTTTTCCTCTTTAACATTGTCTTGTGCTTGAAGCGATGGAGTCAAAATCGCTAACGTGGCCATACACCAAATGGGAGCTCCAAACATGTACTTCTTCATAGTGTTATTCCTAATAGGAGTATAAAAGCGAATCTAGTAAAAATGGTTTTCAACTTGCTTATTGACCGTAGGGTCGCAATCCAACTTCTTGTATCGGTACAACCACCTTGCGGCCGTCTTGTAATTGGCCCGTCAAGTAATTGTGTTGAAGATCTACGTCGTATCCTTTGCGGCGTAGTTGCTCTTTTGCTTTTTCTATTTCGTAAGCCCGCTTCGCATACACTAACGCGGGGTCAACATGATTAACGTCATAAACAGGGATCTCGTAACCGGAACTGGGAGTCCTTAAATCTGCAACAGGCAGAGTCTTTTCGTATTCGTCCTGCGTTAAGCCCTTGGGATTAGTGTTGGTTGTTTGATTTTCCACCAACATGTCACCCGAGTTGATTCCCCATTGGAACGAGCCTACGCCTCCTCGCATTACACGACCAATCGCAATACCCACGGACAACATCAAGCATGCTGCCAAAACTGGAACAGCATACCAACGCTTCATGACTCGGCCGCTGAAAACGTCTTGGTCACCTACTAGAGAGTTTGGTGAATTCAAATTCGTTTCCGTTCGTTTTACCATCGATGCTTCACTTCTCATCAAACGGATTTCATTGCGAAATGTCTGCTCTTCTAACAAAGCTAATGCCAACTCTCGCCATCGTTCAGGCTGATTATCTATCTCATTCAATAGCCGGCGTCGCTCCGCTGCAGAGCACTCACCATCTACTAAAGCTTGTAATCTAACGGGATCTATCATTTTGGTCTTGTTCCAAAGCTATTTGTTTGGTCAAAAGCAGTCGTCTACCGACTAGTGGAAATCCGCTAGCTTGGCCCTCAAGGCTCGTCTAGCCTTGAGAAGCCGATACTCGACCGTCTTAATCGAAATTCCGAGATGTTCTGAGATATCCTGATACCCCCATCCCTCCGTGTACTTGAGTAACAGCAATTGGCGATCCTGAGGTCGCAACTGTGACATCGCTCTCTGAACCGCTTTATCATTCTCCTCCTTCAAGAGCCACTCACCCGCGGCCGGAGCAACCAGTTCATCGGGACCTGGCCCCTTGGCAATGACTCCCTCTATCAGCTTGCGACGACGTCCTGTCACGCGGTGATGGTTAATCACCTTGCGAAGAGCTATACGGTACAACCATGGTGCCACTTTCTCGGGATCAACCGGCCGACTACGCTGGGAAATCGCCGCCAGGGCCACCTCCTGCAATACGTCTTCGGCCGCTTGCCTGTCCGACAAACGCGAGCTTATAACCGTTTCCAGCCACCGTCGGTGACTATCCAAGGCCTTTGCCCAATCGATCGTCATCACGCTTTCTTCCGTAGGAAATCTCAATGCCAACTCGCTCATGATGCCATTAAAGTCGCGAGCAGACGATTTTCCCCTCAAAGGAACTCAGGAAATTTATTAAGCCACCCCTCCGCCGAGGGGTGTGAGTCATTCTGTTTCTTCGAGAAAGCCCCTAAAAGTCTGAGGTTTCGGATTGGCTGCAAAAAAACCGTATCGAGGGAATCTTGCTCGCCATAAGATCTGCCATCCGCTGCATGGCAAAAAATTCACTGGCATGATGACCGATTTGAATGAGACAAATCCCACGTGCTTCGGCCTCTAAACACTGGTGATAAGTGGCTTCACCTGTAAGGAAACAATCGCACCCCTTTTTTACTGCAAGGTCCAAGCAACTGCCGCCGCTACCACATACGATTCCGACGCGACTAACCCGTCGGTCAATGCTGTGAGTATTCCGAAATGATAAATTGCCAAGCTTGTCTTCTAGAATCCGATGAATCCTCTCGACCTCGAACGGAGTGTTAAAGACTCCACAACGCCCAGTCCCGACATGCTGCGGATGGGGTTGCGAAGCTGGTATCAAAGGTTCTATTTTTTCCAACTGCATCAGATCTGCGAGCTGTCGGTTTATACCAAACTCAGCATTGTCCCAAGCTGTATGCGAACAATAGATCGCGATTCGGTTTTCGGCAGCTTTGATCAATACTTCTCCCGTTGGTGTATCGGTCGTTATGCGACTCAGCGGCTTAAAGGGAATGGGATGATGAGGAATGACTAAGTCTACTTTTTCCGAAATCGCTTCGTCTAACACGTGCTGCGTTAAAGTCAAACAGGTCATGGCTGTGCGGACTGCCCTGTTGGGGGCCCCTAGCAAGAGTCCGACGTTGTCCCAACTCTCCGCCAACGAAAGCGGAGCAATAGACCCGATCGCGACCATTACAGTCGATAGATTTGTCATTATGTAGATTCCCGTTGGAGCATTGTTTCCAGCAATGTTGTTACCGTCGTTGCTGTAGCAATTTGGTAAGGTCCATTCTTACTGTAACCACGTACAAACTCTTGTGCAGTCATACTTTTCTTACCTGCAACCTGAATCGTCTCTACCGCAAACAATCCATCCTTACAAACTAGACTCAATTCTGGAACGTTGTCGCTATCCTTAAACAATCCGTCGCAACAATCCTCGCTGAAAAGAATACGTCCAACAGAATGCGAACCTATATCACACGGCAACGGTCGCCCCTGATGTATTATCACTCGAAAACGATTGCCCGCTGTCGATTCGAATTCACAAAAACAACCTGGCCAAGGTTGCAGCCCGCGTAACTGGCGATCAAGCAATCGCACGGGATACTCACATCGGATTTGACCATCGGCTTTACTCAATCGTGGTGCTTTGGTCGTAAGGGATTTATCCTGCGGAATACCAGTTGAGCCATTCGATGATTCCAAAAGAAGCAGACTCTGGCGTACAGTACTAACTCCTAACTGACTTAATCTTTGTTCGAGTTCGCCGGCGTTTTCGCAAGGATCAATGGGAGTGGAGTCATGTCGAATGACAGGGCCGGCATCCAAACCCGGCGTCATGTGTATAACGGACACTCCTGCGGTTTTATCTCCGCTCAAGATCGACCACTGAACGGGAGCCGCTCCTCGGTGACGTGGAAGCAGGGAACCATGAAGATTAATCCCACCCCACCTCGCCGTTTCCAACGCTTGATTAGATAAGATTTGACCGTAGTCACAAACAACCAAAAGATCAGGACACATACTCTTGACGAGGTCAATCGACTCCTGTGAGTTCATGGACTCAGGTGTAAGATGTTTTAAACCATGCTCGATTGCCCATATCCGCACTGGACTCGGGGGTGGCCCTTTTTTTGATACGGATTGTACCTCTGGCCTGGTGAAAACACATGCAATCTCGTGCCCGTCAAACCGTAACGCTTCAAACGAAGGCACAGCAAAAGGCCCAGTTCCCATCAACACCAATCGCATCGGTCCCTATCCCATGTCAAAGGGTAAACAATCTGGAAAAACCAGTGCAAAAAACGCGTAGAGCTTAAATCTTAGAACCAGCGCCCTTCGTGAATGCCATGAACGCCGATTCCAAGTTGATCTCTTCTTCCGAGAACTTCTTTAACGCTATTCCTTGCGTGATCATCGAAGTTGCAATCGACGAATAGTCTTCGACGCCGATGTTCAGAGTAACTCGAATCACTCCATTCTGCTCAGCAATTGAACTTATCAACTCGTTGCCCTCAAGTAGCTTCGCTGCCGTGTTGATTTGCGATTTAATAGCCGGCTCAATAAGCAGCACAGTACTTGGGCGCACCTTCTTGATAATTGACTGTACGTCATCATTCGCAATCAAAACCCCTGAATCGATAATTCCGACTTTATTGCAAACGTCCGCTAATTCGGGCAATATGTGGCTGCTTACAATGATGGTCTTGCCCATGGCACCCAGGCGACGCATTAGTGCCCTCATCTCGATCCGCGCTCGCGGATCCAGACCGCTCAACGGTTCATCTAAGAGCAAAACCGCTGGATCATGAAGTAATACCCGTGCTAACCCTAGCCGTTGCGTTTGTCCACGTGACAAGGTATTCGCGTAAGCATCTCGCTTGAACTCAAGGTCTACAATTTCAAGCATCTCATCACAACGTTTCCGACGCGCGTGAGAATCAATTCGATACGCTGCAGCAAAAAACTCTAGATACTCGACAACAGTCATGTCATCGTAGACACCAAAAAAATCTGGCATATAACCAACTAACCTGCGGATCTCCTTTGGATGGGTGTAGATGGAATGACCGCAAACATAGGCTTCACCGAAAGTTGGCGTCAACAACGTGGCAATGATTCGCATCGTTGTAGTCTTACCCGCTCCGTTAGGCCCAATAAACCCAAACAGATCTCCCTCTTCTAGATCTAGATCGATGTCGCGAATGGCGTACATGTCGTCATACTTTTTCGTCAACTGAGACGTCTTGATCACGATTACTCTCTCAACTCTAGTTCAGGGGGACGACGCTGCGGATGGTGACGAAGAAACAGGGGCGCTCAATGAACTAGCCCCCTTGACTACTGGCAGAATGACTCGGGCAAAACTTGCAGTAGTTCCCATCGCGATTTCCGAACGGATCCCATCGCGAACCACAGTCCAGTCACCTTGCGTGTTTTCTAGTTCACCGAAAAGAATCGCGCGATCTGTCTTTAATAAATCGCTTTGGTCCAACCAAGACAGGTATCGGTTCTCTTGACCAATCGTATACGATCCGGCCCCTGCTGCTTTGTGAAATAACATTATTTCAAAGATCCTTTTCACATCCGTTAAATCTCCGCTCCGCCACGGGGTTCCCTGGTCTTTTCCATCAACACTGATTCTTCTCTGCAATCGCCGTGCTATGTCTTTGGGAACGTTGCTAATGGTGAGGGTAATCGAGTCTCCGGATGCGAAACGAGTAGGTAGGGTATAAAACCGACCACGATAAAAAAGCATGCTGCCCAAAAGGTCGTTCGGTAATGGATTCACGATTGTACCTGTTAAAAGATCCATCGCTCCTGGCACCGTTCTTAGATCTGAAGACGGAGCATTTTCTATTTCGGCGGTCCATCCACTCGTTAATGCTTTCGTTCCCGCCTCGGGAATTGCTAAACCCTTTATCTTTACCTCCGCTGAGGAATCTCTTTCAATCCGGTAACCGGGTAACATACGATCTGTACCAATGGTCGACTGAAAACCTCCAATCGATTTCCCCGGCATGCCGAACCAATCAATTCGACTGTTGGGTAACGCTGACATCTTGTCGCTAGCATTCGACCGATCTCTAGCCAGCTTGAACAGACTCTTTTCGGACGGTTGCCAACTGATATCATACAAACCCCGCTTGCCACCATATAGATGGGCAAAGACACGTCCGTGAAACTGCTCGGTAACCATATCCCAATCTACAACTTCGGTTTGATTGACAGTGGAACCACTTGGCTTCCAACTCTTTTGCATAAAGACTAACAGTCCACAACAGCCAATTGCAGAAAGGGAAATTGTCAGCCATGTCGCACGCGGCGATTTCCATCTCTTGGCTACCAAAAAGTAATCCAACGGACCAATCACGATCAACAAGACAAATACGATCGCGGTCATCTGAGTGAGGTTTCCGATAATCAACTTGGGAAACCTGTCGAGTGATCCATGCAACTGAACACTGAGGTCCTCTGCGTTGCTGTTGCCAGAAGTCGGCTTTGCAGCCCATTGTTCACTTATCAATAACTTGAGCAATAACGGTTTGCCAGCCCAGCTTTGAATCGATTGACTCTCAAGCTCCCCGGCGAAAAACTTGACCTTCCCCAAACCCGATGTCCACTTTGCAATCAAAGGAAAGCGGTTTCTGTTCGATGACTGTCCCTCCAAATCAATGACGACATCGGACAGTTGCAACATGGCGCTCCCTAAACCCTCGAGCCGCGATTCGGAGTTTAAGTACGACTCCAGTGGACCAGGCGCACTCTTGGGTTCGACTCCCTTAAGACTACCGGGGACTAACGCTGACAAATGCGGATCGGCAAACCACTTTTCCGCATTCAAACCCAATGTCAAAACACAACGACCGCCTTCGTTCTGAACCCAATCTCGAATCCCCGATGACTGGGCACGCGAAATTTGATCGAGCAAATTCGTGTTATTTGATGACAAGAGCAGAAGATCGACTCCCTCCCAGGCTTTCGCTGATACGGGCAAATCTTGTGCCTTAACCAACTCTGTTGTGCTATAGTCCGATAAACCAACCTTCAAAGATTTTGATGAAATCGCATCCAAGCCCATCTCTTGACTACCAATACCCACCAGCCACGGTTGTTCGGATGGGAGAGCAGTGCCGCGTTCGGAATCATTTATTGATCTGGATTCTAAGAACTCGCCTGTAAGCTTATCCAAAACCCGAATTTCAATCGGACGGTTGGGACGCCCATGTTTGGCGTAAACAAAAAGCTCGGCGGATGACCCCGGTTCCAAGTCAACTGACCAATTCGCATCGGAATAAACGATGGAGATTCCATCACCGTCGACTGTTTGTACCTCGACGACTAACGAAACTTGGCGATTCGCCTTTAGGGTGATACGGTGCTGAGTTGTGAATCCTACACGCCAATAACCGTTCAATCCCGTACTTACACTTTGTATTAACTGATCGGACGAATCGTTTTCCAAAGGGGATTGCAATGCCGAGAAAACTGATGCTCTAGCCGAGCCATTACTCGGAAAAACGCAAAAGTTAAGGCCGAAAATACAAAAAATAAACACCATCGCATAGGCCGCGATGGTGTTTGTGGGATTTTGAACAACCGTGTTATCCAAATCGATGTTATCCAAATCGAAAAGCAATCTAGTCAAGTCTCTTAACTTGGAGGTTTCTAAAAGCGACACGACTTCCTGGATCGTGGGCTTGTAAAGCAAAAGTTCCTTCATCCAAGACTCGAGTAAAATCCTTGCCAGCTTGTTGACCTGCTGGCTCGTCGTACTCGACGACCACTTTTCCGTCAACCTTTAGAGTGACCTTCTTGCCCTGAACGATGATTTCTTGAGTGTACCATACGCCATCCTTTGCGGCAGGTTCGAGAACATCTTTCACACCATACAAACTGCTAGTTTTTCGCGGATCGCTGGTGTAGGTATTGTTAACCTGGCACTCAAATCCGTACTTGGGCCAGCCGGACTCTTGGAATTTCGTGTGGAAGTATATCCCGGCATTGGAGTTTTTCTCGGTCTTCACTTCGGCCTTGAAATGGAAGTTCTTGTAGGGCTTTCCATCGCCGACATAGAACAAGTGGCTTCTCTCTCCCTTGCAGACGATGGTGCCGTCAACTACTTCCCAACTGGATTCGTTCTCGTTAATCTTCCAGCCGGTCAAAGTTTTGCCGTCGAACATCTGAACAAATCCTTCTTCCGCAGAAGCGATGAAAGGAGCCGATGTTAGGATTACCTTTTCAGGCTTTCCTTCAGCATTACCGCCGGGTAGCTTGCCCGCTTTGATTCGTTCACCAAAGGTCTCTTTTCCGCCGTCAGGGGTAACGGATTCCATTTTCTCAAGAATAGCCATGATCTCTTTTTCGGCTTGGTCCTTGTTGGCTTTGAGCATTGGCTCAAAAACCTTCTTTTCTAGACCGGCCTTCAACGATGCTTCGCCATAAGGATTTCGAATCTTCTTATTCTCGCCCTGAACGTGGCAAATATTGCACTTGGCTTTGTCGTTCACGAGAGCCTTGAAGTCTTCATTTTTGTTGCCTTCCACGTACTTTTTCTTGAAGACATCATTGAAAGGCTTAATCGCAAAAGCCGGCTGTACAGAGACGGCAGCACACACTGCCATAACCATCGGGGTCAGTACGAAAGTGACAATTACTTTTCGCATTCTAAAAAATTCTCCAGTTGGGAAACGGACCGGTCGCGACGAAGCAATTTTCCAAGGATGAGACTTCGTCAGCCGACTTGCATTAAAATAAAGGCAGGTCCGGGTGTCAAACAGTAAAGGGGATTATAGCACCAATCTAGCGCTCTTTGAGGATTTTAACCGACCGAGCGGCTCGGTCCAGGAACTCGGACTTAGGTTCCCCAGGTTCCAGAAAAATGGGATTACCAATCGTAATGGAACTCAACAGAGGAACGGGCATAACCTCCCCGCGGGGCAGAATTCGGTTCAAATTATCCATGTATACAGGGATCAGTTCTAAGTCAGGGCGCTTCTTAGCCAGATAGTATAAGCCGCTCTTGAATTCTCCCATCTCGCCCGTCTGCGCCCGACTACCCTCAGGAAATACGATAAGCGAATACAAATCGCCGATCTCTCTAAGCATGACCTCAACAGGACTTTGGTGTACTTTGATTTGCTTTCGGTCAATCAGAATCGCATTAAAAGACTGGGCCAAAAACCTTCTGAACTTGGACGTACCCCAGTAGTCCTGTGCAGCGACTGGTCTAGTCAACTGTCTCAGGTCCTTGGGTAAACAAGACCACAAAACGACGGCATCGAGGTGGCTAGTATGGTTGGCGAAATAGACTCTTTGGCGAGTCGATGGTTCTGCCCCTCGCCATCGTACCGTGAAGCCACTTACAAATTTCGCTGCTAATGCAATGGTGTGCCCAGTGAGCTTACAAAGTGTCGATGGCCGATCACTTCCCGATGTGCTGGATGGGAGTTTAGCGGATGAGAAAAGATTATCGTTAGGAATGGCAGCCAAAGATCTTCGCCGATAGGTGTGCGTTACTTTATGGACGTGGCTGGAACGAGAGGGAAGGCACAGGATTCATTATCCCCGTTTCGCGCCCCCCCCGATTCGACCGAGTTCCTTAGTATTCGCTCTTTCTTGACAACAAGCAAGTGTTAATTCGCGGTTAGTCTCGGCGTAGCAGGAATCCAGCGATTCCTGCTATTGGTATCCATCCAAAGCTATTGCGAAAACCGCTCCAAGACCTTTCCAAGCATTCCACGGAATATGGCATCCCGAGGGAAATCACGTTCTATAACGTCACTTGGCCGAGACATCAAAACATTGCAGGTAGTCTTGGTCACGAATATAAAGCCTGCCGTTTTGAATCACGGGGTGTGGCCAGCTTTCTCCTTCATGCGTAGGAAGCTTGAATTGGCTGAGGAGTTCGTACTTGGTTGGATTGGCCGCAATTAATGCGATCGTTCCATCTTGGTAACGGAAATAGAGTTTTCCATCAGCCGCAACAATGGCAGCCGAGCCGCTTCCTGCCCCACGAGCCTTGCCCCAAACATTTTCCCCAGTCTTCCATTCGATGCATGACGGGAAGCCTTGATTGTGACCATGTCCCAGGTAGACGTAATCCCCTATCATGATCATGCCACCATGATGATTCTGGAGTTCGTTGTTCTTTTTGTAGTAAACTTCGCGTACTCCTAATTGCTTGCCTTGTTTTTGGATTTCGAGCAATGCAGTCCCTCCGTCATCATAACCGGACGAGCAGAACACAAAATTCTCATGTACGATCGGTGTGGGGATGTTGGCTGTTCCGTTGGCCACTCGGTCGTAATTCCATAATAAGCGACCGTCGGTAGCAGCGTAGCTTACGATCCCATGTCCAATCAATTGAATGTATTGACGGACACCGCGAGCCTCGGAGACGACGACTGATGAATAGCCAGCTCCATCATTGCCTCTCAGTTGCCCTACAGGAGCTTGACCTGCCCAAATAACTTTGCCGTTGTTTTTGTTCAGCGCCGCGACCATGGCATTGGGGGCTCCTGGGGTGCAGATGAGTTTATTCCCATCGATTAAGGGGGATTCGCTGTACCCCCAAACCGACTCCATCTTTCCTCCAAAATCTTTTTGGAAATTCGTGGACCAAACGAGCTTACCGGTTTCCCCATCACAACAGGCAAGCACTCCGTCAAACGACAACGCATAAACAAGCCCCGTATCCGGATCGACAGTTGGAGTTCCGTTGGGGGAACCTGCAGGGGATGCAAACGGAGTCGCCCAAAGCAACTGCCCATCGTCGAGCTTGCGACAAACCAACCGTACTTTACCTTCGGCTTCGCCGATGGAATACAAGCGATCTTTAAATATGGAAATACTTGCCATCCCGCCACCCATGCCACGAACTTCGTAGATCATCGGTGGGCCCGACTCAGCCCAGGCCGACGCGAGCCCCTTTTCCTTAGATACGCCAGTGCGATCTGGTCCTCTCCACTGATGCCAATCTCGATCGCCAGGAGACTCTGCGCGGATCAATCCGTTTTCCAGCGTCGCCCCGAGGAATAATCCAAACATCAAGCTGGCCAACGATTTCGTCATAACCA
This sequence comes from Pirellula sp., assembly GCA_046318795.1. Lineage (GTDB taxonomy): Bacteria > Planctomycetota > Planctomycetia > Pirellulales > Pirellulaceae > JBKCUI01. Next base: position 102,393 of record JBKCTT010000063.1, read on the forward strand.
AATTCGAACACTTCATCTCTAGATCCTTGTCGCTAGTTAAGGGTTGCGTCTCCGACGCGATTCCGATTAATGATGCAGAAACAGTTATTGGACTAGGCGAAACGATAATCGCCACAAGCCGCTACTAATCCCAATAGAACCTACAGCACATCGTCGCCGCCCGATAGCTGGCTCTCAACCTCGTCGGCTTGCCATGCAATCGAAGATATTAATTTCGCGAGTTCTGCGGTGTTGGTGAGCGATGCCAAAACGTTGGATTTGAGCACAAGCACTTCGCCACCATCTAATCTCTTCATGGCAAACGCACCGTGGACAACGGAGTCGTTGTTTCGGAGTATGGTCAATGCGGATGCTGGGTTGATGGCGCCACACGGTGACCAAATACCAACAACAGGGTTGCCGTGATCATCCGTACGATCCAATTCAACAATAACGCGTTGACGTCGTGAGGACGAAAGGGAAACTGATAATGCAAGTTGATTACCTTCGAGTTGCTGAATGCTCCAACCAAGACTCTCGCCGAGCGACTTTAGTGCGGACTGCACGTCCGTCTTCGTGGGAACGCGGGCTCCAGAAAAATCGAGCTTATTGGAGCTACTGGGTGCACCGGTGCCAGGGAGCCCGCCAGGTGCCGTTGGCGATTGCTGGGCAAACGAATTGCCACCGACGTTCTGCGTTCCATTAGCATTCACCTGGTTCAACAGTTGAGGAATCGCCATCCCCAATCCAAGCCCTAGTGGGCTGTTCATGCCAGATTCACCGGCGGCTCTCAGTGCATTCGCCGTGCTGTACGCTGTGTAGGAGTTGAGATCCCCGAGCACCGCCATACTGGTTCGAGCATCGATAGCCTTTTGTACTTCTTCAGGAGCCGAGATGCTGCTGATAAAAAATTCTGTGAGTTCTAAACCATGTTTGCTAAACTGATCACCTAACTTTATACGAGCTGCTGCACTGATATCATCCATCCGCGAAGGCAAGTCCAAGAGGCCTATACCGGACGTGGCGATTAAGTCCGTCAGTCCGGCCAAAATGACGTCACGCAAATAGTTCAAGACTTCTTCCGTCGTGAACTTGCCTTGTGTTCCGACGATTGAATTGAGCAATAATGCACCGTCAGTAATACGGTACGCGAACTTGCCATAGCCCTTCAGCCGAACAACCCCAAAATGGGGGTCTCGAACGGTGATGGGGGTTCGCGTTCCCCAACGCTGATCGATAAAGGTCTGTTTGCCAATAAAATAAACGCAAGCTTGGAAAGGTGATCGCTCGAAGGGGATCGTAAGCAATTTGCCGATAATTGGAAGATTGGCTGTTGTCAAAGTATGCCGACCTGGCCCAAACGAGTCCATGGCGCGACCATCGCGAAAGAAGATGGCCTCTTGATTCTGCTGCACAATGAGTTGTGCTCCGAATTGAATCGCTGCTGTGCCTGACTCCGGGACTCTAGCGATGAGAGATTGATTAGACTGGTCGATGTAATCGATTACTTCGAGACGAAACACGTAAAATTCCTTATTAAGCGGTCTAGTAGTTCGATCGATGCTTTGTGGGGTGCATTCTATCATTTATTGCATGAAGTGCGTATGGGAAAGCCACACCCTATGCGTTTAGTTCGACATCGCATACGTGAGAATATTTATGGCTAAAGCATAGGCCTTTATCGAAAATCTTTGGAAGAACTCTTCGTCATCACCTTCTCGTTCCCATCCGTCAGCTATATCGGTGTTGTGGGTTGCTACCGCTACAAGCCGTCCGCGTTCATCATGCAGACCTCTGAAGTTTACTTTAGAAACGTCAGGGATCCCCCCATTAGGCTGCTTGTGAATCCATGGTGGGTCGTAGGTCTCGCCGCCGCGGCGATAAAGCTGGAGTGCCGGAATCTGTGGGCATTCGTTTAGAGGGTACACAATGCTCATAATCGGGTGATCAGCTGAAATATTGAACCATGTCCAGTTTGGTGCAACCTGTCTCATGTTATCTTCGAGATTTTTCCACTCAGCCTCTCCCCAAAAATCATCCACCCAAAGGAATCCGCCATTGGATAGATATTGCCGGAGAGCTTTTTGCTCTGCATCGTTGAGTACTTGCCATCCTGGATCACTCATAAAAACGAACGGAAAATCTTGTAACTGTGGATCGGTAAGCCTTAAAAGCAAAGAGCCTTGATTGGCCCGAATGGTGGTTAGCTGATTCAATCGCCAAGTGAGGTTTTTGGCTCCGTCCGGGTGGTCTGTTGCCCAGCGAGGACGCCATTCCCCATCTCCCGGATAATAGGCTTCTCCTGGCCCGCCCTGACTGTCGTAGATCACCCTGACAAACGTGAAGCGGTCTGGAGAAAAGGATGCTCTATCGAGATCTGATTTGGGATCCGCAACTTGCATCGAATCCACTCGGGGCGATCCGCTGCGAAATCGTCGAGGAGGCTGTGCGAATGCGAGACTACACATGGCCAGAAGCCATATGCTCAGTCGAGCTGATTTCCCGCATGCGAACTTAAACATAACTTAATTGGCTCCACAGGAGCCGATCTCCGCGACCAGAGTCAGCTATACAAGTGCTTAATGCATAACTGAGACCACGTTTCATAACGACCGAGCTCCGCGTGGATGTCTTCAATGGGCTTGAATCCCGCAAACTCCAAATCAACTTCGGCGGAGCTAACTTTGCAGGAATGTAGCTGCATAATGTGGACCACCCCCAAATGGACTCGTCCCACTTCGCTAGTGTCGTCATAGATTAGCCCGACAATTTTCTGTTGGCCGCCGCAATCGATTTTGACTTCCTCCGCTAACTCTCGTTGCATGCCAGTGTTATACCAGTCATCACCCTCGGTATCATCGACCGAAATATGTCCGCCGATACCGATGGATTTGAGAGCATGCAATCGAGATTCCCCCTGACCTTTCCCTCGTGTGTATTGAAAGATCTTGGTGGTGTGAGCATCGCTATACTCTAGGATAACGTAAGGAATCAGCTGCTTATGAGAAGGATCGTCTTCGACGATGCTTCGGGCCCTAAAGGACTGGTTCGCACGGTCTAGCAAGGCTGGCAAGTAACGATCGACGTTAGCCTGAAAGCCACTAAAAAAACCAATTTGATCCAAAAGTTTGGCTGGAACTACGAGAACTTCTTCGTCTTTGGCCATAGATGATTAGGTGGGTCGACAAGGAAAAGGGGATTTAGAGGAAGGTTTTTTGGTGCTCGTTGCGAAAGCCTGCAAAAGCCGGGTTTCCATTCTTGGAGATTTTCCGATACGATACAACGAGTATTAAGGACTAACTATTCGCTTTTCCCAATATTTTGTTTAGAGGAGGCTTTCGGTGAGGAACTCAAGAAAGCGAGTCAAACGATCTCGATATCACACTGTTCGTCGACTCGCGATTGCGTTTGCAGTTGGCTTGACATCCTCGTTGGCCTTTGCGGCGGATACCGTACCAGCAACGAAAATGTTCCCGGCAACGACTCAAGCCTTAGTTCGCCTTCCCGATACGGCGGCATTTGTCGATGCATGGGCGAAAACTCAGTACGGCAAACTGGCCACTGATCCAAAGCTACAAAACTTCTGGAATTCTCAGCGAGATGATATTCGCAATCGCTTGAGTGAAGCAGGCTGGCAATTGAGCGTAGATGTCGAAGACATTGAGGCCATTGCAGATGGTCAAACCGCGGTTGGCTGGATTGCTCGCGATGGAGAGAAACCATATTCCGTTGCGGCGGTAGTCGACATCGGATCACGAGAGCTTCAAGCCGGTGAATTCCTGAAACGCGTTGCAAAAGAACTCAAGGCCAGAGAAGCGTCTGAAAGCAAAGTCAAGATTCTTGATGTAGAAGTGACTCGATACCAATGGCCATCGTCTGCAAACCCAAAGAATCTCTTGCAGTCGTACTACGTTATCAGCAAAGGTCAATTAATTGCGACCGATGACGAACGGACTATGAAGGAACTGTTGGAAGCTCAGTCGGGAACCAAGTCCGATAGCTTGATCGATTCTAAGACCTACCAGGAAGCGAAGGCTAAGCTGCCCGAGATGAAGGAAGTAGATATCGAATACTTCGTTAATCCTCTCGGAATGGTAAAGCTGCTTCGAGAAGTGGGAGGTCGCCCAAAAAAGAATCAGCCTGATATCTTGAAGCTACTAACTGACCAAGGCTTCGGAGCAGTGCGATGCGTCACCGGTAGTTTGGATTTCGCTTCCGATCAACACGATATGGTCCACAATGGATTTATCAAATTGGAGCAACCCATCGAAGAACCAGTGAAAATCCTTACTTTCCCCAACGTCGATGACTTTGCTGTTCCGTCTTGGCTCAGCACAGGCAGCGCATCGGTGACAGCCTTTTCTTGGGATCTGCGAGAAGCCTTTCCCCGGTTTAAATATATCGTCGATGGCTACGTGAATTCCCCCGGTACATTTGATTCCATGATCGATGGGATTAAAACCGACATTCAAGGTCCGCAAATCGATATTGTCAAAGAGGTCTTGCCACTTCTCTCCAGCCAGTTCTTTATCGTTACTGAAGTAACGGAACCAATCACTCCTGATAGCAAACGTTCTCTAGTCGCCGTAAAGTTGAATGATCCGGAAGGTAAATTTGCCGAAATCGTCGACAGATACGGCAGCAATGAACCTCAAGGCCAACCTCTCGATGTGCCCGATACCAAGTATCGAATCTGGTCATTTTTGAACGAGACTGATGAAGTTGAGGTCGAACTCGACTTCGCTGCCGGCACAAAGAAATCGACTCCTCCCAAAGAACAAGCTAAAGAGGACGCGGAAGACGAATCGGACGAATCAGAGGAGCCGTTGTTGGAACAATGGGCGATCAGCGTCGTTGACGGTTACTTCCTGTTCGCGTCCGACGCTGAATTGCTTTTGGAAACCATCGAGCGAGTTAAATCGAACGATCAATCCCTCTTCAAAGAACCTGACGTCGCCAGGGCAAATGATGTTATCCAACGACTTTTGGGTGAAGACTCCCACAGTCTCATGCAGATTGATCGAACAGATAAGTCATTCGAAATGCAATACGAACTCTTCCGAGAAGGGCAATTGTCATCGTCTCGAAGCGTCGCTGCTGCAATTCTCGATCGAATTCTCGACCCTAAGAAAAAGAATAAGGACAAGCAGCAGAAGATCAGTGGCAACGCCTTGCCACCGTTCTCAGAGATCCGCTCCTATTTCATGCCCGCAGGTACCGTCTCGACTTCCAGCGACGAAGGATGGCTGATCCAAAGCGTAATCCTCGCACCTGAGAAAAAGGATTGATCGTTCCCATACTTAAGCTGGCGTTCTCCCCACCCTTCGCGATTAGTCTTCTCAGAGACGAATAGCGAATCAGCGAGATAGAGAATCTACACAAGCCAAATTCTCTAATCCCCCAGGCTTCCGCAAACCAACTTTTCTTCCAAAGAAAATAACAAGTATTCCACAATTTATGCTAGCATAACCCCAAAAGAGGGGGTGACTGTCGGTCTCGGTCAGTTTAGATTAACGCCGGTCGCGAATCACGTAATTGTGCCCTGTATGCGCAATTAAATGCCATTAGCCGTGGTTCGGTTCTCTAGCTCCAACCCTAGAAAGTGCGACATTTGCGATGTGCTTGCTGGCCATTCAATATTGCGTAGTTTCTGAGAGTCCTATTCTTGTTGCATCTAATCGAGAGGAGTTTTTCGATCGACGAAGCTCGGGGCCCAGTATTCAAGCTGGTAAGCCTCGGATCCTTTGCCCCACCGATCAAAGAAGCGGTGGAACATGGCTGGGCGTTAATCAACACGGTGTGTTAGTCGGTCTTTGCAATCGACGTGTTCTGGAGCCTTTGGGTAGCAACCGTTCCCGCGGTCTGTTGTGCAAAGAATCTCTCAAGGGAACGACCGCACGTGAGTGTCTTGATAAAGCGTTAGAAGAGTTGCAACGACATCAATTCGAAGCGTGCAATCTTGTTATCGCTGATCGAGAGTTCGGTTTCGTGATTCATCATGAGACAGAAAATGAAGTGATCAATATGCGTCCTGGACTCAACATCATCGGTGGTCGTAACTTGAACGACCCACGAGACGAACGAGTTCAGTTGGCGAGTCGTTTGCTCACCCTTCAGACGCTCGATTCACCGGTAAAGTTCCTTGCCGTTGCGAGTCGAGTTTTTTCGCGAGCACCTAACCCTGCTAATCGCGCCAATATGGTGTTGAGAGGTGCGGATTATGGTACTGTGTCGAGCACCTTGATCGCATTGGGAGCGAAGCCTCGTGATGCGATTTATCAGTATTCCGATGGTCCATCGGACGAAGCTAGATACGAAGATTACTCTCCTATGCTGCGCGATGTACTGAGTCGCGGTGCACGGGATGCGCGATCCAAGATTGTCGCTTAGTTCGATAAATAATCGTAATTCCCATTTTAAGATGAGCGAGATCTGCCTTGCAGAGACTCGCTCTTTTCATTTTGGACCGCTAACATGAACCGAACTGCTTTAGCCATTTTTGCCCATCCTGACGATATCGAATTCGTTGCCGCTGGCACGCTCCTGAAACTCAAGACCAGTGGCTGGACCATCCATTATATGAACGTGGCCAATGGTTGCTGTGGTTCCACCGAATGGTCCGCAACCGAAACGGCCCGCATTCGACTCGCAGAGGCTCGCAAATCCGCCGATCTACTCGGTGCAACCTTCCACCCTCCGATCTGTGACGATCTCGATGTTTTTTATAATCGAGAAAACCTCCGAAAGGTTGCCGCTGTGGTGAGGGTCGCAAACCCCTCACTCATTCTTACCCATGCACGTATTGATTACATGGAGGACCATATGGAAACATGCAGACTGGCAGTTACCGCAGCATTTGCCAGATCCGTTCCTAACTTTACGACAGATCCAACTACACCAATTGTTGGGCATGACGTAGCGATCTATCACGCTCAGCCGCACGGAAATCGAACTCCCGATGGGCTGATTGCTGTTCCTCAATACTATGTGGAAATTGATGACGTTATTCCTCAAAAGACAGCGATGCTAGCGTGCCACCAATCCCAGCAGAACTGGTTACAAAACACCCAGAAAATGAACTCCTACGTCCAAACCATGCTGGACCTTGGGTCTGAGGTAGCCAAAATCGGAAAACGTCAGTGCCAGTTCGCGGAGGGTTGGAGCAAACACCTACATTTAGGGTTTGGCCCTTCAGATTTCGACCCTTTGCGAGACGCTCTGTCGCTTTAAACTGACCATCTTTCTCAAGTGACCCGAGCACGAAACCACGTTACAATTTGCGGCACTAGCGTTTTCGGTATTCTTCTTCACAAGACTGGGCCGATTGTATCGAAATTATCCAGGACGATTGAGCTGCCTCTCTGAAATGTACGACGATCCAACCAAGTCAAAAGAATCATTAGCCCTAGAGGATCTGCGACAGCAATACAACGAGCTGGCAGAACTGGCTGGGTCACTCGCGCACGAAATAAAAAATCCGCTCTCTGTGATACACATGAATGCAGATCTTCTCTGTGAAGAATTAGAGGAAACGGCATTCCCTGGACAACGTCGCGCGATCGCAAAGGTCGATATGATTCGACAACAATGCAATCGACTAGAAGGGTTGCTTCGCGACTTTCTCCGATTTGCGCGAATGCGCGATCTCGAGATGACAGTTGGATCTTTGAACGAACAAATCGAACGCGTCATCAATCTTTTTCGAGCCCAGGCGGATAAATCTGGGATCCGACTTCAAATTTATCTGGATCCAAACCTCCCCAATATAAAACTGCATAGCGATTCGTTGCAGGCAGCCTTAGTGAACTTGGTCAAGAACGCACTGGAAGCCATGCCTGACGGTGGTGAGTTGCTGGTCCGCACCTTCTCTATCCCCGGGGGAGTCGCTTTGGAAATGATCGACAACGGATGTGGCATGGACGAGGTGACCGCTATGCGAATGTTCGAACCATTCTATTCGACAAAACATGGTGGATCTGGGCTTGGATTGCCAACAGCCCGCAAGATTGTAGAGGCCCACGGGGGGCGTATTGGCGTACAAAGCGAAGTTGGTCGAGGTACCCAATTCGTTCTCGATTTCCCCACCCCCATTCGACTCACAAGTTAGGAGTCTCGCTGATGTTCTTTCCTATTGGTGATGACGACAGTGAGGTTTCCCGCGTTTCCTACGTGACCCACACGCTGCTGATCGCAAATATCGTCGTGTTCGCTCTCCAATGGATCTATCCCGAAATCACCTACGGCTGGAGCGTCATCCCGCGCGAGCTGGTAACGGGCGTCGATTTAATAGAGCCGGCAGCCGTAGCAGTCGATGGAGGTTATGTTAACGTCCCTCAGGCACAAGGGCCTCGGATTATTTGGTTCACACTAATTTCCTCGATGTTTATGCATGGTGGCTTAGGCCATATCGGCGGCAACATGCTTTACCTCTGGATCTTTGGAAACAATGTCGAGCAACGTTTTGGGCATTTACGATTCCTACTTTTCTATCTCATTTCAGGCTTGATAGGTAGCGTTGCTCAGATCATCGTGTCACCCGGTAGCGTTATTCCAATGCTTGGAGCATCAGGGGCCATCTCTGGAGTAATGGGGGCTTACCTGGTTCTCTTTCCTCATAATCGAATCAACGCTATCTTCTTTTTTCAAGTTGTGACGGTGCCGGCAGTGATCGTACTGGGAATGTGGGTCGTCACGCAGTTTTTGGGAGGCTGGGGCTCATTGGGGGCAACAGGTGGAGGAGTCGCCTACCTAGCACACATTGGAGGATTTATCTCGGGTGCGATAGCAGGTCTCATCGCGCGAGCACAACTCAAACGGGAACCCGATTCACTTCTGTACCGACAATACCAAAGAGATCCCGATTCTCGCCTTTGGTGGTAACCCTGGCTAATGACTGTTTTCAAACTTACTACTCGTTTCGATTAGACTTTAAGAACTATGCTGAAATCATCTCTACTACATCCCGCGATCCTTAGCGCAGCGGCCCGAGCCGGCCACCATGCAAAAATCCTAATTGCAGACGGCAACTACCCAGCTTCGTCGAAGAAAGGACGCAATGCCGAAGTCGTATGTTTGCAGCTTACTCCCGGAATTCCAACCGTTGCTCAAGTTCTCAAGCCACTTCTGGAAATCCTTCCTATCGACCACATACACACTATGGGTATTGATCCCTCTGACGAGTATGCGCTCAAGTCAGATCCAACCGTTTGGACAGAGTATCGGCAAATCATGAAGCAGTCTGGCTTCAAACGTGATCTGGAACCAATCATGAAGTGGGACTTTTATGATTCTGTCATGTCAGATGACCATGTGCTTACGATACAAACAGCCGATCAAGCGACTTGGGCCAATCTCCTACTTCTGGTTGGAGTGCGCACCTAATGCGAATCGACTCGCATCAACATTTTTGGAACTATTCCTCTGCTGAGTATCCATGGATCGAACCTGGTTCATCGCTACATCGTAACTACGGACCGTCCGATCTACAGCAGATCTTAGAGCCGTTGGGATTTGATGGCTCGATCGCAGTCCAAGCTCGACAAAGTCCAAACGAAAATTTGTTTCTTTCTCGTCTTGCAGAAGAACACGATTTTATCAAGGGCATAGTTGGCTGGATCGATCTTCGAAGCCCCTTTGTTGATGCTCAAGCGAGGAGCTTCTCTCTTCTGCCAAAAGCCGTTGGGGTCCGACATGTTGTACAAGACGAATTGACTCCTAACTTTATGGCGGGAGCTGAGTTTCGTCGAGGCATCGCGACCCTTCATCAATACGGTCTTGTTTACGATATCTTGATTTACCATCACCAACTCCCTGACGCGATTCGGTTGGTAAACGATTTTCCCGAACAGGCGTTTATCTTGGACCATATTGCCAAACCAGCTATACGCAAGGGAGAACTCGCGGCCTGGAAGAAAGATCTGGCCGAAATGGCGAAACGACCCAACGTCAACGTAAAACTCTCCGGCGTTCTCACGGAAGCTGATCATAGGGCATGGCATGTTGAGCAACTCAAGCCCTACTGGGAATGCGTGTGTGAGGTCTTTTCTCCAAATCGAATTCTCTACGGCTCCGATTGGCCCGTTCTGCGACTAGCAGCCGAATATGGCGCATGGGTAGACATCGTCTCGGAATGGCTTTCCGGCTATTCGCAAAGCGACCGAGACTTAGTCTGGGGTGCCAATGCAGAACGCATCTACCTGCAGCGGCTTGCACAAGCAGGATAGCGGAGAAAACTCTGCTTGTTCATACGTCTTCATTCTACCTTTACCGACTCTTCACCGTCTCCTAACGCTCGCTTCATTAGAGGCTCATTTCTGCTGACTAACATACTGCACGTTCGCTAGAGCATCGTGCTTAGCGATTCGTCATTCTCATTTTTGTGAGGTAGTTATGTTACGGAGTCGACGCATTCGAGGCGGCTTCACTTTGGTTGAGCTCCTCGTCGTTATCGCCATTATTGGTATTTTGGTAGGTTTGCTTCTTCCCGCCGTTCAAGCAGCACGCGAAGCTGCTCGACGCATGCAATGCGGTAACAATCTTAAGCAAATCGGTCTGGCCTTTATGAACTTCGAATCTGCCTACAAGAAGATCCCTTCTGGTGGCTTCGATGGAGACCCTCGCTTGCCTGGAATGCAATACGATGAAGCTCCAGGTCAGTACGAAGGATCAACTTGTTGCCGCGCTGGTCACCCCAATGGTTGGAATCATTTCTTTAAGATTCTCCCCTTCATGGAGCAGAACAACGTCTACCAATTAGCACGATTCGAGGTTGCTCCTTTGCATGGCACTCGACCAGCCGACTACGATGGCGAAGACACCGTTGCCCGAGCCATTATTCCTACCTACTACTGCCCTTCTCGCCGAACCAATGCCGTTTACGGCTCGGCTGGTTTTTCTCGCAACGACTATGCCGGTGCAGCCGGATTCTACCAAGGTGAAATCCACGAAAATGGAACCCAAGGTGGTTGGAATCCACCAATTTGGCAACCGCAAATACCTGCTGCTCCCTTGGGACTAGAGCCTCGCCGTAACGAAAGAACACGCGAGAACTTCGGCGATTTCCCCGGGCGAAAAGGGTACATCCTGTGGGACGCTCAAGGAGCGAAGCGCCGCCTCGCAGACGTAACCGATGGTACTTCTAACTCGATCATGGTTGCCGAAAAAGCTCTACCTGCAACTAGGCACGGCGCTGACGGAGGTGACAACGAACGATGGCAGAATGCCGGTTGGGACGAAGACAATATTCGTTATCACTTTCCACCGTTGTCCGATTTTGATGCGAGAAACCGACCTTTCATCGATATGGTAGCGAGGACCGGTACTGTGTGGCGTCGATACTTTGGCTCTGCACACGTGGGCGGGCTCAATTGCGTACTAGGTGACGGTTCTGTTGTGTTCGTTTCCTACAACGTCGATGCACTTGTTTGGATGAGAGCCAACGTCATCGATGATGG
>JBKCTT010000064.1:0-6120 GCA_046318795.1 Pirellula sp.
TCCGTTCTCACGATCGTAAAGTACGATCCAGAGAAATCGATTCCGATCGGCCAATCAATGGATCGGATGTAGGATTCGCCTGGAGCTAAGGAACCGACTCGTGCGAATCGGCCAACGAGAATATCGCCCTCATCGAGTGCACTGTTGGTCGATAACCAAACCGAGTCAAACCAGGTACTAGACGTTGTGATCGCAACTCCACTATTTTGAACCTCCCACTGGATGGGCAAACGTTCTCCCGAATTGGCCGTCGCAGGAACAGTCACTTCGGAAACAACTAAATCTGCCAGATCGTTCCCACCGCCCGAGGTGGTCACAACCACTTCGATAGGAAGGGATACGTTGTTGGTTTCGTTAAGTTCGCTAACAAGCCCTGTTGCATCGGTAACTAGATAGAGCCAGTATTGACTCTCGCGGATATTCGATGGGATCGTAACCGATTGGTTGAAGCGAAAGTAGGATTGTCCCGCTCCCACATCGGACGAGCGGATAAAAGAGCCTAAAACGATATCATCGCTGTTTCCTGCTTCCAGATCGGTGGATAGGACCACTCGATCCGTCCAGGATCTTCCAAAGGTGGGACCAATACCGCGATTCGCAATCTCGAAATCGAAGCTAAGCGTCCCCCCTGGTGCTACGCTAGGGTTATTGGGTCGCAATGCGAACGAGGCGACCTGGAGATCGGGGCGATTATCACCGATCTGAATCGTTGTTGATGCGATGTTATTGGAGTTGTTGAGTTCGTAGACTAGGTCGGAGCTATCACTATGAACGATGATTCTCGCTGTCCCGAATCGATTTTCTGGTAATCGTACGGTCGTAGTTCTTTGCTCTGATTGATTCGGTGCAAGCACTCCTACTCGCTGCCGTTCATCTAACCGTATATCACTTGCATCTAAAATGCCATCGTCTGATAGATAGATGGAATCTTGCCAGGATGTGTTCGGTGTCGGACTGTTTCCGCGATTGGTAACAACATAAGAGATGGTGACATCGCGACCAGCCATAGGGTTGGTTGATGTACCGATCGAAATCACTAATAGATCAGGTGGATCGATACGGATCGAGGTAACCTGAGTGGAAGCCAACGAATTGTTCGTATCCGATAACTCCACCACTTGCTCTGCACTGTCCGTGAAAACAATCAAGTAGAAGTTACCTGAAAGTGTATTGGGCAAAACAAAATCATAGGAGCGAGTTTCAGATTGATTTCCACCGAGGATCCCCGTTCGAGTGCGACGACCGAGTAAAAGATCGGACTGGACATTGAGAATTGTATCCGTCGACAGATAGACCGAATCTCGCCAGCTGTTTTCGATGGTCGGATTGACGGACGCATTGACGACGGTATAGGTTACGTTCATAGGTTGGCCAGCGATGGCCGACGGTACATTCACTATCGACTCGACTTCCAAATCAGGAATGGGACGTTGGAAGATTTGGATCTCGGAGGCTCGATCGTTGTTTCCTTCGAAGGAATCCTCGTACACCTCGTTGTTTACGTCAGTCCGCACCACAAGAAAAGCACGCTCCGCAAAGGCGTTGAGCGGCAGATTGATCATGTGCTGTAGGACTTGGTATTCTTGTTGGGGCGCCAAGGCTCCGTTTCTCGGAACAGTTGACAGGAGGATGTCGCCTGCATCGATAACATCGTTGTTAAGTGATAACCAGACTTGATCTGACCATGTTGTTTGGCGTGTGTTACCAGTACCGTCATTGAGAATCGTCCAATTGATTTGGATCGAATCACCTTCGGTCGCATTTCTGGGGTGAGTAAGCGTAGTGATACGCAGATCTGGGGGAGGTGTGAGCGTTATATTAGTTGCCGAGCTGGCCAAAGTGTTATCGTCTTCACCACCTGTTTCTAGAACTTGTCGGTTACCATCGGTGAAAACGATAAAGTAACGAATCCCTTGGGTGCCATTGGGAATAGTAGCCGTTAGAGTATTTCTATACGAATCATCCGAATTGAGGTAGCTAGGGTTTTGTGTGCGGCCGAGTAGGATGTCATCGTTACTGAATTGAGAATCGGTCGACAAGTAGACAGCATCCACCCAGCCCGAGGTATTGGTTGAGGCATTTCCAATATTCTTTACGATCCATTCGATCGTGGCGGATTGGCCAGAAAATAAACCGGATGTTTGGGCCGTGATCGATTCTACGACCAAATTAGGAGACGGCGTAGCATCAATCGTGATTGTCGTATCTGCGATAGTGATGTTGTTATCTTCTTTGTGGTACTCGTTGATCGTGTTGCCGATATCCGACGCCACCACAAATCGGTACTCGCCAGAAATATTAGCAGGGATTTGAACGATTTGTTTGCGAACAACCTTCCCGTTGGGAGCGATGGTCGTCGTGATAGGGAACGTTACCAAAGTCAAGTCGTTACCGATTATGGCATCGCTGGAAAGGAACACTCGATCTCCCCATGTACCGGTGACGGGAGCGGTTGCTTGGTTCTTAAGCGTCCATGTTAGTTCGACTGATTGTCCTGCTACTGTAATGTCTTTGCTGGAGATGCTTTCGACGATCAAATCAGGTAGTGGCGGCAAACCGATATCGATCGCAGATGCTCGTTGATTGTTATTCTCATTCAGTTCGAATTGGTTATTAAGGTAATCCGCCACCACAATGATTTGGTACGAACCAGGCGTTAGTGAAAAATCCAATGGTAGAGTGACTGTCGCGGTTTGAACGTAGTTACCATTCGGTGGCACTGGCAGTTTACTACTCGAACTAATGGTTGCTAAGATCCGATCATTGCCATCAACAGTACCATCTAGCGATAAGTAGACGCGATCCGTCGTTGGCTTTGTCAGAGCGCCCGTTCCAGTATTGATTACCGTCCAGCTCACATCGAACGGGACTGATAACTGGACGCTTGAAGGATGCTGAATATTCGATACCGAAATCTCTGGATAATTACCAATACTCGCATTAAATGAAGCAGATCGAGCGTTATTCGACTCTGCGTTGCCCGAGGTGTTCTGCTCCGAGATATCGTTCAAGGCATCGACTGTTATAAGGATGTCAAAGTCCCCGGTACCCAGCGTACCATCAGGCAAATCGAAACTGCTTGTTCGATTTACGGTTGTATTTACGGGAAGCGAGTTACCGACGAATCTGATATTGCGATTCACCAGTACTGCACCAGTACTGCGTCGAGTCACCTTTAAGTTCGTAGACCAATCACCCGACACAGGAACTGGACCATCGTTCTTTTCTGTCCATTGTACGAGCACGTTCTGACCGGATTGTGCGGCTGTTGGCGGAACGATGGCACTGACAATCAAATCTGATTTGTCGGGCGCATCATCATTTAGGATACGACTGATGGCAGTCCCGACCAAAATAGCCGATCCGCTACTCGGATTGGACAATGATACGACAAAAGATTCGTCGGGTTCGAAGGTAGAATCCCCAAGGACATTAATGGTGATCTCGCGCGTGTTGGAACTATCGTTTGCAGCGAAGCTCACCGTTCCACTGGGGAAGACACCATTTTCGAAATCAGACGCTGACGCAGCCGTAGCTCCATGGCTGGACACAGACCATGCGACCGTGGTAGGTAGAGTCAAGTCGCCGACGCGACTAATCGTGAATTTGTAGGGTGTTGCTCCTGCGTTTCCCTCTGCTTTGGCAATGCTATCAGATCCCTCGTGGCCGATAGATAATCCCGTTTCACTCGACCCACTATTCAATAGTGTGATCATATAATTACCTGGAACTTGCGAACCGCTTGTAGAGAGAACGCGGATCCGGTACTGAGAGCCTTGGGTAAGGTTATCACTTTGGAGGGCGATCGGATTGTTATCGACAGTGCTCTCGATTGATTTGAGCAATGTGTTTGCGTTGTTACGAAGTTCGATTCGGACGCGTCGGATTTGGGGACTGGCTGCTGCTGTGGTACCGTAGGAACCTGGATTAACGGCAATTGTTACTGGTCCGTTTTGGGTTGTAGTAAAAGTCCATTCATCGTGGGCCGGGGTTTGCGATGTGGTGATTTCACCCGGTGTAGGAGTAGCAAAGAGCAAAGGTCCACCGTCGGCAACAACGACAACGTTAGCATTATTAACAAGGGTGCCTGCATTGATCAGTTTACGAACATAGACCTTTTGGTTATTCGCATCAAATCGGGAGCCTGCTGCAATGTTGAGCGTGTTTATGTAGAGTGCTTTACCTGTGGCACCTGTGGAATTAGCTACCCGGACATTGGAGTTGTTTTCTATAGAGATCGTTCCAAAGGCGAGGTTATTACCGAAACCGTTTGATCCGAGATCGTTACTCCAAGTTTCAATATCTTGGGGTGATGCGGCAGCGGTCTTACCGTTGAAAATCACTTTGCCGTCTGGTCGAAATTTCGACGGATCGGTTTGACGTCCCCTTAGGTGCCCAGCGATGGCGAGGGTACTACTGAAGGAGACGGTGAATGAGGCTAGATCTGTTGTAGATGATCCCACCTGCAACGATTGAGGAATTGTGAGAGAGGAACCGTAATCTGCAGAAATGCTCTTATAGTTGGTGAGAGTTCGCGAAATTCCTCCACCTCCGAGGATGCTCTGTAATGCTCCATCGAATGAAATATTGACCGTAGAACCGTTGCCAAAAGTAAGTCTATCGGAGCTTATTGTCGAATTTTGCGAAGCCCAAGTGCCTCCACTTTCAACAGTAATCTGAGCGTTTTGTTCGTAACTACCCGACTTAGTAAACGTCGCACCCGTTGCATTTACTACTCCGCCATTAACGACTAAGAGATCGGATGTCGTGTTCCACCCAGTCTGATTTAGGTTTAGATTAGAGCCAGATGAAAAATTTGCGGTGCCACCAATCGTTAATTTTACGGCTGTAACCACTCCTGTTCGGACATTCGAAAAAACATTCAGCGTCGTACCCGCTGATGTCGTGAAGTTTCCGTTGAACCAATAATTAAGCTTCGCAGTCGATTCTGATCCGATCGCTTTTAAGTCCAAAACTCCCGTCGTCCAAGTTCCTGTATGGATATAGATGTTCTCAAATCGAATATTCTGCGTTGTCGTACCCGCTGCATTCGAGAACGCTTGCACAATTTTCGCTGGGACGTAGATCGATTGATCAAACCTATTATGCGTCAAGTCATCTGACTCAAACACTGCGTCATTTGCCATCCAAGTCCAACCTGTTGAGAACGTTGAGCCAGTCGCTCGAATTCGCCCGCCGTTTTGTACGGTAATGGAAGTGCTATCTCGATAGTTACCCGACTTTGTAAAGGTTGCATCATTGGCATTCAGAATGCCACCATTGCCTACCACTAGCTCAGATGTTGTGTTCCATACATTTTGATAAAGATTGAGAATTGATCCCACTTCAAAATTGGCGCTGCCACCGATCGTTAGCCGTGCTGCCGTGACTACGCCCGATCGGACATTCGGAAAAACATTCAGCGTCGTACCCGCTGACGTCGTGAAATTACCATTGAACCAATAATTTAGCTTTGCAGTCGTTTCTGATCCGATCGCTTTTAAGTCCAAAACTCCGGTCGTCCAAGTTCCTGCATGGATATAGATGTTCTCAAATCGAATGTTCTGCGTTGCCATACCTAACGCATTTGAAAGGGCTTGTACGATTTTCGCTGGGACGTAGATCGATTGATCAAACTTATTCCGCGTCCAGTCATCCGACTGAAAAACCGCATCATTTGCCATCCAAGTCCAACCTGTTGAGAAGGTTGAGCCAGTCGCACGAAGTCGCCCGCCATTCTGGACAGTTATGTATGTGTAGTCGCGATAGTTACCTGATCTAGTAAACGTCGAGTCCGTAGCATTTAGAATACCACCATTGCTTACCACTAGCTCAGATGCAGTATTCCATACGTTTTGATAAAGGTTTAGGTTGGATCCCGCTTCGAAATTCGCTGTCCCACCGATCGTTAGCTTTGCGCCAGAGACTACTCCCGTTCGAACGTTTGGAAAAATATTCAGCGTAGTACCGGCCGATGTCGTAAAGTTTCCGTCGAACCAATAATTAAGCTTCGCAGTCGTTTCTGATCCGATCGCCTTTAAGTCCAAAACTCCCGTCGTCCAAGTTCCTGCATTGATATAGATGTTCTCAAATCGAATGTTCTGCGTTGCCGTACCTGCT
>JBKCTT010000065.1:0-31875 GCA_046318795.1 Pirellula sp.
CCGACCAACCTGGTTTGCAATACCTGCAACAAATAGAACCAGTCGAACGAATCGCTTATGCCTATCACGTCTATCGCATTGATCCTCTTCCATCCGAAGAGTCCTCTTCTCCTGATAAGCCTACGCCATGAAATTTACTCATTCTCATCACAACAGCAGGCTATTGGGCCTTGGTCGACGACGCGGCTTTACATTGGTGGAATTGCTGGTGGTGATTGCCATCATCGGCGTGCTGGTAGGATTGCTGCTGCCAGCCGTGCAAGCGGCCCGGGAAGCGGCTCGGCGTCTCCAATGCCAAAATCATTTGAAACAAATCGGACTGGCTTTTATCAACCATGAATCAGCCTATCGTCGCTATCCCAGCGGCGGCTGGGGCTATCAGTGGCAAGGGTACTCGGACATTGCCTCCGGATCGCTCGGTCAGCCCGGTTCATGGACTTACAGCATTCTGCCATTCCTCGAACAAGAGCCTCTCTACCGAACGGGATCTTACAACAGCTCACCGCTGCAATTAGATCTCGATCTGCAACGACGATTAATCTCACCCATCGCGGGCTATCATTGCCCCTCGCGACGAGGTGCGGAGCTGGTCCCTGTTGATCCGAATTGTGTAACCTGCGGCGAGCCGATTGGTATTGTGTCACCACTCACTCAGATGGCGAAATGCGACTATGCCGCGAATGTGGGAGATGGTGCTCCCGACATGTCGCAATTGCTATCGTGGCCACTCGATTTCTGGGGGCCGCAAACGCTTGCCGATGCAATTCAGATGAATCGCAATGGATCATGGCCGCGGCCGCCGCAAGATTGGACTGGAGTCAGCTACTTGGGAGTGGGAGTTCGCCCTGCCGAGATAACCGACGGCTTGAGTCATACGTTCTTAGTAGGTGAAAAGTACATGAGCCGCGAGAACTACAATACGGGTCGGGATTGGGGGGATAATGAGCCGCTCTTTGGAGGCTTTAATAATGACAATCATCGCAGCGTGCATCCGTTTTGGCCGTTGATGCGCGATCGGCGAGGGGAGATGTCGATTGGAAGTTTTGGCTCAGCGCATAGTGCTGGCGTGAATTTTGTGATGTGCGATGGTTCGGTGCAGTTGGTGCCGTATACGATTGATGCGCGAGTGTATCGGAATCTAGGAAACCGACGCGACGGAAATGTGATGGCCGAGTGGTAAGCGATTGGTAGCATTTGGTTTCACCGAAAGGCATTGGTCTGCGCTGGGGGACCCTAAAAAACACGGGAAAAAAAGAGATTTCAACTTTTGCGTCGACCAACCCAGAACGATCACGTCCAGCAATTAGTGCATCGGGTGGATGAATCTGTTGATTTACGCTAGGCTTTCTAACTAGTAAGTTTGCTCCGCCGACGAAAAGTGCAGCGGAGCTCCAATCTTGGTGGAAGAGTTGTTGTCATGTTGAACGCATTGAATTTACGAAAAACCTACCCAACACCAGCGGAGGAGTTAGTTGTTCTCGATGATGTTTCGCTGCAGATCGAACGAGGACAAAACGCCGCGATTGTGGGCCCGAGTGGATGCGGTAAATCTACATTGCTAAATATTCTAGGAGTATTGGATCCTCCCACTTCCGGGACTCTTACCATCGATGGGGTCAATCCGTTCCAACTGAAAGAAACGGAACAAGCCAAGTTTCGTAACGATCGCATCGGGTTTGTTTTCCAGGATCATCATCTATTGCCCCAGTGGAATGTACTAGAAAACACACTCCTTCCAACGCTTGCTCAAGGTTCACCAGACTCTTCCGCTGTGAAGCGAGCCAAAGATCTATTGGAACGAGTGGGATTAAAAGATCGCTTAACACACTTGCCGAGTCAATTGTCCGGCGGAGAACGTGGTCGGGTCGCGGTAGCCCGCGCCATGATTCGCAAACCCATACTCCTGCTCGCCGATGAACCTACTGGTAATTTGGACGAAGATAATGCGGAAATGATTTCTCAGTTGTTGTTAGAACTACCAAAGGAAGAGAGCACGATGCTGCTGGTCGTGACACACTCACCCGTATTGGCCTCTCGTATGGACAAGTGTTTCGAACTGAAGCGTGGATTGATTCGAGAGAGGGCGAAGACGGTAGGCGTCTGAAGCTTCTCACATTACTTGGAAGCCAGTTTTGTAATCGTTGTGAATTGCTTTTTGGTAACAGGCTGAACGCTGAGTCGAGAGCCTTTTTGTAGCAATACCATTCCTTCGAGAGCAGCCACTGTTCGTAGCTCTGCGAGAGGGATCGGCCTCGCGAGTTTGGACTCGAATTGAATATCGACCATGAACCATCTTGGGTTTTGCGGATCGGTTTTTGGATCATAGTGAGGATCGGATGGGTCCCATGCGGTCCAGTCAGGATAAGCCGCTTTAGCAATAGTCGCTGTCCCAACAACTGCCGGAGGCTCAGCATTGCTATGGTAGACTAGAACGCCATCTCCCACTGACATTTCATCCCGCATGTAGTTACGAGCCTGATAGTTGCGGACACCATCCCAATGGGTGGTTTGGTTAGGGGCCTGAATCAAGTCATCAATAGAAAAGACATCAGGTTCGGTCTTCATTAGCCAATACTTCATGTATGGTTCCCTGCGAGGTGCCAATCGTTGAGGAAAAGTTCTTTCGTTTCGTTGCGATGCAGCATTCTAACAAAAGAGCAACTGTTGGCTCAGAAGTCGGCCGCTGCGAACAAGCCGCGTGCCAAACATAGTAGAACAATTGCCCTCAATTGTTTCTGAAACGTCGAGATGGATTCCCGTGCAAAAAATTATCAAACGCCAGTTCCGTTGGCCAGTGAAAAGCTAAGCAAAGCGGTCATCAGTTTCCGGGAGGAATAACGAAGATTCAGGTTCAATTGTGTTAAGGATAGAGAACGATTGAATCGGGACGACTTTTCCCCAAACAAAAAACCCTTCGCTGACTTTGGTCAACGAAGGGTAATCTTGTTTTTCTATTGGGGTTTCAAAATCGGACTAAGCCATCCGATTGTTAACCACTTGGGCTCGCGGTCCAGTGTCCCACCAGCGTCTGGCTTCCATCGCCATGAGGATAGAAGCGAGGAACATAAAGATCGCTGACAAAATCAACATCACGTGATAGACAGACATCGGATGCTTTTGGCTAGACATATTCAGATTGATCGTCGTTGTGTTGGGAAACGGATAAGTTGGGAAATGGTTCTAAGCACTTAACGCTTAGCATGGCTCAAACTAGTCGAGCAACTTCGACGCCACTTGATCGCCCGCTTGGATGTAACCTTTTCGGAAGGAGTTCATGACGCGTCCAATCGATTTGTCGGTGTCTGTTCGTTCGATTTGAACGCGAGCGATATACTTCGCACCACGATAGACTTCCAGCGTGTGGCCGGTGCGAACACCATCATCACGGCCTAAAGAAATTTCTAATTGGTTTCCACTCACAGCGATGACTTCGCCCTGTAGATCGGATGGTGGAACATCTTCAGCGTCCTGAATGCCTGCCAAACGAAGGGTATTGAGCCGGGTTTCTGCTAGAGCACGTTGAACGGTTTCGCTCTCTTGCAACTGGTCTCGCATTTCCTTGAGGTCGGCGAGTCTGCTGTTCACTTCGTTGAGGTCATCTGTTAGCTCGATAACCTTCTTACGCTGAACGTTGCGGTCGGTGATCACCTTATCGTTTTCGGAGCGGAGGGTATCGTTGAGGATTTGGGTTGCCTTAAGACGGTCCAAAGTTTCGGCTAGCTTTTGGGTTGTGGTCGTGTTGACGGAGTTCATCTGGCTCAACTTGGCGTTGGCTTGCTGAAGCTCTTCGTTTTGATCACCCAATTGTTGTTGCAGAGCAGCCAGGGCAGCGGTCCGAGCGATCTGTTCTTGGAGCAAACTGGTTTGGAGTTTTTCCTGTGCGAGCTTTGCCTCGTTCACGGTTCGGGTTAGCTGATCATTCTTAGACCGAAGGTCACTCAATTTTTCGGTATAGTCCATGTGGGAACTGTTCGCGAAGATAGCAGCGAAAAAGAACCCGATGCTAGCGATAAAAATGAGACCTACGAAAATTCGACCGAGAAAATTCATCGTGTCACCGAAACAAGGAATGCGACGAGTGGCAAAGTAGCCCGGAAAAAACGGCCTTAAGAACCGTTTTTCCGACAAAGTTTAAGACGCTAAGGTTCGAGTATAGTTAGGTGATTTCTCGACTGTCAACGAAAAGCTTTCCGAATCGTCCGAATGTCTCCAATCCGGGTGGTGGCTCTGGGCCAATAGCGACCGCCATCCGGACGCTGTAGACACCCCGGTAAGATGATATGTTTGGTCCGATTTTGACGGTTCTGAGAAAAAGAAGACCTGAATTGACTTCGTGACCTAGTTAAAACCGTCAGAATCTTTACAGTAGAACACCCAGAAATTCTGTTGCACGGCCCTGGACCTTAGCATCCGTGCGATCCCAAAAAAATCAAAGAAATATGACTGCCAGCAGTTCAACCCCCCCCGTTCCCAGTTCTTTTTTCCTCCGACATGAGTTTTTGATCCGCAGATTGCATTCGCTCAGCGGTCTGGTTCCGGTCGGTGCCTACATGTGCGTCCACTTGCTGGTCAACGCGAGCTTGATCGCCGGTGCAGCGACGTTTCAGAACAACGTTTTCAATATCCACGCCCTTCCGATGTTGCCCCTGATCGAGTGGGCGTTCATTTTTGGCCCGATCATTTTTCACGCGGTTGTGGGGGTTTGGATCGCTCAAACCGGACGGAATAATACCCAGTCGTACCGATTGGCCAATAACTATCGCTACTACTTGCAGAGAGTAACAGGATACATAGCTATCTTGTTCATTTTTACCCACGTTTTCCACCTTCATGGTTGGTTTCACTGGGATTGGTGGCTTAAGGGAGTGGCAGAACCTTTGGGGATGGCGAACTTCCGACCTTATAACGCAGCTAGTTCGCTCGCGATTGCGATGGACTCTCTAAGCGTCGTTTGGCCGATTTTCTATTTGATCGGAGTTTTGGCTTGTACATTCCACCTCGCCAACGGAATCTGGACTGCCGGGATCACTTGGGGGCTATGGTTAACTCCGAAAGCCCAAAGTCGAGCCTCGGTGGCATGTGCCATTTTCGGCGTATTTATAGGCCTAGCTGGTATTACATCCTTGGTAGCCGTTAAGACGACCAATCCGGCCGAAGCGAAGCAAATTGAGGATGAAATGTACGATGTGAGAGTCAAGGCTCACATGACAACTCCGAATGAACACAAACGTACCGATGGCCATAAGGATATCACTCCGGCACCGATCGGCATGAAGTAAACCCTGTCGCAGGGGTCACGGCCGGGAAATACCGTTCGGTCCCTCCATCCCAGCCGGTATGCTCCGTTAATTGGTTCGGAAGCGACCGGTTTGTTGAATAGGTTCGAGAGCGTTAACTAACGAGAAGATAAGATTATGGCAGACAGAATAGTCGTAGTAGGTGGTGGCTTGGCGGGACTCGCTGCAGCCATGAAACTGGCTGAACTTGGAATTTCCGTAGATCTGCTCAGCTTGACCCCCGTGAAGCGATCCCACAGCGTGTGTGCACAGGGGGGGATCAACAGCGTCAACGATTTGACCCGCCAACAGGGCGACGACGAGTGGAAACACTTTGATGACACGATCTACGGCGGCGACTTCTTGCAGAATCAGCCCCCCGTCAAGGAGATGGCGTATTGGGCACCAAAGGTGATCGATCTAATGGATCGGTTAGGGGTACCGTTTAACCGGACTCCCGAAGGCTTTATCGATCGCCGCCGATTTGGTGGAACGCTCTTCAAGCGGACGGCATTTGCGGGGGCTACCACCGGGCAGCAGTTGCTATATGCACTGGACGAGCAAGTTCGACGTTTCGAAAGTGAAGGACTGATCAAGAAGTACGAATTCTGGGATTTCTTGGGACCTATCTTGGACGACAACGGTCGGTGCGTTGGCGTCACGGCTCAGGACATGGTATCGATGGAAATTCGAGCGTTTCCGGCGGCTGCAGCCGTTGTGGCGACTGGAGGGAACGGACTCGTCTTCGGAAGATCTACCATGTCTGTTTTCTGCACAGGCAGCGCAGCGAGTCGATGCTTCCAGGCAGGGGCAAAGCTCGGTAATCCAGAATTCATTCAGGTTCACCCGACTGCTATCCCCGGAGCGGACAAGCTTCGGTTGATGAGCGAATCTGCTCGTGGTGAAGGCGGTCGCGTTTGGGTCCCTCGAAAGCCCGGCGACTCTCGATATCCCAAGGACATTCCACAAAACGAGCGATATTACTTCCTCGAAGAACGATTCCCCAAGTATGGAAACCTCGTACCGCGTGATATCGCGACTCGTGAGATTTTCAATATCTGCGTGAACGAAGGTCTTTCGGTCGATCCAACCCGAATGTGCGTCTATCTAGACCTTACCCACATTCCACGGGCAGAACTCGATCGCAAGCTAGGAGGTATTCTCGAGATCTATGAGAAATTCCAAGGTGTAGATCCTCGCGATGAGCCTATGAAGATCTTCCCAGCGGTTCACTACAGCATGGGAGGTCTCTGGGTCGATTACGAGGCGGACACCGATGGCGGTTTGCTGGCGGGTTCGCCGAAAAACCAGGTCACCAATATCCCTGGTTTATACGCAATCGGTGAATGCGACTACCAATATCATGGTGCCAACCGATTGGGTGCTAACTCCCTCTTGAGCTGCATTTTCAGCGGACTTTTTGTGGCCCCTGGCTTGGCTAATTGGATGAAGAATTCCAAGTCGCCATCGACCATGGCACCGAGCATCTTTGAAAAGGCAGTGGCTGCCCAAAAGTCTAGACACCAACAATTGCTGTCCAACAATTCCGGCAAGGAGAATCCGTATCTTATCCACCAAGAGCTGGGGGATACGATGACTAGAGCCGCTACGGTCGTCCGTGAGAACTCCCAAATCGATCAAGCGTACGCGAAGGTCTTGGAACTCCAAGAGAGATCTAAGAACTGTTCATTGAGTGATACGGGCAGCTGGACGAACCAAAACGTGATCTTCACTAAGTCGGTGCAGGACATGTTCCCGATCGCCCTCAGTATCCTCAAGGGAGCTCGTATGCGTGATGAGTGTCGAGGAGCTCACTTTAAACCAGCGTTTGCACCCCCAAGCTTAAAGTCCACGGATGAAGCGTCTCGACGAATCGAAGCCGAACAGTGGTGCGATTCCTTCGAGAAGAACAACGAAAAATTCCTCAAAACAACCGTCTGCACCTGGGGGGGCCAGGAGCCCGTACACAACTTTGAAGAAATTGACCTAAGGTTGCTTTCTCCTCGTCCACGACTTTATGGTCTGGTCGGCGCAGAAGCGATCGAGCAGGTGTGGAAAGAGAGAAGCAACTGCGACGCTGGCTCCCTCACGTCGGCAGCGACTTAGTTCTCCAGTCCCTTCAAAAAAACGGCCATCATGTACAATGTTTGGCCAAAAAAACGACTTGATGAGTGACCCTCATCAACGAGATTAACCGATAACAGAATTCAAACTGTACAAACTTACTTACGATAAACAATCTATCATGATCGCTCCAGGATCCGAAGCTCCACAACGTAAGCCAGCCAAGATTAATGTTCGCGTCCTGCGACAGGATGGCCCAGGTATGCCTCCCTACTGGGAACGACATCAGGTCGATTACGAACCAGACATGAACGTTATCAGCGTTCTGCAGAAAATCGCGGCTCAAGCAACCACAGCAGATGGCAAAAGGGTTTGTCCAGTGGCCTGGGACTGCGGTTGCCTAGAAGAGGTATGTGGTTCGTGCACTATGGTAATTAATGGGCGGGTTCGACAAAGCTGCAGCGCCCTAGTTGACCGGCTTTTAGAGGACAATCCACAAGAGATTGAACTCCGTCCGATGACCAAGTTTCCGGTGTTGCGAGATCTCCTGATCGATCGTTCCCGATTGTTCAACAACCTGAAACGGGTCAAGGCGTGGGTTCCCGTTGATGGATCCTATGACATGGGTGCTGGCCCTCGAATCCCGAGAGCTGACCAAGAGCAAAACTATCCTCTCAGCCAATGCATGAGCTGTGGTTGCTGTTTGGAAGCGTGCCCTCAATTTACGAAGATCGAATTGCAACGACAGGCAGGCGAATCAGACGAAGCGTTCCAAGCACGAAAAGAAGCGGCCTACAATCAAGGCTTCTTGGGAGCACATGCGATTTCGCAAGCGATGTTGTTCAACGCACATCCAGTGGGCAAGAGCATTGCGAACGAACGAATGGAGGCGCTCGTCGGGGTTGGAGGAGTTCAGGCATGCGGAAATGCTCAAAACTGCGTTGCCGTTTGCCCGAAAGAAATCCCTTTGACGACCTCGATTGCTCGAGCCGGTCGCGCTGCCACGATCTACTCGTTTAAGAAGTTCTTTGATCGCTAGATTGGGTCGAGTCGGTAACGACCCAAAATTGTAGATAAGCAATTGCTGCGCATCCAAAGGTGGCGGCAATTGCGCCCGCTGCAGCGAAATGTGTGCGTTCACCACCTGCATCTGCTTCTAATACGAAACAGATTATAGCGGCGTGCTAAGTCGCTATGCGATGGGTAGGTACAGGTTTGCCTGGCCGAAAACACTGTAGTGTTTTTATGTCGATGTTCGCCCGTAGTTCAGATGCTTGCTCGGCAACAGACTTGCGCACGAGACTTTCTAATGAATCCGGGTCGATCGCTACCCGCGCGTTGATGACGAGTTCGGCAGTTAGCCCACTCCACTTAGATGCGAGGGAAAGGACTGGTTTGCTGTTGTTGCTAACGAGATTGGACACGGCGTAGATACCGTCACTCATGCCAATCACCTTTAGGTGAGCAACTTCGGAACTAGACTGAACGAAACCGGCATGCAGACGTGCAAGAATTGCTAGGAGCAGCTGGTCGAGATCGACTGCTTGTGTGGCTGTCAAAGTCGCTTGGCAATTGAGCCAGCCGAGTTCCGCCTCCCCTTCAGCATAGATTTGATAATCCACCTCCATGACATTTTGTCCAAAAACTCCTGGCTGATCCAAATAATCGCAAAGTGCATGGATTCCATCTCCGTTTTTTGCACTCAGCTGAATGATGGGTTTGTTCGGATACTGTTCCCCAAGGAGTCGAGTCAGCAATTGAATCTGTTCCGAAGTAAGTTCGTCGATACGATTCAAAATGAGGAAGTCCGCTTCTTCTAGCTGCTTGCGGAATATGTACTCTGCTTTGGGGGAAAACCCACGCTGCCCCTCGCCACCCAGGATCTTGATTCCGTGACTCGGTTTGATGATGACACCGTAGGGTGCGATATCAAAGGACTTCTCGTAGACTTGTTCGAGGGGTCGAATAACTGTCGCCACCAGATCGGTGCAGCTGCCTACTGGTTCGGCGAAAACGATATCGGGAAGTTCTTGGGCGCTCAGTTTTTCTACCGCACTTGTCAAGCCGTCAAAGTTGCAGCAGAAGCACGAACCGGCAACTTCTCCAACTTGGAAGCCTTGGGAACGAAGCAGTAGAGTATCAACCAAGTCGGTTGCTTGGTCGTTGGTCACGATGGCGATATTGTTTCCTTTTGCGCGATATAAAGCGGCCAAGCGACCGAGGGTGGTCGTTTTGCCTGCTCCTAAGAAGCCGCCAATCATAATGAATCGTGGTGAGTCACTCATAGTTTTTTTCGCCATCGTTCGTTTTCATCGCGAATAGAATGATCTTAAACGCGAATAGGTTCGTTTGAATGTCAGAGCAATTTTAGCCGCGTAGATCAATTTTGCAGCAGCCAAAATCGAGCGATCTTCCCGCCGCCCGAGAGTTGAGAAATTCTCGATTCAATGCGTAGTAGATGAACTTTCCTTCACGCTCTGTCGTGACGATATCGGCATGAAATAGAACTCGCAGATGATGAGAGACGTTTGCCATTTCAAACCCGAGCAATTCGGAGATGTCAGAAACGCTGAGCGGTCCTGCCTGCAACGCGCGGACGATGGTCAAGCGAATCGGATCGCCGAGTGCTTTGAGGTAGGTCGCGCACTGATTGGAGTCGCTGTTGAGCGTCTCGTCTTTGGACATCATGGCCTTTTTACTGAGTTCTCGCGAGTTTTAGCCCTTGGGCCGATTCTCGATCATAGGATTAGGATCGTCTATTGGGCTCACACTCCTCAATTATACCAACAATCCGAAAACGAATACCTGTACCCCTTATTAATCTCGAGAAACTTACTGGTAGCAAGCATGCCGGGACAACGGTATGCCTGCGCAATCGCAGACCTACGGCTCTCCAATATCCTCATTCCATAGACTGGGATTCGACTTAATGAACTGAGCCATGAGCTCTATACATCTCTGATCATTGAGCAGAATTAATTCTGTGCCGCGACTTCGGACGTAATCCTCTGGACCACGAAAAGTGACATTCTCGCCGATGACAATTTTCGGAATCTTGTATAAGAGGGAGGCACCGCTGCACATGTCGCACGGGGAAAGCGTCGAGTAAAGTGTTGCTCGCTGATACTGAGATGCTGTCAACCGTCCTGCTGATTCCAGGCAATCCATTTCGGCGTGGAGTATCGAGCTGCCTTTTTGGATTCGACGATTATGTCCCCTGCCAACAATCTTTCCGTCGAGTTCTAGCACCGACCCAATCGGGATGCCTCCTTCCTGCAACCCGAGTTCCGCTTCTTTGATTGCTTCTTCAAAAAACTCATTCATAAGGTTCATCCTCGCCTATCTTGTTAATCCATTCAAATATTGTACTGTTTTGGGAATAGTATCAGGCTTTTGATAAGCCATTTTGGAGTTATTCTTGTAATACTCTCGCGACTCCAAAGCTTCCCCTTGAATCAAGGAAAACTCAAAATGACGCGCATGGACTTTTACCCGTCTCCTGTAGGTGTATCGCGCAAATTACTCCGCTTTGGCGTTCTATGCTTTACTACCGCTTTGGTTTTCGGCAGCACGCAGTCGATGTTAACTGGACAGGAAAAGGGAGCCAAGTTATCAGAAGTCATTGCGAAACCGGATCTAGAGTTACCCTCAGGCCCTGCAGAAAAAGTTCCTTATCGAGGGCTTGATGCGAGCCTCTATATGCTGACGTCGGCGGAATACCGCGCTGCATGTCATCAGTGTTTTCGATGGGCGGAGATGATTGTGCAACTCAAGCAGCAATTGCGCCATGCCCAAGCTGATTCGTCCAACGCAAAACCATTGGCTGTGGTCATGGATTTGGATGAAACGATTTTAGATAATGGTTGGTTTCAAACCCAACAAATTCGAGATCGAGTTGCTTTTGACATGCAACGATGGTCCACCTGGGAAGAAAAGGGGTCTGAAAAAGTCCGCGTCATTCCTGGTGCTGTTGCCTTTATCAAGAGGATGCGTGAGCTCGGTGTTGCACCTGTTTTTATTTCTAATCGAAATAGTAAAGCCTTGAAGCAAACATTGGAGACGTTAGAGCGTTTTGAAATCGGCGTTCCAGAAAATCAGGTTTTACTCGCAGATGACCAAACTGGAAGTGACAAGACTAGCCGTCGTGCCAAAGTGTCGCAAAGGTTTGATGTTGTGCTCTATTTGGGTGACAATCTACGCGACTTTGATGAACGCTTCAAATTCAATGCCGCCAGTGGTATCGAAGGGCGTAACCAGGTCGTCGATGAGCTTAGTAGCAAATTCGGGATCGAATGGATCATACTCCCCAATCCATCATACGGCGAATGGACCAAAGCATTCCGCAATGATGTGGGGGATGTCGACTTGCTCTACAAATGATAAAAGAGAATTGGTCTATACATAAGTGAGAGAAATGATCGGAAAAGATCAATCCTCAACCCCAAAGAGGCGGTTCAAGGTTTGTTGGGTTGGTTGGCCGGCATACTCCGAGATTTCGTAGGCTTCGACCAATTCCGGGCAAAGGGTTGAGCCCCTCCAAAACGCGTCAATCCTAGGATTCGCTTTTGTCATAAACCATCGTTTTAGCCACGCTCTTTGCTCGGGCCCGCTCGCAGGTACCTGATCTTTGATCCCTTCAATCCATGGAAGCCAGTCGAAGACTTGCGACCTGTGGCACGCAAGCATATCCAGTACGGTTTCGAGTTCTGACGAGACATCAAGTACAACATCCGCACGGAACGGACATGGTCGCGTAAATAAATCTACCATGTAAGCCACGATCGGCTCTTTCAAGGGTCGCTGGATATCGGGCACCACCTTGGGGACCATAACCATGTACGAGGCATCTTGCACAGCCTGGCCGACCGCTCGGTGGTCGGGATGATAGTCAAAGGGTCGGTGCGTCAAAACCAGGTCCGGAGCAAACTCCCGAATCTCTTTGATGATCCAATTCCTCAGCTCCAAGTTTGCTTGTAACGATCCGTCAGGGAAATCACCTGTGACATACGGCGCCCCGATGATCTTGCCTGCTTCCGCTGCCTCCGCTTTTCGGATCGCGATTAGTTCTTTTTGTGGGATCGACTGGTGCCCAGATTGTCCGTTCGTAACACTAACCATACGTATCACCGAACCAGACTTCGATTGTCTAGCAAGAAACCCACCCGCCCAAAACTCGGCATCGTCGGGATGGGCTCCTAAAACCAATATTCGTGTCATATCTAAAACGGTATTTCTACGCGGACAATCTCAATGATGCAGCACCATAAAACTGCTTGATACCCCGAACCACGGCGACTTGCTCGTCGAGTGTCAACTCTGGGTAAATTGGCAAGTGAAGGATCTCACGTGCAGCAGCTTCGGTATGTGGCAAGCTCCCCTCAGAATACCCCAACTCCTTAAAGCACTCTTGGAGGTGCAGCGGAATAGGATAGTAAACTTCTGTAGATATGCCGATAGAGGTCAGGTATTGGCGTAGCGAATCGCGTTCTCCGTTGGCAATTCGAATTCCATACTGGTTCCAAATGTGCTTTGCATGGGGTGATTGAAACGGCAATTCGAATTCGCTAGATAGCCCTTCGCTAGTAAACATCTCGTTGTATCGTTGAGCATTTTGTTGTCTCGCGAGATTGTAGGAGTCGAGTTCACGCAACTTGATCCTAAGAATTGCAGCTTGGATTGTGTCCAGACGGCTGTTGATGCCGAGTACTTTGTGGTGGTAGCGAGGTTGCATCCCGTGCGCAGCATACAATCGTAGCTTGGCTGCTAGATCGTCATCTTGGCAGACCATCATGCCCCCGTCACCCATACCGCCAAGGTTTTTAGTGGGGTAGAAACTAAGGCATCCCATGTCCCCCCACGCACCTGCAGGTTTACCATGATAGGCAGCCCCGATGGCTTGTGCAGCATCTTCGATTACTGGAATCTTTTTCGATTCTGCGATACTGCAGATTCGATCCATGGCTGCGCACTGGCCGAACAAGTGAACCGGAATGATGGCGCGGGTTCGCGAGGAGATATTCGCCTCGATCTGTGAGGGATCGATGTTGTAAGTGTGTGGGTCAATGTCGGCAAAAACTGGGACGGCACCCAACCGAGCGACCGCCGATGCCGTTGCAAAAAATGTGAAGCTAGGAACGATCACCTCGTCACCAGGTTGCACGTCCAGAGCCATGAGAGCTAGCAATAAAGCGTCGCTTCCCGAGGCACAGCCAATGGCATGTTTCGTTTCGCAAATGCCTGCGACGGAGCATTCAAGCTCTCCTACATCAGGGCCGTGAAGAAACCGACCGCTAAGAACGACGGCTTCAATCGCGTCCATGATCTCTTCATGAACCAATAGATTTCCTCGATTTACGTCAAGGAGTGGAACACCGGCAAGCTTCCCTGCTGCCATAAATGCACCTTTAAGATGGCACGAGTATCGAGACAATTTTCGGTGAGAATACCGATTTCCGCAAAGCGGAGTCAAGCGTAAGCGGGACATTCTGCCTAGCGGGTTTTGAAATGATGGCTATCATTTCGTTATGCCGCGAACCATACCTCATTTGTCTCA
The DNA here is from genome assembly GCA_046318795.1 of Pirellula sp. GTDB lineage: Bacteria > Planctomycetota > Planctomycetia > Pirellulales > Pirellulaceae > JBKCUI01. The sequence goes on from JBKCTT010000065.1 coordinate 13,894, forward strand.
ACGACCCTTCTTTACATTTTATGGCGCCGCAGACTCGGTAAGCGGGTCGATGCACCTGGTCGATACGGGACGTTCCAAGATACTTCTCGACTGTGGAAAGAGTTTTGGCCAAAAAGAATCAACTGCCGTTCGGCCTGGGACTCGGCTAGGACGTTTCGGTGCTCGAGGCGGTAAATCGAGGCAAGACGAAGAAGTCGAGTTTCCTTTTTCGCCGAGCGATATCGATTTAGTTCTCATTTCACATGCCCATATCGACCACTGCGGTAGTCTGCCACTGCTGGTCAAGCAGGGATTCCGAGGCAATATTTTATGCACTCAATCAACCCTGGATCTTCTGGAAATCGTACTGTACGACGTTGCCCGAATCCATGAGCGTGAACTGGAACGAACCAGTTATTACCCAGGTTCTCGTCGCGGTCGCAGTAGAGAAAGGGAGTTCAGTGACTCTCAGTTCATTTCCTATGACGACGTGGATGCAACATTGCGGCTCTTTCAAGGAGTCGATTACAACGAATCATTGCAGCCACTACCCGACGTCAAAATCAGGATGCACAACTCAGCCCACGTGCTCGGCAGCAGCATGATTGAAATGGAAATTGCAAACGCCGAGGTAGGTTCTCGTTCTCTCGTCTTTACGGGTGACCTCGGCCGATTCAATTTTCCGTTTATCGGCACACCTGCGCCAGTCCCCGATTGTGACTTGATCGTCTGCGAAAGCACTTATGGCAATCGATTTCACGAACCCTTTGATGTAACTCTCGCCAAGCTTGCCGAGTTGATCAACGAGACAATCGAGGGTGGGGGCAAGGCTCTGATACCGGCGTTCAGTCTAGGGCGAACGAACTTTCTCAAGTGTTGTCTTCTGGAGCTGATTCGTAACAAAGCTATTCCGAACGTGCCTATATGTATAGATAGCCCATTGGCGTCGCAGTTCGATTATGTTTATCGCGAGTTTGGTAACGATGGATTGTTAACGGTTTCCGAATCCGACGCAGAGACCGATTCTATCGAATGGCTTGAGTCCGGTGATGAGGCATGGTGGAGAACAACTTCAAAGGAGCCGTGTATCATCATCGCATCGGGAGGAATGTGCGAGGGGGGACGAATCATGGACCATCTTCGATATCATATTGATGACCCGCGAGACTGTCTTATTTTGGTGAGTTATCAAGCTCCCGATTCGTTAGGTGCAGAACTGCTTTCGAATGCGCCTAGAGTGTGGTTTCAAGGTCGATTTTGGAACAAGTGGATTCGGGTAGAGCAGATCCAAGGCTTCTCGGCACACGGGGATCAAAGGGACTTGACGAGATTGCTGGAGTCGGTCAATCCAGAAAGGCAAATCTGTTTGGTTCATGGTGAATCCGAAGCTAAGCTTGCGTTTCGAGATCATCTAGCATCAAAAGGATTTGCAAACGTAACGATCCCAGCTCTGTTCGACTCGGTCGAGATCTAGTTCCTCGCACTGCGAGGAACCACGCCTCTTGGAAAGAGTCTACTACCGTAATAGCCTCTCTCCGCAGAGGCGTACGCCCGCCGGTTGGCGCTACCGAAGCATTAGTAATCCAAACGCCAAGCCCCCGTCGCTCCAATCGCATGCGAAGTTCCGAGCCACTGGTTCGCGCATTTTATGCTTGGAGGTAGCATTGATCGAAATTTCTCGCACTGCGAGGAACCACGCCTCTTGGAAAGAGGCTACTACCGTAATAGCCTCTCTCCGCAGAGGCGTACGCCCCCGAAGCATTAGCAACCCAAGCGCCAAGTCCCCTAGCAGAAACGACTCTCAATCTATGTCCGATGCTATTGTCCCTTGGTTCGTTACGGCAGCGTGTTATGAGCAGTTTCGTTCCACAGCAACCGATGCGGAGGTGTTTTTTGACAGCCACAACGAGTGGGTTGATGCAGCCATGGAGCACGAACGATTAGCTGAACAAGCAGGCGTAATCATCATTCGAATTCGCATGCACTTTGAAGACTTCGAAGCATGGCGGAGTGAGCGGGGCCTGCTCAATCATGCCGATACGCGATTGCAGTATGCAGAAATAGTTGCCCAAAAGCTATTGGGGTCATCATAGTCGCTGACCGCTCCGTCTGTGAGCAACTCAGACATGTATTTCGGATCAGCGGAGCGATTCGCGACGATTAGAGCAAGCAATCGAGCATGCGATGTTCAATCTCCTGCCACGAGATCGAGGGTTGATCAAGAATAATCTCTAACCGACTATCGCGGCGATGCCCTGATGCCGAACGACTGGTGCTGTCTTTGGCGCGATTGATGGACCACCAACCATCCTGGCACCGAAAAATCCCCTTTAGCCTCGCGATAGGATGGATGCTTGCTAACAGCTCGAAAATTCGATCGCGTTCGAATACATCATCGACATGAAATACCCAGCCGCACGCATCGTGCTCTTGATCGTGGTTGGCAAGCCTTAAGGGCACACCCGGTTTCGCATGGTTCGCTGGAGTCGAGCACCCATCGCCGGAGTGGCTTGAGTTTAATACCGGAATATCGCCAAGTATCGATACTGATCTCGCATGTGCGTCGGGAAAAGACGCTGATCGAAGTGAGCTTGCATCCACATCCAAGCAGAACGGATCGATCTCACCGAAACTGGATTCGAGTATCAGTAGTTTGGAAGGTGCGAATGTCTCGATCCAACTTCGACAACGATCAATGACCGTTCTATCTCGTTTGTCGGTCCAGTTTATGATCACAATATCGGCCACTTGAATCTGATCATGAAAGACGGCCGTCTCTCTCTTTCGCTCGTTCTCAAAATCGCTTGGATCGATCAGGCAAATCGTATTGCGCAGATCAATTACCGATGAAAAATTATCGCTTCGCAACACATCAATCACGTTAGCGGGATGACTCGCACCGGACGGTTCCATGATTAATCGATCGGGCTTTGACCGACGTATAAATTGTGCCAGCAGCGGTTGAAAGGCGTACGACATGGTGCAACACGCGCAGCCACCTCCTAGCTCTTCTACCGCGAGATCGGTCGTGCCAGTATCCACTAAGGCTTGGTCGATCGACACCATGCCATACTCATTGATGAAGATGGACCATTTTTGACCCGCTGGCCGACGGCTGATCAATTTTCCAATAGCGGTTGTTTTGCCGGAACCAAGAAATCCAACAATCAAATTGGTTGGAATACGTACCCCTTTTGTCCAGGCCATTCGCTGATTCGAATCTTTCTCTAAAGTTCATTGCGTGTTAAGACTGATTTGGCATACAAAGTAATTCCTTGCTATTCATCAACGGGAAGCTTGGCAATGACCGTGTGACCTTTGCCCTTAGGGTTGGTGATACTTTGAATGGTCCATAGATCGCGACCGTTATCTCCATCGATAGTGCTGCCGCTGTAGTCTCCCCAGGATACCCCATCGGTTGCTCCAGCCCCCTCTCCAAGGCTAACGATCGATCGAGTCTCTCCAGGCGGATCGGTGCCTCGTCGAAACGCAAACCGAGGACTGATAAACATGTCAGGTCCCGTCTCTTGAAAGCCAATCAGTACATCCTCTTTAGCATTTACGGCCAAGGTGGTTTGTATGTAACCATTGGTTGGATGTCGGAGTAATCCCGTTTGAACCAAGCTACCGTCTAATCGAACCTGGTGCCACTGAACTGCGGATCGTCCTTCACAATGGACCGCTTGAGAGAACCAAATACACTCATTCTGCAAAACAAGCACTTTAGGATTGCGATCTCCCGACGAAGTTTTTTGATCAGTCCCCTTTTGAGGGGATTGAGGAGGGTAATCGAAATAGTTTAATCCGTGCCTTTGACTGGCAAGTTGTTCCAATCGCGGTTTTCCATTCGTATCCTCAGTTACTCGAGAGATGATAATCTCCCGATTGGTGAACTTGAGAAAGTACAAATCGTCGGTAGCGTCTTGGCCTTTGACTGGTTCTCCCGGGTTTCCCTCGAAGTGATAGACCGTGACTGGTTTTCCGGCTTTGGCATCCTCCGCTTTGAAGACAAACATTTGTTCTTTACCACCGGGAAACGTATAGCCAATCCATTTCCGACTCCCCGCAATAGCGCCTCCATCGACGCCGTTTGGAGCTGGAACAGGGTACGTGTTCCATGCACCGGTTGGATTGCTGGTTTCCGAAACGGACACATTCACAGGTTTGAGCTTTTCTTTGTCCCACGGATTCCAAAGATCGAACACAAACACTTTGTTGTGGATGTCAAAGTAGAGCTTAGGATCGATCCCACCGTTGAAGCAATTTTGATTGACACCACTGACAAAGTTTCCGGCTTTATCGTAGATGATCAAACCGCTATTGGTTCCGTGTAAAACGTGATCGCCACCAACAGCGATCTGCGGGTCCACTTGCCGATCTCCATCTTGAGAGCCGTCAAACAGTGGTATCCCGTCTACGGTTCGTGGATTTCCACCTTGTCGGCGTTCTTTACAGGCACCGTTTTTGTTGAAGCTCTCATTGCGAATAGGTTTTACAACTTCTTCCCGTGCCGGAGTCTTTTGAGCGTTGGTGACCTCCGTACCGATCACAGCCCAAATCAGCATGAAAATAGTTAAGCGAATGATATTCATGAATACTCCGTAGTTGACTTCGTGGTTCGTGCAACATGAGAGTATCATCAAATCTCTCAGCCGAACAAGAGGCCAAAAGAGTCGTACCCGAACCTGAGCTAATTGGCCAGCTTTAACTCACGGCTACTGAACGACAGTCGGGATTCTTAAGCACGAAATCGAACGGTTGCTTTGGCTTCGCTACCAACCAAAACACTTGACATGGTTTCCCAAGTCCCATCGTCGAGCCGTTGTAATGTTTCTCCCGCTTGCTCCAAGCCTTTCTCAATCCGATGGACCAAATGGGTTCGCATTAGCCCCATGGAATCAAACAAATCCGGGTGCAACATACCTAATGCCGCTTCGCTAATCTGCTGATTGATGCGTGGTGATATCGGTTCATGCTCGACATGCTTGTTAAGCCACGCTCTGCAACTCGCGATCAATAATGACCATATGATCTTGGATTGATCTCCCAAATGCCTTTCACCATATTCGCTCGCAAAGTCTTCGACTCGCTTCGGTGAATGGGCATACGGATGCGCTTCGCTCGTCTTCACAAAGTAACCTAGAAGCATATCGGTCCAATGCTCTAGGTAGCTCCTCAATGAATTAAGCTCCTCTGCCTCGTGGCTACCTCGCTCCAAACCATCAGCAATGATTCGCAAACAACGATTGCGAACCTCTTGGTGACTTATATAAACATTGTGCAAGATCGCTCTCGCATCATTATCGATTTGACGGGCCTCCAGTCGAGCAGCTACCGCCACGGTAATGCGGGCTAGTGGTTCGGCCAATAGGGCTTCTTCAATCACTCGCTTGGTCTTGCGCCAAGCTTGGGCTCGATGCGCCATGCTGACCGAACGGATTCGCTTGGACTGAAATGTCAGCATCGAGTTCCAGCCGTTGAATCGAACTCGATTCTTCAGCCAGTACTCGTGGACTGCTTCGATCGGGAATACGCAATCTTCTTCAACGCGAGTCGAAGCGTGAAAGGCCCAAATGCTTGCCATTTCAACGAGCCAACTGGAATGCATGGTTTCGATTGTTCCAAACGAGGATTCTGATAACGGAGTTCGACACCTTTACTTGCGAGGTGAACTCCCAGAATCCTAGCCAACCCAGCAAACTTCAAGACATCTCTGACCGGGTTTTCGACTTCTCCAAAGCAAACCCCGATCTCAATGGTACAAGCGTTACAGTTGGACTACCGAGGCGGAATCTGTGGTACAACCGGAATCGGCGCTGACATGGTCGGGGGAGGCGAGACTGCGATTCCTTGTCCCGCTTGCAGACGCAATTGCTCTCCGCTCGCGATTAGCGCATCGTTCGGAACAGCCAGTTCGGGCGACAACTGAACATCGATGATCCGCTCATCTCTAGTTTCGTACGGCCAAAGGGTTTCCGTCACAAAATCCAATGGAGGAATGGCGTACCATGGTGGATTGAATTTGCGAAGAAACTTCTCCGTCCTGTATCCGTCACGGACAATTTCGAAGTTCCGGGTGCCGTAATAGGTGTAGCTGGTCGAGACGGGACTCAACCCAATGTACTGCCGATCGACGTAAACCATGGCACCCGGTGGGCTGGTCCTCACAGTCATTCGCTTGCGCAAGCATCCCGTCGAACTAACGATCACCAAAATGCCGAGAATCAGCGGCAATACGCGACTTGCTTTTGTTGTTTCTGGGGGCTGCTGGTGAAAAAACACGGCAGTTTCCTATTTGATGGAACGATTCGTCTATGGGCCAGAAGTTTAGAAATTCTGCCAATTTTCTCGCAAGTGAACGTAGGTAATCTGGGGGATGTGGAGATCGTTAAACACGACTTATCTTCTGTGGATTACAATACAACTCCCACCCTAATCCCCCGATTTCTATCCGGAGCCCTCCGATTTCCGTGTTCAAAAAGGGTTCCATGATCAAAGAGGTAGCAAACCATGGAAAGACGTAACTTCCTGCAGTCGAGTAGCATCGGCCTCTCCGCAGCACTGATCGCATCATCCTCCGCTCAAGCACGCTACACGACCGAACCATCCCTCACGACTGAACGATCCCCCGAACGGAAAATCGTTCTCGGCATTATGGGGTGCTCCCGTGGTATAGGACTTTTTGAAGACCTGATCAAGATCCAAAACGTGGAGATCAAATATCTGTGCGACTGTGATAAATCAAGGCTCAACTCTGCGATGAAGGTCGCCGAGACAAGCGAACAAAAGCCGCTGGCAATCTCCGACTTTAGACACATTCTCGATGATAAATCGGTAGACGCTTTGGTCTGCGCAGCTCCTAATCATTGGCACGGTCCAGCGACCATTATGGCATGCAACGCAGGCAAACATGTCTACGTCGAAAAGCCAACTTCGCATAATCCACAAGAAGGGGTGTGGATGATCGAAGCAGCGGAAAAGTCTGGTAAATGTGTTCAAGTCGGCACGCAGCGCCGCAGCTCACCCGGATACCAGGCAGCCATCCAAAAGATTCACCGCGGGGCTATCGGTACCGTGTCTCAATCACGATGTTTTTTTAATCGAATGAGAGGCTCCATTGGGACGACTCAACCCACCGAACCACCGACCGATCTGGACTATGCTCTTTGGCAGGGGCCCGCGCCGAAGCGTCCGTTTAAGTCAAACGTCGTTCATTACAACTGGCACTGGTTTTGGCATTGGGGTAACGGCGAACTCGGCAATAACGGTATCCACGGACTGGATATTTGTCGCTGGGGCTTGCAAGTCGACTTCCCCATCCGAACGGTTTCAAGCGGCGGTCGGTACGGCTTTTCTGATGACCAGGAAACTCCCGATACCCATACAGTGTGTTGGGAATTTGAGGGTAAAAAACAAATCACCTATCAAGGCATCTCGACTTCACAACATCCACCCGGACCGTTTGTTTCCTTTTATGGTAGCGAAGGGTACCTCGAGATTGATACCGAGGGAGGCTACATTCATTATGATCGCGCTGGTAAAGTTGTCGAAAAATCTCCAGCCTCTTCGGTGGGCCAATTCGAACATTTGTCTAACTTTATCCAATCGGTCGTCGCCGAGGATCCCGGGCTCCTCGCCCAACCAATTCGTAGCGGACATCTTAGCACTCATCTTTGTCACCTTGGAAATGTAGCCCATCGCGTCGGTTCAGTCGTTGAAACAAATAGAGATAATGGAAAATGGACCGATGCTTCCATTCCATCGGAATATTGGAGACGGCAATATGCACCCGAATGGGAAACCGTGATCGTCCCATGATGGATGAGATCCTAGCCAATTGGCCTCTACATCAATGGAATGATTCGCGAGTTATCATCGCGGTCAGCGGAGGTGCTGACAGCATGGTTCTGCTCGATTTGTTATGGAAACTCAGCTCCAATAAAGAGAATCTCTATGTCTTTCATTGCAACCATCGACAGCGAAGCGAAGAAAGCGATGCAGATGCAACGTTCGTCGAGGAACAAGCCGCGTTGCGCGATCTTGATTGTTATGTCGCGCGGCTTTCCGATGAAGAATGTCTCTGCCATAGCGAAGATCAACTAAGGCAGATTCGTTATCAGTATCTCAGAGAATTTGCTTGTCGGATCAATGCTTCGTGGATCGCTTTGGGCCATAACGCTGACGATAACATCGAAACCTATTTGCATAGGTTGATTCGCGGTAGCGGAACTCGTGGCCTTCGGGGTATTCCGTTCCAGAGAAACTTTATTCAATCGATAACACACGATGTAAAGCTCGTTCGGCCACTTCTCAAGGTCTACCGATCGACCATTTTGTCGTGGTTGCAAACCCAAGGTGTCCCTTACAGAAACGATTCCAGCAACAACGATTCCAAATACACCCGCAACAAGATTCGCAACGAACTCGTCCCCGTTTTAGGCTTCATTGCCGGCCCAGATTGGAAAGAGCGTATTGCTAATCTGATAGACTCGAACACCTTGGAACATGAAAAGATCAACTCACAAGCGGAGAAGCTCTTGTCCAGTTCGATTTGGATTAAGCAAAATGATGGGAGCGTTGAGATGACAGTTGCCGATTTGACACAAGTGAATTGGCCTGCATTACGAGAGTTTTTTGTAGGCTTATGGCATCTCCAGAATTGGCCTCTGCGTGAAATGTCAAAGAGGCATTGGCGTCATATTGAAGAGATGTTGAATCGATCATCTTCGAATCCACATCCTATGCGCGTGGATCTACCAGGTCACCTACGACTTGAGATCCGGCGTGGAATGCTACGTATCGCACAATCGCGAAATCGCATTTCCTCTTCCTAATTGCTATCAAAACTCGGTTTTGATATTGCCACTAGGCATTCGAAAATGGTATCCGCAAGGGATGCGGAGATCGGAAGCTTCTGAAACTATTAAAACGCCTAAAACCCACGTTGTCGGTGCAGTTGATCAGACGGGGGGAAGTGATGCCGCGCGCAGTGCGAACAAAATGCTTGAAAACTGGGAGACAACCTTTGGCACGGGGGCGATCGATAGTTTGAGCGATCGACGTAGCCCTATCGCCCTCGATTCTCCGTTTATTCAGCAAACCAAAGATAAAATCCGTGAATTGGTCGCCGAGATCGCACACTTTGCCCAAAAGCCTGTGCAGCCTGCCGAGTTCTTTCAATTCTCCTTTCCACGAATCCTCACCGCAATGGGTGCGGACGGAATCGCTATATGGGCCTGGCGAGAGAACATCGGTTGGAATCTAGTGCAAGCGAGAGGCTTAGCGACTGACTTAACCAGATCATCAGGTGCAACAGCGGGTTCAGATGATTCCGATTCGAACTCCACTACCCTGTTCGATGATTTAGACCAAATCGAAATGCAACTTACGGAGGCAAGCGAACCGTCAGCGGAATCGGTTGTTAAAGCCAATGCAATTCGGCCATCCGTTCCTCACGAACGACTTCTAACCGAGGCACGTAGCGAACGCCAGCCTGTGCTCATTCCTCCGCGTGACGCGACTATTGACACTCAGCGTGCACCGAATCCAACCTCGCAAACCGTGATGTTGGTGCCGATTGCGGTACCCATGAACGATGGCGAATTGTGGCTTGAGATTTTTCAACATCCGAGTGGTGGACCGGCGAGTCAACGAGGTTATCTAAGATTCGCGGCTCAAATGGCCGATATGCTCGCGGAATTCCTGAAGACATTCCGTATGAATCTTTTGGAACATGACCAAGAGTTCTTGCTCAATGCTCAACGCTTGATCGATCGAAGCCTGCCATCGCAAAACAATAACCAACCAATGTCAACCTTGTTGGCGTGTGTTCGTGACAATGTGCACGCCAGCCATGTTTTTTGGTTGAGACGTAAGGCAGAACAGCGACCTTGGCGGATCCAAGGCATCGCAGGACTGGAAAAAATCGATCGTCGCGTCTCGGGAATCAACATTATCGAGCAATTTGCGAATAGTGTTTCTCATCAGACTTTTCGTAACGGGGAATACCTATTCTCGATCGAAGACTCCTCCCCCCTGCGATCCGAATCAAAATCTGATCTCGTAGCCACTGAGGAGCAACGTCGATTTAGTGATGCTTTCGGTATTAAACATGGTCTGTGGTTTGATCCTTATGCGGTTCTTCCCGAGCGTCCTCTTCGAACACAAACCCTGATTGAGGAATTGCTTCCAGACTTGGGTGACGATTCGCACGACTCGACATCCAATCGGTCTGTCAATTCTTCGAATGACGCCTTGATCATCGTTTGGTCGGAAGACCAACCTCCACCTGCTGGATGTTTGACTCAGTCCGCTTTGCTCTTTCGTTTGGGTCGCAATATCGTTGAACCAAAAGGGACGCAAGGTAGCGCTCTGGGCACTCTTGTTAAAACAAGTGTGAGGAACTTGGCTACAAAATGGGGGCTGTTCCTTGTATTCGTATCAATGTTAGCCGGAGTCATGGCGATTCCAGTTCCGTTGATGATCGAATCCTCAGCTGTAATGGTACCGGTTGATATCGAGGAACTCTACGCGCCTGCCGATGGTGTCGTAGAGCGAGTTCTCGTGGAGCACGGTCAGATCGTGACTCCCGGAACCCCCCTAATCCAGATGCAATCCAATTCGCTCGGTGCGGAACTAGAGAAAACCAAGGCAACGATCATCCAGCATGATCAACGGGCCGCCGAGCTGGATAACAGACTTTTACGAGACCGTAATCTAACTCCCGTTGATCGCGATGCACTCGAAACAGAACGCGAAACGATTCGTATCGCCCTTGAATACGAAAAAAAGGCACTAGAGCTCATCCAAGTGCAATGGGAACAGCTTACGATTCGAGCTAAATCCAATGCGATTGTCGAAACATGGCAAGTGGCTGAAAGTCTCAACGGTCGCCCAGTGCGTATGGGCCAATGGCTTTTCTCGCTGCGATCACCAACTACAAAATGGGAACTAGAAGCCAAGATCCCAGAACGTAATCTCGATGAATTGACTCAAAGCCAAAGCAATCCAAATGCAGACGCGTTCGCTCGCCTCATCGCTGCACCAAAAACGAAATGGAAAATCACCACGAAATCGTTTGAGACATGGCGCAGTGCGCAGCAGCAATCGACGGACTTACTCCCGATGTACCTGGTTCGATTTCAAGTTAATGACGAACTGCCACACGATTTGGCATTGGCCGGTGCTACGGCACGAATCTCGGTAAGCTCGGGCAAAGCACCCTTGATTTGGGCTCTGAGCAAAGACTTTGTTGAAACATTCCTTATGCGAGCCAGGATGTGGTTCCCATGAAACGTACCCCTTTGATGTATTGGTCAGCGCTCGGACTCGGGGCTGCTGGTCTGCTAAGCTATTTGCCACTTACCGCTCAAGATCCAGTGAGAACGAAAACCGCACCGCCGGGAGGAAATCCTGAGATTCGTATCGCTGATCGCCAATCGATACCATCCAGCATGGCTCCAGCAGGTGCTTTGGCTCAATCAGCCTGGATTCGTTTCGAGAAATGTTTAGTCTTCGCTCCTGATTCCGTCGAGATCTCGGCGCAAGATACCGGTGTTCTCGCTTCTCTCGATTTACGCGAAGGAATGGTCGTTCAGTCTGGCGATAGCATTGGTGCGATGGACACGGAAAGCGCCGAGCTAGAAAAACAACTGGCCGGCCTACAACTACAAGTCGCAAATTCTGAAGCGACAGACTTGAGCGATCTCCGACTCGCCGAAATGCTAGTCGAAGAGACTCAATTGCAACTAGACAACACCATCGAACTCAATAATAAAAGCGGGGCCAGCGACGTTGAAGTTCGACAAAAACGCATAAGCCTGGAACAAGCGAAAGCACGTGTCATTCAGGCAAAAGCAATCAAAACACAGAAAGAAGTCAAAGCGAAAATTGCCCAGGCAAGCTACCTCGTTAGCGAAAAGCGGTTGAATAAACTAAGGTTAACGGCTCCTGTGTCAGGTATGGTCTCTAGGGTCGATCACTTCCCCGGTGAATGGGTTACTGCCGGTACACCTCTACTCAAAATTATTCGAATGGACGAGATGCAAGTCGATTTCTTTGTCGACATGGCATTGTACGATCCAGCATCACTGGTGAATCGCCGAGCCGTGGTTCGTTGGCAAGGAAAGGAAAAAGCTACCGAGTTCGTTGGAAAGATATCTGGCTTTGCTCCTGATATCAGTCAATCTGGCATGATTCGAATGCACGCAACGGTCCAAAATCAAAAGATTGGTGACTTCTGGACACTCCTGCCTGGAATGACCGTCGAAGTTCTCGTCTCGAACGAAGCACCATGATCGATAGTTCTACTACAGCATCGCAATCGCAAAAGACTGCGACAGAACGAGTTGGACTCGTACGTCGAAGCGATATTAAATGGACCAAGTCGGTTGAAAGGGGCGAAACTCGGTTCGTCGCATCAGATCCCTTAAAGGCAGACTACTTTTCCTGCTCAGAGGTGGACTATCAAATACTACAATGGGTTGCACCCGAAACAACGTATCAACAAATTTGCGATCGATTTAACGAACATTATCGACCAGCGTCGCTCGAGGTGGGCGAACTCCAGCGATTGCTTTTCAAGTGTGTGCAATCGGGGGTTCTCCAAGCTCAACGAGGCGCGAAACAGCCAACAGTATCGGCGGGCGCAACGCATATCTTTACGCAACGACGTGGTATCGTCCGTTTTGCGAACGCAGTGGTTAATATCGTTCAATATCAATTATCGTTCGGATCTCCCGGTCGATTTTTGGATGTTGTGACCAAGCCACTTTCGTCTCTGTTTTCACCGGCTTTAGTTCCTTTCGCCCTTCTGCTAATTCTGTTAGCCGTGATGGGCGTCACTTATCGATGGGATGAGTTTTGGCAGTCCTTGCCGACATGGAGCGAATTACGATCTCCATCGGCGTTGATAGGATATGGGGCAATATTCATTATCACCCGCGCCATTCATGAGTTAGGACATGCCAGCGCATGCGAGTACTACCAACTCGAATGCAGAGATGTTGGTTTGCTCATGAGCTTTGGAATGATTTGCCCATACGTTGATATCTCCGAAGGGTGGAAGTCTAAGAATCGATTTCATCGCCTGACAACAGCCTTTGGTGGAATCTACTTTGAGCTCATTGTTGCCTCGATAGCCGCACTCATCTGGTGTTTCACGACATCGAGTTTTGCCAACGTCTTATGCTATCAAACACTTCTAGTCTGTTCCTTAACAACCATCTTATTTAACGCGAATCCCTTGATGAAGTACGATGGATACTACGTTTTGAGCGATGCGCTAGGAATCAATAACTTGCGCGAGAAATCTTGGCAAGCTTTCGATCGGCTAGCTGGTGGTAGGTTGGACGCCTCGATTGTTCCACAAGTCGGGTTGAGTTTGTACTACATTGGATCGTTGTTGAATCGTATTGTTCTAGTAGGAACTCTTGCTTGGTTTGTGTACCGACTCGCGGGTGATTGGCAACTGACAGGCTTCGCAATCGGTGCATTTTTTCTTTATGGATTATGCGCATTGATTCTATGGATCGCATCCTGGACGCAGCAGACTAAAGCTAATGGTAAACGGATTCCACTACGAGCGCAAATCGTGGGATGGTCTGGGGCAGTGTGCGTTGCAGTATGGGCGATGACGTTGCCCCTTCCCAAACGTTCTTGGGGGATAGGAGTCTTTCGGTCCGGAGACACCGTTAGCGTATACGCATCCGAATCGGGAGTCATCGATCGTGTAGTTCGTGCAGACGGAGAATGGATTGCTGCCGGGGATACCGTTATGGTCCTAAGCAATCCAGATCTCTTAAAAGAAAAGTTCAAGTTACAGTCATCGATGGAACAAGTAACCGCTCAACTAAATTCGATGAACGGTGCGGCTTATCACAATACACAGATCTTGGACCAAAAAAAAATAGTTGAATCACGACTCCGAGCGATTCAAATTCAAGTGGAAGAGATTGATCGAAAGCTCCGATCTCTCGATATCAAGGCGACAGAGGCTGGATGCTTTAGAGTGAATCCCTCGACTCACGAGACAGAAGATGGATTGCTCGTTCAAGCTAGCTATCAATCAAGCAAACTACAAACGCGATTGCCCCAGTTGTCTCCAGGGATGTTTTTGCCGAAGAATGCGTTGATCGGAGGTATATCCACGAGTGACGATCCGCACATTGAGTGTGAAGTCCACAAAGATCAGAGCGACTTTATAAGCGTTGGTACTCCGGTGGTCATGAGATTGAGCACCCATCCCGACAAGATTCTCGATGGCATCGTAACTAAAGTGTCGGCCGCAATCGTGGCAGACGATGCGTCCACGGCGATCTTAAACAATCGTGCTGCCGCAAAGGATTCTGAAAACGCGATTGGAAAAGTTCTGTTAAGAATCGATTGCAAGGAACTGCGAACTATGGTGGGCGCTTATGGACATGCCGAGCTAATGTTTCATCACTTTGACCAATCGATGTGGGATTATATCGTAGAGACCGTCTTGCGAAACACCCGATGGCGTTAACGCCTCTCCTATCAATACAAGACAACATTCTGAATAGTGGACGAGGCAACCAGTCCCCCTTCCAAGTCTTAGATTAACAATACCCGTAGCCGATCTCGCCAGAGATTGGACCGCCTCTCCATCATCACTCGAAAAGCCTTCTTTGCTATCAATAATGATGTAAAGCCTTAACGTCTACGTAATCAATCATGCAATCGATTGCAACTATTACAACAAAAGCGTCTACGACGAATGAAGTGCTTGTATCTCTCTGCCGAAGAATGCATCTAAGTCGGCCACCAATAGTTACTATTGGAACCCCTACGGCCGGCTTTTTTGATTCACATAGGATAGGGTGAAACGATGAGTCAGCGTTTAGCAGGGAGAATACGCCAGACTGGTGCCATAGTAGCGGCATTCACATTGTCCTCGATTTCGGGTTCGCAATTATTGGCACAATCGGACCCTGGCGTTCGGTTGACCGCTCGATTTTTAGATCAACCGTCTCCCTCTGATAGACCACAGCCGCCCGAAGGTCAAAACGCGGAGGTTGCGACGGAGTCATTGCTCATTGCCCCCGACGCACCCAGCAACTCGGCCCAGCAGCCATCCAAGGATCGGATTGCTCTTCCGCCCTTGTCGACACCTAATCTGTCCATCGCCAATATCGGAACGGGGCAAACGCCTGAGGATTGGGTGTCGGGACGATTGCCCGAACCTCAAGTTCTCCCCTACGGTCCCGACCGTCAGATGGCGCTCTTTTCGCAGGGCAAGGCGTGGGTGGCCCCTGTATTCTGCCATCAACCCCTTTACTTTGAAGACACCATGCTGGAGCGGCACGGACATGAGAAGTATCCCAAGCTGACGCCCATGTTATCTGGGGCACGTTTCTACACGACAGCCTTTTTCAGCCCCTATTTAGCGGTATTGCGTCCTCCATTGAAGGATATTTCCAACACAGGACATTACCGACCAGGTAGTGCTGCACCCGGTCTCCGAGAGCGAGCACCCTACGACCCGACAGCCATGCGGTTGCAACTGTTAACCGTTGGCACCCTCGCGATCCCCTAGCTCCCGTAGCCGTTCTCGCCAGAGATTGGACTGCCTCTCGCTTCATAACCGCTCCATTCTTGACGAATCCTTACGTGGATCCATCCTTCCGCGCAACGCAATACCAACCCTTGTCGCCATAAGATATCAAGCCGGTTGCTGCGAGATCACGAAGAGCATCTTCTACATCAAAATCGATTCGGAACCCAGCAACCTCTTGAAGAATATCTTCGGCGACTCGATCGACTTCTTCCTTTTCGAGTGGTTGGCAACGCGACATTAAAACGAAGTAGGCAAGCAGGGCTTCGCAGATTTCTTGGATCTCCCCTTCTTCTTCGATACGGAGTAATGCACCGAGGTTGGTATCTAAATTCTGAAAGTACAAGCTTCTCGCTACATTGAGTTGATACTTACGTTTTGTCGTTCCATACGAGAGGATCGATTTGATTCCGTAGAAGATAAAAGCGATCAAGAATGCAAAGAGGAACAAAGCCCACGATACCAACTTGAAAGCGCTAAGCAGAGCGACGATCCAAAAGCTCTTCGCTAGCTTGCTGGCCATCATGATGATTCCCCATAACGTTGGGATACCGATCTTGCCAGTATCGAGCCATGTCAGTCGCACTTGGGCGCCTGGAAACATCATTTCGATATCAGCTTTGGGTACGTTTTTGAATAGTCTGATGTGGACACGATCAGGGTTGTAGGGATCGGTAAAGTGTTGGAGCTCCTTGGTTCTAAAGACGACTACCAATCGTTGATAGATGGGGACTTGAATATTTTTCTTGCGAAACAGCCATCGCCATGAACGAACAGATCGCTCGGTAAGGATATCACCTCGTCCGTAGACCTCTAGACGTCTAAATGAGCTGAATCGGATCTTAAGGTGAACGCCCCACTGGCTAACGAGTTTTGAGGCAGCTCGGATTTCGCGAGGAGACAGGCGACGGTAATTGGCATGTTGAAGAGACTCGCCGAGGTGTTGGAAGAAGTCCCCGCAGGCTTGTTTGTTAAAGGGCGGATTGGGGTTTGTGGGATCGCCGGGTGAGTCCCAGATTTTCTCATCCAAGTCGCGATCAGGATCGAACTCTGCGTAGAGTTCGGTGACATACGCCCGATGGTGATGGTAGGCAGTTCGAATGGTTTCGAAGATTTTTTGGGAGTTGGCGTCGAATAGTTCCCAATCGACATGCTGCGGGGCGCGGGTTTTGAGGTGCGCGATAAGCTGAGAGGGGCGTAAAGGGATAAAGTGTTCTCGATCCCATTTTTCCAACGGAACAACCACGGAGCCTTGCGCTCGCCATTTGGAAAACCATCGAGGCCCCGATTCGAGAGCCATCAGGCCCGATTCGAGAGCCATCAGGTAAGTGTTACTAGACTCGTAAGTGTTACCATACTAGATGGGGAGTTATCCGCCTTGGTTAATCATCAGAGCGCGTCGTCGGCGTTCAGCACGTCGAGCGTCATCGATTTGGTTTGAGACTTTGGCAACGTCATCGATACCGAGCATAAATAGAACTGGGTGGGATCGATCGGAGCTCGTAACACGAATTTTGCCAACGTTGAGCATCCGTTCGATGAGTCCTTGGGTAAAGGAGACATCGTCTACTTCGATCAGTTCGATACGGTCAGTAGTGCGAATAAGAATTCCGTGCCGATGGATAAGGCGTTGTGTTGTCAGTTCGTAGTTTACTGATATTTTGCGGTAGACGCAAAGCAGGGTAGCCCAAACCCAGGCCAGGGCGATGGCGGCCCCGATGACGCTCCAAAGAGTTCCCGTGGGAACGGAATCCCCTAGCAGAGTGCCGGAGAATACACCGATCGCAACCAGTCCAATTGATAGCAAAGTACAAACGATCCACCAAGCGAACATGGCTTTAGGAACGAAGGTACCGCTCCAAATTTTTTCTTCGACAACGGATTGTTTTGCAGCGGCGTCATCGGTTGCCTTCATAAACGAGTCAACTGGACCGTTCTCATTGGAATTTGGCATCGTAATCCTTTAGAGGCTCTTTACGGGTTGATAGTGAAGGGACGGAAGCGAAACCGAGGTATCTGTTAGTATTGATGGGCGACTTGTAGTACGAGTCGTTTAGTGGTTGGGTTGGAGTATATCGGTTAGGGGTTGGTTTCTCAAGGAAACGAGAATGACTGTTCCCTGAATTCCCGATCGCCCCCAAGAGTCAAAATTCCAAACCGCATTGCAAGCGAGGAATCATCCTAAGCTCGCAGCGTGAGCAAGGGACGCTTTTCCCACAAACTCCATTGCCATCACAGACTGGCGTTCTCAATTCGCAAGTGTGGCATGAATCTTTGAAAAAACGGTAAAAAACTGGGAAACCAATGGCAGTTGAAGAAAAGCACGGACACGTTATAATTTGAAGTGTTAACTGCACCCGTGGCGCAACTGGATAGCGCATCGGTCTTCGGAACCGAGGGTTATAGGTTCGAATCCTATCGGGTGTATT
>JBKCTT010000066.1:0-13187 GCA_046318795.1 Pirellula sp.
ACCGAATTCGGTGCAACAAAGCGATCGAAAACGGTCTCTAACGGCTCATCTGAGCATCGATCGGGACAATAGGAAATCCAAAACACCGTTGGTAATCCTATAGAAAAAAATTGGGAAAACGGCAAATCAGCCCAAAGAGACCAACCGGCTACCCGTCCGCCTTGGGCGGAGACATTACTGACTGGGTCTATCTCTTATTCTGTGAACGGTTTTCCGCCACCATTCCGGCCCTGTGCCGGTGGGGCGATGACTGTGTGGCTACCAAATGCGTCCCCCCTTTTTTCTCTCCTCCGTCTGGCCGCAGGCCAGACGGAGGAGAAGGGTTGTGAGGCTTGCGTCGTCGGTAGCTACTCAGTCATGCTCCCACTGGGATAAACCCAAGTGGTGAGCCCAGAACCGAATTCGGTGCAACAAAGTGCTCGAAATCGGTCTCTAAACGCTCGCTCGAGCCCCGATCGGGACGATAGCAAAACTAAAATCCTGTTGGTAATCCTAAAGGGAAAAGATTGGGACAACAGCAAATAAGCCTCCCGAGACCTACCTTCCTTTTACGTCGCCTCCTGGCAATTTGCCATCCTTAATCCTTTCACCAAATGTCTTGTCAGCCCGTTCAGCTTTCATCTCCTCTATATCGCTAAAGATCTTCTCAATCTGTTCCTTGGCTTTGACAGGATTGCTCTTGAGCAGAGCCTTGTACTCCTTTGCTTCAAGTCCCTTTTTATCAATTGCATCGCCGTAAGGGTTGCGAATTTTCTTTTTGTCTTCACCATCAACATGACAGACATTGCATTTTGCTTCGCTTACTAACATTTTGAAGGATTCACTTGTGCTGGCGTCAACATATTTTGTCTTGAATGCATCCCCAAATTCTTTGATAGCAAACGTGTTCTCGGACATCGTAGAAATCAAAATGAGTGAGCCCGCTATTGAGGCAGCTACGGATCTTTTCATACTCTTAAACCTTTACTGAAGCTAATAAAACAAATTCTGAATTGAGTAGCTACGAGCAACCCTCACCGCAAATCGCTACGCATAGCTTTCGACAGGCAAATTCCAGATCACCTTGCGTAAAGCCATCACAGTAATTCTTGAATGCATTACAATACGGTCCCATTCTATTAGGAATCCAAGGTCGAGGCGGAGGAGGAAATGGGTAACCCTCCCATGGGTCCTGTCTATCAGGACACAGTCCGTCGGGGTCTAGTTTAGAAACTGTTCCAGCGCGAAGAAATTCATATAGCCCCCACTTGCTTCCTTCGAACCCAATCGGATCTCTTCCCAAGAACCTTCCCGCTAGCGGGCTCATCCATCTTGCTCGGAAGTGATGAAGACCTAAGGTCTCGTCATATTCTCTGCCTGTGTATGTGTATCGGTTAGCAACCGCAGAATTCGTAAGCACAGTTCCGCTGGCGTTTAGCATCGTAGGCTGACCGTAGGCAGTGTACGCGTACCGCTCGGCGACTGCGCCAGTCGACGTGGTCATAGCGGTGATGGAGTACTGTTGGTTGCGATGGTAGCCTAGTGTAACTTCGGTGACGGTCGTGGTTTCTATAGTGGGTACTACAGACGCAGCGAAAGTGGTGGTTAGCGATTCGATGGAATCGAACGAGGCATCGAGTAGCGGCGATGCGAGAGATGGGCTTGCGGGTGTGGTGATGGGGTGAACGTTCATGTCGTAAATTGTAAGCGGTCAAAGAGGCGGATCGCTAGCTGGTTTTGGGAATTTTTTCGGGGAGTAGAGGACGAGGCAACAGGTCCCCAAGGCGGAATATGCGTATCTCTGATCGACAATTCTATCGAGTCCTTTTGTTCTCGCCGCTATCTTCTTACCTAAATCAATTAGCACCACCAGAGTCGCATTCACGGTCCCTCACCGCAGGTCGGCGGAACAGCCTACCCCCTGTTGGCTCTGCCCAACCAAAAACAGAAATCTTCAACGGCAGAAAGATCGAACGCAGAAAAATGAGTTGCATATCTTTCTGCGTTCGATCTTTCTGCCTTCATTAGGACTTTATAGAGGAGGGGGTGGTATTGTTTGCTCTCTTCAGCAATCGAACCAGCAAGAAGTAGTGAACACTGATCCTCACTAATCAACACTAATCTCGAGGCCCGACGGCCGGAGGAATCGACGTCGAGACGGGCAAATGAAAGAAAAACATCATGAGTATGAAATCAGCGTGATGGCGAAAATCTTCATGATGAATCTTGAGTCGGATCTTGATACAATACGGCAACACAGGAGAAGGCCGCTGAATGATAATAAAATCTTGGCAGCATTAAGGGGCGTTTGAGTTCAGCTCCCATATCAATGGAGTGTTAGTTCATGGCAGATGACAACGGGAAGACTGTCACATCGACTAATCAATCTCGAACGATACCTTCGCGTCGAATCTTTCTCTGGTGCGCTTTACTACTGCATGCGTCATTGACCGTCGTTTACTTTCCGAATCTTGGGCAAACGGGTGGTCCGTCGCAGGATGGGATTTATGCTTACTTTCTTGTTTACACCTCGATGCCCACTATTTTCCTCCCGCCGCTGGTTCCGGATTGGTTGAACTCGAGCGGTGTCTTCCTCGTGTGTTTGGTAGCCAATGGTGTTCTCGTTGTATGGCTATCTGCAAATATTGTGTATCGCCTGATTTTCGGACGCGAAGCCAAAGGTTGACGCAGCATTGAGCGGTTGTATGCGACTCGCCGATTCCAAGAAAGAATCCGCGTATTGCTTTGTATGGGCCGTAAACCATTCCGTATTGCCTAGGTCATGAGCTTTCCGGCTCGTGTTTTGTTCTCCTCGCTTTCAGATCGTATTTTGACGACCATCGCAGGAGACGGGGCGACACCATCCGATTTTGGCGATGTGGGGGCTATTCTGTTCACTCGTTTTATTGACAATTAAGTCATACGATCGAACTCAAAAACACGGAGGCAATTATGGCAAAAGATGAACGCAAACGACAAAAAGCACTCGCGAAACGAAAAAAGCGAGAGATACAAGTTCGTAAGGAAGCCAACAAGGTTCGCAATCCGACGCCCCATGATTTAGCCAAAGCCATGCAACGAGGGGCTTGGTATGCATGTTATGAGATCGGTGAAGAGACCGGCTTGCATAATATCATCTGCATAAGAAACACGACGATGGGGCCTGTTGGTTGCGCATTTCTGGTCGATCGCTATTGCTTGGGGGTGAAAAATGTTCAGGTCCTAAAGGGGGTCGATCTGGCTAGTTTGTCAGAATATGTCAAAGATCGCGATGGGCGCACTGTGACTCCAGCTTATGCATTAAAGCTCATTACCTTTGCAATCGAAGAGGCCGGAAAGATCGGTTTCGCTCCGCACAGGACCACAGCGACGATGCTCCCCATCTTTTTCGATGTCGATGTCAACGAATGTACAGAAACGTTTGAATTCGGAGTGGACGGAAAGCCCACTTACATTGCTGGCCCCTATGAATCTGAGTTTCAGCAGATGGAGATCCTCAACACGCTCAGTAAGCTCGGAGGAACAAACTTTACCTTCACGACCATGATAAATTCCGAACAAATGGCGAGAGCGTCTGCGATGGGTGGCTATGGGTATCTCGATGATGATTCCGAATTTGATGACTCCGACGATTTCGAAAGCGACGAGGATTACGAATCGAGTAATACCATCGATTCCACCGCGAAGATTGTTGATCTTCCAACAAAAGAATAAAACTCCCGAGCTGGCAACAAGCCATTAACCCATAGGTTTGCTAGAAGCATGGCATGGATTATTTTGTTTATCGCGGGGTTGTTCGAGGTAGCGTGGGCTGTAGGGCTCAAGTACACGGATGGGTTCACCCATTTTTGGGCAACCCTTGGGACACTCATAGCAGTGGCTTTCAGCATGATGCTGCTCGGAATGGCCCTTCGCGATTTACCGGTTGGAACGGCCTATGCGATCTGGGTTGGAATCGGAGTCGTTGGTACAGCAGCGGCCGGTATTTTTCTGTTCGATGAGCCCCTTAGCTGGGTTCGAATTTTTAGCATCGTGCTGATTGTTGCAGGGATCGTTGGTTTAAAGATCTCGTCCGCACCGACAACGACACCTTAATCAACAACAACCTAGGTGCATCCGATTGCGTAGATTAGTAAGGAGGAAAGTACTTTTCCACTTTCCACGTTTGTTGGCTGGGATCGTACCGAACCAACGAATGTAATTGCTGATTGAGATCGAGGGCGACATGCAATTGATCAGGGTTTACGCAATTGCTATTAAGTCGGACATTTTGTCCATCTTTGAGTCGCTGAAGCTCCTCTGCACTAGGGGTCAGCTTAGGAAATGACTCCAGTGCCAGTAATGGGGATCGAACCGCCTCCAATATCTTATCCTTGGAGTCCAGTGATTCGAGAGAGACACAATCTTTCGATTCAAAGTGACCAATACGGGTTCGAATCAAATCGGTCATGATGGCGTCATTTTGCAGGGAACGAGCCAAATCTCGACCGATCGATCGAATGTATGTGCCTGTACTGCACGCGATTCGCAGTACCAAGCGAGGGTAGTCGTAGGAGACTATTTCTAGTTCCCATATTGATACTTGTCTGGCCGGAATATCTGGAGTCTCACCAGCACGTGCCAAATCGTAGGCCCGTTTTCCATCGATTCGCAACGCCGAATAGATCGGAGGCGTTTGAGAGATCGTTCCTCGGAAGAGGCTCAATTTATCAGTAAGCTGCTCTAGGGTGGGAATTGGAGCGTCAGAAACGATGGTCACCTCCGTTTCTGTATCGGCAGACGGGCTCGATACACCCAGTTGAAAGGTACCGATGTATTCTTTGTCCAGGTTGTGCACATAATCCGTCAAGCGAGAAGCTTGGCCGACCAGAATGAGCAAAACTCCAGAAGCGATTGGGTCTAGCGTACCTGCATGTCCAACCTTAGTGGGACGAACGAATCTTTGAATATGATTAACGCAATCGCGGCTCGTGGGGCCAGCAGGTTTCCCTAAATTGATAATGCCAAACATATCCGCCGCAATCACACAACAAAAAACCAAGTACTCGTAAGATTGTAAGGATCGTATCGAATGAGCACGGCCGAGGCGAGGTCTATAGAGGATTCCTAGCAGTTTTGCCGAAGATTGAGGTGTGCCAGTGTGTTTTGAGCGTTTGGAGGTGAAGTTAACATGGAAAATCAGCGATCCGTTCGATGGGACGTTGTGGCAGTCTGCATGTTTGCTTTCTCTGCTTTCCTGTGGCTCTCGCTTTGGACTCACGATCCTTCGGATAATCTTGGTAGCACGCCGAAGCCACTGGGTTATTTCTATCAACCGTTGCCGGTTGCCTATCCCCCCAACGAGAAGCTTCAAAATGCCTGCGGCTACTTTGGGGCATTAACGAGCGATCTATTGATACAGAGCACGGGGATCGGTGCTTATCTGATAGCCGGTCTGTCCGTTTTGTCCGGCGTAGTGATGTTGAGACAGAAGCCTTGGGCCTCCTCGTTAGGACGATCGATTGGTTGGTCTTTGATTTTGCTCGCGGTTTGTTGCATGCCTGAGCGGTTTGGCTGGAAGCCACACATCCCTGTGGCAGTTGGTGGTGGCGGCTATTTAGGCGCGGTAGCCAATTTATGGATGGATGCCCGACTGGGACAGGGTGGGTCCGTTGTCATGGTGATTAGCATCTTTATAGGTGGCTTATTGCTTAGCACAGAATACGCCATCATAAACTACTTTGGATATGGCGCGACCTTAACGATGATTGCGGCTCGCTATATTCGGTTACCGAGTTGGAATTTCGGAAGGCATAAAGAACTTGTGGAGGGGACCTTCTCGCCCAAGCGTTCCGACTTGCCGGCATCTTTAACCATGAGGCAGGACCCTACATCGATTACGGCGAGTATCCCTGTTTCGATTGAGCCTGTTGTAGAGCAAAAGCCCGCAGCTGGCGTCAGCTTTCCGAGCGTCCGAGGTGCGATACAGAGTATTGCGACGGCCATCACGGGATCGCCACAACAAAGCAACGCTTCAGAGCCCTTAATGCAGCCTAACGCCGGTGGTTCCGACGGGCCCAATATTCGAATCGGTCGCAGAGCTGAGGGAAATGTATCCATCGCCGACTTGGCGTCGGATCGAAAGGGCCCCGTTCGCACCGACTTGACCGCACCAAAACCAGTTCCCTTGAGTGAGTTATCGCAAAAGTCCGCTCCTAAGGCTGAGGTCGAGGAAGAGGAGGATTATGAAGAGGAATACGAAGACGATGAAGGCGTAGATGATAGCTACGAGGACGAGTACGATGAGGACGATGACCAGAGCGACGAGTACGGAGATGAAGAGCTAGAGGACGACGAGATCCATAGTGAAGATGACGAGGAAGAGGCAGCTATAACTGAGGTTGCTCCCAAAAAACCGCGTAGCGTAACAGTGCGCACCGACGCAGCTCACATCGAGGAACGAGTTCCGACCATCAAGAACGGTCGCAAGAGCAAGAACGAAAAAGAGCTAGAGGAAGAGAAACCCGCCGAGGAAGATCCTGCTGATTCCCTCAAGGATATGGATGATACCAAGCTGCCTGAAGGGAGCGAGGAGTACGTACTGCCCGGTTTAGATTTGCTTACGGAATCAGACGACATCTGTTATGAAGAGCAGAATGAAGAAGTTCGTCGCAAAGCGAAACTACTCGAGCAAGCGTTTGATAGCTTTGGTTTCAATGTCAAGGTCGTGGAAATTGAGACGGGGCCCGTCATTGCCCAGTATGAGATCGAGCTTGAAGCCGGCTTACGACTGAGCAAAATTACGAGTTTGGCTGATGATATCGCCATTGCATTGCGAGTGCCTAGCGTTCGGATTGTTGCACCGATTCCTGGCAAAAATAGTGTGGGTATTGAGGTGCCAAACGAAAAGCGCCAAGTCGTTCGAATGCGGGAGGTTATCGAAGAGAGTGGTCCACAGATCAAGAAGCAAAAGATTCCACTGTTTTTGGGCAAAGACGTTTCGGGCAAATCTCTCACGGTGGATCTCGCTAGTTTGCCACACCTGTTGATCGCGGGGCGAACAGGTACCGGTAAGTCCGTCTGTCTCAATTCGATTATTTCATCGATCTTGATGACCAGAAGGCCGGACGAAGTTAGGATGTTGATGATCGACCCGAAGATGGTGGAATTGAGTTGCTATGGCCGTTTGCCACACTTGATGCACCCGGTAGTGATCGATATGCGAAAAGCTGAAGCTATTCTGGCTTGGGCTGTCGATAAAATGGAAGAACGTTATTCCCTTCTTGCCAAGGCGGGAGTTCGTCATTTAACCAACTATAACCAATTGGGTCGCGAAGAACTAATCGAGCGACTCAGACCGGAATCTCCCGATGAAGCGGATATGATTCCTGATCACCTGCCTTTTATCGTCATCGTGGTAGACGAAATGGCCGACTTGATGATGACCGCCGGCAAGGAAGTGGAGGCACACATTATACGTCTGGCACAGAAGAGTCGTGCGGTGGGAATTCACTTGATTCTCGCGACCCAAAAACCGACGGTCGATGTTATAACAGGTTTGATCAAGAGTAATCTACCTGCTCGTATCAGCTTCCAAGTCGCAAGCCGCACCGATAGCCGCGTAGTTCTGGATGAAATGGGGGCAGATAAACTGCTAGGCAATGGTGACATGTTGTTCTTGTGGCCAGGTACTAGTCAATTATTGCGAGGTCAAGGAACTTATCTGAGTGATGACGAAATCAATGCAGTGGTGGATCATTGCAGCATGGGAGCTGTGCAGAACTTTGTTCAGGAGTTAGTGCAACTCAAAGTCAATCAGGATGGTGGGGAGAGCAAGCCAGGAACGTTCAAAAAGCGAGATGATTTATATGAGGCAGCAGTAGATATCGTCGTCCGAGAGGGCCGAGGTAGTTGTTCGCTCTTGCAACGAGCGTTGGGGATTGGATATGGACGAGCGGCGCGATTAATCGATTTCATGTCTGAGGATGGAATCGTTGGAGAGTACAACGGCTCCCAGGCACGAGAGGTGACCATTTCCGTTGCTGAATGGGAGACCATGAGAGCTAATGCAGCAACTGAACCTTCAGGATCTGGCAAGCGAGGGAAGAAGATTCGAAGGGATGAGGGTTGGGATGAAGCTCCTAAGAAGCCGAAGACGTCTAAGAAAACGAAAGAGCGGGAGTCCGAAGAAGCTTACGTGGCCGAGAGCGATGACGACTATTGGGAGGAAACGGATTGATTCCGTTGAGCTTAAGGCACGCGGTAACGAAACTAGATAGGGTCGATCACCTTTGGCTCGACTTTGACCTGGCTAGACGGTGATGTTTTTCTTGACGAGTCAAGAACCCCCAGTTAAGGGCTTCATCTTGCTCATAGCGTTTTCCAAGGGTCAAGGCTGTTAGTGCTTTCTGGAGTTCTATGCCGAGATAGAAGGCATGAGATGGATCGACATTTTTGGATTCTGGCAGGGCAAATAGAGATTGCATCATTTCGTAAGGATCAGTGCCCCGGATGTGAACATTGGCACTCAGTAAATGGATCTCTGATTTTCCGATTAGAACTCGGTAGTTATTGTCCTTGAGTTGTCTCGCGAGATGTTCGATCGACGACTCGGACAAGTAGGAATTCGATGGATCTCTGAGAAGAACCAATCGCTCCTCAAGGTGTTTTGGTGGAATGCGGTGTCGAATCGCATAGTTAACTAATTTGCGAGCAAGATCGCATTCTCGCACAGCAGTTTGTGCCCAGGAAATGACTTCGGTGGTTAGAATACTACCGATTTGTAGTTCTTCGCAGAAGCCAAGAAGCAACACATTGATTCCGGCTGAATCCGCATCGGTAAGTTCGGTGATGTTTCCAATTCCCATCATCATGGGTATGTCCGGGAAGAGACGGCGAGTTTGGCAGTATCTTTCCATAGAATTAGCGAAGCCACATCCAATTGGTTCGAGGATCGGATCGAGTCGAAACGGCACAGATTGGCTTAGTAACAGCTCCGCAGTGGACTCTAGGCTCTTGATAAAGTCCCCACCCATTTCGGGTACCACGACGACTTCTACTCCCCAATCTTGTGCGGCATGTCGATTTGTCTCATTAACGGAAAGAACTAGGCTAGCACCTGCACGGGTCGCTTGCTCCGCTTCCCAGAGATCAAAGGTATCGATCGATAGGATAAGATCGAGATCTCGCAGTGCTTTGATCGTATCGGCAATGGAATTCCAACGCGAACTAGGATCGCAGCCAATATCGATACGATCCGCACCGTCGTTTTTCAACCGTTTCGCTTGAGCGATAAGTTCATCTCGGGAGAGTCGTGGTGCATGGTTGATTTCAGCAATGATCTCGATGGAATGCTGACCATAATCATCTCCACGGTGTCGTTTTTTTCCGAACATCTTCGGAAGATCTCTTACATCTTTTGGACCGCATTCGATGGTGAGATTACGATTAGGGTAGGCCGAATCGATCATCATGCGGACTTCGTCGAGTCCGGGTTCTAGATAGCCCGGTAAAATGACGCGAGTCGATTCATTCGGAATCGTTAGATGTCGCAACAACCACTTGGGGGTCATCAATGCGGCCACGGTGATGGGAAGCACATCTATCGTGTAGTGGAATGAGAGTTTATCAGCGAGCGCGGAGACAACTTCACGCAACGACGCTTCCGCGAGTTTGCCGGTGACAAAATGGATCGACTGAAATGTGGACATCGTTCGAGATACCCCTATTGACCTACAACGCAACTTAAAGGAACATGATATTAACGAGAAGCACATAGAACTCGTAGTCAAGATGACTCGAATTCGTGGCCGGTGCTTCTCGTTTTTTTATTGATAGTAATGGAAATCTTATTCGAACATCCATGGTTTCTCGTCGTCAACAAGCCGACGGATCTATTGACACAAGCGGTAGTCGGTGTCGACTCATTGCAAACGGAACTGATTCGTTACCTCAAGGAACGCACACCGGGAGGCGCGAATCCGTTTATTGGTACTCCTCATCGTCTGGATCGTGTAACGACCGGAGTGATGGTTGTTGCAAGAAATCAAAGGGCGTTAAGGCGATTGAGTGAACAGTTTGCGGCTAGAATCGTTTCTAAAGCCTATCACGCGATTGTGCCAGACACCTCAGCTCTTCAAGAATGCTTTAACACGGTATCGACCATTCGTTGGATCGATTATTTGCGAAAGATTCCTGAAGAGGCTCGTGGTGAGATATGCCCAGCCGAGAGTGAGGGGGCGAAAGAGGCGATTATGACGGTTAAGCCGATGCAACGAGCTTGGTTGGCGGGTTCAGACATCTGTTTTAGGCTGTGCGAAGTACAGTTGGAAACGGGTAGAATGCACCAGATTCGGTTGCAGTTTGCTTCGCGGGGCATGCCCATCGTGGGGGATCATTTGTATGGTAGTCAGGTGGCATGGATGGACGGTGAATTCAGGAATGCACCGATCGCGTTGCACGCAAAGCGATTACAATTCCGACATCCGCAGACGGCAGAGCCGTTGTCGTTTGAGGCCCCGTATCCAGAATCATGGAATCGATTGCGATTCGAGGGATCAGAGTGCAGCCAAGTAGACTAGAGAAAATCGCAAAGCGACTTCAGATCGATCGGCCGCTTTGGTTTGCGATGTCTGCGCGGGCTTGGCAGGCGATTTCGGGACCGCTCACGATCATCTTTTTAGTGCGGGCGCTAACACTCGGTGAACAAGGAATTTACTATGTTCTAGCTAGTGTCATGAGCATTCAGCTTTTCTTTGAGCTAGGGCTACTAAATGTTCTGATCAGTCAATCGGGGCATTTGGCGAGCGACATAGCTTCGAATCGTCCTTACGCTAAGCAAAGAATGAGTCAGCTCATTGCTGTTGCAGGACGATGGTTTCTTGGGGCGAGTGTGTTATACGCACTAGCTGCAATTGGATTTGGTTGGCGGACCCTGGGAGACAAGGTATCCACCGACGACTGGAAACTCCCGTTAGTCTGCTTGAGCATCGTAGCAGCTGGAACAGTCGCGTTGGCACCCCGGTTGGCAATTCTCGAGGGAGCGGGATATCGAGACAGCGTGTACAAAGTTCGATTCGTTCAGATGCTGCTCGGAACGATAGCCGTCTGGGGAACGTTGTTGATGGGATTTAAGTTGTGGGCGTTGGTGCTGTCTAGTTTTGTGCAATTCTTATGTTCGTTTATTGCGACCTTTGTCGTTCACCGTTCTTTCTTTCAAATACTGCATTCTGCGAAAGAAGATCGCGAAGCGATTCGTCCGGGGAACGAAGATAGTGGCCTGAAGTGGTTTAGTGAGGTATTTCCGCTACAGTGGCGAGTGGCACTAACAAGTATTGCCTACCATGTTGCGACACAATTCTTTACCGTTATTTTGGTTCGATATCACGGGGAAGAATCGGCTGGCCAATTGGGTATGACAATGAGCATCGTGATGGCGATACAAGGCATGGCGATCACCTTTATTCAAACGAAATTTAGCTTGATCTCCAATCTGCACGGGGCTGGAGATCGAGAGGGGGCTGGTGAGCTTTGGCGTCGATCGGCGTTGATATCGACTGGATTGCTCGTTGTGGCACTCACGTGTGTGCTGACGATAATCTGGTGTTTACCCCAAGCGGAAAGAGGCTGGGAAAATCGATTCATTGCACCATGGCAGATGGCGATCCTAGCAGTGGGCTGCATCGCGAATCATGGAGTTGCTCTGCAGAGCTTTTATGTATTGTCTCGAAAAGGCAGACCATTTCTTACGGCCTGCTTAATCGGGTTTGGAGCGACAGCAATTTCCGTATGGTTAGGGGGAGCGAAGTGGGGAGTAACGGGTATCGTAACAGGGTACGCTTTTGGGATGTTAGGCGTTACGCTACCGTTGCACTCTCTTTCATACTGGCTTTATCGAGCAAGGAAATAACGTCGGTTCGATTAAGAATTAGGAATGTTCAGCTCGATGATTTCCTCCACAAAAGGTTCATTGCCGTTGGGGTTTTCGAACTCGAGTTTGATTTGCCGACCAGGAAATTTATCGCTAAACCAGCCTTTGACCTGCATCGGCCCGCTTTCTAGTTGAGCCTTCCAGTCGTAGACTGTCGCATCATAACTTTTGCCCAAGGATTCAATGGGCTCCGCGGCGACTTTCTTAGCATCGGGTAGTGGGCGAGTAAAGAGTTCGGGGTCCATTTCAGCCGGTATCTTTTGAGACTTGGGGTATTCGAGTATCGAGGGTGGGTTTTCTGTCGTGTCGTTAGTCCGTTTCACAGTGATTTGGCTTTCCACAAGCACTGCTGCGGCGTTGACTTCCTTAAGTTCGAGCGACGTCGTGATTACGGTTGTTCCCACTTCATTGGACATTGTTTTTCTGCGGACCACTTTTGTTCCGATCGGAAATTGTGACCAGCTCAGGTAGTCCGAATTGTCGACGTCCTTTAATGCGGGCCCCAGGGAGGAACCTTGCGTTTGGGATCCTCCTATGGCTGGCGACTGGCCGGTCGACGAGGTTGTTTTTTCTGGGGAACAGCCTGCGGATATAGCGAGGCAAATAATGATTGGCAACGAAAGTCGAAACATTATGAATAGAGCTTAGGGGATGATTATCTCGAAAATTACAATGCGGAGCCATCAAAAGACGGAGCCATCGAAAGACCTGTATCAACAGCGGGATACAGGTCTGGCGTTGTGCAGGGATAGACTATTTCTTTTTCTTGTTGGCGGGGTTCTTGCCTTGGCTTTCTTCATCGTCAACTGCTGCATCTGCAGCTTTGATGGCAGCTTTTTGCTCTTCTGTTAGCTCGGTTGTCGGGATGATGGCTGGCCCACCTCCACCGCAACCAACGAGCGACATGACGCAACAAATCAAGGGGATAAACAACAAGGAACGGTTGATGTTATGGAGCATTTTCGTAATGGTAAAAATAGAGAAGTTATGGAGTGTTCGATGTTTAGATTGAACAATGCGACAACCGCAGTCGACCGACTGCGGTTGTTTTGAGGTCAGCGAACATTATTCATGTTCGAAAGCTTCCCAGAGGAACTCAAGTTGCGGAGTTCGCAGACCAACTAGCTTTGCGAATTAGTTATCAAGCGAGTTGGGATTACCATCATCGATGACGTTGGCTCTCATCCAAACAAGTGCATCGACGTTGTAGGAAACGAACACAACAGAACCGTCACCTAGTACGCAATTGAGCCCGCCCACGTGTGCAGAGCCAAAGTATCGACGCCACACAGTACCGGTC
>JBKCTT010000067.1:0-50267 GCA_046318795.1 Pirellula sp.
TTGAGCTTTGGCAGTGTCGTTTGTCATGTTCGGTACTCCGTCGGTTGGACTGGGCAGCCACCACGGCCGCGATTACCGAACACTACAACCGAAATCAAGACCGCGCCGAAGATGAAACGACTGGTTCTGGTGTACGCTTACGGAAAACCAAAACACTGTTGGTAATCCTAGAGGGAAAAGATTAAGAAAACGGCAAATCAGCCCCAAGAGACCAACCGGCTACCCGTCCGCCTTGGGCGGGGGCATTACTGACTGGGTCTATCTCTTATTCTGTGAACGGGTTTTCGCCACCATTCCGGCCCTGCGCCGGTGGAGCGGTGACAGAGCGACTACTAAATGCGGCCCCCCTTTTCTTCTCCCCCGTCTGTCCTACGGCCAGACGGAGGAGGTGGGTTGTGTGGCTTGCATCGTTGGTAGCTACTCAGTCATGCTCCCACTGGGATAAACCACAGTGGTGATCCCATGACCGAATTCGGTGCAGCAACGTGTTCGAAAACGGTCTATCATGGCTTGCTTAAGCCCCGATCGGGACAATAGGAAATCCAAAACACCGTTGGTAATCCTATAGGGAAAAGATTGAGAAAACGGCAAATCAACCCAAAGAGACCAACCGGCTACCCGTCCGCCTTGGGCGGCAACATTACTGACTGGGTCTATCTCTTATTCTGTGAACTCGCATCCTCAATTCAGTTCTTTGTTGCATTAATTTTGCCTGTAAGTGATTGTCGCTCCTTGCCGAAGCTCAATCCGTCCTCTAGATACTGAACACTAAACTTACTTATAATCGTACCTGAGTCTCCATCGATCTCGACACAGTAAACACCGACTGACGCACTTCCGAATAACCAAACCGATGAGTTGCTCTCAACAATATCGACAAAATGCCTAGTTGCTCCACCATTGATTATTGGGAATACATCAATAATCGACTCCCAGTCGTGAATTCCAGAATCCGCGAAACGGCATAACCTGAATTTGACAGGGTCTTCGACCATTTCAACTGCATAAAGCTTTTGTTTTTTGAAAAGGTAAACAGACTTTTGCTTGAAAGACGTGGGGATCACTAAATCAAATTCATCAGAGTCATCCTGGATTTTCACTCGGACTCGTTTATCTTCAGATATGTCGGCCATGATCGGGTTGTCTGTCAACTTTAAGCTTCTCGTCTGCAAATGTGCGAGTTCGCCCATTGTGAGTGATCTTAAATGAAACTGCCACCAGGAAGGACACTCTAGTCCCAAACGCCCTTCAATGTTTCCGATGATTAATGCTGATCTTACTTCTGGTGTATTCTTACTCTTCAAATACCTAATGGTTGCGGTTTGAAGATCTTCCGACCTAGTGTATCCGTGGAGGAAAAGGAAAATAAATATACTTACTCCCGAAAAAATTATTCGCCGACCCATGTTGAATTACCTCTTGGTTGGACTCCCAGCCGATGTGTCTTTAATGCCTTGACATTGACAACAAGCCCATATCCGGCCGTGCCTGCGAGTAGCCGGACCTTCGATTGCAGGCTTGTCCCAAAAACTCGGTTGATTGGTGGTTCCGGGAAGTACTCCACTTGTGACGCTTAATCCGCATGCATTAACTGTAACTGGATTTTGATGCAGCAGTGGGCCCGTTCCGACCTGCGTTGGACGTGGATCATCCGAAGGATTCTCGCAATAAAATTTGATTTCTCCAGTCATGTAAAAGAAGCCGCACGTATCATTTGGGGCGATGATTCGACTTCTATCCGTGTAAGTCATGTTTTTCGGATTCAACCTTTGGTCGACGATCCAATTATCTTTCTTGATCGGCCAGACTTCAAAATAACTACTTGCGGCTACACCCTTATTAACTGGTGTGCTCGGAGCGGTGCAACCGCCGTTTTGATTGCATTGCTCGATGTTGCAGTAAATAGTTACTTTTTGAATTATATATCCATCACACGGTGCAGGATCGTCAAGATGAAAATCCCAATAAATTTCTGAAGGGTCTTCACATTTTTTGAGTTTTAAAAAATTATCATGAAGCGGAATAACACTGATCTTACCACTCGGGTCAACGCGCGACAAAGCCTTCGCCTGACCGAATTCATTCAAATTCCATTTGCTTCCCCGATACCCGATCGGATCTCGTCCTAGGAACCTGCCCGCGAGCGGGCTCATCCATCTGGCTCGGAAGTGATGCAGGCCTAAAGTCTCATCCCATTCTCTGCCCGTATACGTGTATCTATTACCAACGGCAGAACTCGTAAGCACAGATCCACTTGCGTTTAGGATCGTAGGTTGACCATACGCAGTGTACGCGTAGCGCTCCGCGACTGCGCCACTGGACGTGGTCATAGCGGTGATGGAATACTGTTGGTTGCGATGGTAGTAGTGGATTGTGCCACCGGTACCTGCCGCCTTGCGCACGACCGGTTCATCGATGTAACTAGCATAGACATATCGGTTAGTCGGTGTCGAGGCGACACCACCCACAGGGTAGTCCGCAATGGTTTGCTGATCATGTTGCACATACACCACCGATCCACCGGTTCCCGTGCGTGCTACACGTCTTCCTAAAGCGTCATATTGGAAGTTTACATCCACGCTGCTGTTGTTACCGAGATCTGCACTTCGAAGCTTATTATCAAAATCCCATCTAAGGCCAAGGGCCGAGTTTTGACGTGTAAGGTTTGCAGGAAGAACGGTAATGTTACCTTTCACATCGGTGGAGATGTTTTGGCCACCGGCGGTTAAGAGCTCGTGGGTTGGACCGTGGGTTCGGTTTTGAGCGGTACCGTTGGTGGTAACACTGGTCCAATCTCCGACCTTGGTCAGGTTCCAAGACTGAGTGAAGGTTCCACTGGTGCGAGCATAGCCCGTGAGACGATCTTCATCGTCGTAGCTGGTGCCTGCTGACGTGAACCCGTAACCGCTCATTGTTCCGCCAAAGCCCTCGGAAGTTTTGTTCTTGTTCGCATCCCAAGTATAACTCAGGTTGCCAATCGATGTACCAGTTCCGCCATACTATAGTAGAACCATTGTCCCAATTGTTCTTGGAAGGTCGTGAGCCTTTTCGAGTCCGTGACCAAGAGTTGGCCAGTACTAATCTCTCTTCCGTCTTTGGTTTTAGATAGCTAACTGGCTTGCCAAACAATTGAGGCAATTGTTCTACTTTTATTTTCCAAACAATTGAGGCAATTGTTCTACTATATTGGTACATCGATAATCGAAACCAAATTGGTTTGGCATCGCTAACTCGGAGAGATCAACCGAGAGTCGGGCGCGTTCTCGCACCTCTTGAAACGCTTTGCGTTGTTCGAAATTCAGCAAGGTTCGGGTTCCTTGAAGGGACGGTGACGGTTTCGGAAGTCCTAGAGCTTGACGGTTACATGTTGTCACAATCAACAGTTTGGCGAGAAAAAGTGTAGGATTTGCGGAAAATCGTTCCTGTCAATATCTAGATGCTTTACTGATGGCGAGTGTTAAGACGCTTGCTTTGGTCGTTGAACACGTCAAAGCAGAACAAAAATCCTCAATGGCAGAAAGATCGAACGCAGAAAAATGAGTCACGTATCTTTTTGCGTTCGATTTTTCTGCCCTCATTAAGACGGTATAGTCGAGGGGTTGGCATTGTTGGTCTCTTCAGCGATCGAAGCAGCAGGAGGTCGGGAACACTAATCTTCACTAATCGGACACTAATCTTGAAGCCCGGTGGTAGGTTGCTATGTAGGTCGTGGCAAGGCTCGTCGAGGTTATAGCTTTTATTCTCCCTTGGGGGGAGAGTCGAGCGTAGCGAGGAGAGGGTGAGAGGCACAGCAATGCATAACGGCCCCGACTAGTCAGCATTTCTAAAGCCCCCTCCCCTCGTGATCGTAAACTCCACTCTGGTCCTCCCAAATTCTTCGGGCGGGTGAATCATGATAAGACGGAATATGCCTGGCACTGACCGACGATTCCTAACAACAGACTCTCCTGTGCAAGTAACAGTTCGG
Organism: Pirellula sp.; assembly: GCA_046318795.1. GTDB lineage: Bacteria > Planctomycetota > Planctomycetia > Pirellulales > Pirellulaceae > JBKCUI01. Next base: position 3,968 of record JBKCTT010000067.1, read on the forward strand.
CCATGTCAACGGAAAATAGCATAATTCTCTACGGTCATAATTCGGACGAACCTGCGACAACAATTCCGCCCGTAACACCGAACCATCGCAATTGCCCGCATATCGTTACTGAAGATTGCGTGACGCTAACTCTTATTCCGTGAATACCATGCGATAAATTGATCGCAAAAAATGGCTCATATCGTCTGCGAATACGTTCCAACGTTCAATATGGAGCCTATCAGCATTTTTATCAACATTAGGAATGCTAGAAGATGCGGTTGCTATCGATATGTTGCCACTCGATTCCTGTACAACAAAAGAGTTAGAATCGGTTTGTACAGCAATCTTATACTCATCGCGGTATGCGTGTTTTGATTTACGGATAGCAACTTTGTGATCGCAATCTATCAGGTCGGCATCGAATTCTCGCACGAAGTTTGAAAGCATTTGTAGACTGAAATACGCGATAGATGAAAAATAAAAATTGGGAAGCTTTATCTCCAGCTTAAACCCCACTAGTTCGAGGTCTTTCGACTCGATAAACAGCGTAATGCGAGAATCATGAACATCCCACGTAGTGAAATTTAAGTCCGCTTGCATAGGTTTCCTACATAACTCCACGCAATTCGCTCCGATTGCTGCATGTTATGCTCAAGTATAAGCACTGAAGCCGCCTAATTATGTGAGACGTAACTTTCCACGTGGTTTCGGTTCGGCCGATGTTTTGGATAGCTTTGCGGCATCTTCAATAACTCGTTGCAGTTCACCGAGGTACTCTAGAAACCCCTGTCTTCCGAGTGGTGTCACGGAACAAATCGTCTTTGCGTTTCTTCCAGCCCCGGTCTTTTCTACTTGGACATAACCTTCGTCTTTTAATACTTCGATGTGACGGTTCAAGTTTCCGTCGGACAGAGCGCAGAGTTCTTTCAGTTCCGAGAACGTTACTCCCGCCGGATAGGTGACCAACGATGTCATGATGCTCAGTCTCGCCTTTTCATGAAAAGCCCGGTGTAGTCCGTCGTATGCGAAACGGCCAGGTGCAGGGACATTGGGATCATTCTGAGATGGCATATTTGTTCCTTTCATACCAGTACAGTATGCCTGCAGTCAGGAAATGACCAATGCCGAATGTCATACCCACCGTCCATGGCGTAAAGGGTGTATCTGAGGTAGAAACCTGCAAACAAACAATCGAAGCGAGCATATAAAATCCTGCAGCCAGCAACATTGCTTCTGGCAAGCGATGCCGAAGTGAAAAAATTCCTAGCGCAAAACAAGCGGACCAAAAAGCAGGCAGCAGCGAAGCGCGTTCCGCTGCAGTAAGCATGAGCGCTACACTAAAAATACCCCCAACCATAACGCAGGGAGCAAAGTCCAATAGAGATTGCTTCGCTTGCCAACGTTCTCGATCTCCTGCTCGAAACCAATAACGCCATCCAATCTGCATTCCCACTAGGAGGAGCACAAAACTGGCTATGGAAACCCAATAAAAAAAGAAATTCCAAGGCTCGCTTACAGAACGATCTGCTGCATACGGTTGCAAGGCACCCGCCAATAAAGCAATACAACCGACCATTGAAATCATGACTGGCCTAAAGCAGTTGACTCGCTCCGAGTTATGGATACGTTCCTGAATCCACTGCAGATCCGAAATCGCTTTTTCCAGCCTCAATTCTCGCGCTCCTGTAATCGATCTAGCCACTATCAATGGATGCACATCAACACGAATCCACATCGTCTCTGCTTTAGTAGTTTATCAAAGTGGCTTTGTGTGGCAAAGCTTTTTTCTGGTTTTCTACATTGGTCGGAATGAATAGCTGAGTCGGTCGTGATTTTTACGACTGCGCGTTTCCAGGGATCCGATTTAACCGTGCTTCGACTTCACCATGCGGCGAACTCGTCGCGCAACGGTAAATTCCCAAGCTGCTAAGATCGCAATTATCCCTAGCTCCATGCAAAAATAGAACCAACCAAGCCATGCAACAGTACTACTATTCGTGGTCAATACGATTGCGGCGAGAATGCAATATCCAACATTCAATCCTGCAATTGTGAAGAGTGGAGTATCCTGTGATCTCAAAAAGCGATAAGCCCATAGATCGAAACAAACAAAAGAAAGGCCGATCAAAGCCAAAACCCGAAGCCAGGCACTTGGTACACCGGTCGCTACGAGTTCGCCCGCTAGAACGAAGTGGATTGTAAGAGCTGTTACCAGGGCCCCTAGAGCATCGAACAGTAGAAGTTTCTTGGGGTGCGTTAGGAACGAGAAAATGGTTGAGATCAAGTTCGTGTAGGCTCCGTCAAAATCTGCACCAATGCCTCCACTTCGGAGCTATTTGCTTTCACCCTGGTGGTCTTGGTCTTTCCACATGAGCAATCGTACCCCATTAAACACTACCAACAATGTGCTGCCTTCATGTCCGACGACCCCAAGCCAAAGTGGCATGTCAAAGAACGAAGCGATGAGTAGTATCAAGATCATTCCAAATGCGAATCTGAGGTTCATTCGAACGCGTTCTTGTGCTACTTTTCCGAGGCGAATAGCAAAAGGCAACCTGCGCAAGTCATCATGCATCAACACCACATCAGCTACATCCAAGGCGACGTCCGAGCCGCGATTGCCCATGGCGATTCCTATTTGCGCAGACGCCAAAGCCGGTGCATCGTTGACTCCATCACCAACCATGGCTACGACGTGCCCACCTTCGGTAAGTTTGGCGATATGTTTGACCTTCTCTTCTGGCAAGAGTCCACCAAAGATTTGATCGAGCGGTAGATTTCGCGTAACCGATTTTGCAACCAGCAGATCATCGCCGGTCAACATCACCAGCCTATCGATCTTTAATTCCTTGAGCTCCCTAAGCGATTTTTCCGCTTCTTGCCGCACCGGGTCGACAACGCTAATGGCGCCGTACAGTTTTGGATCCGAAGTCACGATCGGCAATGCCGTCATGCCTTGAGCACGCATGCGTTGAATTTCTGATTTCAAGTCCTCTGGCATCACATAATCGTGTGATTGAAATAGAGACTCTTTACCAATGCCAACCCATTGTCCCATGACGGTGCCATGCACACCTGTTCCGGTATGACTATGAAAGTCTTTGATCTTTTCGTTCGGTAGATTGATCCCGCGGCTCTTTAACTCTGCGGCAATGGGGATTGCTAGGGGATGTTCACTCTGTGCTTCGATCAATCCGGCAAACAACAGCAATTGGTTTGGATCGCTTTCGTTTGGTGTCCAAACTTCGGTAACGGTTGGTTTGCCGCGAGTGACGGTGCCTGTCTTATCAAAGGCAATGGTGTCGGTTTGGCTTAAAAGTTCGAGGAAAATGGGACCTTTGATAAGCACGCCATTTCTCCCAGCCACGGCAATGGCAGAAAGCATGACAGATGGAACGCTCAGCACAACAGCGCACGGAGATGCCGCGACCAGGACTACCATCGCGTGGTAAAACGCATCGCCCCATTCCTTGGTATGCAGATACTTAGTACCCAGAAAGGTTAATGCTGCGGCAACCAGAACTAAAATGACGTAAGGCTGCTGCCAAGATTCAACGAATCTTTGGGATGGTGTCGAGCGGGCTTGCGCATCGTGTACCAACTGAATCGTTTTTTGAATGGTGAAGTCAGATGGATTTTTTGACATCCGTACAATTAGTGTTCCTCGGCTATTCATAGCTCCTGCAAAGACTTTACAGCCGGGAAACTTCTCGACCGGGTTGCTCTCGCCTGTCAAAGATGATTCATCAGCCCAAGCTTCCCCCTCGACGACTTCTCCGTCTACAGTTATGCATTCACCTGGTTTGATACGAACACGATCCCCCACCGCGAGCGATTCGATCAGAACAATTTCATCTTCACCTCCGTCTGGCTTCAATTTTGACGCGACGCGAGGCCTAAGCTTCATGATCGATTCGATGGCTCGATTCGTTCGATAGATGGCATAAGTCTCGAGGGTGCCGCTCAATGAAAACAGAAAAAGTAGAACAACCCCTTCTCCCCATTCCCCTAAAACAGCCGCACCGAGGGCGGCTAGCAACATAAGCGTGTCGACATTCAGTTTGAATCGACGCAGAGAATCGAACGCGGAGATAGTAGTTCCGTAGCCCCCCGACAGGTACGCGAGAACATGGCAAAGGGTCCCCCAAGCGAAACTATCGGCGGCTTGGATTTGGTTAGCACCGAACCCGATAATGCCTAAAGCCAAACATATCGAAGTAGTCCAAATGCCTATACGGAGTTTTTTTAATTCGTCCGATTCAGACGATACGGTTACCATGCCGACTCCAGCCTGATACCCAGGATGCTTCCAATTCGTTTATCGATACTACTCATATGTTTTGTTGATGAGAGTCATAGGCGATGAAATCGAATCGGCAAGTCGCTTTGAAGATTATCGAGCACCATACCAATCCTGCCTTGCAAGAGATCATCTAATTCACGACCGACGATTTCCGCTCGCCAGCCGGTAATGAGGCTTGGGGGGGGCCAATCTTTTTCGTGTCCCTCGAGTCGATACTTTACAAAATCACGAAGATCGTCTGAGGTCGCTACAACCGCAGGAGATATTTTTTTTGTGCGACAGATGTAAGCCAGCGCAGCGGCCAGAAACTGGGTGAGCATCGCTGGTGGTTGCCCTCGTCCGAGCCGCGATTTTTTCGGCCATGCGGGAATCGGATCATTCTGCGCTTGTTCGATTACTTCTACGAGTTCAGGAATCAGCAGCTTAACGTGTCTGTGTTCCATGCCTCGCAGGGTCGCCATGCGGCGAGCATCACCGTTCCCTCGGCGTGCCAATTCGATCATTAAATCGTCACGTAGCACTTTTCTTGGCGGCATGTCTTTATCGCGAGCTCGCTGTTCACGCCATGTCCACAGTGCTTTGACGATGGCTAAACTCGGACCAGAAAGTGCTTGGATGCCACTGATGCGATGCCAGTTGTCGCTATTTTCGTAAGTTTCTAAATCTTCTTGCCACGTTCGAATCTCCTCTTCGTACCAGGATGTTCGTTTCGAGGCATCAAGTTCCGAGGACATCTTTTCCTCGAGCCTGAGTAGATCTTTTACATCTTGTGCTGCGTATTGAAGTTGCTGGTTGGAAAGAGGACGTTTTCGCCAATCTGAGCGTGTTTCCTCCTTGTCCAAACTTTTGCCGGTGTAGCGATGAACAATGTTGCCGTAGGATGCCGGGTATTCGTGACCCAGGAATGCTGCGGCTAATTGGACGTCAAATAAATTGGGAATCAATCTTTTGACGGATCGAAAACAGAAAAGCAACTCTTCGCGTCCCGCATGCACAACAACGCGGTGATTGGCCGCGACCAAGGATGACCAAAACGGGGTCAAATCCTCGACTCGGTACGGATCGACGATGGCGACTCCCTCTGATGTTGCAACTTGGAGTAGACATAGCTCGGGTCGATAAGAGTCTTCCGCTACGAATTCCGTATCAAAAGCAACCCGTTTATGCTTGCTGACTTGTTCGCAAAGTGAATGGAGAGATTCCTGATTTGTGATATAACTAAATTGAACGCTCAATCCTGCTCCACTCTAAATTGGCTGTTGGATCAAATACTCGTTGGCATTGGCTTGAAAGGCATAGGCTTGAAAAATACTGATAGCTCGGAAGAGCGGATTTTTCGGCAATCGAGCGCTCCCAAAGCCTGTCTCGTCCTTAGACGTCGCTTTGCTGTCTAATTAGTACCCCTTAGTTGTACATAGAATTCGACATGGCAACAACACTCCACTCGATCGACACCAAGCACGAATCCGCCGAAAAATACCCTGTTCAGTTGTTGGTAAGCGTTCGAGATATCTCGGAGGCGGAAACTGCGGTGGCAGCTCAAGTGGATTGGTTAGACGTCAAGGATCCGAATCGAGGCCCTTTGGGAAGACCTGATCTTGAGACTGCCTTGGCGATCGAGCAATTGGCGGCTAGGTTGTCGCCTGGGTTGCGGGTCAGTATTGCTTTGGGGGAATCTAGGGAAGCGACGATGCTGGAATTGCTGGAATACATCCAGCCGTTCCGCGAGGCCACTTTATTCAAGCTTGCTTTTTCGAATCGTAATCACGGATTTTCTTCGGAGCCGCGATCCGTTGGAGATTCCCAGAATTGGAGTACCCTTTTCCAAGAATTGGCGGGTCGGCTTACGCTCGGTCGGCTGATCCCCGTTTTTTACGCCGACAGGGAATTCGCTTGCGGACCGTCCTGGAACGAACTGGTCGAGCTCGCCGCTGAGGTGAGAGCCAGTCGGATTTTGATCGATACTTTTAATAAGGACGGTCGAAGCTTGGTTTCTCATATCGACTATGAAACCTTGACCCAAATGATTCATACAGCCGCCCAACGGGACCTCTCGGTCGCGATTGCGGGCTCGCTTCGAAAGCAGGAAATGCCTACACTGATGGGGGTTGGAGCGGCTGTTATAGGGGTGCGAGGGGCGGCGTGCAAAGCTTCGAATCGCGAAGATTCCATCGATCCGGCCTCTTTACAGGAACTCTCTTCCCTCTTCAAATCTCAGCCGGCCTCACGCTTCGATTCGCAAAAGGCCTACTTCGATTCGCATCAGGTTAGAGCGTCGGATTCTCTTTTAAACTTACGGAAGCCATAACGATGTCGTCAGGAAGCGATCGAGAATGCATCAAGGGCGTGATTCGACAAGGCAGGAAGATCGTCGGCGCTGTATCGCTTCCCGATGCCACCGACGTTTTTATAGAACAGTTTAATCACTGTTATGGCCAGTTGAGGTTAGAGGTCCAAAATCCAGTTCAACCCAAAATTCCCTGCCATCAAAATCCCAATACCTTCCGCTTGCCAACTTGGTTTCGTCACGTGTGGCATAATCGACAGCCGTCGGTTCCTCCTGTCGAAGAGTCCTAGCCAAAAGATGTATCGTTGTACGATTTGGCAGACTGCAATGCGATTGCTCGGAAAGCTGTCGTCTGGTCGGTAGTCTCAGATTAAGATTACCGTTTGTATTTTTAGAGAGTTAGTTGTTTCGATTTATCGGCTCCGCATAGTTATGGTTCAGAACATGATGGGTAAAAGTTTCGGACGGATGGCATGGCTGACACTAGCCATGCTTACCTTGACGGTGGCAGGTTGCAACCCAAAAGAGATTGTACCTGTACCGCCACCTCTTCCGGACGTGACCGTTCAGTTACCTGAAAAGCGTCCGGTCACGGAGTTTTATGAATACATCGGTCGCACGGAAGCCCCAGAATACGTCGAGGTCCGTGCTCGAGTAACTGGTTATCTAACAAAAATCCATTTCACGGATGGAAAAGAGGTGGCCGCTGGCGAGCCTCTCTTTGAGATAGACAACAGACCTTATGAATTCGCACGGGACAACGCGAAAGCCCGTCTCCAGCAAGCGGAATCCCAGTTAAAACTCGCGACGATCACCTTGGAGCGAAACAAAAAACTGGAAGCGACCAACTCGGTTTCTCAACAAGATCTCGATGAAATCGCTCAACAGCAAGCCAATGCGGCGGCAGAAGTGAACGCCTCGACGGCAGCCCTAGCTCAAGCCGAACTGGACCTCGAATTTTGTAGCATCAAGGCTCCTATTGCAGGTCGGCTAAGTCGAGCGAGCGTGACCGAGGGCAACTTAATCTCGTCGACGCAAATCAATGCGAGTCCACTCACAACCATCGCGAGCGTTGATCCCATCCACATTTCTTTTGATGTTGATGAAACTGCCGTTTTGCGATTTCGAGAATTGCGAAGAGCGCAGGGTGATAGTGTGCAGTTCACTCACGTACGCGAATTGAACCAAAAGGTTCTTGTGGCTCTTTCGAACGAATCCGAATTTACTCATGAAGGTGTCCTGGACTTCATTGATAATCAAGTAAGGCCGAGTACCGGAACTCTGCTTGTTAGAGCTGTCATGCCCAACCCAGATCGTTTCTTTGCACCTGGATTTTTCGTCCGAGTACGCATTCCGTTTGGAAAGCCCACCAACTCACTTTTGGTACCAGAGCGCGCGATCCAAAGCGATCAGAGCATCAAGTACTTGCTCGTCGTCGATTCGAACAATGTCGTTGTGCGACGCGATGTTACTTTGGGAATTCTCGATGGAAACATGAGGGTGATTCGAGCCGGATTAGAGGAAACCGATCGGGTCATCGTCAATGGAACCCAGCGAGCCAGAGCGGGCGGTACAGTGAACGCAGTGGAAAACACTGGACTTACAAAATCAACAAAGGAATAAAGCATGTTAGCTCGTTTTTTTGTTGATCGACCCGTATTCGCCACCGTTTTGTCGGTTGTCATTGTGATGTTGGGTGGTATTTCGTTGATGCAATTGCCTATCGCGCAATACCCAGAAGTCGCTCCGCCCACCATTCAGATTACAGCTGTCTATCCAGGTGCCAACGCACAGGTTGTCGCGGATACCGTCGCTGCACCAATCGAGCAAGAAGTCAACGGCGTAGAAGGGATGATGTACATGTCATCCCGATGTACGAACGATGGCATGATGTCTCTCGATGTGACGTTTGAATTGGGAACCGATATCGACCAAGCCCAAGTGTTGGTGCAAAATCGAGTTGCGATTGCAGAAGCGAAGCTTCCTGAAGAAACGAAACGGCAGGGGATCACGACGAAGAAAAAATCACCAAGTATTCTGCTAGCAGTTAACTTGGTTGCTACCGATACTCGGTATGACCAACTTTATCTTTCCAATTTTGCCACCATCGAGGTCAGAGACGCCTTGATGAGGATAGCGGGTGTTGGTGATGTGAGTATGTTGGGTGCACGAGACTACTCAATGCGAGTTTGGCTCGACCCTCAGAAACTGGCCGCGAGAAATTTGTCCGCTGGTGATGTGCTTGGTGCATTACGCGAACAAAACGTTCAGGTTGCGGCTGGTCGAATTGGACAGGAACCGGCGAATTCCGGCCAAGAGTTTCAGCTTGCAATTAGCACCAAAGGCAGACTCTTGGAACCAGAACAATTTAACGAAATTGTTATCAAGGGAAATGGCACGGAGTTGGTGCGTTTAGGCGATGTCGCTCGAACGGAACTGGGGGCGAGAAACTACGACGTAAGCAGTTCACTGGATGGAAAACCGAGTGTGACCATTGCCGTATTCCAGCTTCCAGGTAGCAATGCGTTGACAACTGCGCATGCTATAAAAGAAAAAATGAAGGAGCTAAAAACAAGTCGGTTTACCGAAGGCGTCGACTATGCGATCGTCTATGACACCACGGTCTTTGTTGAGGAATCAGTTCACGAAGTTTACAAAACATTGATCGAGGCGTTCGTTCTTGTTTTTATTGTCGTGTTGGTCTTCTTGCAAGACTGGCGAGCCACCTTGATGCCGATGATCGACGTTCCTGTTTCGCTTATTGGAACGTTAGCGGTCATGCAATGGCTAGGTTTTTCGCTGAATAATCTTTCGATGTTGGGGCTTGTGGTTGCGATTGGAATCGTGGTGGACGATGCCATTGTAGTGGTGGAGAACATCGAACGATGGATGACGAAAGGGCTGCCTGCCCGTGAAGCGACTATCAAAGCCATGGAAGAGATAACCGGTCCCGTGATAGCCATCACACTTGTTTTGAGCTCTGTCTTTCTTCCTACGATATTTATTGCCGGAATCCCTGGTCAATTCTTCCAGCAATTCGCTTTAACCATTGCTGCCTCGACCATTATTTCCGCCATCAATGCGATGACGATGGCACCTGCTCGGGCTGTCACTCTGATAAAACCTCATAAAGAGGGGCATCCAAAAGAAGCTCTTCCCACATGGGGCGTTGGAATTATCGCGGCCTATTTTGCCTATCGGTTTCTTTTTCCTATAGTCGCCCGTGTCGCAGGAATCCCGCTATCTGATGGTGGTCATGTGGCCGGTGGTGAACATGGGGCTGAGCCAGTCGCTTGGTCTTCGTTCGATTGGGGCATATTCGCGGCAGTATGCATCGCAGCCTTTGTCGTTGGAGTTATGCTTCATCCTATCGTCAACCGATTATTACAAGCATTTTTCGTTGTCTTCAATCGATTGTTCGACTCGCTTACCAATATCTATGGCAAGACGGTGACGGGGGTTTTGAAACTTAGCGCCGTTTTCGTTGTTCTTTACATTGGGCTTATCGGACTGACGATCAAAGGCTTTGAGGTAACACCCGCCGGCTTTATCCCGAGTCAGGATAAGGGGTACATGATCGTCAATGCGAAACTACCCGATGGCGCTAGTTTGCAACGCACAGAAGAAGTTACCCGGCAAATCAATGAAATATTGTTGGAAACAGAAGGAGTCGCGCACACGGTAAGCGTTCCCGGTTTCTCGATTCTTACCAGTACCAATGCATCTAACAGTGCGGGGCTGTTTGTGATCCTGTCGCCATTTGAAGAACGAATGGGTAAGCCTGAGCTCTACGCTGATACTCTGATTCGATCACTTCAGAAGAAGCTTCGTAGTATCCAAGATGCACAAATTGTAGTGCTTGGAGCTCCGCCAATCGACGGTTTGGCTTCCAGTGCGGGGATGAAAATGCAAGTTCAGGATCGAGCTGGAGTTGGCCCTGCAGCTTTGCAGGGAGCGTTAGAGAATCTGGTGGCGAGCGGTGCGGCTGAGCCCCGATTAATTGGTACCTACTCCAGTTACACCGCAAATGAGCCTCAGCTTTATATCGATATCAATCGCGAAAAAGCGAAGTCGGCAGGAGTTTCATTGAATGATGTTTTCCAGACACTTCAGATTTATCTGGGAGCCGCTTACGCTAACGACATCACGCGTTTTGGTCGTAATTGGCAAGTGAACGTGCAAGCGGACGCTTCTTTCCGAGCAACTGCGGCCGATATCGGACGATTGCAAGTGCGAAATCAAGCTGGCGAAATGGTCCCGTTAGCAACTTTGATCGAATTGAAAGACATCACAGGTCCAGGGATCGTATATCGATTCAACATGTATCCTACCGCCGATTTTGTTTCCAATCCCGCGCCGGGGCTCGGTTCGGGAGATGCGATTCAACTCATGGAGGGAATCGCTAATCGAGAATTGCCGAAGACGATGGGCTTCGAATGGACAGAAATGGCTTTGCAACAAATCAAAGTTAGCAAGGATTTGTTGACCAAGCTGGTTTTCCCCTTAGCCGTGGCTTTCGTATTTATGGTGTTAGCGGCTCAATATGAAAGCTGGTCGATGCCATTGGCGATTTTGCTAATCGTACCGATGTGTCTTCTGGCTGCCATTGGCGGATTGTGGATTTACTCGTCTGATATCAACATCTTTACGCAAATCGGTTTTATCGTCCTGATTGCATTGGCTGCAAAAAACGCGATCCTCATTGTAGAGTTTGCTAAACAATTGCAGGACGAAGGAGCGGACCGTTGGTCTGCTGCCGTCGAGGCTTGTCGGGTGCGATTGCGACCGATTTTAATGACTTCCTTTGCATTCATTCTCGGTGTCGCACCCCTCATTCTCGGGCAAGGGGCGGGGTTCGAGATGCGCAAAGCATTGGGAATCGCCGTCTTTTACGGAATGTTAGGCGTAACCGTATTCGGACTCGTGTTCACTCCCCTGTTTTACGTTTTGATCGATTGGCTCGGCTCCTATTTTGCCAAGTCCAATAAGACGGACGAACACAATGGTGAACATCACAGTGCGCCGAAGCGGCTGAGATGGTGGCAGCGATTAGTGAACAGAACAGCCAAAACATCTAAACCAGGATAGGACTCTAAAAGGTGCCCAATATCGCTCCGAATTCAAATGCTCCTCTACCGATTCAGCAAATTGCAGGTCAGTTGGGAATTCCGGAAGAAGATTTGGAGCTGTATGGCAAATACGCGGCAAAACTACCCGTAGAACTTAAAAAATTGGATGCGAGTCCGGGCAGGGGGAAATACATAGGGGTTACCGCGATCAATCCTACACCCTTCGGTGAAGGCAAAACGGTCGTGTCGATTGGCCTAGCGATGGGGTTGGCCAAAAGAGCAAAGCGGTCGGTAGTAACCCTAAGGCAGCCCTCTTTAGCGCCCGTATTTGGAATCAAAGGAGGGGGGGCGGGTGGTGGTCGTTCCCGTGTGATCCCGTCAGAGGATATCAACATACACTTTACAGGGGATATCCATGCGATTGCAGCGGCTAACAATCTATTAGCGGCGATGCTGGACAATCACTGTGAAAGAGAGCTGGAACCGCGAGTCCATGCTAACGACATCACATGGCGGCGCGCGATCGACATCAGCGATAAAGGCTTGGCCCACATCGAAACTGGTCTAAACCAAGTACCGATGGCCCCTCAAAGGGAGACTGGTTTTGATTTGACTGCGGCATCCGAAGTCATGTCCGTGTTGGCTCTCGCCACGGATTTGAAAGACTTGAGACGACGGTTGGGAGAAATAGTGGTGACGTCGCCCCATGCGGAAGAGATGGTAACAGCCGAGCAAATTGGTGCAGCGGGCGCTATGACCGTTTTGTTGCGCAAGGCGTTGATGCCGAACCTCGTGCAGACTGTGGAGAATACTCCTGCAATCGTTCATGCAGGACCGTTTGCGAACATCTCACATGGAAATAGTTCCGTTATTGCCGATCGAATTGCATTGCAGTTGGCGGACTACGTTGTCACGGAAAGTGGCTTTGGCTCCGACCTGGGAGCGGAAAAACTATTCCATCTCAAGTGCCGTGTTGCCGGGATCGCTCCTTCGGCTGAGGTCTTGGTTTGTACCGTTCGTGGTCTCAAATATCACAGCGGGCAGTTTGAGGTGAAACCAGGTCGACCGTTGCCAGAAGATTTACTTCGTGAGAATATCGCAGCGCTCGAGCAGGGCATCAGCAACTTAAAAGGACACTTAGAAAACTTACGACAATTCGGTGTGCCCGTTGTCGTTGCGATCAATCGTTTCCCCACGGACAGCGATGCTGAACTTCGGCTCATCGAATCGTTAGCCATTCAAGCTGGTGCGACGCGAGTTGCAAAAGTCGAGTCCTTTGCACGAGGTGGAGACGGTGCTTTGGAATTGGCTGATGCGGTCATTGAAGCCTGCGAGGAAACCTCTGCATTTCGCTTTTTGTACCCCCTCGATATGAGCTACGAAGGCAAGCTAGAAACCATTGCTAAGCAAGTTTATGGGGCATCTGGGATTCAGGTTTCGCCAGAAGTTCGATCCTTGTTGTCGGGATTTGAAAGCAAGGGGTATGGAAATCTGCCAGTATGCGTCGCAAAAACACAATACTCTCTCTCGCATGATCCCAAACTTTTGGGACAGCCGAGCGGATTTGTGGTTCCCATTAAGGAGGTGCGGTTGTGCGCAGGAGCTGGGTTTGTTCTTGCGACATGTGAGGGGATTACGCTCATGCCCGGATTGCCCAAAAACCCGTCTGCTCGGTTCCTCGATATCGGTCCTGACGGTGAAATTGTTGGCCTTAAAACAGAATAGACTAGTGAGGTTGTGAATTGTTCGATTTGAAGACTGCTCCGGTAACTGATCCTACGGCCATCTTTCGACATCGGGACGCTCTGTATGCCAGTGACATGCTGATCGTCGCCTTGAAAAGTCTTGATTTGTTTTCGCAGATCGCGGATCGGCCGCAAACATTGGAAGCAATTTGCCAAACTTTCTGTATCCATAGTCGACCGGCTGATGTTTTGATGACGTTTCTTGTTGCAAGCGGTTGGCTAGTTTGCAACCAAGGGGTATACAGCGTTACCCAGTCGGCACGTGAATTTTTAGTAAAAGGATCCCCTTGGTATATCGGACCATATTTTCCGCCAACATCTGATCGACCGATCGCGCGCGATTTACTTGAGTGTTTGAGGACCGACAAACCCGCGAACTTTGCTAGCCGAAAGAATCATGACGACTGGCATAAAGCTATGGAGACAGAGTCGTTCGCCCGTGAATTCACGGAGATGATGGATTGCCGTGGCGTATTCCTCGCCCAAGGGTTGGCCAAGCAACTCAATCTTTCGGGGCACACACGTTTACTAGACGTGGCCGGGGGCTCAGGCGTCTATGCGTGTTCGATATGTGCACACCATCAAGGTATCGAGGCGACAGTGCTTGAGAAATCCCCTGTCGATCAAATTGCACGCAACGCTATTACCGAACGAGGCTTTAACGATCGGGTTTCGGTTGTCGCTGGTGATCTATTCGATGAGAACTGGCCAGAGGGGTATGATATTCATCTTTTGTCCAATGTGTTGCATGACTGGAACGAAGGAACCGTGAAACAGATTCTTCGGAACTCATGGGAGAGTTTGACGCAAGGTGGCGTGATGTTAGTGCACGATACCTTTTTAAATGAGGACAAAACAGGGCCTCTCCACGTGGCCGAGTATTCCATTCTTCTCATGCATGTTACTCAAGGACGTTGTTATTCCGAGCGAGAGATCACAGATTGGGCAAAGGAAATCGGCTTTGTCTTTGACAAACGAGTTGAATCTGGGGCGATGAGAAGTGCATTGATCTATCGGAAAACCATGAAGTAGATCGTTATACTGACTAGGCCTGATAAAGTCTGTTCTGACGGATATAGGCCTCGACCGCCGCAGGCACTTGATAGCGAATGGAGCGAGCCTCGCGACACCGTAATCTCAAGTCGGTAGAACTAATCTGCAAGGTGGGGGCGAGAATCGCCCGACCTACCCCTCGAGGTTTGAGTGCTTCAGGGAGTAGTCCTTCAGTTTCGCTCCAGTCTAACGCTTGTATCGCGCCGTTACCGTCGGGCCTAACCATGACACCCAATTGGCATAGTTCGAGCAATTGAGAAGGTGATTTCCACTTTTTAAAATCGGTCAAACTATCAGCGCCGATGAGCAACCAAAACTCAGCCTCAGGGTGCTCGGACTTCATTTCACTAACTGTGTCAATGGTATAGCTAACGCCACCTCGATCTAGCTCTCGCGAATCGATCGAGAAAGACGAATTACCGTTAATGGCTAGTCGCACCATTTCCGACCGATGTTTATCATCGATCGGGAGTCTGTCCTGTTTCAAAGGCGAAATTTTTGCTGGCACAAACCGAACTTGATCTAATCCCAATTGCTCACGTGCGCACTCTGCCAGTATTAGGTGAGCATTGTGTATTGGGTCAAAAGAACCGCCAAAAATTCCAATTTTCATAATGTAGCGCTCTGTTGCACCGATGAGTGTTGCAATTCTTTGCCCATGCTTAAGATTTTGCAAGCCAGGCTTTCATATCATGGAGTGCGAGTGTATTTATAACCATTGCAGGGCGAACGCCAGCCCTGCGGGCTTGCAAGATACCATACTTCATCAAGTCTAAATTCGAAATCGAGTGTGCATCGGTATTGATTGCGATTTTAATGCCCATCTTGATGGCAGCCAACGTATGGATATCACTCAAATCTAGTCTGTAGGGATTCGCGTTAAGCTCTAGGATCTTATTCCGCTCTTTAGCCGCTTCCATAACCGCTTTCAGATCGACATCGTAAGGTTCTCGTCTTGAGAGCAAGCGGCCAGTCGGGTGAGAAATAGCGTGAACATTTGGATTATGAATCGCATTCAGGATGCGTTGCGTAATCTGTTCGCGTGGTTGTTTCTGGCCATAGTGAATACTCGCCGTGACCCAGTCTGCTTGAGCCAAACACTCGTCACTTATGTCCAAGTTTCCATTTTCCAGGATGTCGCATTCGACTCCCTTAAAGACCCAGCACGAAGATTTGGAGTCCCGGTTGAATTGATCGATTTCGATCCACTGTTGCAACAGTCTATTCTCATCGAGGCCTCGTGCCATGCTAACACGTTTGGAGTGGTCCGTGATGGCGATATACTCTAGTCCTCGGGCTGCAGCGGCAGTCGCCATTTCCTGTATCGTGTTTTCCCCGTCGGTCGCTGTGGTGTGCATGTGAAGATCACCACGAACATCCGCTAATTCAATTAAATCATCGATCCATTCTTGCGCGTTTGGCAGAAACTCAATCCGGTCTTCGCGAAGCTCAGGCGGAATCCACGGCAGTCCGAGCAAATGATAAATCTCTTCTTCGCTTTTTCCTGCTACGGAATGGGTTTCGTCATCTATTTTGTAGACACCGTATTCATTAATCTTGAGCCCCTGGGCTTTGGCCAGTCCTCTCACATGTACGTTGTGCTCTTTGCTGCCGGTAAAGTATTGGAGGGCGGCTCCCCAACTCGATTCCTCAACAACTCGCAAGTCGACTTGAAAAGAATCGGTCACGCGGACGCTCATTTTGGTATCGCCCCTTTGAATAATCTCCATAATGATTGGGAGCTTGGCAAAGTGGTCCATGACATCTATTGGGTGAGAACTCGTCACCAGCAAGTCCAAATCACCTACGGTTTCTTTACCGCGTCGGTAGCTGCCCGCGAATTCCATCTTGCCGATGGCTTGGCAGCTTTGCATGTAGGTCTTGATTCGGCTTACGAGAACGTCGGCGCGATCCATAAGGAGCCGTTGCGTTGCTTTTTCAGCGATCTCCATATTTTGGAGTATGGCTGCTTGCGTTTTTTCACCAAACCCTTTTAGGTTTGCAACAAGCCCTGATTCGCAAGCGGACCTTAACGATGCCAAGTCTTTGATCGAAAGCTCCGTGTACAGCTTCATGGCTTTCTTGGCTCCGACGCCTGGAATCGTCATGATGTCGCGGAGGGAGGGAGGCACCTTTTCTCTAAGGGCGTCCAGTTGTGGCAATCCACCTGTTTTGACTAGGACCGCTGTTTTTTCGGCGAGCGTCGAACCGATCCCATCAATCGTGGTCAAGTCTTTACCATCTCGTACCCATTGTGCGATCGACTCGCTACCTTCGGCGATCGCACGAGAGCCATTTCGGTACGCGCGAATTCGAAAAGCGTTTTCGCCCGACAATTCCAACAAGTCCGCCATCTCGTCAAAGGCGGCCGCAATTTCAGCGTTTGTAATCACGATTTGGTAAACCAGCTCTTACGGGTAAGAGCTCCCTACGAGTAAGTTCCGAAAGCAACTGCACGGGGTAAGTCCCTTGGTAGTAAAGAATCCAAATTCTATTTCGAGTGATTCTTTGCTTGGGTCCGTAACGATTGTAGCCACTTATAAAGGTCTGACGGCCAAGGCATTCGAAACTTGAGCAACTCACCCCCGACTGGATGACGAAATTCAAGGGTTGCGGAGTGGAGAGCTTGTCTTGGTGCACCACTCGTATCAACAATTCGTTCTCCATTGGGTAGTTTGCAGTAGATTGGATCGCCACACAGGGGATAGCCAGCTTCTGCGAGGTGGATTCGGATTTGGTGTGTGCGGCCTGTTTCCAGTTGGCATTCCACGAGAGAATAATCTCCGATGGATTCAACGGGTTTGATATGAGTTATAGCACGTTGTTCGGTCCGATCTTCTTCTTCGGTTCGTTTACTGCCTCGCACGCCATCACCGCGATCACGGACTAAAATATTGTCGAATGTCTGGGCGGCTGGATGTCCCTTGACGACTGCATGGTACTTTCTGACAACTTCATGTTTGCGAAACATGCGTCCGAGCGATTCAGCGACGGTCGGAGTACGCGCGAAAATCATAAGTCCACTCGTATCCCGATCGAGACGATGAACTGCAATAACAGCGTATCGCTTTATCCGGTGTTCATACTGTCGAATCGTCTCGTGATTCTTGCGCTGCATGGGCTCGCGCCGGTTGCTACTAGCGGGCTTCTTGATAAACGATTGAAAATGCAGGACCAATGCTTCGGGTAGCAGCTCTTCTAAGGTTGGCTGCAATTGACGACGCGCTTTGGACAGATTTCGTTCTTCAAAGTGGCGTGTCGAGGTGATACCAGGTGGTTTTTCCACTACCACCAAAAAATCGTCGACGTGAACAATTTTGATGGCGGTCGGCTCAACAGGTTTGGGCAAGGATTCACGCCAAACCTTGATCACATCTTTCATGGTCATTTTTCGAGCCGCGTCCAAGCAAAGGTTTCCGTTGATTTGAACTTTGCGTTTTAAGATGGCGGATCGCACGTCTCCCCACGACCGATCAGCCAGTCGATCCTTGAGAACATTGGAAAGAGTCCGGCCAACGTCCGCTTCGGTTAGGTGTATCAGCAAGAATTTTTCGGATTCTTTCATCAAAGTTCTGTTGTCCGTTGTGGTGGTCGCTGCCCGTAAAGCTTGCTCGTTTTAACATGAAACGCGGTGCTGCCCTAAGAAATGTTGTCAAAACGCTTCAAAAAACAACCATGGAATGCATGAATCGATAACTCCCCACTATTCTAATCGGAGGAACGAATAGTTCGAGCCTTCATGAGTGCTTGTCACTAAGGGGTTGTAAAACTACCATTAGAGCTTCGTTTCGTGTCAGAACCTTTCCTTCCACGCGTCTTTAACGCAGGTTGTCCATCGATGAAACACATGTACTCGTTATGGTTATTCTCTCTGGCAACAGTTTTATTTGCAGTTGGATGCAACCAACCTAGTGACAAAAAGTCATCCGATTCTGCCGACAAAGGGGGAACAGTTGGGACCAAGCGACTGATTTTTGTTGTCAACACTGACGATCCGTTTTGGGACGCTTGTAGAAAAGGTCTCGAGACTGCGGACAAGGATCTGGGGCTCGCCGAAATTGGCTACAAGGCATTGATGGAAGTTCCAGACGGCTCGATCAAAGGACAGATTGATAAGCTTCGTCAAATCGGCACGCAGAGCGACGTCGCAGCCGTTGCTGTCTCCGCCATATCCGCTGACAACCCATCCATCGCCTCGGAACTTGAGCAACTCAAAGCCAAAGATATCAAGGTCATTACCGTCGATGGGGACATGCTTCATTCCAAGTATCGCGCGACTCGTAAGTATTACATAGGTACTGACAACATTATCGCCGGTCGAGAATTGGGCAAAGCGGCTCAAAAGCTATTAAGTTCAAAAGGAGTCACCGAAGGCGGGTATGTTCAGTTTGTTGGATACACTGATAACGACAATGCACGCCGAAGAATGGATGGATTCAATGCTGGTGTTACGGAAGCGTACAAGGAAATCGATCGCGTAAGTGACGAAACCGACTTGAGCCGCGCTCAAGAAAACGTTCGCAACGCGATCCAAAACCATCAAAAGGATTTGGTGGCACTGGTCGGCATCTGGGCTTACAACGCTCCTGCTATCGCCAAGGCTGTGAAAGCCGCCAAGGTTAAGGACAAGACTGTCGTTGTAACCTTTGATGCTCAGGAGCAAGCGATCCGAGATATGGAAGAAGGCTTGATCGATGCGATGATGGTTCAAAACCCTTTTGATATGGGTTACCAAGCGGTTAGGCTAATGAAGGCTATGGTTACGAATGATTCGGCAACGGAAAAAGAGATGTTCCCTAACATCGACCAAGAGAACGGTGACATCTACACAACCGGCTTGCGGGTCGTGGTTCCGAACACCGGTTCTCCCCTCACCAAAGAGGACTTTGACACAAACGTTGTGGAATTCATGACGCTTGATCAATTCAAGGAATGGCTCGCGAAATACGGATTGAAGAGTTCCTAATGTTCGGTATCCGATTCAATGAAATTGCGCTGGTAATTGCCATCCTCGCTGTATTGGCTGTTACCGTAGTGCTCGATAGCAATCGTTCCTATATAACCAATCCTCAAGTGAACGCCGTTGAGATTGGTAGGCAGACGGCGTTGCTTGGCATATTCGCACTTGGTGCTATGGTGGTTATCGTCTCGGGGGGGATTGATTTGTCCGCTGGGTCGATGATTGCCTTTAGCGGCGCTGTTATCGCGTGTACGATGTTGGCCCTAAAAACCTGGACCGTCACGGCAGGGCTACCCGAATGGTCGATCGTAGTGCTTGGCATTAGCGCTGGATTGTTCTCGGGTTTTCTCGTCGGGACGTTACACGCTTGGTTGGTTACGTGTATCGGATTACCACCGTTCGTGGCAACACTTTCTACGTTAGTTGGTTTGCGTTCGTTGGCTCGGATTCTTTGCGAGTTCACGACGATTACGGCAGTGGGAAGTAAAAAGGCTCAAATCGTCGTCGAGCAACAGTTCTTCACATGGTTCTCCGACCCAGAAAGAGTTTGGATTTGGATCGTCATCCTCTGTTTGTTGGCGTTGGGAACTTGGATCCTCATGTCTTGGACTGTTTTAGGACGCCATCTCTACGCCATGGGGGGCAACGAACAAGCGGCCAAGCTAAGTGGCATTCGGACCGATCGACTCAAATGGTTCTCGTATGTCTTTGGAGCCATGACAGCCAGCTTAGCCGGCGTGTTCTATCTCGCGAACGAAGGGGTGTCGGCTCCGGTAACGCAAGGCCAAGGGCACGAGCTAAAAGCGATTGCCGCCGCTGTTGTCGGAGGGTGTAGCTTGCAGGGCGGAGTGGGAACCGTGAGCGGTGCATTGCTCGGTGCTTTGTTTCTCAGGATTGTTATCGACTCGGTTTCTAAGATTATCAAAACCGGGGCAGACATTTGGGAGGGCCTTATTGTCGGTCTGGTAGTCGTGATCGCAGTTACCTTTAGTCAACTCAATCAATTTCGCGCATCGGGCCGCAAGATCTTTCCTGGTTGGATGGGTGTTTGGTCCGTGGGGATTCTGTCCGCTACGACCGCATTTCTAATGCTAACAACCAAAGGGCCGGGCTTCGCCTTGGCCGCGATTCCCGTCGTTGTCGTGATTCTCGGCGGCTGGAAGTTCATCGAATCGCGAGGAAATCGATGATTTCGCTGCTCGGTATCGGGAAGTCGTTCCCGGGAGTTCAGGCCTTAAAAGATATCAGCTTTGACTTCCGAGATGGAGAGCTTCACGCGATATGCGGAGAAAACGGTGCCGGTAAAAGCACGTTGATGAAGATCTTGTCCGGAGTCTACACCGACTACGATGGAACGATTGAAATCGACGGTGAAGTGGTTCGATTTCAAGGAACGCGGGATGCTGAACGTGCGGGAATCAGCATCATTCATCAAGAGCTAAATCTAGTCGAGCAGTTGTCGGTCGCAGCCAATATCTTCTTAGGCCGCGAAGCCAGGAACAGCTTAGGATTTCGAGACGAAAAGCAAATGATCCGCCGAGCTGCGGAGTTGCTCCGAGATCTGGAATGCAATATCGACCCCCGAACCCGCGCCGGGGCATTGCGGGTCGGTGACCAACAATTGGTGGAGATTGCTAAGGCGCTTAGTTTGAATAGTCGGCTTTTTATTATGGACGAGCCAACCAGTGCGCTGACCGAATCCGAGGTCGCACGGTTGTATCGAGTGATCGACAAACTACAAGCTCGCGGAACGACCATCGTATATATATCGCACAAGATGGAAGAAGTGTTTCGGTTATCGAATCGGATTACGGTTCTTAGAGACGGACGATTTATCGAAACCGTAAATACGACAGAAACGGATGCCAACCGAATCACCCAAAGCATGGTAGGGCGGGAGCTCGCTCTCGAAACGGGGGTAAGCTCCGAGCGGACTCCAGGACCGATCGTGCTCTCGGTCAAAAATCTTGGGTTGGCATGGCCTGGGCATGCACGCGGCTATCGCTTGAAAGACATATCGTTCGATTTGCGTCGTGGCGAAGTGCTAGGGATCGCCGGCCTTATGGGAGCTGGTCGAACGGAGTTACTCGAATCATTGTTTGGTGCATCGACCATTCGTCCCACAGGTACCATTGAAATTGACGGCAAAGAAGTTCGGTTTAATCACCCATCAGAAGCGATGAAACAAGGAATCGCCTTGGTGACCGAAGACCGCAAGCGATTGGGGCTGTTCCCAGCCATGGACGTAGGACGCAACATCTCCATGTGCTCGCTTTGGGAAGCTCGGAGCAGCGGATTGTTAAGCCGACGATTGGAAAACAATCTCGGCAATCGTATGGTGGATAAGTTAAAGATCAAAACAGCCGGATTGCGAGCCGCCATCACGGGTTTGAGTGGTGGGAATCAACAAAAATGCATCGTCGGACGATGGCTCCTAACAGAACCGAAAATTCTTTTGCTTGACGATCCAACTAGAGGAGTTGATGTCGGGGCGAAAGCAGAACTCTATCGCATCATTCGGGAGCTCTGTGCAGGAGGACTAGGGGTTATCGTGACCAGCAGCGAGCTACCTGAGGTCTTGACGCTGAGCGATCGAATCATGGTCTTGAATGAGGGTCGGCAAGCGGCGATGTTCGATCGTAAAGATGCTACGCAAGACAACATCATCCGAGCGGCAACAGCCTGATTTCTTTTCGTAGCTAGTTCAACGACCCTAGGATGGGCACTTCTGACCGTCGACAGTCCGCGATTCGACCAGGAGTCGATTAAATCGACAATCGCCGTAACTTTGGGGAGGGTGAAGTTGGTGACAATTAGCGAGAAGTAGCAATTTTCCCACATCTGAAGTACGTTCCGGTCAGAAAAACGCGTAAAATGGTAGGGGTCTTTCCTAACCTCCCCTCGGCAACGTCCCCCACCCAAGACCGAGTCACTATGAAATCGTTTTACTATATTCGAGCCGTCGCTTGTTCTTTTGCGGCTTGCTGCGTCGTAGCGGTACTCAGCTTAACAGGGTACGCTGACGTCGACTTTAACCGATCGATTCGACCGATCCTGGCGGAATACTGTTTTCATTGTCATGGTCCTGACGCCAGTCAAAGGGCTGCCGATCTGCGATTAGACTTGGAGCACGATGCGCATCTCGCTGCGATCGATGTGGAATCGCCTGATAACAGCGAATTGCTGACACGTGTTGGCTCTGAGGATCCCACGCTGGTTATGCCACCCCCTGAAACGGGAAAGAGGTTAGACAAAGAGCAAATTGCACTGCTTCGTCAATGGATAAGCGAGGGAGCAAAATACTCGGCCCACTGGGCCTTTGAGCCAATTCAAGATAGCCAAGCGATGTTAGCCACATTGCCAAAGTTCGACGCGAATGAAACGCCGATTGATCGATTTTTACTAGCCAAACTTCATCAAGCGAAACTCGATTATTCTCCTGAGATCAACAGGCAGCAGTTGATTCGTCGCATTAGTTTTGATTTGATTGGTTTACCACCAACGTGGGAAGAGGTAGAAGCATTTGAAAATGATGTCTCGCCAAACTATCTGGACAATCTCGTTGATCGACTTTTGAGAAGTCCACAGTATGGAGAACGATGGGGGCGGCATTGGTTGGATGTCGCTCGCTATGCCGATACCCATGGTGGAGCCGCGATCGGGTTTACGAAATTTCCGTTCTCTTACACTTATCGTGATTATGTGATCCGGGCGATGAACAACGATCTTCCTTTTGATCGATTCATCCGAGAGCAGATTGCAGCAGATCACTTGGGTTTGTCAGAAAATGATCCCGCTCTGGCTGCTTTAGGTTTTTTGACTGTTGGAATGCAGTTCCGTAATTATCACGACACGCTCGATGACCAGATCGATGTAGTGACGCGCGGATTAATGGGTTTGACTGTTACTTGTGCGCGATGCCATGACCATAAATTCGACCAGATTACGATACAGGACTACTACGCATTGTACGCGACCATCGCGCCGTCAAAAGCGCCGATACAGTTACCGGTCATTGGTGGAGGGGAGAATGAGTCCGCACATCAAGACTATCTGCAACAGTTGCAGACTTTGGAGTTAGAGTTGCATAGCTTTGTCCGCGAACAGGCGGAAGTGCTGCGAGGGCGCATGCGAATGCAGGTGGGGCTTTATCTGGGGGAAATCGCCAAGGGGGCCACAGAAGCAGATACTTCGACCGCCTTTCTGTCTTACCGCACCGATGACCTTCGCCCGATTATCCTGAATCGCTGGATCAAGTATCTCTCGAAGCTCAAACGCGACGACGCAGTGTTCGGACCTTGGCTAGAAATGTATTCTTGGGGCAAGCTAGAACCGGAGGAGTTTGCCAAGAGGTGCGATGAGTACCTGGCTCAAATGGCAAAAGAAATAGAACAATCGGAAAGGGAGCCGGGAAAAATCCATTCCCTGCATACCGAGTTGCCAAAACGCAATCTACCGATTTGGGATGCACTCCTCGCCAGCAAGCCGCGATCATTGAGTGAGGTCGCAGCCGTATATGGAACTGTTTTTACCGAGGCACAACGAAACTGGTTGAAAGCCATGTCGGAGGCATCGGACGAAGCGTCCTCTCCCGAGCGAGTCTTGCCGGATGAACATGCTCAACATCAAACCATCAATAGTCCTGTATATCGCCAATTGAGGCAGCATCTTTATGGTCCTGAGTCCCCCTTTTCGATTTCGGATGTCGATGCCATGGGGCTGACCAATAGAACGGTCAGTGATCGAATTGCCGCTAAACGAGGCAGTATTCATCAGCTCCATCTCTCTGCTGTTGGCTCGCCACCCCGCGCTATGGTCTTGCGAGAAGATCCAACGCCGAGTGAGTTTTTCGTTTTCTTAAGAGGGAATCCTTTGTCGCGTGGCGAGCAGGTTCAGCCTCGATTCTTATCCGCGATTGACCGTGGCCAATTTAAAACTTTCGAAAGCGGCAAACGCCGTTTGGGGCTGGCGGATGCGATTACAGATCGGTCCAATCCATTGACCGCGAGAGTCATCGTCAACTGGGCTTGGCAGAATCACTTTGGAGTTGGTTTGGTACGAACTCCTGATGACTTTGGGACTCGGGGGCAACCGCCTACACACCCCGAGCTATTGGATTATTTGGCGGACGAATTTCAAAATAATGGTTGGTCTCTAAAGTGGCTTCACAAGCAGATCGTTTACAGTAAAGCCTATCGACAGTCTGCGATCGAATCGGAAGAGGCTCGACGTATAGATCCTGACAATCTTTTACTTTGGCGAATGCCTCGCAAGCGATTGGAATTCGAATCGATGCGCGATGCGATGCTGTCGGTAAGCGAAGAGTTGGATTTAACGCAGGGTGGTAGGCCAATCGATCTCGATGCCATGCCAGTAGTACCTCGTCGCAGCATATACGGCTTTATCAATCGAGACATCATCGCCAATCTGATGAGCACGTTCGATAGCGCGAATCCAAACGCGTGCACGGCCAAGAGGCCAGAAACAACCGTTCCTCAACAAACCTTGTTTGCTCTCAACTCCGAATTTATCCAAGATCGGGCAGCAAAGCTCGCAAGTCTAACCCAAGTCACATCTCCACAGGATTGGCGAGCCCGCACTCAAGATCTGTTTCGCCGCGTTCTGGGGCGCAATCCAACGGATCGTGAGTTAGATGACGTGGCTAGTTTCCTGCGTGAGCACGTGAAACAGGATGACAGAGCGATCAATCCAGCGAGTTACCCCGAGACCGCGTGGACACAACTATCACATGCATTGTTAGCGTCGAATGAGTTTTTGTTTTTGGATTAGTGTCTCTCGGAATGCGAAACGGTCGAACACCAAATTAATCAGCCAAATAAATCAGTAGGTGCAAGAATGATTCATAGACGGAATTGGCTACAAAAATGTGGCATGGGCATCGGTGGTTTGGCTTTTGCAGATTTACTCGCGAGCGAATCGCGAGCCGATCATGCGATGGCGGCGAAATCAAGTGGCTTTGTCGCGCCTCATTTTCCACCGACCGCTAAACACATCATTCATGTGTTTCTGAACGGAGGCGTTTCACAGGTTGATACTTGGGATCCCAAGCCTGAGTTAACGAAAAGAGCAGGGCAAATGCTCCCCTTCGAAAATCTGCAGACCGAGCGAAAAACAGGAGTCGCCTTACCCTCCCCATTCGAATTCCAACAGCATGGAGAGAGTGGTATTCCTGTTAGTGATTTGTTTCCGCATTTAGCAAAGTGTGTCGATGAGATGACCGTTGTTCGGTCCATGTATGCTGAGTTGCCAAGTCATGAGATGTCTCTGATGTTGATGAACACGGGGGATCAACGCTTAGTTCGTCCCAGCATGGGATCGTGGCTGACGTGGGGACTGGGATCGATCAATGAAAATCTACCGTCGTTCGTCGCTTTATGTCCCGGTGGCATGCCCGTGGGAGGGGCTGGAAATTGGAGATCCGCGTTTTTACCAGGCGTGTACCAGGGAACCCGAATCGACACATCTAATACAGACCCCTCTAAGATTATTGATCACCTGAAGAACAAGCGGCTATCGGAGGAGGATCAATCGAAACAATTCGCTTTTTTGCAATCACTCAATGCACGACATCTTGAGGAGCGACCTGGTGAATCAGCCGTTGAGGCGAGAGTCAAATCTTTTGAACTGGCCTATCGAATGCAAACAGAAGCCAGTGAAGCGTTTGATATTTCCCAAGAGCCAGAACATATTCTGAAGTTGTATGGTGACGGACCACAAAATCGTCAGTTGTTAATGGCGAGGCGATTGGTGGAACGCGGTGTGCGATTTGTACAAACGTGGCACGGCGATTCTCAACCGTGGGATAGCCACTCTAATATCAAACAGGAACACCGTAATGTTGCCAATCAATGTGATCAAGGCTTGGCGGCATTGATCATTGATCTTAAGCAACGTGGGTTGCTCGACGAGACGCTGATCTTATGCAGCAGCGAGTTTGGACGAACACCTTCAGTGGAGATGGGGCAAGACGGATCGGGGGCGAGTCTAGGAAGAGATCATAATCATTGGGGATTTTCCCTATGGATGGCAGGTGGTGGGATCCGAAAAGGAACCATCTACGGTGCAACGGACGAATTTGGTTTTAAAGCCGTTGAGGACCGTGTGTCGATCCATGACCTCCATGCCACGATCCTAAGATTGATGGGATATGACCATCAGAGAATGACGTATCGCTACGCCGGTCGAGATTTTCGTTTAACCGATGTGCACGGGCAAGTTGTCGAGAAACTAATCGAGAAGGCGTAAGGTTCCGACACTGGCGCCACGAAACGGGCAAGAGTGCCCATTTTTACGTTCGCCAAAACTCTGTATCGTCGACGGCAATTTACAATAGACTGTCGAGTTCATCGACCAATCTTCCAAATTCGGAGAGTGCTGTTTCTACAGGTTCAGGGCTACTCATATCGACGCCTGCACCACGCAGAAGGTCGAGCGGATCTTTGGAGCATCCACCTCGTAAGAAGCTCATATAGTCGCCGAGTTCCTCAGGGCCGCCGCCCAGGACTCGCCGCGAAAGTGCGATAGCCGCCGATAGACCTGTAGCGTACTTATACACGTAAAAGGCATTGTAGAAGTGCGGGATACGGAAACACTCCAGCGACAATTCAGGATCGATAGAAAACTCGGGGCCAAAGTACTTCTCAAGCAAACCACGGTACGCCTGCTTGATCGATCCAACGGTTAAAGGTTCGCCTACTTCTGCCATTTCATGAACAATTTTTTCGAACTCTGCAAACATGGTTTGTCGAATCACAGTCGCGCGAATGCTGTCAACTTCATGATTGATGAGGGCTGCTTTTTCTTCGCGGGTTTGAGCCCGATCAATCAAATACTTCGCGAGCAACTGCTCATTAAAAGTTGATGCCACCTCGGCAACAAAGATCGTGTAATTGTAGTAGTGAAACGGTTGAGATGCAGACGAATAATAAGTATGCATCGAATGGCCTGCTTCGTGGGTTAATGTGAACACATCATTCAAGACGGTAGGTTTGTAGTTCATCAAAATAAACGGGACGCCTCGGTACGTACCGCTGCTAAACGCACCACTTCGTTTACCCTGGTTTGGATAGCGATCACACCAGCGACCTCGAAGCCCGCTTTCGAGTGTGGAGCAATAGTCGGAGCCCATGGGGGCAAGAGACTCAATCACCACGTCGACTGCTTGATCCCAAGTGTAGTTGGATTCCCGATCCGCCAAAATTGGTACATATGTATCGTAATGATGGATCTCCGAAATCCCCATTTTTCTTCGGCGAATATCGAAATATCTATGGACGGATGGCAAGTGATTATGAACCGCAGCGATAAGATTGTCATAGACACTAACAGGGACGTTGTCCGCGAATAGCGAGGACTCCCTAGCGCTCGCGTAATTCCGAGCGCGAGCGTAGTAAACATCGGTGTGAACACTTCCGGTTAGCGTGGCCGCCAATGTGTTTTCATGCGCAGAAAACTGAGCGTAGTACTGGTGAAAAGCAGACTGCCTCACTTCACGACTGGGAGATACCAAAAAAGAACTAAAGGACGCGTTGGTCAGATCGACCTCGATTCCTTTTTCGTTTTTGAGTTTACCAAACTTGAGATCGGCATCATTGAGTTGGCGAAAAACCTTGCTTGCTGTTTGGGCCATCTCACCTTGCATGGCCAGCAGTTTTTCTTCTGACTCAGTTAGTGTATGGACGCGGAACCGATTGATCCGTTCTACGACTAGTTTATAGGGTTCGAGGACGGGAGACTTCAGAAATGATTCCAGCGATTCTTGTGGAATAGCAAGAATCTCGGGCCGGATGAAACTAGCGGCTTGGCCAGCTTTGGTCGCGATATTGTAGTAGCGAGCCATGTACCCTTGATAATGGCTATTCCCTTGATCCTCGCTGGTCTTAAGTGATGCATACACACCGATTTTTTCGGAGAGCTGATCGATCTTGCTATCGTAGGCTAGGCAATTCGCCATAGTCTCAGCCGATTCCCCGAGTTTGCCTCGAAACGATTCGAACCCCGCGATTAATGATTCGAATTCGCCGAGGGCCGTTTCCCATGCCGCATCACTCGGAAAAAGGGATGTTAAATCCCAGGTGTCAGCGGTTGGGACATCGATGCGCTTCGGATTGTCGGCTGCGGTCATGGAAATTCCAAGTACGAAATGGTGGTGAAGTTTCTTTGAACATAAGTCTAGCAAATCATGCAGGCTTTTTACTACACCAACTCACTATCAGCACCGCATCAATCTCGCTGGTTTTGGCGATATTCTTCGGAGAGGAGTTAACGCTTACCAGATGGCGTGAGTTAATCTACAATCTGCAAATGCGAAGAGCCGAACACATTTTCGGCTCAGCATAAGCTAGACCATATAAATGATTGAATCACCCCCCGTTTTCACAGATTGATTCCTGACCATGCAATCGCAACCTCTGAACAAGTATTCTTCTCGCATTACCCAACCGAAGAGCCAGGGTGCGTCCCAGGCCATGCTTTACGGCACGGGAATGACTCCCGAGGACATGAACAAAGGGCAGGTCGGAATTGGAAGCGTGTGGTACGAGGGCAACACCTGCAATATGCATTTGCTCGACTTGGCCATGGAAGTCAAAAAGGCAGTGGTCAAAGAGGGATTGGTCGGCATGCGATTTAATACCGTCGGTGTCAGCGACGGGATTAGTATGGGAACCGAGGGAATGTCGTTTTCCCTTCAATCGCGTGATTTGATCGCTGACTCGATTGAAACCATCATGGGAGCGCAGTGGTACGACGCATTGATCGCCCTCCCCGGATGCGACAAAAACATGCCCGGGTGCTTGATAGCTATGGGGAGATTGAATCGTCCTGCTTTGATGGTTTATGGTGGGACGATTCGCGCTGGGAAATGGAACGGCCATTCCTTGGACATTGTTTCCGCTTTTCAGTGCTATGGGCAATATATCTCTGGGCAAATCGATGAGGAGACCCGAGCGAACATCGTTCGAAATTCTTGCCCAGGAGCGGGAGCGTGCGGTGGCATGTATACAGCAAACACGATGGCTTCAGCGATCGAAGCCTTGGGAATGGCGTTGCCTTATTCTGCATCGATCCCAGCAGAAGATCCAGCCAAGATTGACGAGTGTGCTCGCGCTGCCAAGGCGATCCGCAACTTGATGGAGCTTGATATCAAACCTCGCGACATTATGACTCGTCAAGCGTTTGAGAACGCGATGGTTATCGTAATTGCTCTTGGTGGTAGCACCAACGCAGTGTTGCACTTGATCGCAATGGCTCGAAGTGTTGGAATCGATCTTACGCTGCACGATTTCCAAAAGGTAAGCGATCGGGTTCCTTACTTGGCCGATCTGAAGCCTTCAGGGAAATTTGTTCAAGAGGATTTGCACTCGATCGGTGGTACTCCAGCTGTGCTGAAGTATCTGCTCGCCGAGGGCTTTATCGACGGCTCGTGCATGACGGTAACCGGCCAGACTCTTGCAGAGAATCTAGAGCCTCTTCCCGGACTGAAAGAAGGCCAGAAGATCGTCCAACCGGTCTCTGCACCGATTAAACCAACCGGTCACATTCAGATTTTGTTCGGTAACCTCGCTCCCGAAGGAGCGGTGGCCAAGATCACTGGCAAAGAGGGGCTCAAGTTTGTTGGGCCGGCAAAATGCTTCGATAGCGAAGAGCTCATGCTAAAGGCTTTAGAAGAAAAGAAGATTGCCAAGGGTGATGTTATCTTGATTCGTTACGAGGGGCCAAAAGGTGGGCCTGGAATGCCTGAAATGTTGACTCCGACCTCTGCCATTATGGGGGCTGGCCTGGGGTCGGACGTGGCATTGCTTACCGATGGACGATTCTCGGGTGGTTCTCACGGATTCATCGTGGGGCATATCACCCCTGAGGCACAACTGGGAGGTCCATTTGCTTTAGTCCAAGACGGAGACATCGTCACTATTGATGCCGACAATAATCGACTGGATGTCGCAGTTGATGACCAGACACTTGCTGCTAGAAAACTAGGTTGGAAAGCGCCGCCACTCAAAGCGACTAGAGGAACGCTCTTCAAATACATCAAGAATGTGAAGACAGCTAGCGAAGGATGTGTGACAGACGAATAGTCACGCACAATTGTTTGGAGAATCAGCAAATCCCAACCCGCAGCGTCAGTTTTGAAGCTGCGCAGTAACTTGCTTCTCGGGCTAAAGTCCGGCCGTTTAGGATGGCTCGGATGCTCGATGTTGACTGCAATTCGCGGTACTAGTGTTCACGATCTGATGTACCTGAACTTTGCTCGAAACCGCTCGGCACACTTTGTCGCGTATCAATCTGCGTTTGTAGATGACAAAGAGATCGCTTCGGCAACGGTCTTTACCCCAAGCGGTTTGTGCGTCGGGAATGGACCGTCGACGCCATCTTTGGGCCACGTCGCGGGATCGGCAAAGGTGCCATCGTCTTGGTAGATCTCTTGCAATCGCTGGAGTTCGAGTTTGAGCTGCTCAAATAATTCGTTCACAGTTTTATTTTTCACTGCGCCATTCTGGAATAGCAGGTTGACTTGTTCGTTGGGATCCGCGACCAAATCGAACAGTTCGTACTGATTTTCTTTCCAGTAATAAATCAGTTTGTGGGTTTCGGTACGAACACCTAAATGCGCCCGAGTGTTGTGATGTCCAGGATCGTGATAGTAGCGATAGTAGATCGATTTTCGCCAGTTGGTAGGAGACTTTCCTCGTAGGATTTCCATCGCTCCCTCTCCTTGCATAGAGCTGGGTACATCTACGCCAGCCAGTTGAAGAATCGTGGGGGCAAAATCAATGTTGAGAATCATTTCACGCGGCGTTGTGCCCGGCTTGATGCCAGGGCCTTTCATGATGAGTGGCAATCTTAGTCCCGGCTCATACATGAAACGCTTGTCGTACATGCCCATATCGCCCAGATACCAACCGTTGTCCGATGTGTAGATCACGATTGTGTTTTGTGATAGGCCGGTTTCATCGAGATAGTTCATGACACGACCGATGCTATCATCGACACCTTGGACGCAAGCCAGATAGTCTTGCATGTAACGCTGATATTTCCAGCGAACAAGTTCTTCGTCTCGCAGCATCTTTCCATCAATTTCTAGTTCCATGGGAACCTCGCCATACCACTTGTTTAGCTCAGGGCCTTTTAGTCCCTGGGGTGGTGTCAATTTTAGATCGCGGCGGGAAAGATCGCGTGCAATGGTTTGTTGGTTAGAAGGCAATGCGGCAGGTCGAGTCGTGTAGTTGTCCCACAGCGTGTCGGGTTCAGGAATGGATGCATTCTTAAATTTTTCTTTGTTCTTTAGGTCTGGCTCCCACGCACGGTGGGGAGCTTTGTGGTGAAGCATGAGAAAGAAAGGTCGATCGGTAGGCCGCGTCTTGATGAATTCAATTCCCAGGTCGGTCGTGATCTCGGTGCAGTGCCCTTGGATCGTCATCTTCTGACCATCGACCAAGAATACAGGGTCCCAATACGCCCCTTGACCGGGCAAAACAATCCATCGATCAAAGCCCGTGGGGTTGGAGCCCAAGTGCCACTTGCCGATCATACCGGTGTGGTAACCGGCCGATTGCAAATGCTTGGCCATGTGGTCTCGCGAGCCATCGAAGCGATTGAAGACCGGTACACCATTTTTGTGCGAATACTGACCGGTCAAAAGTGTGGCTCGGCTCGGCGTGCAAATGCTATTGGTTACAAATGCATTCTCAAATCGAGCCCCCTCGCTTGCTAATTTATCCAGATGAGGAGTTTGATTTACTTTTGATCCGTAAGCGGAAATCGCATGTCGAGCATGATCATCCGAGAAGATAAAGATAATGTTGGGTCTATCGGCGAGGCAGGCTAACGATGAGCATGCAAAAAACACCAGCGACAGGAAAAGCTGTTTCATGAGGAGGGCCCTTCTTAGGGTTGGGGAGGCAGGGCTAATAGGTCGGCCGTGGGCGAAGAACATCTTAGCGAGAGACTCGAGTCGCTCGCTTGTACGTGGAGTCGATTATAGCAATTATAGGTACTGCTGGTGGCCCAGTTCTGCCAGTTGTTTAACGACTTCGCGCACCCTTTCTTCTTCCGTTTTGGGGGCAACCAGAGTCGCATCATTGGTATGCACCACGATGGTCTCCTTCATCCCGATGGTCACGACCAAGTGGTCTGCTTCGCTGCGGATAATCATTTGCTCGGAGTCAATTCCCAGGTAAGGTCCATCGACAGCGTTCCCGAATTCGTCCGGTTTTATAAGGCGTGCCATGGCCTGCCAGCTGCCGACGTCATCCCATGAGAACGGTGTTTCGATTACAGCAACGTTCGAATATCGTTCCATAACGGCGAAGTCGATTGATTTGCCCTTTATCTTTTCGAAGTTGTCGCGAAATACATTCGGAAAATCCCGAGTGCCGATACCGCTAGCGATTTTCTCAATGTGAGAATACATCTCGGGCTCGAATTCTTGGAGGGCATCTAGGATCGTGGACGCCTTCCAAAGGAAGATCCCGCTATTCCAGTAGAACGTACCGGCTTCAAGGTATTCTTCTGCTGTCTTACGATCAGGTTTTTCGCGAAAGCGATCCACCCCAAAGGCCGCGATACCAGGCTGACAGGCGATTGGTTCCGACCGTTGAATGTAACCGAATGATTCGGCAGGATAGCTGGGCCGAATCCCAAAGGTTACGATTCTTTTAGGATCCGACTCGATTAATTGAACCGCAGCTTTAACGGCGCGATGAAATTCGGCACGTGGTTCGATAACGTGATCTGATGGCATTACGATCATGATGCCGTCCGGGTCGGCTGCTTTGACCAATGACGCGGCAACTCCAATACAAGGTGCAGTGTCACGCTTGAATGGTTCGCCTACGACGTGTTCGAGTGGCAAGTCTGGTAGTTGATGAACAACAGCCTCTGCCAACTGCTGATTCGTAAGGACGAGTACATGTTCGCTCGAGACTAGTCCATTCAAGCGGTCAAATGTTGTTTGAAGCATGGTCCGTTGCCCGCCCATTTTGAGCAGTTGCTTCGGCTTTACTTGTCGACTTGCAGGCCAGAACCTAGTTCCTGAACCACCGGCCATAATCACTGCGTGCAACATATACTCGGTACTGTGTGGTTTGAGGGAAGGAAGGGAAGGCGGTGCTCCACGATAATCGGCACCGACCCTCATTGATCCATTTTGACAGCGTCTCTGCCGTTCCATCTTACTCGAAACGAACGGGCTTAACCAAAACGTCTTGGTAGTTTTGTGTTATGCAAAGTATGTGTCGACATTGATCTTGAGAGGAGATGAGAATTTTGCCTTTACATCGTCTACATCGAACGCCCACAGAGGATGAATCTCTATGGTGGTCGATTCGTCGGTTTCCACTCCTGCGGCAGCCAACCAACGCTTGAACCGTTGGCTCAGTGAAGTACGACAAGACGATGGAGTGTCTGTTGCGGCCCCGTCAGCGTTCTTTACGGGAGCAAAAACCTCCGCAGCATCTCCCTCGACGACTAATGCGACGGAAGCTCTGGGGAGCAGGTCAAAGACGAACTTTTCAAATTTGAATGCATTTGGTTGGGACGGTTTTACTCGATCGCCACTTTCGTTGATGTAGGGGACGGCTTTGTGAGCGATATGAAAGGGCAAAGATGCTGCATCGTCGCTACATCTTTGCAAAAAGTCACAACTTATCACATGAACCGCAATATTCCCTGCCCACAATGCCAAGCTACCATCTGGATTGCGGCGTTCTGCTGCATCGTTGGGTAAATCGCTATACTCGATAATCTGGGTTTTTCCATCGACAGCGACGACATTGCCAACTTTCTCTTTCGCGAATCGCTTCTTGACGACTTGCGTGGTCATTTCCGATTTGCTCAGTAAATGATGTCCGATCAAAAGCGGATCGCAGGCGGTAACCAATGGATTGTCGACTTGCGCATAAAACAGATGCGCGATCCCCTTTTCTTCACACTTGGCGAGAATCCCATTTTTTTTCATCGCATCCACAATACCGCCGTGACCATCCGGACTCACCGCGATTTGTGATTCGGTTTCTAAGAGGACTTTCCCACTCAATGCGTCGACCGCAGGCATAACCCCCTGTTGAAAGATATGAAGCAAGTGTGAGGGGAGTCCTAGATTATCATTCTGAGCGAAGTACGTCCGCGTCTCTTTGTCCGTCGCTGGACTGGTCATGATAAAGAGAGGAATCTCGCATTGATACTTTTTCATGGCTCCGCGTAGCGAGTCCACATGCATTTGAAACAGAGTTCTCTGTGATAACGGTCCAATAGAGAACATCCCTTTCGGTAGATCAAATCCCAGTCTAGTCCCCTGGCCTCCTGCGACAAGCACCATTCCAACGCGGCCGCTTCGGATTGCAGCTTCACCCGCTTCTCGAGCCAATCGCGTTTGTTCTTCGGTGCAGTCGAGCCGGATGGCTTTGGGGGGGAGAGCTTTGTCAGCTAGCTCCGCAATATCGATTTGTTGAGTTTTTTTGCCCGACAGTTCGCTTAACAGATCAAAGTCGATGGCGTCAATTTGCTGGGCCAAGCGGGATTGCTCATCATCGCTGAGTTTATCCCAGAATTGAACCAAATGCTCTTGTTTATAAGGCTTTAGTCTGGAGGAATATTGCTGTTTATCCATACATCAACAGAGGGAGAATGCCTACAAAAAAGGCCCAACACTTTCTGCTGGGCCTCGTGTTTTTTCGGCCAAAACCGATAAGGTTTCCGATGCCGACGAGAATACTAACCCGCCACGGTCACTAGTTCACCACTTCGAGCAATTCGATCTCGAAGATTAATGTTTCGTTAGGGCCGATGGCTGGCGGAGAGCCTTGTTCACGATATCCGAGGGCTGGCGGAATGGTGACTTGCCATTTATCTCCAACCTTCATTCTTTGCAAAGCTTCGGAGAAGCCTGGAACAACTCGTTGCACCGGAAATCGAGCGGGTTCGTTTCTTTGAATCGAAGAATCGAAAACCTTTCCGTCTACGGTCTTGCCTTCGTAGTGAATGATGACTTCGTCGGCGACAGTAGGCTGTTTGCCAGTGCCAGACTTAATCACTTTGTATTGCAGGCCAGTTTTCGTGGTCTGGACGCCGTCTTTCTTTTTGTTCTCTTCGAGATATTGATTAGCTTTTGCCAAGTTTGCTTTCGCGAGTTCGAGGAACTCTTGTTGCATTTCGGCAGCTTTCTTTTGCATCATGGCTTCGAGTGAAGCGACGCAGGCGTTTACTTGATCGTCGGTGAGTCGAATATCTTTCTTGGCCAATGCATCCATGATACCGGCGGTCAGTTCCTTGATATCCAGTTCCTTGTCCGTGAACTTTTGGCCAGAGAGTCTGCTGCCAAAGTCAAAGCCAATGAAGTAGCTTATATCGCTCGTGGAGGCGTTCGGCTTAGGGGGATTTCCAACGATTATAGGAGCCGGCTTTTGCACTGTGCCTCCAACATTTTCTTGAGCTTGTAAACCTGACATGCCAACGCCACCAACAACGACTGCTAAGGTCGCTTTGATTTTCCAATACATAAGAGAGATTTCCTTGGTCAACAATCGAAACGAACTGGGGCGGATTGGCCGGATTGGTTACAATCGGCTCCATGAGACTAATCCACATAGAAAATCGTACCCAGCCCATTTTTGAGCAAAAGGTGGAACCCGGTAGAAATTTGGAGCAAAGATTCCGATTTCGCTTGTTTTTCATCTCCTGGAGTGCGTTTGGCTGTCGGGGGAGAGGTGGCAGCCTGCGAGAGTGTGGGGGAAAAATGCCGGTAGATTGCGATCGGAGCACCAATGGGATCGGTTTTTCCTGCTGTTTGGTTAGGTTTTAGCCAGAACGCATGCGATGAAAGTATTCTTGCAACACCTCCGGCCCGATTCGACTTCCTACCTCGTATTGCAGAATGCAGAGCATTGGTTCTGGGAGCGAGGTTACGAAATCACGCATTTTTCGTTGGCGGACCTAGTTTCTGGGCTCCTCGATCCCACCCTAAAAGAGTTTCAGGACGAGACAATTCTGTACGCTATTCCAGAAGTAATGCGTATGGTTCTTCGCCGACTCCATCGTCCAGAACCTCCCTTGTTCGAGCTCCCGGATTGCTTGATGCCTTGGATAGGTCGGTTTACCTGGGAGACAACGCTCGGGCAAGTCCGCGAACAAGTGGATTCGGAAATCGGATTTAACCCCTTTCATATTCGACCGCTCGATCCCAAACGCATTTTCAAAGGAACCATTGTTTATGGCCTTAGGGATTTAATCCCGTCCGCTTCGCTGGCAAACGAGACCCCCGTTTTAGCTCAGCAGAAAGTGGAATTTGTTTCCGAATGGCGGGCCTCTGTGTTTCGGGATAAAGTCATACACTTGTCCCGTACCAAAGGAGATGTTCTACGATATCCAGACCGTGAAGTGATGTTGGCGGCGATCAACAACTATACGAATCGACCAATTGTATTTGGAATGGACTGGGGGATTACCGCCTCTGGGCAAACCCTTCTCATCGAGGTAAACGACGGCATCGCCTCCGGTAATCTCGGTATGCATGGTCAAGTTTTCGTGGCCATGATCGAGGCGAAGTGGCGGGATTGGATTGGCTTATCTGATAATGGAATTGGAGACTGTTTCACACGTTGAAATTCTTTTCCGTGAGGGGGCTCGCGTCGATCACCCTGGATAAAGTAATCGTTACAATCTGTCTCTGCAGGGAACAGGGTTGGGTTCCGCAAGCATGAACCCTCCATGAGTTCGAGTTTCTCGGCCCTGCCAAAATTGCCCTGCACAGAATTGCTCAGCCCAATTATCTCTGTGCAGTCTCGAAAATCATTGCAGTACTCGTTCCTTAGGGCCTTATCCGTGACCGAAACCACTTCCACCTCAATTCCGAATACCCAGGACGTAACACTGCCGAAGCTTTTGTCTGACAAATCTTTTTGGGGCATTGCCGTAACACAATTCCTAGGGGCCTTTAACGATAATCTTTACAAACAAATGGTCTTGCTGATGTCGATCACCGCTGTCGCAGGCCAGGTGAGCGAAGACACACAGGGTTGGGCTACTGCACTGTTTAGTTTGCCTTTTGTTTTGCTGAGTGGCTTTGCAGGGTATCTATCGGATCGATTCAGCAAATCTAAGATCATCGTCCTCTGTAAGTTTGCGGAAATACTGGTCATGTTGTTGGCGCTTTTTGCTTTCTTGCAATACGCGCGCGTCGGAACTGTGGGAACGTGGACCGTCCTTTTTTTAATGGGGACGCAGAGTGCGTTTTTTGGACCAGGCAAATACGGAGCATTACCTGAGCTCTTTCGCAAAGAGGATTTGCCTCGTGCTAACGGTTTAATTTTGATGTCGACTTTTTTGGCCATCATCCTCGGAGTGGTCTTTGCAGGCTGGGTCAAAGACATGCTTACGACTCGTAATGCAGAGGGAGCCGAAGACTTTAGCAACCTGTGGATCGGTTCCCTTATTTGTATTGGAATCGCCATCGCAGGAACGATCTCATCCTTGTTTATTCGCTATACGCGACCCGCTCAGCCTGAGGTCCAGTTCAGTTGGGAGGATGTGGGAGTCAGTGCATCAATTCGCAAACTCCTTTGGCAAGATCGACCGTTGCTGGCCGCACTCATTGTTTCCAGTGCGTTCTGGCTCGTGTCTGGCGTCGTTATGCCAACAGTTAACGCACTCGGTAAAGCTCAACTCCAACTGACCAGTGATACCTTGACTAGCGTTCTTACCGGAGCACTAGCTATCGGGATTATCATCGGATCTGTTTTGGCCAACGTTGTCTTCAAACGCAAGTCTGCCACCTATCAAGTTCTTTCAGGGACGATCGGAATGATTCTGTCTCTGCTGGTAACAGGTCTTTGGAAACAAGGTGGAGACCATTTGCTCGGTTATTGGGGAGCGCTTTTGGGCCTCATTTTCTGCGGCATGTTCGCTGCCATTTTTATCCTACCGATTCAAGTCTTCATGCAAAGCCGACCGCCTGCTGAGGCGAAAGGGCGAATGATCGGGACTATGAACCTTGTAAACTTTGTTGGCCTAATGCTCGCGGGGCCTCTCTATCAAATCTTTTTGGAAGTGTCGATTTTTCTCGGCTGGCCAGTCTCATCGGTATTCATCATGCTAACTATACTACTAATTCCGATCGCCATCCTTTTCCGGATGCCAAACCACCAACATGCGGCTTAGATTTTTGTCCCTCCAGGGCCTCTCCGCGAATGGCCCCTCCCTTAGATACTGCCTCCCTTTAGACTGATCCCTCTCCCCGGTTTTAAGTTGACTGGTGTTATTATGAGTCGTAACCTTTGCCGATACGTTTTGTGTACGCTTTTTTGCGTCCTGTGTCTTCCTGGCCAGTCGGCCCTGGGCTCGCCCCAGCAAAAGGATGAGTCGTACGAAACCCATCCCGATTCGGTCAAGAAACCGAATGTTCCCGAAGGTAAAGTCGAAGGCCCGTTTACTTGGAAAAGCAAAATCTATCCGGGGACCGTTCGCGATTACTATCTATACGTTCCGAGTCAATACGATCCCAATAAGCCTGCTTGTACGTTTATTGTTCAAGATGGCATCAATCGCGCCAGAGAGTGGAAGCTCCCGGTAGTGATGGACAATCTCATTGCCCAAGGCGAGATGCCTGTAACGATTGGCATTTTCGTCGACCATGGAGTCGTACCCGCCACCTCCGATGATGCGCAACCTCGGTTCAATCGCAGTTTCGAATACGATAGCTTAGGAGATCGCTATGCGCGCTTTCTTCTCGAGGAGATTCTGCCTGAAGTAAGCCGTACGTACAACCTCAGCACAGATCCCAACGATCGATCCATTGGCGGTGCATCATCCGGCGCGATTTGCGCGTTCAATGCTGCATGGGAACGGCCTAATGAGTTTCGACGTGTTTTGAGTACGATTGGCACCTATGTCGGACTGCGCGGGGCAGACGAAGTCGCGACGCTCGTTCGTAAAACAGAACCCAAACCCCTCAAGATCTTTCTTCAAGATGGTTCGAGCGACCTTGATATCTACGCAGGGAGTTGGTGGATCGCCAATTTGCAACTCCTCTCCGCTCTCCAATACGCAGGATACGACGTTCATCATGTTTGGGGTGAGGGTGGACACAACGGGAAACAAGCTGCCGCGATAATGCCTGATGCTCTTCGATGGTTGTGGAAGGATTATCCCAAACCAATACAGGCCAGCATCCCAACCAATGCACGCGTTAATCTGATCATTCCCGATCACGATTGGGAGTTGATTGCTAGTGGCTACCAATTTACGGAGGGACCAGCGGTAGGGAGCGATGGCGAAGTCTATTATGTGGACGTGCCAACCTCCAAAATTTACGTAGCTCGCGATAACGGATATGAGGTTAACGTCTCGGTGTTTGTGGAGGACTCCCAAGGGGCCAGCGGCCTCATGCTGGGACCCGATAAGAAACTATACGCAGCCCAAGGTAAATCACAACGAATCGTGCGATACGACCAAAATGGGACGGAAGAGGTGATCGTCGAAAATGCTCCTTGTAACGATCTGGCTGTTTATTCAGGAGGCATTTACTACACCGATCCAGGCAACAAAAAGATCTTTCATGTTAGCTTTGACGGGGTTAAAAAAGAAGTCGACCAAGGGTTAGGATTCGCTAACGGATTGATCCTCTCGGCGGACCAATCTTTACTATTGGTAGCCGATTCCAACGCCATCCATACGTACTCCTACCAAATCCAGCCCGACGGATCCCTGCTGCATAAACAGGAGTACGGATATTTGCATATTCCTCACGGAGCATCTAAGAGTTCGGCTGATGGCATGACGATGGACGACCAAGGTAGATTGTACGTTGCAACCGCCTTGGGTATTCAGGTTTTGGATCAGCTCGGTCGAGTGAATCAAATCCTCAATAAACCTCAAAATGCGTTCTTGAGCAATGTTTGCTTTGGCGGACCAGATCGGGATTGGATGTGGGTGACGTGCGGCGGTAAAGTTTACCGCCGTAAAGTAGCCGCAAAAGGTGTTGTTTCCTGGGAAAAACCAACCAAACCCCCCAAGCCAGGGCTCTAGTGCCACAACTAGGAGATAACCTTGTTTTGAGAATTACCCAAATCCCAACCCGCAGCACAAGGGCTTGTTACTAAATCGATACGAGAGATTTAGCCAAGGAAAAATGGGCACTCCTGCCCCGTTTGTTCGCGCCAACGTCGGACAAGAGTGTCTAACCTACCTTTAACGCACAAGCCCGTTTGCGTGGGACTATGGCCAGGCGAATTCCCCTGATTAGGCTTCGGGTTATGATAAACATCATCTGCGGTTTGTGGCTCTACACGGTTGCCCAATGACGAAATGAGTTGTTCCGGTTAGACTAACATACTGCAATGTTGAATTGGTCTAACGCATGGAGAATTTGTGAGTCCGTCATTTTTTGAACAGCTTCAACAAACCGCTCAGACATCAGGTCCCCTCGCTGCGGCGCAATTGGTTGCCGACCGGATGCGTTCTGCAGGTCGCTATCCGGAGTTGTTTGAAGCACTCAAGATGCAGCACCGAATAGAGCTAGGTTTGCCAGCCGTTAACACGACCAACCTCTCCACCGGAACCCCCGATCCCATCTCGGACGACATCCAGGATCTTTTGGACAAAAAACTAATTGAAGCCTGTCGCGAAGTTGGTACGGCTCTG
This sequence comes from Pirellula sp., assembly GCA_046318795.1. GTDB lineage: Bacteria > Planctomycetota > Planctomycetia > Pirellulales > Pirellulaceae > JBKCUI01. The sequence continues at coordinate 45,024 of JBKCTT010000067.1, forward strand.
TTGAAGCAGGGCAAATTACAAGAGGGCTGGATGTACATGCGCGCGGTTGGGGATCGCCAGGCGACCAGCGAAGCAATGCGAGATATCGCCGTCACGCAGGATAACCTCGATACCTTTCTCGGGCTACTCGTTCATGAGGGAGTTGATGTTCGATGGGGAACGGAACTGTCCCTTTCTATGCGAGGTACATGCAACACCATTACGATGCTCGACAGTGTAGTTTCCATGCACGGACGGGGGGATCAGCAAGCCGCTGTTGAAGCATTGGTGAGACACGTTCATAACGAACTTTTGAATAGTTTGAAATCGGACCTGGAGCGACGCGAGTCATGGGGGCCGGAGCATCCGGAACGGCAGCAGACAACACTTGAGGGCCTGCTCCAAAGTCGCCCTAATCTGCTCAGAGATGGAGCCTATCACTTGGATACCACCCATTTGGCTTCGACGGTTCGGTTTGCAAAAATTTTGGATAACCATGAGACGCTTCGATTGGCTCTGGATCTAGCTAATTACGGTAAACGGCTTCATCCTCAATATCAGTACGCGAGTGACGAACCCTTTGCGGACCTCTATCCCATGTCGATCGCTTTCTTCCGCGCACTTTTAGGGGAGCATGTCGATGTCGCACTGAAGCAGTTTTTGCAAAAGGCAGAGTCACTCGATCCCGAGGAACACGGAACGATTGCGATTGAAACGTATGCTGATTTATTGGCGAGGGTTGGTAGAACGGGGGATGCTATGAAATTCTTGATCAAGAAGATGCCCCGAGGTATGAGGCCCTTTGGGATTGCCCCTTCTCTGATTGATCTCGCTGAACATTCAGGGGACTTCGAAACGATGATGAAGCACTCGCAGGAGCGTTTCGACGAAATTGGTTACGCCGCCGCGTTATTCCAGCAACAAACACGACTTAAGCCCGTGTAGGCTCGCTTGGCAGCCGATCTGGCCACAGATTGGACACTTTGCCGGTATTCACTCCAAAGTCTTCGCGACTTCGGCTACACGGCCGGTGCTACTTACGAAACCGGATCAATCAACTTACGATAAACCGCGGCAATTCTTTTCGCCATTTGCTCATCGGAAAACTTTTCTTGGTGCCGATCGTAGGCACGAGTACTCATGCGAGACCACTCACTTCTACTTTGAACCATTTGAGCAATCTTCGCCGATATCGATGCGGCACAACCGGGCTTAGCGAGCAATCCTTCAATACCATCGCGAACGATCTCCGGTGTTCCCTCTACCTTCGTCGCAATAACCGGCACCCCTAAAGCCAACGCTTCCAAGACCACCATCGGCATACCTTCGCCAAAAAGACTCGGAAGAACCATGGCATCGAGATTTCTCATCGCCTCGGGCACATTGTTGGTAAAACCAAGAAAGCGTACGTTATCGCGAACGCCTAGCGAATCGACGAGTTTGTTGACCGATTGTTCGTATTCAGGTGTTTCAAATGGACCAATCACATCGAGCGATATGTTCGGATGACTTGTTAGTGTTCTCGCCAGTGCATCGAGCAAAACCTCGATACCTTTTCTAGGTCTTACCAATGCAACCATTCCTAGGCGCCAATGTTCCTGATTGATACGAGAAAAGGGATCAATGGGCTCTTGGGAGGGAACGCCGTTAGGAACGCAGGTGAGCCGCGAACGATCATAACCTCTCCGGAGCATCTCACGACGCAACGATTTCGATACGGTGATAATATGATTGCAGCTTAATAGCGACGCTCGTTCTACCAAGTCATTGACCCGGTTTAATAGCATACGAGTCGAATCGCGCGCGGTTGGTGAATGGACGTGAAACACCCAAGGTAAATCAAGTTTTCCGGCGACTACATTAGCGACCATCGCGCTGCGGGGCGTATGAGCGTGCAGTACCTCAACTTGGAGTTCATGGGCGAGGGAAGTAATACGCGATATGCATTGCCAATCCAACCGAGAACGCATTGGCTCGATAAAGACCCGCTCCTCCTCTAGTCCGCAGTTTTGTCGGAATTTTCCTTGTTTTAGACATGCGAAGTAGGGATCGACGCATTCGTCCGGTAACCGTTTTCCAAGTAGTTGCTGAACGCGTTCTGCGCCGGAAAAATGTTCACCGTTGATGATGTGCAAAACACCAATCGGCTTTTGTTTGGACGGCATGATGTCCCGAGGCTGTGCATCGTAGCAAAAATCGATTCTGCCTGGGATCGAGTTAACGGAGGGTAATTGAGGCATTCGAGAATAAGTGGGAACCAGGAAGCCCATGAGCTGTTCAATGCGACGAGGAGACAAGGATTTCATGGGAAGTCTACCTCTACATTGGAATGCTAGCCTTAATCCCCCTCTTTTTTCTGACAGTTAAGCTCTTCCAAATCGGTACAATCCGAAAATTCGATCTAGGTCGTAGCTTTTAAACTTGCTAATCTCGCGACTCGGAGTGGTCTAGGCAATGAGTAGAGGATTGCTCTTACCTAGTAGGACCAAACAAACAACCAAAACGCTCTGAGGTTCGGCAACGCGATTTTCTGCGTGCTGGAATGAAATCAGACCAAGTCATGGACACGACAAAATGAAGATTTGGATTCGTACGATCGGTGTTGCGTTAGGACTGCAGGCTGCATGGTCCTCCTGCGGGCTTTTCGCGCAGAATGGGTACAATACTTCGGGCAATGCTGGTCAGCCCGGTCAGGCTAGCCAACCAATCAAACAACCAGGACAGCCGGGTAATCCTCTTCAAGCACGGCCGCAACTCGATCCGAATCTTAATCCAGGATTGCTCCAGGGGCAGCCCGTAGGCGTTCCTTCTCAAGACAGCTCAAAGCTCATCGTCACCAAAGATCCCTACGTCGACAATCCAATTTCGCCTCAAGAGCAACAGTATGTGGATCAACTGTTGGACTACTGGGAGAAAAGTACCAAAAACTTAGAGCGACTATCCTGCGACTTTAAACTCTTTGAATACAACTCGAACGCCCCGTTCGTCCAGCAGCTTGCTAAAGAGACAGGTCTGGACATACGACAGATCAAGTACAAAGCCTCACAAGGTGTCATCCGCTATATGAAGCCTGACAAAGGCATGTACAAGGTGGATATGGCTATCGCATTGACGGGCAAGCTGGACAAAGCGAGCCAACCGGAAATGTTACCATCGGAACAACTCGACCAAGATTATTGGATCTGCGATGGAGAGACTATCCATCAGTATGATCGTGTGAACAAGAAGGTGACTCACTTTGTGATACCTACGGAATTGCGTGGTCAGAACATTATGGAGACACCGCTTCCCTTCCTGTTTGGGATTGAGAAAGTCAAGGTAAAAGAGCGTTTTTGGGTTCGTGCATTGCAACCACCTGCTCAAGCAAACGGCCAACCGAACAATGATTTATTTTTGATTGAAGCTTATCCAAAGTTTCAGCAAGACGCCATGAATTACTCCAAGGTTCAGATCTTCTTGGATCGCAAGGAGTTTTTGCCACTCGCATTAATCAAATACCAGACCGACCACGTGGATGAACCTGGCTTGGCGTTGACAGACAGTCGCGAATATTTTGAATTTTCAAACAGGGTTCGCGATGCGAATTTGTTACAAAAATTCAACGAGCTAGTTTTTCGCCAGCAGTTTATTCCATTGCAGCTGCCCGCGGGTTGGACAGAAGAGACCAAAGAGTACTCCCCTATCTCAACGGGACAGTCTGTTGCAGACGTATATCAGAACGTACCAGCAGGGCAGCCAATGCCTGGACAGCCTAACGGTATCGTTCCACAAAACCCTGTTCCTGGTTCTGCTGCCGTTCCGCCAGTTAACGGCTTGAGAAAGTAAGGATGATTGCATTCAAGCGAATAAGTTTAGCGCTTGGATGGATTTTGCTCGCGGGATGTGCCACATGGAAGCCATCGGGTGAGCAACCACCTCCTATCCGCGCGGGGATACAGACCCCGCCGATGTCGAGTGATTCCGTCGCCATCGAAACGATCATCATGCGTCTAACGCCTGAGCAGACGATGCGATTGGAAGAGCTGTGGCGCCTAGCGGACGAACAGATACTTGCGCCCGAGCAGCGAATCCTTCTGGATAGCAACGGGGTGAGAGTTGGCAAGTTATCGATTGTGCCACCAGTTCTCGAGACATGGATTCGAGAGATAGGTGAGCGACAATCTCAGGACACGATGGAGCAGACCGGTTTGGCGGCGGATGTCAAGACGATGTCCTATCATCTTCGATGCCGAGCGAACAGTATCAAGGAGATATCGTTACGAGATCTAACGAACGATCGCGTGACACTTTTCTACAATCAGGATGGTTTCAAGGGTAAGCAGTTGGAGCGTCCTCGGTTCTTTTTCAAGTTGAATGCATCACCGGATAGTCATAGCGCGGCCAAGATTATGCTTTCTCCGGAGATTGAGCATGGGGAATTGCGGAGCAAGGTGGTTGTACGAGAAGCGGCGTTGCGGAACATATCCGAGCGGGAGTTCATGAATTTTCCGGAGTTGGATATCCAGAGCAAGCTTCAGCTTGGAGAGATTTTGGTATTGGGTCCGACGTCTGATCGCAAGGGGATTGGAGCTGAATTTTTTCATAGTTTGACGCATGACAACAAGAGCCAACCGGTCTTAGTGCTTTTGCGAGTCTCCCAAACCGGCACCGACAGCACGTTCGCTCCAGTTGCCCAACAATAAACAAAACCCAACTTCTCCCTTTCGACACATATTAGTGCAATTGTCTCAATTGCTCGTGCATGCCGGTAAGTCTCTCTATTCGCCAACCGAATAAAACCTAGCACTTCGTATGTGATAGGCAAGCTAGTCGGATTAGTAAACAATCCATTTAAAGGAAAGCGATTATCGAAAACCTTAAATCGCTTCTCCTGGAACTCGGTAAAAGGTTCTGTTTTGATACTCATCAAAAGCATATCCGTTTTTATGATGACGACTTTTACATCGATCTTATCTTTTAAAACTACTGAAGTGCTTCCTGATGAGCGACCTGAAAATTGGAAAACTTTCGCACCGTCACCGCGATGTTAGTGAAATGGTTGGATATGTTCAAACCTTTGAGGACTGATTCAAATTAGCCGGTGATAACGCAACCATCGGTTTGGTACTTTATTCGGACGAGGAGGAACAGACCTTCTACTAGACGCACTCAGGCAACTCTTCGAAAAATTGGAAAAGTTCAATCCGGGTATCTATCTCATTCGTGTTATTCGTGTGATTCGTGGTCTACGCTCTTCATGGTCGTCATTCCTCAAAAGACTCGACA
>JBKCTT010000068.1:0-2847 GCA_046318795.1 Pirellula sp.
GTAAGCGTACACCAGAACCAGTCGTTTCATCTTCGGCGCGGTCTTGATTTCGGTTGTAGTGTTCGGTAATCGCGGCCGTGGTGGCTGCCCAGTCCAACCGACGGAGTACCGAACATGACAAACGACACTGCCAAAGCTCAACTATGGGCCTCTCGCCTCGATCGCTTTCGACGATCAGGTTTAAACATCGCTCAGTTTTGCCGCAACGAGAAGATTACCGTACAAGTCTTCAACTATTGGCGAAAGAAGCTTGAAACAAGCCTGCCTTCCCCCACATCTTGCGTCCCTTCGAATCGAACGCCTGAAGCGGACGCAAGCGGCGTCCGCTTCCTCATCGAAGCTCGTGGAATCAAGATCGAATTCCAATCCCGTTCGCTCGAAGCGATCAACACCGTGCTCGCGTGGGCCACGCAACATCAGGAATCAGGCTTTAAGCAACTAGTCGTTCGTGATTGAGAGAGATTGCGATGCTGGCTGTTGCTTCTACTACACGAGTTTATCTCTATATGCAGGCCGTCGATATGAGGCGTTCCTATGACGGCTTGCATGCGATCGTCCAATCAGAGTTTGCTCGCGATATTCGTCAGGGCGATTACTTCATGTTCATCAATCGTCGTCGCGATCGATTGAAAATCATCTGGTGGGATCGAGATGGGCTTGCGATTTTCATGAAGCGTCTGGAGTCGGGAAGTATCCAAAGACCGCTCGTCGACGAGAACTCAAAGAGTCTTATCATCGACCATGCACAGCTCTCCATGTTGCTTACCGGTATCGACGTATCGAATATCAAACGGCGTAAACGCTTTGACGTTCAACCCAATGTTTCGAAGAGTTCTGCAACGTGATACTTACTCAAAAAATCGTTATACTTCTTCTCGTATTTTTCTCTATTTTCATGAGCCCAATTGTTGGTTCTTACGTACTATCCAGCATGCAAGACGCAACCTCTACCAATCTCGATTCTTCCGCTTCACTTTCAGCAGTTGAACTGCTGCAAAAAGAGAACGAGCAGCTTAAAACCAAGCTCCATTGGTTTGAGACCGAGTACCTCAAGCTCTCCAAGATGATCGCGTCGATGCACAAGAAGCGAGAGAAGCATATCTCGCCCGGCGGCAGCCCATGGCTCCCATTTGAATCGCAAGAAGAACTCGAGCAAGCTAGAGCGGAAGCTGAAGCAGAGGCTGAAAAATTGCTTGAGCAAGTAGAACCGAAGTCCAAGTCAAAACCAAAGAAAAAAAAGAGCGAGGCACTGCCTGACTATCTGCCAGAAGTCAAACAATTGCGTGATGTCCCGGAACAAGACCGAGTCTGTCCCAAGCATGGCCCCATGGCAATCATCGATTACGACAGAACCGAAACGCTTGTTTATGAGCCTGCCAAGCTCTATCGTCGCGTGACAGAGTATCCCAAGTATGCTTGCACCTGTTGCAAAGAGCACGGTGTAGTTTCTGCCGAACGGCCTACAGGGCTAGTAGAAGGAAACAAGTATGACACCAGCGTCGCAGCAGCGATCGTGGTTCATAAGTTCGATATGCATCTGCCGCTGTATCGCCAAACCGATATCTTTGGTAGCAGTGGCTGGACTCCCAGTCGCTCGACCTTGCAGAACCTCGTCGAGCAAGCGGACTTTGCATTGCAGGGCTTGGTTGCCTTCATGGCCAAGCGAGTTCAGAAGGATTCAGCAGTCGGGCTGGACGAAAGCAGTTGCCGCATGCTGATGCCTCGCGAGATCCCTGAAGAGAAGCCTGGAGACTTGAAGCTCAAACGTTTAATTGAAAAGATCCGGGAAGCCAAGGCGAAGGGTGAAGACAGCATCGTTGGCAAGATGTGGGCTTACCGAGGATTGGATCAATCGCCTTACAACATCTTTGACTTTCGGATCTCTCGGCATCGCGATGGCCCCGATGACTTCTTCCGTGAGAGCAGTTGCATCGTTCAAGGGGATTGTTTTTCAGGAAATACTTCGGTAGTGCTTCATAACAGCGATCGATTAACGTTCGCTGCCTGTTGGGCGCATGCGCGTCGGACGGTTTACGACGTTACGAAGGGGAATACCCACCGCGAGAAGCTACTTGAGATGATTCAAGGTCTTTACGACGCTAATGCGCGCGAACAGGGAATGAGCGTGGAGGCTCGCTTAGAGCATCGTCAGAAGTATGCGTTACAGATCTTGGACGTGATCAAGAAGTATGTCGATAGTCTGACCGATTCCGAGGTGCTTCCGAAATCCGACTTAGCGGGTGCATTGGGTTACCTTCGCAATAACTGGGAGACGCTGAAGACGTATGCAAGCCATGGGCAAATACCAATCGACAACAATCGCGTCGAGCAACTTATGAGGCAAGTCGCCCTGGGTAGGAAGAATTGGTTATTCGTGGCGAACGTAGCATCAGGCGAGAGGTCCGCGAGGTTGATGACCATCGTGAGTAGCGCGAAGCGGCATAGTCTCGATGTATGGAAGTACTTGAAAGATGTCTTGGATCGCTTGTTAGCGGGGGAGACGGATTACACGAAGCTTCTTCCGGACGTTTGGAAACAGGAGCATCCTGAGGCGATTCGTACGTATCGAGAAGAAGAAAGTCGTTACAAGTCCGACCGGAAGCAGCTAACTCGTGCCCGCCGCGTCCTGGCCGCCAAACTCAAACGCAAGTAAATCTAAGCCCAAGCAATGTAGTCCCAGGCTACCTCCCTGTCGTGGACGCTTACGTTTTCCTAGCGATCCGATCGGGGCTTAAGCAAGCCATGAGATACCGTTTTCGAGCACTTTGTTGCACCGAATTCGGTCATGGGCTCACCACTGTGGTTTATCCCAGTGGGAGCATGACTGAGTAGCTACCAACGATGCAA
>JBKCTT010000069.1:0-59828 GCA_046318795.1 Pirellula sp.
CTCAAAGCGGACTTGGATCAAGCGATTAAGATCGCGTTGGGATAGTCATCTCTTTTCCAGCGCGACCGCAATCGCTCAGCAGTACCAAGCCTGAGGCTGGTGAACCGCGATTGTTTTTTCATCGGAGGAATGTCCAAATGAGTGCTGAGTTTGATGAAGAAGCCATGTATCTCAATCAAATTCCCAAACCGATGCCGTCGCGGCTACGTCCCAAGTCGGTTTCTTCGATCTTGGATCGAGTCATGATGGAGAAAGGGTATGCCGCTCAGCAATCCCGCCAACTTATCGAAGAGGAATGGCTCCACGCGGTCGGCGAAGCTTTGTGCTCACAATCCAAAGTGGGGCAAATCAAAAGAGGTCAGCTTCACGTTTTCGCTTCGAATGACATCGTGCGATCCGAGCTCGAGTACCAAAAAGTCAAAGCGCTCCGACACATGCAACGCACACTTCCCGACATGAAGATCCAAGGCATCAGGATTCATCTTGCCAAGAACTGATTCATGCAAAAGTTCTTGCAGTTCTTGTAGGCCGCAACAAGTCTCGCTAGAGACGTCGATTCGCAATACCAGCCCGCTGCGCGAGCAAAGGGATCGCACGCCGGTTAACATCCCCGAAGCATTAGCCCGTCGCACACCAATCCCCCTAGCCCCAATCGCATGCGAGGATTTTCGAATCAACGATTCGCGAGGATTAGGCCGGACTTAGAACAGGGCAATCCCTCACCTTGCGCTTTCGGGCTTGTATTACCAGCCCGCTGCGCGAGCAAAGGGGTCAGCATGCCAGTTAACACCCCCGAAGCATTAGCAACCTGAACCCCAATCCCCCTAGGCCCCAATCGCATGCGAGGGATCGCATCTCCGGTTCGCGCGATTTAGGCTTGAATTAGAACAGGGCAATCCCTCACCTCGCGCTTTCGGGCTTGTATTGCGAACCGTCCCTCACTTACGCGTTCGGCTTGGGATATTGAGGCCTCAACACGTGAGGTTTCGCGGTGCGGCACTCGTAATAATCTGACGGTTACTTGCTCACGGTCAGCATTCGTTCCAAAGCGACGAGTGACCACTTGGCGATATCTTCCCTAACTTTGATTTGGTTTACCACCGTGCCGTTGACCAGATTTTCCAAACTCCAACATAGGTGGGCTAAATCAATCCGATACATGGTGGCACACATGCATACGAGAGGAGACAAGAAATGTATTTCTTGTTCGGGATGTTCCTTCTTAAGTCTGTTAACTAAATGCAATTCGGTCCCAATCGCCCACTTAGTCCCAGCGGGTGCTGCCCGGACCGTTTCAATGATCTTGCTTGTCGAGCCTGAAATATCCGCGATGTCGTTGACCTCTTGTGGACACTCGGGATGAACAAGGATCTTGATGCCGTCAATTCGCTTACGAAACGAATCAACGTGTTCCGCTTGGAACATCTGGTGGACGGAGCAGTGCCCCTTCCAGAGTACAACGCGAGACTGTTCGATAGCCTCCTTAGTGTTTCCCCCTAGTACCTCTTCGTGCGGATTCCAGACAGGCATCTGCTCATTGGTTATCCCCATCTTGAGCGATGTATTGCGTCCGAGATGTTGATCGGGAAAGAAGAAGACTCGCTTTCGTTTCGAAAAAGCCCAATCCAGAACAGCTTTGGCATTGCTGCTAGTGCACACGATTCCGTTGTGCCGGCCGCAAAACGCCTTCAGGCTAGCGGCACTGTTGATATAGGTCACCGGGGTCATGTCTTCCGTGTCGATGACTTCGGAAAGTTGCTTCCAAGCCGATTCGACTTGGCGGATAGCGGCCATATCTGCCATAGAGCAACCTGCGGCCATATCCGGCAACACGACCGGAATGTATGCTCCGGCGCGCGCGGCTAGTTTTTCGTCCCGATTCGCAAGAATATCTGCGGTTTCTGCCATAAAGTGCACGCCACAAAAAACGATCGTCCGACAATCGAGGCTTTCGGCCGCCATTTTGCTCAATTGATAGGAATCGCCGGTCAGATCCGCGTGCTCGATTACCTCGTCCTGTTGGTAATGGTGACCCAGAATCAAAAGACTCGAGCCCAGTGTTCGTTTGGCTGCGGTAATACGTTCGCGTAAGACCTCATTGCTCAGTTCTCGGTAGGGAGCGAATGGTAAGGCTTGGGATGCAACTGACATGAGTTGATTCTCGGTACGGGAATAGGGCGATGGGAAAATCATCGGTCTACGTAGAACTACTACATTATACCCAAATCTCAAATTTTACCGAGTTCCGTTTAACTTAATCGATCTAAGTTGCCGAGGATAAACGATTGAGTAGCAGTTCGGGATTTGCTACGCACGTCACCAGGTAAGGCCTTGGTGAGGTTGTTTTGGGGTTTGAGTGGTTTTTGAAACACGTGAGTGTGGCAAATCGGGTTGATTTATGGCGAGCGCACCGACGGAAAAAAGCCAACCATTAACGACCGCAAACCCAGCAAAGGTTGAGTTTTGGAAAAGCCTGCTAAGGATCCAATCCGACGTTACCGTGACTTTGGCGAAGAAAAGCTTGCCAGTAGAGCGCATTTTGAGCTTCGTGCCTGGCGTCATGATTCAGTTTGACAAAGCGTGCGAGACCCCACTTAGTATTGAAATCGACGATCGCGTGGTTGCCCATGGTGAAGTGGTCAAAGTGGGGGACAAGTTCGGCCTTAGGATTACAGATATTGCTGAAGTTGAAGAGTCATGGGTCCCCCTCGTTCAGGAAAAACCCCAGGGTTAAAGGGGAGAACCCCCTCTGAAACGGCGTGGGGTGGATTAGAATCATTTAGGTGTTCGTCGATAGACAGTCCATCATCGAGCTGACGAAGCCAGTTTGGCGTTATGGGAACCTCCTCTTTTTTACCATTTTTATGATTCCATCACCTGTATTCGTAGCAGGACATCGTGGCATGGTCGGCGCCGCCGTTTGCCGACGACTTCAGCGAGAGCCCAAGGTCGAGGTTATCACCAGAACCCGAAAGGAACTGGATCTTTGTGATGAACGCGCCGTGTTCCAATTTTTTGAATCGGAAAAGCCCGCGACCGTCATATTCGCTTCCGCCAAAGTTGGTGGTATCCATGCCAACAGAACCTTTCCCGTAGAGTTTCTGTCGGACAATTTGCGACAGGAACTCGCCACGATCCACGCGAGTTACGCGAATGGGGTCAAGCGATTTCTGTTTCTAGGTAGCACCTGTATCTACCCACGCATGGCTCAGCAACCAATCCGAGAGGATGAACTACTGAAAAGCCCGCTCGAGCAAACGAACGAAGCTTATGCATTAGCCAAGATCGCAGGACTGAAACTCTGCCAATACTTTCGTCAGCAGTATGGGGTCATGTATCATTCGGCTATGCCCACCAATTTATATGGTCCCGGAGATAATTATCATCCTGACCACAGCCACGTCTTGCCAGGTATGATCCGCCGTTTTCATGAAGCGAAACAGAGCGGTGCCGAATCGGTCACGATCTGGGGCACGGGAACTCCGCAAAGAGAATTTTTGCACGTAGATGACTTGGCCGATGCGATCGTCCATTTATGCCAACTCGATAATCCACCGGACTGGGTAAACGTAGGAACCAGCACCGACATCACCATATGGGAATTGGCCAACATGGTCGCCAAGACGGTTGGTTTCTCGGGACGTATCCTTACCGATCCGTCGAAGCCAGATGGCACCCCTAAAAAGCTTACCGATACCACGTTACTTAGATCGACTGGCTGGGCCCCGAAGATTGGCCTCGAAGAGGGGCTTCGCCAGACCTATCAAGACTTTCTTAACGAGATGCAAATCGGCGCTTTGCGAGAAGTGTAAAAGTGTCAACTGAAGATCTGTCTTCTGCCTCGCGTGCAGAACTTAGCACTTTAGAAAAGGCTTTTGTTGCTGTTTCGAGCAAATACATTGTCGGTATTGATTTAGGAACAACGAACTGCGCCGTCGCATATATCGATTCACAGAGCTCAGACAAACGCGTCCGAACATTTCGCATCGAACAGATGATAGATGCGAATACCACAGCGGATTCTGACACGCTGCCCTCGTTTCATTATCAACTACTCGATAGCGAAGTATCTGGTGTAGATCGCAAGCATTTATTTTCTTCGAGTAGTGTTTCTTCCGTGGTCGGCGTGATGGCTCGCCAAAGAGGAGCGGAGTTACCCGGCCGATCAATTTCCTCTGCCAAGAGTTGGTTATGCCACGAAATGGTTGATCGCGAAAGCGATCTGCTTCCCTGGGGAGGAGACGAAGATGTACAAAAAATTTCACCTGTCGAAGCGAGCCGAAGATATCTAGAACATATACGACGATGTTGGGACCGTGCGTTCCCGCAGCATCCTCTCTCCGAACAAGACACCGTTGTGACGCTGCCCGCCTCATTCGACGAAATCGCGCGTCGATTGACTATCACTGCAGCCAAACAAGCAGGCATCAATCGGCTCTTCTTGATCGAAGAGCCACAAGCAGCCTTTTATGCATGGCTAGAACGAAATGGAGATAAGTGGACTGAAAAGCTGAAACCAGGCCAGACGATTCTGGTTTGTGATATTGGCGGTGGGACAACCGACTTTACACTTATCCGAGTAACAGAAACGACAACCCCCGGTCCTAAATCTACGACGGCACAAACCGATATCAGCCAAGCGGTCGAGCAAGAACTGAAAGCTTCATTTGGGCTGCATCGTGTAGCAGTTGGCGAACATTTGATGTTAGGCGGGGACAACTTAGACATCGCTTTAGCCAAATTCATAGAGCAAAAATTTTGCGAGGGCTCGGGACAGTCCAGGCTTACAGCACGGCAGTGGGATGTGCTCAAATCACAGTGTCGCAACGCTAAAGAACGATTTCTTGGCGAGACGCCGCCAACGGAAATTGCGATTAAATTTCCATCTATGGGGAGCCGACTCATTGGTAAGTTCCAGAGTGTTAACGTCGAATTGGAGCAGGCCAAGGCATTGCTGCTAGAGGGATTTTTTGGGTCTGTTGCTATCGACGCGCATCCGGTACCACAAGCTGAGGGGTTCCAAGAGTTCGGGCTACCTTATGCCACGGAACCAAACGTTCTCAAGAATCTCGCTGAATTTCTTTGGGATCATCGTCTCGCAGGCCGGAGCGAAGAACAACAAAATCAAAGCGACCTGCAATTGGCTCGACCAGATTGGGTGTTGTTCAACGGGGGCGTATTAGAGTCTTCACAAGTTCGCGAGGCGATCCTGGCTCAGATCAAAGCGTGGTTCGCCCCTGTCGAACAGCATTGGTCACCGGGTTGTCTAGAAGGCAATCGTTTGGATCTGGCTGTTGCCCAAGGAGCTGCGTACTACGGTTTGGTTCGCCGTGGGGAAGGGGTCCGAATTGATGCCACACTTGCTAGAACCTATTACCTACAAGTGAGCCTGGCTCCTCCTCAAGCGGTTTGCATCGTGCCATCGAGCGCCCATGCAGGCGAACGATTTCACCTGGAAAATATGGTATTCGATTTGGCTATAGGAGAACCTGTACGCTTTCAGATCCTATCGAGCAATACGCGACTAACAGACCGTCCGGGTGATCTGGTGGAGATTGACTCTGCGTCCATGACTACCATGCCCGCACTGCAAACGGTTCTCAAGATGGACAACAAGAAAGCCAAGCGTTCGGTTCCCGTTAAACTCGATATCGAATTGACCGAAATTGGAACCTTGCAAGCCAACGTCTCTACGTTCGAGGCGAATTTACCCAGTGCCGAAAACGCGACGGAGACCACAGAACCTGAACCGAACAAGAGTTTTCGATGGGTACTGGAGTTTGAAGCGAGATCGAATACTGACGATTCTAAATCTGCTAGCATCGCTACCGATCAGAGCACATTGGATCTTGTTCGCCAATCGGTCAAGTCGCTATTTGGTTCGGAACAAGCTGTTACACCTAAAGATGCGGTCAATAAGCTTTCAGAGGCTCTTGGTAAGAAAAAACAAGATTGGGACCCGGCGACGCTTCGAGAGCTTTGGAGCGGGCTTATGCAATTCTTAGACTATCGTAAAAAATCTGCGTCCCATGAAGCACGTTGGATGAATTTGGTAGGCTGGTGCTTGCGTCCTGGATTCGGTTACCCGGCAGATGACTGGCGTGTGAGTGAAACATGGCGGTCTGTCCACAACAAGCTCGTGCACCGCACTGCCGAAAACCTTTCAGAAACCGTTGTTCTCTGGAGGCGAATATGCGGTGGTTTTACGCCCGGCCAGCAAAAAGCGTTGTACCAAGAAATTTGGCCGAGGGTTCGAGCAACACTTCTAGGTGGATCCGGAGCCAGCTTGAACAACAACGTTCTCAACGAGTATCTGCGACTGGTAGGCTCGCTGGAATGGATCGATGTCGCTGACAAGGCGTTTGTTGCTCAGCAGCTACTCGATGCCCTGGGACGCAAAAAGAATCATGCAATCGCTGGATCAATCCTTTGGGCATTAGCGAGACTTGGTAGCCGGGTACCGGTTTACGCAAATTTGCAGATGATCGCTCCATCGAGGCACATCGGATCGTGGACGGACCGTTTGATCAATCTGGAAAAGGATCTGCCTGAAAGCAGCTTCATCGATATCTCATTATGCTTGACCCTCTGGTGTCGATTCACAGGCGACCGATATCGAGATGTAGACTCTAGTGTGCGAACACGTGTTTCCGATTGGATGGTTTCCAAAAACGCATCGAAGCATCATTTAGAAATGGTGCTGCGTGGAGGAGGCTTTAGCACCGATGACGCAGCTGCTGTGCTAGGAGAATCCCTACCTTTAGGTTTCTCCCTTCGCTAGGCGACTACTGGCGTGGAGTCCAGGTAAGGGGTCGAATGTTGGATTTGCTGAGCGTTAGTTCCTTACGATTAACCGGTTTGCGGCCATCTTCGAACTCGCACTTCACAAACACTTGAATGGTACGTCCCTTTGGCTCGCTTCCATTCCATGGAAGCCGCAAATGGTAGCCTTGTGAGGCACCGATTGGTTCGAGATATTCCTTCATCTCTTCGGGATCGATTTCCCAAGCAGAGATTCTCACGGGTTTGTCATCGCCTAACTCCTCAGCCACTATGGTCAAATGGCCCTCGTCGTTAATAGTCTGGCCAGCTTGATTTTTAGGAGTGATAACGAGATAGAGCCCATCATCCCCAGGCTGGTTGTCGAGATTAATTCCTCGGCATAACGTGGGGTGAAACTCGATTCCTACAACTCGACGGTCCACTATGGACTCAGCGTCAATGGATCCCCCATCGAATTGGTGAACCAATTCCGTTGCAGACGCCTGAACAACATCGCTGCTCTTAGGAACCCTGATTTGCCCCTGGATGATCGAGCCAGGGGTTGTGCTTGGTAGTGTCGGCAACCGCGGGGACGGGTTTGTTTGATTTGGGAAAACTGCAGGTGGTTTCAAAAGGGGGGACGCGTTAGGTTGCTGAGCAGACCTAACGGTAGGGGGCGTTGTATATTCCTCGACTAGGTCGTTAGTTTTAAATTCGCTGATATTACGCGAGCGATTCGGAATAGAGGTGTTACCGTTATGGGCGGGCGGGGGCAGTATTTCGCTCTCGCTTGCTTTGGGGAGTCCCGTACCGGTCGGGTCTTTTGTGGCTGGGGCGTTTGCGGGAGGCGGTAGTATGCCAGGCAGTACCTCGGTTGGCGGACTGGATGGATCGGTCGTGGGCTCGGTGGGTGGAGCTACAGGGGTACGAGGAACTATCGGAGCAGGTTCTTCCGTTTTGGTTTTGGGAGGAGGCACTAGCTCGAATGTCTCCGAGTCAACGGCATCTTGATTGGGCTTAGGATTGGGGGTTGGAGTTCGAGAGGGTTTGCTTTTTAGGGTAAGCCCTTCTTCCTCTTCGAGTTCTCGAAGTTTGCGCTGAAGCCGTTCGTGCTTGGCGCGAAGATCTTCGTTCTCTAGTTCGAGTGATTGGTAAGCAGAATCATACTCATAGATACGATCTTCGAGAGCGCGAATCTCTGAGGCCATCGACTCAACATAGTACTCGTTAAACGCCGCTTGGCGACATGCGGGGATGGTCAAGGAAACTACCGCGATGGCAAGAATCGACCCGAACCGACGAATCGAGGATCCGCGGCGGGCACCAAATATGTTCAATGAGTATAGAAACGATGAACGACTACGCATGGGAGCAGGGAATAGGGCATCCATGCGTCTCGCGTCAAGAGGAATCCTCGGGGAAAGCAAGCCAAAGGTCAAAGCCCTGGCCACTTGTAAGTTGCTATCATCGTGCCGGTTACTAATTCGTCCTCGAAACGGAGGGAGAATCGAACGTGCGGAGAGAGTTTTAGGCAGACCGCCTGATCTGTTGACAGGTCACGAAGACTTCGTAGAAATCTCGGGTAAGCACAATCGGATCATCTCCCAAATCATCTAGCCACGCCAACTGCGAGCTAGCCATGCCTTGGAGACCTCGCACGAGATCTCGGACTCGAACTCGGACATGATCGGAAGAAACTCCCACCCTGTTCTTCTCAGAAAACGGAATGGAAACCGTTCTGCCAGCTTCGTCGACGACTCGGTATCCAAAAGTCGACTCGACGGGCGATTCACAGGAAACCGTTTCTGCATTGCAGTAGTAAGCAGGAATCATCGAGGACTGTATTGAGATAACGCTATGCTCTGTGTAGTTCATGAGCCGCTTTCTAGCCGGGGTAGGAGCATTATGACAAACGATAACGTGCTCTAGGTATCGACTAGGTTGACTTTGCCGGTCCAATCAAATTCACTGAAGAATTAGAAATGGCAGACCACGTTTCTAGCAATGGTTAGATAGCATTCGAGCGATCAGGAGCGTTGTTTATTGCCATCCAAAGCGGCCAGAAGATCTGCTTGAATCGACTTGAGGAGAAACAGCGTGTTTTGTGCATAGCGAGGCACAAGTCGTTTTGGGTCAGACAACGCCCGGTAAAGCCATTCGAGCCCAGTGCGTTGGAATATCTTTGGAGCCCGTTTTGCCGTGCCTGCAACAAAGTCAAAAGAAGCTCCGAGTTGGATACACAGAGGGACCTGTAATTGCTGCAAATGGTCTTCAATCCAAAACTCACCCTTGGGTTGCCCGAGTGCAATTAACAAGATATCGGGGGCGGTCTGTCTAATGCTATCAATTTGTGCACGGGATTCCGCTTCGCTCAAATTCCGGAATGGCGGGCACATGTGGCCGACGATTTGGCAACCAGGGTAGAGACGCTGCAATTCTGTGGCCGTCTTTTCCGCTACCCCCTCTGCGGCTCCGTAAAGATAGATTCGGTGACCAAGTTGCTGGCTGCGTTGTGCAAGTCGGTAGATTAGATCTGCTCCGGCGACTCTTTCAGGAAGCTTGACTTTGTTCCAGCGGCTTCGCCACAGAATGGGCATCCCATCACAGAGTACCAATCTAGCACGCTGTGTAAATTCTCTGAGGCGGCTGCTTCGATGGCAGAGCATTGCGTAGTTTAAGTTGGCTGTTACTGCGTAGGTTGGTTTTCGGACGCGAATAATGTCATCGATAAGCATGAGAGTTTGCTCCATCGTAACACTATGAAAATCGATCCCCCAAACCTGGGAAATACCTAGATTCCAATCTTCTTGGTAGCCGCTGCGAAGGGACGACGATCTGCTATCGGCGAAAGGAGTTTGCGATGGCTCGTCGATTTCCAGCCGAAGGGAGGAAGAGGGCGAAAGGCATTGGTCATTGGTTTCTCGCTCCGATTGAGGGAGCAATTCGCGAGCCCGCTTCGGTACGGGAGGAATGTAGATTGGCTTCACTGCCTGGAACGTGGAAGAGTCGTTTTGGCGAACGGTCATTGTTACTACGCGTTATCTAGCGACTAGGAGTATAGAGCTTTGTTGGAACGGTAGGTCGCAGAGTAGCTATTCGCAAACGTTCCCAGTTTCTTTTTCTTTCGATCGGTTCCGATTTTATGGGTTGTTACGATTGTAAAATAGAATCGCAAATGATTCAGAGCCAGCCACAGTAGGGTTAAAATTTATGGTAAGCAGGCTGAGTATCGTTTTCCAGTTTTGGAAATATGTACCGAGGCATCGAACAGGGCATTCATCCATTGAGTCGTTATGCAAGCTTCTACGGTTGAATCGTGAAGCAACCGACCGGATTTGAGTAATATGCAACGACTTATTGGCTCAATGATCTCTTCCAGATGATGAGTCACTAGAACCAGTTGTACTCCCGATGATGCCATCTCTTCGAGTTTAAGCAACAACTTTTCGCGGGCAACGATATCGAGACCAGCAGTCGGTTCATCTAGCAAAAGGGATTTGGCGCCATGCACCATCGCTCGAGCTAACATAACGCGACGTCGCTCACCGGTAGAAAGCCACCCAGTCCGCTTCGCGCAGCCAACATCGATTTCGAAGAACTCCAGCCATCGGGATGCAGTCTCGATTCTTTCGGGAGTAATCGATGCAGTTTCCAGTTCCAATTCGCTGGATTCGAATCCGGTGAGAACTGCTTCCAGTGGAGTCAATCGGCCACTGCGACCGGATGTGAAATGATGGTCTATTTCTGAACCTACGAAGCCTAGGCGAGTTCTCAGTTCCCAAACATTCCAGGCTTCTTGTCCGAAAATTTTTATGGTTCCAGCCCGATCCTCCACGCTCGAAGGATAGAAGAACTTCATGAGCAGCTTGAGCAAGGTTGATTTACCCGAGCCATTTGGGCCGAACAGGACAACGTTTTGTCCGACGGGAATAACCAATCGCTCCAAATCCAGGATTCGAAACCCATTGCGCTCGACAACGACCTCGAGCAGTTCAACGAGAGGGGCAATCGACATTTAGTTTATGCCAAAGGGGCCAACTAAATGATCGCGACTTACTTCGGGGCACAAGCTTACCTCCGATTCGGTGACAATCCCCATCAGAAATCGATTTGCTGCCGCCAACATTCCCGTAGAGAGTTCATCCGATTCGCCAAACGAATCCTGCTCGCTTTGCAATTGCAAGAATCGATAGGACAGCGAGGATCGATGAGCCATCTGAATGGCGTAACCAAGGTCAGCATCCGAACAAATCGTTGCACCTTTGCGCTGTGCAAAAAGCACAGGGAGTTCCTTAATGGCCTTCCACTGGGTCATGCTACCTAGCAAACTAGGCATCGGTCCGCTCAAAGAAACCACTCCGGCTACACTATCAGGAGATTGCCATCCGATCCATTGAGCGATGGTTCCACTGTGTCCGAAGCCAGCCAAAAAGATTCTATCGGATCGAACGGGTAGGCAATCAATCGCAGACTCAATACACTCCCAGACCGCGTCTTCAGCGAATGCATAATCGAGGACGTTTTCGCCCCACTTGAAAATACGGCTTTTGGATTTGCAACGCCGATTGGCACGCGGTGCCAGGGCTAGATAATTTTGATCGCTCAACGCGTTCATGACGCTGTCGAGTTCGTACTCACTGCTTCCTTGGCTATGCAACCAAACTATCAGTGGATAGTCGTAAGAAGAAACAAAGTTAGTTGGATAATAAAGCCGATGATGAACGGAAGTATTGAGTTGAGGTAGCCGATCAGCTTCCCGATTGTCACCAGCCGAGCTTCTAGAAACATTCTGCACAACTGGGGCGAGCAATGTGGGGATACGATTCATCTAGGAGTTCCTGGGTCGCCGCGAAAGTCACGCTTGAGATAACAGTACAGCGTGACGGACAAGATGGATATAGGTTTTAGGGCACCGATTCCGATGCCGTCAATGGCGCCTAGAACCAGATTTTGGGTGGTTATGCAAACCACCCAAATGCTGTCATTTAAAGATTAACGATTAGGCAGACGCGAGAAGCTGTCCCATGGTTGCAACGAGCGACTTGACAGCGTCGACGCTCTTTTGGAATGCCGCTTTTTCGCTTTCGGTCAAGCTGAGTTCGATAATCTTTTCGACACCGCCAGAACCGAGCACAACAGGAACCCCTACGTAGTATCCACCAACTCCGTATTCGTTGTTGCACAGTGCAGCACAAGGGATTAATCGCTTCTTGTCACGAACGACAGCTTCTACCATTTGTGCCGTTGCGGCAGCAGGTGCGTAATAGGCTGAACCAGTTTTCAGAAGCGAGACAATTTCTGCACCGCCGTCTCGTGTTCTTTGAACGATTTGCTCCAATCGCTCTTGCGAGATCAATTGGGTAACGGGAATTCCGCCAACCGATGTGCAACTAGCAATCGGAACCATCGTGTCTCCATGGCCACCCATGAGCATTGCGGAAATATCTTCGACGGAGACATTCAATTCCATTGCGAGAAACGCTCGGAAACGGGCCGTATCCAACACTCCAGCCTGGCCGATGACTCGATTCGATGGAAAACCAAGAACTTGAAATGCTCTCTGCACCATCGCGTCGAGAGGATTGCTCACGACGATGACCACAGCATTCGGGCTAGTCGCTTTGACTTGTTCAGCAACGCTAGACACGATCTTCGCATTGGTGGATAGCAAATCATCGCGACTCATTCCCGGTTTGCGAGCAATACCGGCCGTAATGACAACCACGTCACTGTTGGCGGTGTCGGCGTAGTCAGTCGTGCCGAGTATTTTGCTATCAAAACCCATAATGGGAGACGCTTGGAAAAGATCGAGAGCTTTACCCTTGGGCATATTCTCGGTTTGAGGAACATCGAGCAGAATGACATCCCCCAACTCGCCGGCTGCGCACCAGTGCGCACAAGTCGCTCCAACATTTCCCGCACCAATTATAGTGATCTTTGCTCGCCTCATCGTTGTCCTCGTTTACTCGTTAGATGTGTGAATCGATTTTGTGTGGTTTACTATTGCGGCTTGATAGCTCGGTAAGTCAATTTTCGCTATGCTGATGGAATGCGAGCTACACCGTGCTTGTTGTCGAAGAAGGGATTCATCTCGGGGACTCCCGAGTGAGGACGAAGTATGTCACTCTGATGCAATGAGTCAAGTACCAGACAACGCCCGCAACCTCTGAACCCAAGCATCTCTATGCAATTTTTCCAAAAGCAAATCCAGCTCCCTCCGCTTAGGCGAGGTTGCCATCTTATCACCAACTATGTCTTGGAAGCAGTCCCCGAGATTCGGGAACTCTCGTGCGGGCTTGTGAACTGTTTCTTGTTGCACACCTCAGCGAGTTTGACCATCAATGAAAATGCGGACCCAAATGTGAGGGCGGATCTGGAGATGGCGTTGAACCAAATCGCACCCGAAGATTGGGATTACATCCATACGGAAGAGGGGCCTGACGACATGCCGGCTCACGTCAAATCGTCACTTCTGGGGTGCAGCCTGACAATCCCCATTACCGATGGCCGTTTAAATTTAGGGACATGGCAAGGCATTTATTTGTGCGAGCATCGCAGCCACCCGACTCGACGAAGCATGGTGATCACCGCTTCTGGCAATCCAGCCGGAAGGTGAACCGGGCTGATATCAGCCAGTCGATCACCCAAACTCAGGCGGGGTTTAGAGGGGTAAATCCCGAAAATCGACTTGTTTTCCACCACATGCCCCAGGATGGCAGCGGGTTTAACCAAATCTTAATCGACCGCTTTCTGACACATCCCCCCCAAAAAGCCGCGGGAGAAATCGAGCCGGCCGGTTCTTCCCCAGGCCACCAATGCAGCTCAGCAAGCCATTAAAGCCACCCAAAGCCGAATCGCTTCGCTTTAATGTGCAGTTTTGTTTCATTAACCTCTCCACCGAAAAGGCGAACCGGAAAGTCGCACAGTCAGCATTCGCCGAAATAATCATGATTTTAAGAAATGAAGAAGAAAAAGCCAATTGTCAGCGGGGGAACGACATGTAATCTATCTGTTGTTCTTCGTGCGGCATCCCAGTTGCACAGCGATCTTTAGCAATTGATTTTTTTGAGGGGTTTATGATTATTCGCCACTCTATGCGAACATTCTCAGCCAGGCGAGCCTTTACGTTGGTTGAGTTGCTGGTGGTCATTGCGATCATTGGCATTCTCGTTGGTTTACTCCTGCCAGCGGTCCAAGCGGCGCGAGAGGCTGCACGTCGAATGCAGTGCTCCAACAATCTGAAGCAGATTGGGTTGGCTGTTTTTAACTACGAATCGGCCCACAAGCGATTTCCGCCTGGCCGTTTGCTACCTGATCTTTCGATTGGGGGTGTAGTATCCGCTAATTACACCAACTACAACAACATCAACGGGACTCCGGGACAATGGACCGGATTCCGTTCGGTTCATACTTTTATACTGCCTTTTATGGAGCAGACTGCGATCTATAACCTAATCGATTTCGGGGCTCCGACTTCGGTTCGGATGACGATGAATGGCGCGCCGTTCAATCGCAACTACGTCGCGTATGCGAATGCAGCCAGTTTGTTCATTTGTCCGTCAGACCCCAACACAGGTCGGGTCATCACCGAGAACAACTACCGCTACAACTTTGGAGGATCGACCCATTATGCTGGAGCATTGAGCAGCGCGGCGAACAATAACAACAATGCTACGCTCGGCCAGTTCACCGTTCGAGGCAACGGTGCGTTCAGCATCGGAGATGCACTGCGGATGGGAGCAGTTACCGACGGCTTGAGCAACACGGTCTTCTTCGCCGAGCGAGATAAAGGAAGTGGAAGAGATATGGCTGCAGCCTTGCCAGATCGTCGATTCGACATGATCACCATGCCTGGAAGAACGCGGAACTTGATTTCGCCAGACCAAATCTTCGATGCATGCCGAGCATACGTCCCCGTGGTGGATTCGTTCAACTTTAATTCGCCTGGCCGCTGGCTTGACGGGAGCGATTTCTCCAATGGATGGCCATTCGGGTTCTATTCGAGCACCATGTACAACCACGTAGCTCCCCCCAACTGGGCAGGCTTTGACTGCGGTCAGTGGAGTTCGATTCCCGACGCACCAGGCGAACACGCGATCGTTGCGGCACGTAGCTCCCACACAGGTGGCGTGAACTCCGCAAGGGGCGACGGTTCGGTTAGTTTCGTGACGAGCAGCGTTGATACGATTCTTTGGCGTGCTCTCGGGACTCGTGACGGCGGAGAGGTTGCCAACATTGACTGATGTTTGGTTGCCAGGTTGAACGCTCCCGTTTACTCCCAGCTGAATGACCAGATTGTGTTCATAGCGAAACAGTATCCATCTTTAATGTCCAGCAATTGATTCAACCCTTTAAGCCTCCTGTTTACTTCAGGAGGCTTTTTTTATGGACTTCAAAAAGGCCTATTAGTAATGAAGCGATTTTTTTACGTTTTGGTTATTTCGATAGTTTTTGCCCCTTGTTTGGGATGTGGAGGCCCAAAAGGAGATCCCGTTTCCGTTGCTAACAGCGAAGCCAGCTATACCGAAGCAAAAACTATGGTGCTGGATGGTAACTACGAACCTGCATTGCCCAAACTCGAAGCCGCCATCGCCGGTGGGGGCCTGGGCCCAGATCTTTATGTCGAGGCATTGCTTCTACGAGCCCAGTGCTATGCCACGTCAGGTCAACTCGACCAAGCAGCCGCGGACATGGAAAAAGCTGAGCAAGGCTCTCCGTCTGAGGCCATGATCGAGTTGACCAAAGGGGTTATTCTTGAAAAGCAGGGCAACTCGGCTGAAAGCAAAGCGGCGTTCGCCAAAGCAAAGAGACTGGATCCGACCCTTAAACTACCTAAATAATTTAGACTGCTTTCCCAGTCTTGCTAGAAAAACGGATGCGATCGATTTCAAAAACCGCATTTGGCTAATGCATCCTGGGATTGCAAGCAAGAAAGAGATCAATTGCTTGCTTGTGTTCCATTACATCATGAACGCGAAGCACTTGAATTTTTTGCAAAACCAGACTCAAAGATACGCCAACCGTTCCCAATGTCCGACTCACATCTTTGCTTCCCAGGAGCTTAGCTATAAACCCTTTTCTCGAGTGACCGATAAGAACGGGTTGCAATGTCTCGTGAAAACGGAACGCATTTTGGAGCAACGTGATGTTATGTTCGTGGGTCTTACCAAAACCAATTCCCGGATCGAGGCATATCTTGCTTTCCTCTATGCCGTGATTAATCAGCCATTGTCTTCGCTGCTTTAAATAGAGGAGGATGTCTTCAACAACATCGTCGTAGCGAGGATTATCCTGCATGGTTTGGGGAGTGCCCTGCATGTGCATAGCACAAACCCCGGCACCGGTTTGTTTGGCGACATCCACCATTGCAGGATCTGCTTCTAGCCCAGAAACGTCATTGATAATCGAGGCCCCGAGCTGGATAGCCGCGCTGGCTACCGTCGCTTTCTTTGTATCGATCGAGATAGGAATCGCGACTTTTCCCTGCAGCCTTTCAAGCACTTCGGTAACGCGCCGAAGTTCTTCTTCTTGTGCGACGGATTCGCTGTACGGGCGAGTACTCTCACCTCCAACGTCTAGAATGGCTGCTCCATGATCTTCCATTCGCTTTGCTTGATCCACGGCGGATTGCACCGAATAGAACTTACCTCCGTCCGAAAAACTGTCAGGAGTAACATTGAGAATTCCCATGATGATTGGCCTGTCGGTAAAGGCCAATCGGCGATCTCGAATGTCCCAATAGGTTGCAGCGTTCACGGTCATGATTGTGGTCTCGGTCTGTTTAATGTCCAGTTCTGGAAACGATAATTCATGCGAAGCGATCTCGATAGTGACAATGATAACGCGAGTTGTCATCGATCGTGCCCAGCAGATCAACATCGAAGAATTGCGGTGATTTCGGGTAATTCATTCGGAGCTAACTGTGCAGTCGATGCGAGTATCTTGTATGATGAGAACAGGTCAATGGATGCTTTGAAAAGACCGCAATAATGGGGTCTGATCCCAGTAGACGTTATTCCCCAAACCGCAGACGGATTACGAGAGATACTTCATTATGCTTGGACGCCTCCCTGGGTTACTACGACACACACGCCTATCTTTTGCCGATTTGCTTGCTTTAGGCTTATGTTGCGTTGTTTGTGTCTCATTTAGCGGCGCGTCGGTGGGAATGGCTGATGAGTTACCCTTCGAGATGGCGGAGGGCTTTCACGTTTCAACAGCAGCGGGGGACGATCTGGTTCACGATTGCTTTTGTATGACTACCGATGGCTTGGGAAGGCCCGTTGTTTCGGGACCTGGCTACATCAAGACCTTAATAGACGACAACCAAGACGGAATCTACGACCGGGCTATAGTTTGGTCGACAACTCCTCAACAAGGTGCTCAAGGTTTATGGGCTGAGGGACGGAAAATTTTATGGGTTGGGGATGGTGGGCTTTGGTCTTCTGAAGACAAGAATGGAGACCTCGTAGCGGATGGCACACCGACGAAGCTCGTCGAATTTCCAACAGGTGGAGAGCATCACGTGCACGCGATTAGGAAAGGCCCGGATGGGTATTGGTACGTCATCGCGGGTAATTTCTCGAACGGGATTTCGAATTTACTCAACGATCAGAACTCCCCCGTTAGCCGCCCCCGAGCCGGCACGCTTTGGAGGATTAGCCCAGACTTTGCTACCAAATCGGTTTGGAGTCATGGCATGAGAAACTGCTATGACTTTGATTTTCTACCCGACGGTCAAATCGTCACGTTTGATAGCGACTGCGAACGAGAGTCCGCATTGCCATGGTATCGACCCACGCGCGTATTCGTCCTCGCACCGGGATCCGATGCAGGTTGGTGTGGCCAGACTTGGAAAGACCATGACGAGTATATCACCATGCCTCAAACGATAGCGTCTCTAGGACGTGGATCGCCGACTGGAGTAGCGGTGTATACGCACAACACTTTCCCCTCCAAGTATCACGGCGCAGTCTTTGTTCTCGATTGGACGTTCGGTCGAGTCATCGCGGTAATGCCTTCTCGAAACCTACCTGAATCTCAACGGGTACCCAATAGGATTCCAGCCGTTAATTTTATGCAAACCACTGGAGTCAATGGATTCGCTCCGACCGATCTTTGTGTTGCGAGCAACGGTGACCTTTTAGTTTGCACGGGTGGACGCGGAACCAAAGGTGCGATTTATCGTGTATCTCCGTTAGCCAAAACAGACAGCCCAGCGATCGCCCCAAATAGTGAAACAGATTCGATTAGTGAATCAAATTCAATGTCGAGCAACCCGACCGAAAATGTCGCAACTTTGTTTGAGCGAGCTCTGCGAACACAACGGATTGATGAGTCCAGCGCGAACTTGATCGCCAAGACGTTAAGCTCGCCCAGTCCATGGGATTCTTGGTCAGAAGCGCTGTGGAGAAAGAATCTCTTACCAAAGCACTACGATATGCTTCTCCAAATCGTAACCGATGAGTTGCCAATCGATTGCGATGAGTCCACTGCAGCATCTCTTAAGCTACTGGCTGCTCAAATGTTAACACGAACCGGCGATAGCGTACCAACTAACGCGATCATTCGGGCGGTGAGTTCTCCATCCCCCAGCTCTAGGCTTGCGGGTTGGTGGCTAGTTGGGCGTGGAGTCATCACCAATGTTCAGCGTGATGCCATCAAAATACAGGGATATGCGAGCGCAGCCATGATTCCGGAAACTCAAACACGTTGGGGCGATCATCTCGGATCCGAGTTACCTCGGCTTTGCTTAGAAGCTTTCGGATTAAAAAGGTGGCCCATGGCACGATTAGAGCCATTTCAAGTCGAGAGCACTCCTGCTGGAAACTCTCTAAGACGAACATGGCTTTGGGCTCTAAGCCGATCCCCGGCTCCTCTGATATCAAAGCAAGACGCGGCAAAACTAGATATGTTCCTTGCAAAACGTTGGTTCGGTCCGGGACTTCAAAATCTTGATACTCGACTGCTCGATTTTCTCGCGACATGGTTTCCGAAGAATCACGATAGTCTCGATGAACGGGAACGCTTGGAGTTCTTGGCAGCTTTACAGTCTGCCCTCGGTGATCGCAAAGGAACGCTACCTCAGCAAACGGATCCTGCCAACCCTGATGTTCTCGACGGCTACAAGGGACTAGGAGTTCGACAGCTGCCCGACCATGTTCGTAAAGGTTGGTGCGATTGGTTGCTATACCTAATCGACCAAGCCCACAACAGTGATTCAGAGCATCTAGAGATAGAAGCCATTCGTACTCTAGCCATGTTCGAACCAGCGGACAGCAAAGTTGTTGAGATTCTTTTAGGTCTTGCTGGGCCCAAGACACATCCAACCTTTGACATCCACTTGCTTTGCGCGATCGCGTGCTGTACTGCTCCTAGAGCAGAAGAGACGAGCGCGAAGACAGCATCATTGCTTATCGGCATCGTTAGAAAACTAGAACAAGCCGGTATGCATACCGACAATCAATGGCCTAAAAGAATCCAACAGCTAGTAAGTGCGTTGATGGCACGAGATAGCAAACTGGCTAGTGCATTCGCTGTAACGCCTGGTCAAAGCTGTGCGAATGATATTGTGCTGATTAATGCATTTCCGGTGGATACCCAAGCGAAGGTGCGAGAGCGACTACAAAAAGAGCTGCTCCAGTCGGAACCTAATTCGTGGTCCAATGCCATTGTTCGATATGCACTGCAATCACAGCCACTTTCCTCCGAAACATTAAACGCACTGAGAAAAGCAATCGAAGTGCCGGAGTTGCGACGGGTCGCCATCGAGTTGTTGTCGAACTATCCGAATGCGGAGGACTACAAAACCTATCTCGATACGCTAAGTGAGTCAGACCGAACCATTTGGGGTATTGCTTGGAGAGGTTTGCAATCGCTTCCGGTGACGTTAGCAGATGAAGAATGGCCAATCATGGCGAAGCTGGTATCGGAAACTTGTAATTCCTCCAGTACTTTGCCGCAGGACGCCGTACTAGTTCGTGCACGTTCGGCTGCAAAACAGCTTGGCATCGCAAACCCGCCAGCATCGAACAACTGGAACGAGTGGGGGCCCTTTTTGAGGGAGCATTTGGCCGAAGAAGTGTATGGACAACTTTCGCAGCCAAAAGCAAAACTCGATTGGGCCGCCAGAATGAGACAAACCGAACGACTGATGGGAAATCTAGACGCTGGCAAGATATTGTACGACCAAAAGTGCGCCAGTTGTCACGGCGCCCAAACAGCCTTGGGTCCGAGTTTGGCTGGCGTCACAAAGCGGTTTTCTCGAATGGATCTAGGAACAGCGATATTCGAACCTAGCCGAGATGTATCGGATCGCTACCGAGCAGTGCGTATATTGACCATCGATGGTGAAGTTTATACCGGACTGGTCGTTTACTCTGCAGCCGACGGCACAACCATTTCTACGGCCACGGGACAGATCATCCGGGTGAACAAAGACGATCTCGAACAACTCGCTTATTCCACAGAGTCAATTATGCCAAGCGGGCTATTGGATGACAGTAACGACCAGGAGCTGGCTAACCTCATGGCTTATTTATCATCGCTTTAAATTGCAGCGTCGATGGTTACAGCGGGTCCAGGCTGACCCGCTTACTGCTGCGACGGTTTACACTTGAGTCGGTGCAACCCATTCATTTCGTGGTGTAGATGCGTCGTTCAATGGCGCCGCGGTAGAGGAGCGTCGTCGTCGTCTTGGCTTGTGAGAAGCCCATTCTTTGGTCATCAACTCAAACACTTCAGGGCTTTCGTATCTGACGATATTCTTCCCCTCGGGAATCGGACCGATCAGCCCTCGGAAGACTGGCATCCCGCGCAAGTCTAAATCGGTGCTGCTATCCTCAATCCCAACCTGTGTATGAGTTCGAAAGATAAACTCAGCCGAATGAAAGTCACGAATGCGGAGAGACCCATCCTCTGCACGCGTGACCATTCGGAAAACATCTTTTTTGCCCATGGGATCCCCAATTCGACTCACGTCGACAACAGTGTATATGTTTCATAGTTCGGGATTCCGTCCCCTGGTAAAAGTTCAACGCAAAGAGTTCAAACTGCCTTGCGACACATAAATCAATACTGCTCTCGGCCACATCCATGTGAAACTCGCAGTACTAGGTGCCATCAATGGCTAACCTCTCTATTAAGGTTTTCGGCTAAGAAGAGTCAAACGTTGCGAAAGATGTCCAATGCTGGCAATAACGGCTTGTTAGGCACTTCGCGAACTACCCGAATAATCGGCGTCGTGGGTACTCCAGTCGCCACGACCGGTTTTATTGATCCATCCGCACCCGATCGCGCGTGTGCCATGAAAGATTGCAGCCAGTTGTCCTGGCGAAACACCGAAACAGCCTTCGCTAAATTGAACTACGAACGACTTATCGGTAAGTTGTTTCACGCGAGCAGACTGTGGTGATGAGTTGTACCGAATCTGAACCTCTGCCTCAAACCACTGATCAACAGGCGCATCCTCGAGCCAGTTTGCTTCTTTGGCAACCAACCAGTCCCTGCTCAAAGACTCATGTGGACCGATCGTTACTTGCGCTTTGTCGGCATCGATTTGTGTCACAAAGTAAGGGGAGCCCATCGCAACTCCGAGTCCTTTTCGTTGTCCGATGGTAAAGCCCTCGATACCTGGGTGGCTTCCGACAACTCGACCATCTTCGGTGACGATCTTACCTGGCCGGGATTCGTGTGTTTTGTCGCGAATGAATTGAGCGTGCTGTCCAGAGGTCACGAAACAAATTTCTTGACTGTCCTTTTTATCAGCGACTCGCAGTCCCAATTGAGTAGCGATCTCGCGTATTTCGGACTTGTGATAGCCCCCCACAGGCAAAAGCATGCGATCGAGCAGCAACCGATCGATACCGGTAAGCACATACGCTTGGTCTTTATCATCATCGAGTCCACGGTGGAGTTCCCAATGCCCGCTCTCCGACTGCTCCATACGAGCGTAGTGCCCCGTCGCGACAAACTGCGCCCCAGCCGCATCGGCATAATCAAACAAACGGCCAAACTTGATCCAGTTGTTGCACTGAACGCATGGGTTGGGGGTACGGCCATTTTGATACTCGTCGATAAAGTAATCCACGATGCGCCGAAAATCTTCTTCCAGATCCAACGCGTAGAACGGAATGCCAAAGCGGTCGGCGACCCGCCTAGCGTCGGCCGCATCACTGGCACTGCAGCACCCTTGTTTGTGGTCCAGTCGCCCCTGGAGGATCGGGAGCAAAGGGTTCGGTTTACCAGACTCCAGGTCGCATGCTTGACTGGATTTTTCTCCATGTCGCATGAACACTCCGATCACCTCATAGCCTTGCTCGAGCAATAAATGAGCGGCTACGCTGGAATCGACTCCACCGCTCATGGCCAAAACAACTCTTTTAGGTGACAACTCTTTCATGAGATAACTTTCGCTAGGATTATTTAAAATACTAACAGGACAACTCAAATTTAGAAGTTGCGTTATAGACGATTCGATCAAGCTAGAGGAAAATCGTGTCATGATTTCGATAACTTCGCAACCGATAGATACCTCTGCCATCTTGGCCCACGTTTCCGACGAAGCGTGCGGGGCCACGGTTCTCTTTCTTGGTACGACCCGCCGGTGGACTGGGGAAACCGAAACGGCCTATCTGGAATACGAGGCGTACACAGAAATGGCAACTGCCAAAATGCAAGAGCTAGCGGACGTCGCCGCGGAGCGTTGGCCTATTAAAAAATTGGCAATCGTCCATCGCATCGGAAGAGTCGAAGTCCAAGAAGCGAGTGTGGCTGTGGCGGTAAGCTGCCCACATCGAGCAGAAGCATTTGACGCCGGGGAGTGGCTCATCGACGAACTCAAGAAACAAGTTCCCATTTGGAAGAAAGAATGGTACGCCGTTCAAACGCCCGCTTGGATTCACCCCAATCCTGCTCCATGAAGTCACCGTTTCTTCCTCTCATCGATGGATTCGGACGAGTCCACACATCCCTCCGCGTCAGTGTTACCGATGCATGCAATATTCGATGTCGCTATTGTATGCCTGCAACGGTAAATAGTTTTTTACCTCAATCCAAACTGCTGTCCTTTGATGCCATCGAGCGCATCGTTAGAGTGCTTGTAAAATCGGGCGTGCGCAAGGTGCGATTGACGGGTGGAGAGCCTCTTATGCGGCCAGACCTTGATCAACTAGTGAACCGGCTGCATCGAATTGAGGGACTAGACCAACTCGCAATGACGACAAACGGGATGATGTTGGCCGGCATGATCGACCGCTTGGTCAGGTCAGGCCTCACACATATCAATATATCGTTAGATACTTTAAGAGAAGAAGTATTCCGTCAGATCTCGCGACGGGATGGGATTGATCGGGTGCTCGAGGGGATCGAATCGGCTCTCAAAACAGATCTCGTGGTTCGTCTGAATGCGTTGGTGTTGCGCGATATCAACTTAGAAGATTGCATTCCATTGGTTGAGTTCGCGCGAGAGCGAAACATATTCATTCGTTTCATCGAATTTATGCCGTTGGATGCAGATCGAAACTGGAGTCAGGAACAGGTTGTCTCAGGGGATGAATTGCGCGCTCGCATTGAATCAAAGTTTGGTTCGTTGATAACACTAGGGCGATGCGATCCATCACAGCCAGCGACTGATTACGGCTTTGCAGATGGTCGAGGAGGAATCGGATTCATAGACCCCGTTTCGAAACCGTTTTGCGAAAGCTGTAATCGATTGCGATTAACTGCGGACGGTAAATTGCGCAACTGTTTGTTTGGCCGAGAAGAGTGGGATGTGCGCGCCGCAATCGAGGCAGGCGACAGCGACGAACGACTCTACGGAATCGTGAACGACTGTATCAAGAACAAGTTCGCGGCGCATGGCATCTCAACATCATCGTTTGAACAACCTGAACGGGCCATGTACCAAATCGGCGGTTAAGTTCACTCCGAATCCAAAACCAGCCCGAACGTGGAAGGCAGGGCACCTCGTTGTCAACTACTTCCTCTGTTTCACTCACTAATTGAAGCCCTCGACCCGTTTTATCAGCTATTTACGGTAGATGTGTTCTGCAGGACAAGCAGTCCGATTAAACTGTATGTGTTACTATTCCTCTCATCGGAGCGCGTGCATGACAAAGAAATTTTCAAGTTTGATGAGCCTAGTCGTGGTCTTATCCTGTGCGATAGCTCAAGCGAACGACAAGCCCAATATCATCCATATCGTTGCAGACGATCTTGGCTGGAAGGACGTTGGGTTTAATGGGGCAACCGATATCAAAACCCCAAATATCGATGCTCTGGCCAAGGGTGGTGCCAAATTCACTCAGTTTTACACCCAGTCCATGTGCACACCTACAAGAGCGGCATTAATGACGGGTCGCTATCCGTTTCGATATGGACTGCAAACCATTGTAATTCCAGGACCCGCGAGCTACGGACTCGACACAACGGAGTTCTTGCTGCCGCAGTGCTTAAAACAATCGGGCTACACAACCGCCATCATAGGCAAATGGCACTTGGGGCACGCGGACACTAAGTATTGGCCAAAGCAACGCGGATTTGACTACCAATATGGTGCGATGATTGGGGAGCTAGACTATTTCACTCATAGCGATTCCGGAGTGTTAGATTGGTTCCGAAACAATAAGCCGGTCAAAGAAGTAGGGTACACAACACAACTCTTAGGCAAAGATGCGGTTAAGTACATTCGCGAACAAAGCGCTGACCATCCATTTTATCTTTACCTCACCTTCAATGCGCCACACACACCCTATCAAGCCCCGCAGGAGTACATCGATCGGTTCAAGGAAATCGCCGAACCGACCCGACGCACCTACGCGGGTATGGTTGCCTGCCTAGATGATGAAATCGGAAAGGTTGTTGCCGCGCTCGAACAAAAAGGATTGCGAGACAATACGCTTATCGTCTTTCATAGCGACAACGGAGGAACGAGAAATGCGATGTTCGCTGGTCAAATGACCGATCTATCTAAGACGGTTCTTCCGTGCGATAACGGACCGTATCGAGACGGTAAAGGCTCGCTCTTTGAGGGAGGAAGCCGTGTCGCTGCATGTGCTAACTGGCCTGGCAAAATTGCCCCACAGACCGTGGATGGCATGATTCATGCGGTCGACCTATTTCCGACGTTCGCAGCCCTCGCCAATGCATCGACAGCCCATAGCAAACCGCTCGATGGTGTCAATGTTTGGGAAACAATTTCCATGGGGAAGCAATCGCCACGTACTGAGGTAGTCTACAACGTAGAACCATTCCGTGGCGCCATTCGACAGGGGGATTGGAAGCTCATTTGGCGATCACTAATTCCTACCAGCGTCGACCTTTATAATGTCGCAAGCGATCCGTATGAGACAACGAACGTTGCCACGAAACATCCCGATAAAGTCGCATCCATGCAGGAACGCATCAACCACTTAGGCACGGAGGCAGCTAAGCCACTCGCGTTGATCTACGTCACAGGAGTGGGTTTGGCTCATGGCACACCACTCATGGGCTCGGAGGATGGCAAGCCACCGGCCGCATTAGATTCACACGGTCACTCGATCACGGAAGAAGGAATAAGCTATCCGATTAATCGTTAAGGGAGTGTGATCGACTAGTGTAGCGTCCCAAGTTTTAGCACGGTTGCAAATCCTCGTCGTGTTTTTCGGAGTTGTTGTTATGCAGCACGGTACACGATAGAGTTGCCCCGTTTGTCGCAGATCTTGGTGGCTCCGCATGACTTGAGAACGTAGGCGATCTGCTGAGCAAACCAACGCGGCTCGCCGATCGCTTCTGCAAGCTGCTGAGTATCGAAGCGCTTGGGGAGTTTCGGGCGACCCAATAAACTCCAAAGATCGCTCAAAGTGGCCAATACAATGGCCGCCGACGGATCCGGGACTCGAACCAGATCAACGTCTAATGTTTTATACTGTTTTCTGCGGCCTCTGCGTGGAGTGTCGACTCGTATCTCGACACTATCCACGAACAATAATTCGAGCGTCAGCTGCGGGTGAGGATAGACCTGAGTAAAGTGAACCAACTCACGAAAGATATCGATGGCACGAATCTTCTTCGGGCTTTTGCGCTGCCTGATGACCGATAGCGTGTCAGGATCGACGGTTGCAACCAATTTTGACCGCAAACATGGTTTGACGATACGAACGTAATAGTCGTCATCGAGAAGTTGGCGGATTTTTTTTCGGATCGCTCCCAATCCAGAATGTTGGATCTCCACGATAACACCGTCATGATCGAGGGCGTCAATCCTGTATCTCGACTCTACAACCTCGATACATTCCGGATTCGCCGCATAGAGCTCTTTGAGCTTTCGATGAAGTGAGGTTTCCATAGCCTTGATGCGGCACTCTTGCGTAAAAGTAAAAAGGCCCAAATGGGGCGGCCGAAATCGCCTCGAATCCTAGCCGCCTCGAATCCTAGCAAAACGAAACGAGCGACAACTAGACCAGCTCCACCGTTTTCCGCCATAGTGTCGTGCTCAACCTCCAGGACCTGCTGCAGCCTTACCATGGCAATTGTCAGCTGGGTATCATCTCTGCGGCGATTTGGCCCTGCGAAAATTAGTGTTTCGTGCCACAATCTTGCGGTTCATCGATTCGGCCCGCAGATTGCGGCCTGGTCTGAATGTTCCTTTCCCAATCTTTCAAGATTCTGCTATGTGTTTTGCTCAAGCCAAGGCTCTGTTTTCGAACTTAGGCGGCATGGCATTGCTGATTTGTTCCGCTGGGATGTTGACTTCCGGATGCTCAAAACCTGCTTTTGAAGCCAACAAATTGGCTGCAGCAAGCTTTTTGGAGTCCCAGGACCCCCAGAGGGTGGATGAACTCGCACAGTCCGTAGGGGGACTAGTTGAAGAGATTTTTGGCACCCCAGACGCCCCGAAATGGCCAGAACAGGCTCCTGCGGCGGTTAACATGTCCGAAGTCGAGCGATCGGCAGGTCCAGTCGGACGGGCTTATGATAAGGTCGAGAGAGGATTGTATCGCAAGCATTGCGTCCAATGCCATGGAATCACGGGTGATGGTGCAGGACCGGCAGCTTCCCTACTCGCCCCATATCCTCGCGATTTTCGTCGAGGGACCTTTAAATTCAAATCGACGAACATCGGAAGCAAGCCCCTGCGTTCCGACCTTGTGAAAATTATCGAACATGGATTACCAGGGACATCCATGCCCTCGTTTGGTGCCCTGAGGAACCGTCCCGAGTTCGAAAAAGACATCGAGTCTCTCGCCGAATACGTCGTGTTTCTATCGGTACGAGGTGAGGTGGAACGGCGACTTTTGAAACGTGCTGTCGAGAGCGAAGAGACTCCGAACATGGAAGAGGCCGTGCGAGTGGCCGTTAGCGTTGCCGAAGCATGGGTCAATGCTCCTGCCACCGTCGTTGAGATACCGGTGATCCCCGGTTTGCCACCAGCTGAGCATAACGCTTCGATTGAACGCGGTAAAGCATTATTCACCAGCGACAAAGCATCTTGTTTCAAATGCCACGGCCTCGATGGACGAGGCGATGGAATCTCTCAGGACTACGACGAGTGGACCAAGGATTGGACGATTCGAGTCGGCATCGACCCTTCCAAGAAATCGGAGTGGAAGGCCATGAAACCATTTGGTGCACTGAAGCCAGTGGTAGACCGTTCTCGCAACTTTAACTTAGGTGGGTTACGAGGTGGATCGACCGAACAAGACATCGTCAAGCGAATTGTTTTGGGAGTTGATGGCACACCCATGCCAGCTGCCACTTGGAGCGAGACTGATCCAAACGCTTTCAGCCTTGAAAACATTTTTGATTTAGCCAGATACGTAGCAAGCCTTAGTGGAACAACATCAGCATCGAAACCTGCGACGGCAATCCCGAACACGACAAACTCGAAAAACGGAGCGCAATAGGTTATGGCGAGTACTATAGAGTCCACTTTGTCGAACGGATCGAATGGGCCGCAATCCAAGAAAGTTTACCGCTGGGGGGCGCTCGTTTCGTGTTTAACGTTTCCGTTAATTTGGCTCGGTGGACTAGTTACGACTCACGATGCCGGCATGGCTGTTCCGGACTGGCCGGGTACGTTTGGCTATAACATGTTCTTGTACCCCTGGACAACTTGGTTGTTTGGCCCATTTGATTTATTGGTGGAGCATGGTCACAGATTGTTAGCTAGTTTGGTCGGTTTGATTGCCATCATTCTGTGTTTTGTTGCTCGCAAACATGAGACGCGGAGATTTGGCCGAATCGCATGCTGGCTATTGCTTCTGGCAATCATCAGCCAAGGCATTTTAGGGGGTGTTCGCGTGTTGTTGGATGCTCGAATTGTTGCGTTGATACATGGTTGTTGTGGTCCGCTTGTTTTTGCCCTAGCATGCGGCATCGTCATCATCAACTCCAAGGACTGGGCAACCGCTCCGAAGTCGATTCAATCCAATGTTTTCCGCTGGACTTTACGAATACTGTTAGTATTGACGATTGTGCAGTTGATTATGGGCGCACATCTACGTCACGCGCTCCCCCACTGGAAGCCGTCGTTGTTTCTTTCATTTGTGCACACCCATTTGCTCGTGGCCACACTCATAACGGGGATTATCTTTGCGGTATTTGGAGCTGTTATTTCTCCTAAATTTCGGGGGGTAACCGGGTTGCTTGGTCCAGCCACGTGGCTCCTCGGATTGGTGTTGGTGCAAGTTTGCTTAGGAATAGGGACGTGGATCAGCAGCTATGCGTTGCCATGGCAAGAACTGAATGAGTTTTTCGCCCAGTACACGATTGATGGGCGAGGATTTGTGGAAACAATGATTATTAATGGTCATCAGGCGACCGGTTCGCTGTTGATAGCTGGCTCACTTTGGTTACTATGTCGTGTCGAAAGGCGCTACCAGGCGTCGCCGACAACCGAGTCTGTTAGCCCTCGGCTCGCGGATGCCCCCACAAATTCCTTTGCACAGTAGTCCTCAAATTCCTTTGCACAGTAGTCCTCAAACACAACGTCCTCTGCGACCTTTTTGTAATCCTCCATGAGCACAGCCACAACCATCAGCCATGAGGATCAGGATGCAATCCCACCAAACCCTGGGTCGGTAAGTCAGGCATCTGGACCGGCGGGCCATGCGTTGCAGCATGATGAAGGGGCGATCCCGTGGTGGAAAGACTATCTAGCACTCACCAAGCCTCGAATCACATTGATGATTTTGTTGACGGTGGCTGTCTCTCTTTTTGCCGCTCAGCAGATTCTGGATACGGCGCCCAGTGCATGGGTCTGGTTGCATACTCTGATAGCTACAGCCATGATTGCGAGCAGTGCTAGTACTCTCAACCAATGGTTCGAGTTAGAACGGGACAAACTCATGCCACGTACGATGCGGAGACCTTTGCCTAGTGGCAGGTTGACCGCTTTTGAGGCAGCTGCATTCGGTTGGCTGTTGGTGATTCTTGGGAGTGTTTACCTCGGTTTGTGCGTGAACTATGCCGCTATGGGCTGTGGATTAGCAACATGGTTCGTGTACTGCTGGGTGTACACGCCGCTGAAGTCTCGGACATGGTGGAATACTGCTGTTGGAACTTTGCCGGGTGCACTGCCGGTGATGATTGGCTGGACGGCAGCGGGTGGCAGGCCGTTTGATAGCGATGGATGGGCTATCACTTGGATTGTCATACTATGGCAGTTTCCACACTTTATGGCTATTGCGTGGCTTTATCGCGAGCAATATGCGATAGCTGGTTTCCGGATGATCACAAACGATGAGCCGACGGGGGTTGCTGCTGGATGGCATGCCATCATTGGTGCGGTAGCGCTAATTCCGCTCTCGATTATCGTTCTTAGCCCTGTATCTGTTCTGACATGGGGCATTGCGTTGCTGGGAGTTTTAGCTTGTTGGTCGCAAGCCATTGCTTCGTGGCGATTTCTAAACGACCGAAATGATAAGACCGCTCGCAAGCTTCTAAGAGCTTCGCTTGTTTACTTGCCTGCCATCATGATGCTAATCGTTTTGCGTTGGGTTCTTCCCTAGTTTCCCGAACCGCGAACCAGCACGTGTCTAATACGATATTATGCGCACTTTAAGACAAGATTTACGCGAAGTCATTTCCACGGCGTGGCCGTTGATGCTGTCCACTGGTTTGTTTTCGATCACCCTGTTCGTCGATCGAATGCTACTCTACAAATCGAGCGAGGGAGCGGCTGCGGCAGCCATGACGGCGGGTGTTGTTTCCTGGGCCATCACCTGTTTGCCCATGGGAATATGCGGATACACCAATACATTTGTGGCTCAATACTTGGCGGCCAAGCGTCCGGACCGAGCCATGCAGTTCGTGTATCAAGGATTATGGTTGGCATTGGCCGTGCTTCCGATCTTGGTTCTTTTTGCGGTATTTTCGCGGCAGTTCTTTCTGCTGGTTGGTCATGCAGAAACATTGGCAACCATGGAATCCGAGTATTTTAGGTGGTTGGTACCCGCATGCGCTTCATCGATTCTCTCCGCCGCACTTGTTGGGTTATACGCTGGTTCGGGTAGGACGCGGGTTTTACTTATCTCCGATGTTGTGGCAACAACGCTTAACGTTGTATTGGATTATATTTTGATTTTCGGACTGTT
The DNA here is from genome assembly GCA_046318795.1 of Pirellula sp. Taxonomy (GTDB): domain Bacteria; phylum Planctomycetota; class Planctomycetia; order Pirellulales; family Pirellulaceae; genus JBKCUI01. The sequence continues at coordinate 30,339 of JBKCTT010000069.1, forward strand.
CGGATTTCCTAAATGGGGAACCGCCGGCGCGGCGTTGGCTAGCAGCATCGCCATTTCGCTCAAACTTGCGGTTCTAATCTACTTTGCATGGCCCGACCTTACCCGGGGAGTAGCCCGCTCACGTCAGCCAGCGACTGGCCGATTGGATTCCATCGATCAGCTAATTGCCGATTTGCCCACAACATCTACCATGGTCGATGAATCAACCTACCAACAGCCACATAGAGAGGTACGAGGTAGCCCAGTGGTACAATGGAAGCTCATGAAGCAGCTTATCGATTACGGATGGCCAGCAGGTGTGTCCGTCGTAGCTGAATCCTGGAGCTTTATGATCATCATGATGATCGTTGGGCAATTGGGGGAGCAAGCGGCTGCGGCCACGACGTTAGCATTAGGGGTCAACATCATCGCTTTCATCCCATTGGTAGGATTGGGAACTGCCGTGGGAGTACTCGTTGGGAAATACTTAGTTACGGAAGAGCGTGATACAGCGAGGCGAATCGTGTTTAGCGGTCTCTTGATCGGTATTGCTTACAGTCTGATCTATGTTGTGTTATACGGTGGCTTTCCCGATCTGGCGATGACCGTCTATACCTATGATGTCGATCCCGCACGCTTTGAAGAAATGCGTCCCATTCTTCGACCGCTACTATACTTCATCGCTGGTTACTGCATATTTGATGCATTTCAAATTGTCTACGTCGGAGCACTTAAAGGAGCCGGTGACACCTACTTTGTCCTCGGAGGACACATTGTGGCTGGTGCATCGACGGTCATAGGTGCATTGATTGTTCGATACCTTACCGGCTGGAACAGCCTCTACTTTTGGTGGGGAGCGATTACGTTTTGGGTTGTTTTGCTAGCGATCATCTTTACCGGACGCTATCTACAGGGTGGCTGGCAAAACAAGCGGGTGATCGATCCAACTTTGATGATCGATTAATCTATCGATTCCAAAACTTCCAACGACGATCGGCGGACCTTTTTTCCGGCTCAGTCTGCTTGAGCCCCTGCTGTTGTTTGGTTACCGGAGTGTCCTCCCTAGAGTTCGGGAGGTTGGCGGGGGATGGAACTGTCGTATGATTTGTATCTTTCATCCACAACAGTAACATACGAACGAGAGTCGAGTCCAACATGCGAAACACCGCTTCCGAGGTGCCCTCACTCAACGAGCGACGGGCAAGGAAGAGCGTGTTTCGGAAGTCGATTCGCTCTCGCTCGAGCAGATAGTCCGTTGCGATGGATACAGTATCGATATCCATAGCACAGTCTCCTTGGACATCGAGTTGAAGCCGAAATGTATTGCTCTCGTTGATTGCGAAACCCGCGAGCTCCTCTGAGAAGTCCTCTGTCCATTTTCCCCAATGATCGGTTCGTTTACTAAAGTCCACCGAAGCACTACGACGCGCCACAACATCGAAGCGCGAGTTGCTTTCATTCCAGATGAATAGAGTCCACTGCAAATTCATGGTGTTGCCTGGCTGAACACGGTAGTGCAACGTGGCCTGCAGCCGATTCGATTGGAGTTGAAAGGTCGAGGACTGCAACCAAGCGGTAGCGCCGGCCTTGTCACATTCCACTCTCAGATGATGAGGGGCCGAGTGCGGCGTGTCGGATAGCAAAGAAATGCGTGCGTTAGGATTGATGGAATTTCCCCAACCCGGGATGAGATCTCCACGAGCCACCTCCCACGTTTGATCAAAATCGGAATTGAGTAGCAGATCGCTCCGCCCTTCTGGGATACTATACAAATTCACGGCGGACTCAACGCGTTGAAGCGCAGCTTGATACGCTTGTAGTGACACCGATTCGTCCGTGCCCCATGTATGAAGAGCAGCGTTTTCATTATCCCAGCTCAAGACCACGATTTGATTCGCTGGAACTGTTACCGTTCGTGCTGAGGGCGATTGCTCAATATCAATAACACGGCAATCAGTTCGATCGATCCGCAAATTCTGCGGTACTACCGTCCACTGCAGATTCACAGTGCATTCCCACGGGTTTGCGTTGAGTATTGCGGCCCGCGTCGAGTCTCGGGAAGTCCAAGCTCGAATTCGATCGACACGTCGTTGCAACGCCTGCGCTTCAACAGGAACGGCAGTCGTAAGCCAATCCGCGTCCGCTGGCGTAATGCCCCTTGTGCCAACTTGAGCATCCATAACATTGGTCTGATAGGCAATTGGCCTAAAGCCCTCCAACCACCATCGACGAGCGATCCAAGGGCCCAGATTTGGGCTTTGTGTATGAACGTAGACCATAGGCGGCCCATTTTGCTCCAGATCGACAACCGACGGTGGAACGTCCGTAAATAAGTAAGCGAGATCGCAATTCCATTCCTGTATAGTGCTTATCAGCGTTTGCTGATGCTTAAGAAAAATGGCATTTCCGCTCAACTGCGCTAATGCAACGCGACGCTCTGCCTTTTCGTTTGGTATTCGACCATTTTGATCCGAAAGCAATTTGTCGACGATAGGATCTGAAATCTGATCGATCGATTCCGCCAAAGTCAGATTGCTCGTTTTTCCCAGGTGAATTCCATATCCTCGGTACCCTTTGAGATGGCTATACCTCCCCTCAAATTCTTTGAGCACATGTTTCATTTCGACTTGTATTTCCGCATGGTAAGGATTCCATTTCCTCACGCCCTCTGCGAGCTCTCCACCCTGCGTTCCCCACATCTCGTCTTTAATCTGTAGGTTCTTAAAATTGTGCAAGGAATTGTTCCATTCAAATACCGGTATAAACTCGAGGTCATACCGATCACACATAACGTAAATCCAGTGAACAATATCTTTGACGCTAGGATCTCTAGCAGCGAAATCGAAGAGCCCCGTATTCATCACAGGGTTAGATAACAACCTCTCGGTAGGATACAGTGTCGAACCTGCAGAAAGCACAGGCACAGCAATACGATTGGCACCCCGCTCTTTGCACAGGACTAACCAGTCTTCAAGTGCATGGGTTATCGTAGCCCAAGTATCGTAGCGACTCTTGCCGCGTTGAAATCGCCCCCGAGTCAAAAGTGTACGCCATTGATCTGCACTCATGTACTCGATGATTTTCGGCGCATCTTTATGCTCGGATTCAGAATTGCCCCAGTGCGATTGCCTAGTTCCGTCGTCCAGTTGGACTCGAAACTGGTTCAATGTGATGTTCCCATGAGCACGCGTGCTGGCAATCCGAATAATGGCTCGCGGGCTTGACGAGGTAAAGCGAAACGAATAGTTCTCTTTCTGCAAATCGGAGTCGAACAAGCGGCCAACGGTTGGCTGGATTTTTGAAATCGAGATAGGGCGGATTTTTGTCTCATTGCCTGATTCGTAGACCTCGGCAACCTGTAGTTCTATGGAATCCAAGGTTGATTCTGTACCGATTGAGAATAGGTACGGCTCGAACGCTTGCAAATCATCGATCGGTAAACTCAAACTTTCGCGAGGACCAATCGATATGGTTCTCGAATCACTGTTACCGTCTTTGTTTAACGCCAGCTTTCTAAAATTGCTGGTGACTCGCCCCCATGGGCCAAAAGAGACGGGAAGAGACTTTCGTACCGAGGGTTCTTTCTCGACAGACGACTGATCCCAGACAAGGAAAGCATCTCGATGTCGATTGTTTTCGGAGTCAGATCTACTGGCCTCGGATTCGGGGGAAGCAACAACGAACTGAATTCGTCGTTCGGCCATACTCGCCGGAAAGACTTGGGTCAAACTACGACGAGGTCGCAACTGTATTTGAATTTCATAAACGCCAGATTTTTGCGGAGCGTTGATCGACCCCAAACTCACTGCCGTCGAGGAACCGTAGTCGTCCAAACTAACGGCCACGGATCCGTGTTGGATCGGATTCGATTCACCGTCGGCCAAAAGCTCCCAATCTAGTGTGCCACTCTGAGCGCGCAGAGTCGTAAGATGCGGAATTATTTGCAGAGATAACGGTTCACCAGGTGCAACAACCCAACTCGCACGCAACGGACTAACGCGAAGCACGTCACCTGGAACACGATCAACCACAACTCGTGACTTAGATCCCAGCACAATCTCTTTGGGGCCAGATAAGATCTGCTCCAATGTAAGTTGCATTTCCAGCAGTTCACCGGAGTCAGATATCGGCGAACTTCGATTCGCTTCCGGTTTGAACTTTAGCCTAAGCACCGAATCAAACTTTCCAGTGACAGCGATGTCGCAACCGCCAAAGCGAGTATCTGGGTCCCGTACTAAAACTCGATTCGCTTGTTCGGATTTTCGAATCGTACCCGGGCGGTCTAAACTCAATTCGTGCAGAACCTTAAGAGGCCCATCCTCATGTGTGATTTCACCAACGTATGAATTTAGGTCATTCCCCCCCCAAACGATTCGTAAACCTAAATCGACAACTGGTGCACCGAGTTTCTCCCCCCTAGAAATCTGCGCGCACGAAAGGATCGCAATCGACAACGCGATTCTTATCAGTGCAGCGTTTCTTATGAATGAAAGCGGGCTCAACATACCTCGGATCTAAGCTCTGGAGACAGGGGACCGATCCAAGGGTACACTTTTTGCCATAGCTAGGACTACGTCAATCTCGAAATCAGTTTTGCTAGCAATATGGTTGTTTTGCATTGCACCGGCAACTACGTTACAACAGTGCATAGGTATTTAGAAAAGTCCGTATCCCAACCTGCGTTAAACTCGTAACGGCGAAAAAAGGAACGAAAATTGTCAAAGCCTCGCAGCCACTTTTCCACAAATGATTCCCATGATCACACTCACGGTCGAAGACGCTTTCTTTCTAGCTTGGGGCTAGCAGGGTTAGGTCTGGGCCTGCAACCGGCTCTATCCGCCCAAACTAGGCGTGCAACGGATCGCAATCCGGATTGGGAAGCTTCGATTCGCCGGGGACTTGATTATTTGACCAATACACAATCGAGTCGAGGCCAATGGAATACGCCGCCCTATCCGGTCGCGATTGGAGCGTTGGCAGGGACAGCGATGATTTGCAGTGGCTCAACGGTCACCCAAGGGCCTTATTCCAAGTATATTGCGAGAGCGGTCGATTACTTGATAAGCCAATGCCAGCCTACTGGTCTCATCGGCGATCCTGTCAATGACTCTCGGTACACATATGGCCACGGCTTCTCGATGTTATTCCTATCGCAAGTTCTCGGTGAAGAGGGACTCCAAGACCGCAGGGATGATTTGGTAGAGGTATTGACCAAGGCGGTCAAGTTTTGCGGACAAGCACAAACGCCCGACGGTGGCTGGGGATATCTTAGCGCCAAAGACGACAATAACTTTGACGAAGGTTCGACAACAATCACTCAGGTTCAAGGGCTGAGAGGCTGCCGAAATGCGGGCATACCAGTTCCCAATGAAATCATCGAAGCGGCTAAACGATATATCTACAAATGTCAGAATGATGATGGTGGCATCAGCTATTCGAGCCAACAGATGGGTAGCTCCCGGCCTGCTATTACAGCAGCCAGCTTAGCAGCCCTCTACAACGCGGGGGACTACGACAGCAAGAAAGTTCCGGAGATGCTAGCTTACTGCCGGAACGCGTTATATTCGATTACTGCTGGTGAATCACTCTTTGGTCATTGGCACTACACTTATATGTACTACTCCCAGGTTGTATATCGCCAAGGAGACGAGGACTGGATTCCCTTCCGCGATCGACTATACGACCGCATTGTCTCCGAGCAATCCAGCGATGGCGGCTGGGAAGTAGAAGGGGGAATCCACAAAGTCTACACAACCGCTTGCAGCTTAATTATGCTCCAGCTCGACAAAGGGTACTTGCCCATATTTCAGCGATGAACCATCGAAGAACTCACAATTCATCAGTGCAACATTTTGTTGTATTTCTGTCGTACTGGTTGGCTATTGTAAGTCTGATTTGCTCTTTTTCGGCTTCGACAGGCTTGTCAGGCGATGAATGGGAAATCATCAATCTAGCTGGGACCGGAAAGGCTGGATTCCGCGGAGAGGGTGGCCCTGCGATCGAGGCCGAGCTAAACAACCCGTTCGGAGTGATTCGTGGACCTGACGGATGCATATGGTTTTGTGAGTACTCGGGTAATTTTGTCCGTCAAATCAACTCCGACGGCACTCTCCGAACGATCGTCGGAAATGGAAATAAAGGTTATCAGGGGGACAGCGGACCTGCTCGCCAGGCATCGTTAAATCTTCCTCATGAGATTCGATTTGGCCCCGATGGAAAACTTTATATTGCTGACATGGGCAATCACGTCATTAGACGAGTCGATCTCGTGACAGATAGGATCGACACCATTGCTGGCAATGGAGAACCAGGTTACGCGGGAGATGGTGGGCTGGCAGTACGAGCCAACTTAAAACAACCCCACAGTATTCAATTTGGACCGAACGGCATCCTTTACATTTGCGACATCGGCAATCACGCAATTCGTGCCGTCGATTTGAACACCGGCATCATCCGGACCTTTGCGGGCGGAAAGCCCCCTGGACCGACACTTGACGGAGCGCACCTCAGCGATGCAACGTTCCATGGACCTCGCTCCTTAGATTTTGACAAGCACGGGGACATGTGGTTAGCCACACGAGAAGGAAACCAAATCTTCCGGATATCCATGAACGAACAAAGAGTCTGGCATGTAGCAGGCTCGGGTGAAAAGGGTTTTTCCGGACATGGCGGTGATGCCAAACTAGCTAGACTGAGCGGACCTAAGGGTATTGCAATCGATTCGCGGGGCTGCGTTTGGTTGGCAGACACGGAAAGTCATTCCGTAAGGCGGATTAGTGAAGACGGAAAGAAAATTGACTTGGTAGCGGGGACGGGCCAAGCAGGTGATGGTCCCAGCGGAGTTGCATTGCACAGTCGATTGAATAGACTTCATGGAATTTATGTTGACAACGACGACTCGATTTTGGTGGGAGATAGCGAATCGCATCGCATTCGAGAATTGCGTAGAAAAAAGTGAGAATCTCTCCTTGAACCATTCGTTAGCATTGCCCGCATTCATGCCAATAGTTCGATAAATGGAGATTTATCTATTGACTCGGATTCTCCAGAGGCCGATACTTAGGTATCGATGAATTAACAGGTTGTCCGCCCATTCTTGATAAGATCCGTCTTTTTGAGATCTGATTGTCTGCTGGTTTGACTCGGTAAAGTTTAGCGATTCGGTATGTAAAATCGAGCACGTGCTTCGATTACTGGGTTAGCTTCTTCTTAGGTTTTCTGATTTGCTCGCGTTGTCTTCAAGATCTTGTGGTTTGTCGGCTGAAGTGCCGATCGAGATTGCTTGGCTATTGTCTGATGATCGATGTGTGGATTGGATAGGAGTATTGTTATGACGAATATTTATGTTGGAAACCTTTCATTTCGCGCAACCGAAGGCGAATTGCGTGATGCATTCTCCCGTTTCGGCGATGTGACCAAGGTTAGCATCATCATGGACCGCGAGACTGGTCGCTCACGAGGTTTCGGTTTCGTGGAAATGGGTAATTCGCAAGAAGCCCGTGACGCCATCCAAGGCTTGAACGGAACCACGATCGCTGATCGCGAAATCTCGTGCAACGAAGCACGCGAACGAGAAAGCCGTCCTTCGGGCGGTGGCGGCGGCGGATATGGCCGTGGCAATGGCGGTGGCGGCGGTGGATACGGCGGTGGCGGATACGGCGGTGGCGGCGGCGGACGTCGCGAATCATCCGGCCGTGGCGGTCGCTACTAAGCTACTAATCTACTAAGCTTAAATACAATGAAAACAGAGAAACCACTGGCGACTATCGTCGGTGGTTTTTTTATTTGGTCACTCAAGGTTGAAGGTGAATAAGCTCACCGCACGACGCCCCGGGGCACGATCAAAGAAACGCAGCCCAGCACCTCAACTTGGACGTATCCTGGACTGGAGTCTTCCAGAAATCACATCCTGCAACATAGACCTTAAGTCGGTTCTTTTGACTCAGGATCAGAAGGAGGCTCTAGCTCGATTTCGAGGTCTTCGTAATCGGATTCAGCCTCATCTTCGAAGTCTTCGCTGTCCGACACGTCTTCCGATTCGTCATACAACTCTTCTTCAAAATCTTCCTCTTCGAAATCATCTTCAGGATCCAAGTCGTAAACTTCGCCATCAACGGTAAAGCTCGGGTTACCTGCTTCTTCCTCTGAGACACCCAGATCATCTCGTTCGTCATCTCGTTTTCGAGCTTGCAGAAAAAGTCGAATGGGGATCTCACCGAACGGAAGGTGATCTCGCAGAAAGCCGAGAAGATATCGTTGATACGGAGCAGGAAACCCTTGGGGGTTATTGCAAACGAGGACAATAGTGGGAGGGGCTTCGGACACTTGCGTTGCATAGTAAACCTTAGGCCGTTTTAATTGATATAGCGGCGGTTCATGTTTCTCCATCGCAATCTTCACGAGCTTGTTCAATTGACCTGTACTAATTCGCTGATTGGCTTGTTTAAAGAGCATTTGCGAGTGATTTAGCAAAGCCTTTACGTTTTTGCCCGTTTGTCCGGTGATAAAGCCGATTGGGCAATAGGCCATGGTGGGAAAGGTCTCCCGTACGTACCGAACCCAGCGCTCGGTTGGGAGTTGACCTGCCAACTGGTCCCATTTATTGACGACAAACACACATGGCTTGAATTGGTCGGAGATGTAATGCGCAAGCTGCTTGTCGACTTTGCTCATCTGCTGCTTGCAATCAAAAAACAGCAGGACGACGTCAGCCCGTCGGATACTACGCTGCGCTCGGTGTAGCCCATACCAATCGATATCGGTCTTTATGCTTTTGTTTCGCCGAAGACCAGGGGTATCTATGGCCATAAATTTGTGACCATCGAGTTCGAACATCACGTCGACACTATCGCGAGTAGTACCTGGCACCTCACTGACGATCATGCGTTCCGCTTTTGCCAACGTGTTGACGAAGGTACTCTTACCGACATTTCTCCGACCAACAATTGCAATTTTCATGACCGGTGGTTCGACGTCTTCGTCTGGGGAACCTTTGTCCGGCAATCGTTGGCAAATCAAATCGAGAAGCTCATCTTTGTTCCGGTTTTGCTGTACGCTAACGAGAGTTAGCCAGCCACGACCCAAAGTTCGGAATTCTTCCGTGTTAGCATCGAGAGAGGGGCTATCGGTTTTGTTGGCAACGAGGAGGATGGGTTTGTCGACTTTGCGAAGCCGGTGGGCCACTTCTTGGTCCAATGTCACCAGTCCACTACGCGTGTCGACGACAAACAGTAGCACATCGGCTTCTTCGATGGCGGTTTCGATTTGAGCCTCAATTTGGTCGGTCAAGTTGTCGCAATCCTCGATCCCCATCCCACCCGTGTCTATTAGCTCAAAATGTTTGTTGCGATGCTCGATTAATGTTGTTAATCGATCGCGAGTTACACCGGCGGTGTCTTCGACGATGGCCAGTCTTCGGCCTGCAATCCAGTTGAAAATTGAGCTTTTGCCGACGTTTGGTCTACCGACAATTGCGACGCGAGGAATGGCCATTATGTTTTGGAGCTCAATAGCTTAGATTTGCGTGGAACGAATGGGAAAACCTGCTATGGTAGTCGCTTTAAGGGATTCAGGGGAGAGTTTTTCCTTTCAACGCGGGTCCTTAGTAGCAGGTTTCTTCGGCAAAACATGTTTCTATGAATGACTGGAGTCAAACAGCCACGCTGCAACTTCTGGAAAACTGGCGGCGGTGCGGAATAGGAAAGGTTCCTCGGTCTAGTGTTGACGGAGTGGCCAATGCTTGTCGATGGTTGGAGCAAGTAAGGCTTGAGGCTGGCGTAGAGTCTGCCGATTCGCTAGGGCTCATAGCGTCGACGGCCCCAGTCCTTTCTAGTTCCGAAGCGATCCGTTCTGTGGAAGCTTCCGTCGCGACGAAGCCGGCCGTCGTTGAAAGTCTCAGTGCCAACCTCAATACGAATCGCGGCGTATCTACGCCCCCCGTTCCGACTACTGCGTCTCCTGCTTTGGTTTCTACTAAGGATGGCGGAAAGTGGTCAGAGTCTCCTTTGGACATCGTTAGCCGTGAGAATCGATTCAGGATACTTTCGCAGGATGCTTCGGCATGTCGCAAGTGCACCGACATTGTTTGTCGTCGCAAACAGGCCGTTTTTGGTACGGGGCCAGCCAATGCCAGGCTGGTCATGTTTGGTGAAGCACCCGGTGCTGACGAGGACCGCATGGGGCAGCCCTTTGTTGGTGCGGCAGGCCAGTTGATGGATAAAATCTTGATCGCAAGCGGACTTCGTCGCGAGGAGGTCTACATCATGAATTCGCTCAAGTGCCGTCCGCCTGACAATAGAACACCGACTGAGGCCGAAGTTGAGAACTGCCGTCCCTTCTTCGAGGCGCAATTAGAAACCATCCAGCCAGAGTACATTATTTGTTGGGGTGCGGTAGCGGTACGAGCGGTACTTAAAACGACCGAAAGCGTCGGGCGGCTCAGAGGTCGATTTCATCAATACAAGGGTGCCAAGGTCTTGGTTACATATCATCCTGCGTATTTGCTTCGCAATCCTGATGCGAAGCGACTAACTTGGGAAGACATGAAGTTTTTAATGCGGGAGCTCGGTATCGCCGTGCCAGCTCCGAAAAAAGCTTAGCGATATTTTGTGGTGTAGCGTCTCAGCTCGTGTATCAAATTAGGCGTTGCCATGAAAAATATTGCAAACAAACTATTGCGCCGGAGTCGATGTCGATCGCTCGATTCGAAGTTGTTTATTAATGATACGGCTCGCCCCTTCTTGTTCGCACTGCAGGCGAATTACTTTGCCAATTAACTGGTCTGCATCTGGAAAGACCACTGTACGCTTCGCCTTTGATGAGAGGTTTAAAATCTGTCGACGCTCTGCGCGTCGGCCTGGGATTCGTAAAACACAGTCAAAATTCGATGGAGTATTAGTCTTATTGATTGCTTCAATTTCAATGATCAGTTGGTTGTCATTTGAGATTTCGTATCGAAGCACAAAATCAAAATCGTCATTGCCGATCATGATTTCGTCGTTTACGACAATGGGAATGTCATCCATCTCGAAGACCGCCTGTATCGGGGTAAGACCGACATTCGCTTCTGGCCGAATTCGAACCGGAATAATGAGCTTTTGAACTCCGAGTGCTGGTGCTTGTAAGGCAACAGGCTCATTCGCTTCTTCGAACGCATCGCAAATCAGTTTTACAGTTCCTACCGCCGGACTGGATACTGGGTTCTCGAACTTGATCTCCACATTTTCAGTCCTTCCGACGACAACATCAATCTTTTCTGTAACGACATCGGCTCCCAAAAACCACTTAACGGCCTTTAACTCCACACGATCAATTATGACCGGAGATTCTCCAACAGTGATCTTTTGCAGTTTATGTCGTTGTGGTCCCAGGTTTTCGATAGGAATGTTTCTTCCCCAAACGTCATAGGCTATCGCATCTTTTCCGAAGAAGAGTTCGGACTGAAGAGAGACGTGATTCCATGCGATAATTCGGCAATCTTCACCGGATGACAGGATATAGTTCCTACCCAATAACTTTGCTGGAAAGGACCCGATATGTTGCATGCCGGACGTCGCGCGGGCTAACGTACGAAAGGGTGAAAACATAATCCCTGGCCCTGTCATAGCCCCGTAGACCTCCGCCTCGTTCGACGAAGGGTCAAACACCCATCCGATCGTTTTAGACTGAATCTGGGGATCCGATAGGACGAGGATTCTCTCAGCCAAATCCTGAATTCGAGTAGTTAGGGAATAATCTTTTGACGGGAGTGGAGTGACATGAAACCAAGGGAGAACATTCTGCTGCGACGATGGCCCTGTTCCAAGTTGCAATGTGCGCTTTAGCTCGTCAGCCGTGAACGGTATTTGTGTCTCCATTTGCCACCGATCGATTATGTCCGAATTAGGTCTTTTGTTGACCGGATTGTTGGTTGCAATCAGTTGGGCCTCTTGAGAGTATCTACCAAGCAGTCGCTTTAAAGATTCCACAGCAGATTTAATACGAGGATTGACGACAAAATCCGGTTCATCATCCCAGCCAATCTGATATTGAGTCATGCGAATGGATGTTTCACGCACGATGGGTTCCAGGAGCGATTGCGCGACAGTCCAGTCCTCAAGAAATCCACCGGTACCCGTACCACGAGCCAATGCAAAAAGAGATCTGAGACTGGTAGGAGGTGTCGCGATAACACCTACTGCCGTGATACCCGCATTCTGAATTCGTTCCAAGCGACCGAGTAGCTTCTCGAGCTGGACCGGTTCACGACTGTTGGTCCAAATGGGTAACTTTAGCTTTCCTATTCCCGCCTCTCGCAAAACCTCCACTAAAAGATCGGTTTCTAGCACTTCATAAGGCCTTGTGTCATCTTTCAAAGCCCAACCTAACTGACTATTGATGATGTAGCTCGGATCACGAGGCAAAACGACAATCTGCTGCTTAAGGGATGAATTGCGTTTTATAGAGCGTTGTAGATGCGTTTGAATCTCGTAGTAACCTGGCTCGAGTTCCGGGAGGGTCCATTTGGTATGACCACTGGTGTACTTTTTATTCGCCGACTTATCAGAGGTGTCGGTCGTCACGAATACCGGTGAGGCCAGATCTGTTTTGTCGCTCCTCTCTAGTTGTCGTACAGAACTCGCAATCGTGGCTCCATCTTGGTTGCGAAGAACTAGTTCTACCTGATTTTGAAGTGTTGCCATTCCAATAGCATCGCAATCGACGTTAACTGTTTCTCCAACGCGATAGATTCGAGAGGGTTTGTCCACGCTGAGCGACAGTCGCGGTGACCGCGTAACGTTTACGGAATCAAAACAAAAGCGACCTCGAAAGGCCTCTGGAGTCTTGGCTGCTACCAACAGAGCGACCTGCGCGTAACTTATGTCCTTGTTGAACGGATATTGCGTGTCGGCTGACACTGTGACCCAACCTGTGGAATGATCGACTGCTTTGGTTGATTGTTCATAAAGTACCGACCTTTGCGGGTCACAGATTCTAAGAACGGCTGTAGCCTCAAAATCTCGGGACGGACATTCCGCCAGAATACTGCAGCTGATACCGTAGACGGAGTCGGGTTCGATCATCAAGAAAGGTGAGCTAATTTCTGCCTTCCCCCCATCCATACGAACTTCGAGGAATGGATTCAGAATAGTGGCTTCTAGAAGTTCATCCAGCTCGGGTGGAATCCGCTCGGGAGTGATGTTCCATGGCACAACTCTCCGCTCCAGTCCGAGTTTCGCTTGTGCATATAGTCTTCTCCAACCGTCGATTTCGCGGCGTTCTTCTTCAGAGCTAGCGGCTTTGGAGATCTTTATTTCTAGATACTTCGGATATTCGACTCCCGTACGCCGAGTCCATTTATCGGGCCAGCCAGAGCCTTTGATGTCATCCGCTGAACCAAAGTCCCAACGTTTAATTACTTCCAGGCTGTTTTCTTGCGCCTGCATCGTGGACGAATGATGAGGGGTGTATAGAATTCCAAGCACGGCAAGAAAAGCAACTTTCTTGCCAACCCTACAGATATTCCAGTTAGTCTCAGTTTGCATATCGGAGAACCACTTTGCCAGGGCTACGTGTCGGGATTCAAATTGCCGGGTTGAAAATGCCATTCAAACAAGCACTTCAGGTGGCATCGCAAATGGGTGTAGATGCCATTGAGATAGACGCTCGGACTGGATTGAGGCCCAACGAAGTTGTCGGCACAGCTTTGAGGCAAATTCGGAAATTAATTCAAGATCTAAATTTACGAGTTGCATCGGTTAGGTACGCCACGAGACGTGGTTACGATTGTGAGGATGAGCTAGACCGTAGGATCGAAGGCACCAAACAAGCCATGCGGTTGGCCTACGATTTGGGAGCAAACGTTGTGGTGAATCACTGCGGCGTCGTTTCTTCGAATCCCGATGATCCGAGTCGTATGATGCTGCAGCACGTATTGTCCGATCTGGGGGTTTACAGCCAACGTATTGGTGCCTTCCTAGCGTGTGAAACGGGATCGGAACCTCTTCCAGACTTGGTCAACTTTTTGGATTCCTTGCCAGAAGGCTCCGCGGGTTTGACATTGAACCCGGGAAACTTGATCGTAAACGGTTTTGGACTGGACGGTTTGCAGGCTGCAGCGAAACACGTCATGCTGGTACATGCCAAAGACGGAGTACCAGACCGGTCACGCGGCCGAGGAACCGAAGTGGAACTGGGGCGAGGGATGGCCGAGTTTCCTGATATTGCTGGCATGCTCGAAGAGCATCACTTTACAGGTTGCTTTGTCGTCGAGAGAGACAACCCGAGGAATCCGGTCCAGGACATTGCAACCGCAGTTGAGTTTCTCAAGAATATTTAGGATTGCCACACCCATTGCCGTAACTTGGAGATGACCATGATTGAAAGATCTCACAACCCACAACCTGAGGGCTGGTTGCTTTAATCGATATTAGAGGATTAGTGAAGGTAAAATGGGCTCTCCTGCCCGTTTAATGGCGCCAACAAAACGAAACCAGGTAAATCATCATTCCTAAAGGAAAGCTTGCTATGAAACGAACTACATTGACCGCAACGGCATTCGTCACGCCAGTTCTTTTAACCTGGGCTTTTTTTGCATGGAGCAGTTCTTATGTAACCATCGCCCAGGAACCTGCAAAACCCAATACCGCCCCCCCCAACACACCAACACCCAGCACAAAGACAATTCCACCCATTGCCGAATTCGAAGAGTATTTGACGGGCGCTGTACTAACAGGTGTCTTCACAGTCGATGGGCAGAATCTCGACAAGCTCGAGCCGGAGTCTTACGAAATTAAGAGCGCCAAAAAACTCGAAGGATATGATTCCGTTTGGGAAATCACGACTCGAATTAAATACGGTAAGAACGACATTGTTGTACCCGTGGAAATCAATGTGGAATGGATTGGCAAAACTCCTGTTATGGTAATGGACTCCGCTCCCATTCCCGGGCTAGGCACCTTCTCAGCCAGAGTTGTATTTCATGACAAGAAGTATGCAGGGACATGGAAACACGATGACAACGGTGGCCATCTCTTCGGCCGAGTGGAAAAGAAAGTGGCCAATTAATCGGTACAGTCCGTATTTCCCCTGCGAGTGAATCGAACCAGGGGTAGCAAATCAGCCTGAATTACCAAGAAAACTTGTTTCTATCGGGAAACTCCGCTCCGTGTTGTTTATCCTAGAGGGATCCCTTCTGCATGGAGTCAACACGATGTACTACACGAAGCCGGCTTGGTTACTGCGATTAATCGTAATCGGATCCCTTTTGGTCGGACCTGGATTTGCCCAGGACGACGACCGTGAGGATACGCCGCCAACTGAGAAAGTCTCCAAGCCTAAAGGCAATCAGAAGGTCGACATCTTTGAAGCCACTGGACGAGTCGTAAAAGGCTCGAACGGCCCCAAGTACTTTGCACCACAAAAAATGGCAATGAAGTTTGGGCTTCGCATTTCGGCCAATGGAAATCTTTGCTCCAACATGATCGCGACAATACCGTTTCCCATGGATTGGCCAGAGCAGAAACTCAATGTTCTTAATCACCAAGTGCCCAATAACGCCGTATCCGACTTTCGCGATTTACCTGCCGGCGCCCGGCAACTGCTTCTTCAACTGAATTCGCTTAGTCCCTCCGACATGGCCGAGCTATTGGTTGAAGTGGAGATTGAAAAATCATTCATCGATCCCCCTGCAGACACTTCAATCTTTCGAATCCCGAAAACGCTTTCCAAGGAATTAAAGTTCTACATGGGGAATAGCCCCTATATCGACTGCGATATACCCCTCATCAAGAAGACGGCAAAGTCCATCGCGAGCTCATCTCCTGAAAACGCGTGGGCCCAAGTTGAACAGCTTTACGATTGGGTTAGAGATAACATTGAATATACAAACGGCGACATGAAACACATACGCGAAGCCCTTAAGGATAAAAAAGGGGACTGCGAAGAGATGACGAGTATCTTTGTTGCGCTGTGCCGTGCGAGCGGAATTCCAGCGAGATCCGTTTGGGTACCAGATCATTGTTACCCCGAATTTTACCTGGAAGATCAAGATGGCGTTGGCTATTGGTTTCCCTGCCAAGCAGCCGGCGATCGTCAATTCGGTCAGATGCACGAATACCGCCCTATTCTTCAAAAAGGAGATCGCTTTAAAGTTCCAGAAGAATCCGGCCAACAACGATATGTGGCAAGCTTTTTTACTTGCAAACAGAGGCCGATGATTCCAGGGGCTGGCAATCCGTTGGTTCAAGAAGTTCTTGATTTGGGACCACTGCAAGCCCAGCTTGAAGCATTGCAACAACAAGCCGCCGGTAGTCAAAATCCGCCAGCGGAAAAGAGCAGTGCTGAGTCGGACAAGTAAAATAGCGTTAGTTCCACATCGTTATCCAAGCTTGGCCGTAGTGGTACGGGCTTGTTGCTTTCAAAGTGGGTTGGTCACTCTTGACCGACATTGGAGCCATTAAACGGGCCAGAGTGACTGTTTACCATTCCATTAGAATCTCGTATCGACTGCAACAACCTGCCCTTGAGTTGCAAAATGTAAGATAGCATACAGGGGCCAATAAACCTAAACATTTACGTTTTCGGAGATCGCCATTTGGAGAGCTTTGAATTGCGATCGAAGCAGAGTGATAGCCACTTCGTGCATCGATTTATTTTTCGCGGCTTGGGTAGCTTGTAGTTCGAGATTGTCGTTGCTTCCATCGTTGTAAACAACTTGTCGCATGGCATCATGAACATTTTGGACAGCTTGTTCACGAGCGACCGAGCTACCTGTGGGCTCATTAGGTTGCAGAACACTGAACCGCATAGTAGGCGATTCATCTGCTTCTCGTTTCTGCGTTGCGATGAGATCTTTTATACTGGCTTGAAAATCATCGACGGAGAGATCTCGCGTTTGATAATCAGGAGTATCCATATTGGCGATGTTGCTCGCCAGAATGGCATGTCTTCGCTCTGCAAACGATATCGTTTGTTCGAGGCTTTCGATCGTGGTGCTTTTGAACAGCGATGGTAACATTCGACTAGCCCTCCAGGCTGAAACCGTCTTCGGTTTCAGCGGCCGAATCGACCGAGCTATAAGCTGCTTGAAGCTGCGAAGCTGCCACGTTTTGCTGTAACTGGGTTAGCACCGAGTCGCGTTTGAGATTCATGTTATCCAGACAGCGATTTTCTTGAACAATGAGCTCGGATAGCAATTGTTCAGAACGTTGGACCATCGCTTTGCATCGAGTACGTTTATCAGGAGAACTCCATACTCGGGAGTCGGGATCTTCGTCTCGATAGCTCAATAGCTCGGTTTGTACCGATTGCAAACTCTCCATCAGCGACTGTTTGCGTGACAGGACGACCATGAGGGCTGTCATATCATGCTGTACGACCTGATCCGCCTGTTCGATCGTGAGGGCCTGCATCTCTTCGAGGAGATGAAGCTTGGTCTCGATCAATTCGAACAGTCGTTCGGTGCTGTGTACATGAGTAGATGGAGTCGCCATAGCAATGGCTTTAGCAAAAAAGAACTTCTACGCCAAGATTATTTTAGAAAATTGCTCGGGCTTCGTTATCTTGCGGTTCGCTAGCTTTAATCTGCCAGTTAACTCAACTCTGCGTCCTTGGCGTTTGGCAGAAACATCGAACGAAGAATAATGAATCTAGTATCTTTCTATTGTTCGGCTTTTCTGCCCTACCAAGGGCACTATCGACAAGAGGTTTGATGTTGTTTGTTCTCTTTAGCTATCGAAGTAGCGGAAGGTCGGGAACACTAATCCTCACTAATCGGACACTAATCTTGAAGGCCAGGTGGCTGGCCGCTGTGTAGGCCGTAACAATGCTATGCGAAGTTACGGCTTTTATTCTCCCTTGGAGGGAGAGTCGAGCGAAGCGAGGAGAGGGTGGAAGGCACGGCGATGCATAATAGCCCCGAGTCGTCAGTGATCCTAAAGCACCCTCCCCTCGTGATCGAAAACTCCACTCAGGCCCTCCCGAATCCCTCGGACGGGTGAATAGGAACACAGATGACCATCATGGACTGGTAGTACTCGAGCCAAGAGTTCGCGTCGATCAGTGAGCTTGGATGCGGCGAGACGATTACCTGCTCACAACTGGAGTGTTCGTGCACTCGAGTGAGTAGCTTTGAGCTGTCGATGGTCCAGGCACCGCTCCCATCAGCAGATCGTGCGATAGCACACGGTTGACGCTCCCTGCGTCATCAGGCGGTTCTACTTAAGTGCATTGCATTGCTCATGCCAATGCCCGAAGTTCCAAGAAAGTTGCATTCCCCATGCGACCAATGCTTCCGCAACCATGCCGGCCCCGTGCCGATGGGGCGATGACTGTGTGGCTACCAAATGCGTCCCTCCCCCCATCTTCATGACTCAATCATTTATCATGGATTGGCAGATACATCGAACGCAGAAAAATGAGTCTTGTATCTTTCTGCGTTCGGTCCTCAGCTTGTTGATTTAGGCTTCGTTTGCTCGGGGCTCGCTGGGGCGGTTTGCGCCGGACACGATTGAGTTGTCCATATTTGCAGACATCCCCATGCTAGCAGAGCTAGCGACCTGAGTGCCGGGTACGACTCGCGGGCCGGGAAGCGTCGCATCGATGATTCGCTTGAGCTCTTCGGACTCGATTACCTCGACTTCAATCAGCTTGTTCGCTAAGGCTTCGAGTGCAGCTCTTCGTTCAGTCAGAATTGTCCGAGCTCGCTGAATCGCTTCATCGATCAGTCGCTTTACTTCTTGATCGATCTCACGAGCCGTTTGTTCTGAATATTCTCGCCCGAAGCCATCGGAGCCCGCCGAAGCGAGGAATGCGGAGCGGTTGCCTTCTCGGAAATTGATTCGTCCCATACGACTCATACCGTATTCCATGACCATACCACGTGCGATTTGTGTGGTGCGTTCCAAATCGTTTTGAGCGCCGGTGCTAATATCCCGGAAGACGATTTCTTCGGTGATGGTCCCCGCCACGAGAACTTGCATTCTCGATTCGAGTTCCGATTGTGTGACTAGATAGCGGTCTCCTTCGGGTCTTTGCATGGTGTAGCCCAGTGCGGCTATTCCTCGAGGAATAATCGAGACCTTGTGAACGGGGTCGG
The DNA here is from genome assembly GCA_046318795.1 of Pirellula sp. Classification (GTDB taxonomy): domain Bacteria; phylum Planctomycetota; class Planctomycetia; order Pirellulales; family Pirellulaceae; genus JBKCUI01. Next base: position 49,393 of record JBKCTT010000069.1, read on the forward strand.
TGTTAGGCAGCGAATATGCGACCAGAGCGTGGCCAGCTTCATGATAGGCCACGCGTCGCTTTTCTTCTTCGCTCATGATCCGTTTCTTCTTTTCTAGTCCAGCGGTGACACGTTCGACCCCGTCGTTGAATTCTTGCTGTCCTACTTTGTCCTTGCCTTTGCGTGCAGCCAATAGCGCCGCTTCGTTCACGAGGTTTGCCAAATCAGCGCCGACGAATCCGGGGGTAATCGCGGCCACCTGTTGGAGTTCCACGTCGGAAGCGAGCTTTACGGATTTCACGTGTACCTTGAGGATATCCTCGCGACCTTGTTTATCAGGGCGATCGACCAGTACGTTTCGGTCGAATCGTCCAGCTCGCAATAGTGCGGAGTCAAGAGTTTCAGGGCGGTTTGTGGCCGCCATAACGATGACCCCGGCGTTGGCATCAAAGCCGTCCATTTCCACCAGCAGTGCATTTAGGGTTTGTTCCCGTTCATCGTGAGATCCAGGCACGTTCCCCGCGCGGCTCTTTCCGAGTGCATCGAGTTCGTCGATGAAGATAATCGATGGGGCTTTCGAGGTCGCTTGTTGAAACATATCGCGAACGCGGGCTGCCCCAACGCCAACGAACATTTCAACGAAATCTGACCCAGATAGCGAGAAAAAGGGGACGCCTGCTTCTCCCGCGATGGCCTTGGCCAGCAAGGTCTTGCCGGTACCTGGAGGTCCGACCAGCAATACCCCTCGGGGGATTCGCCCTCCTAGTTTTTGGTATTTCTCGGGGTGCTTTAAGAAATCGACGATCTCTCGTACTTCTTCCACCGCTTCATCAATTCCGGCGACATCGTCAAACGTAATGCCGACGTCTTCTTGTGCGTAGAGCTTGCCACGGGAACGGCCGAATTGCATAGGCGAGTTGACGCCTCCCATTCGTCGCATCATGAACATGATGAGTGCGAAGACAATCAAGAGAGGTAGCACGAAGAACATGAACGACTGAGCCAGCATGCTCGGCCCCTCGGCGTTGCTCCACGGTATATTCGCACGATCGAGCTTTTCTCGAAGCTGCTTATTGGTAAACTCGGAATCGTCCTTGATCGACTTAAAGGTCACTTCCTTGAACTTATTCGGTGAACCAGCAATCACTCGGGCGATATCTAAGCGACCGGTGATCGATTTCTCGTCGACTTGGACATCGCGAAGATTGCGGATTTCGTAAGTAGACTGTTCATCGCTAAACTGGACCGAACCAGATGAACCTTCAGCCAATTCGCTGGAGCCTCGAGAAACGTATTTCGTGTTCTCGACCAGCTGAAGAAAATCGGGGTAGTCAATGGCGCGAGTGAGTGAGTTGGAAACGACGGCTACGACGCCTAAAACGAACAGCACGGCCAGCACGGTGTACATGAACCACGGTGTTGGTTGGGTCCCAGAGGAGTTCGAAGAAGGATTTTTTTTGTCTGGTTGGTCTTTTGGCATTCGCTTTATGCTATCAATAGCGGATACAAAGTTTAGGAAACGGTCTAATTATGCGCCCTCTGTAGCGATGGGGCAGGCTTTGGCGTTGAGGAATTCCCCAGTTCTACGTAGAATTTAGGGGTTAAAGTCAATGCTAGAAACGTTTTGCGACAATTGGATCGACTCTATCGATTATGAGTTGGGCCAGTCGGGCGCTGGCTGGACACCAACTTACAACCAACAAACTGCCAGGGTTAGACTCCCTGTATTGGAGCCGTATTCATTGAGTCAAATTCGCAACGTTGCAGTATTAGGCTCGACGGGTAGCATCGGCCGAGCTGCGATCGATGTCTTGCAGCGGTTGCGAAGCACCCATCGAGTCACCGCGATTTCGTGCCATTCGCAACTAGATTTGTTGGAAAGTCAGATAGGACTTGTCCAGCCCCGGTACGCTATTGTGACCAAGGGTATGGCAGAAACTGAGCGAACGACGTGGCAAAGGTCCAGGCATATTGAATCGCCCGGTACCGAAAGATTGGTCGGCTCTGATGCCATTATAGATTTGGTCGGGGGAACTGAGGTCGACACTGTTATTGGGGCGATTGTGGGGGTCGCCGGACTCGAAAGCGCTCTCGAAGCTGTTCGAACGGGCAAACGATTGGCACTCGCCAATAAAGAATCACTCGTCGTGGCCGGGTCACTCATTATGCCCATGGCCGAGCGAACCAATGCGGAGGTGCTGCCCGTCGATAGTGAGCATAGCGCGATTTTCCAATGTATGCAGTCTTCCCAGGGCACGAAAGATCTGCGCAGAATTATTTTGACCGGGAGTGGCGGACCACTGAGGGATTGGCCAGTCGATAAACTTTCCGAGGCAACTGTCGAAGATGCCCTGTCCCATCCGACTTGGAAAATGGGAAAGAAGATCACTGTTGATTCGGCAACGATGATGAATAAAGCTCTCGAAGTGATAGAAGCGAAATGGTTGTTCGGACTAAAGGCCGAGCAAATCCAAGTCGTCATTCATCCACAATCCATTATCCACTCTATGGTGGAATACCGAGACGCTTCCGTCATTGCGCAAATGAGTCCACCGGATATGCGATTGCCCATTCAATATGCTCTCACCTATCCAGACCGAGAGCAAGCGTCCTCACCGGCCATCGATTGGCTATCCCCGATGCAATTGAACTGGAAACCGGTCGACCCAGAGCGATACCCCTGCTTGGCCTTGGGATTCGAAGTCGCCCAGCGAGGTGGAACATGCGGGGCAGTCCTAAACGCTGCGAACGAAGCCTGCGTAGAACAATTCTTGGAACGAAAAATACGTTTGACCGACATCGCAAAGATTTGTCGCGTCGTTCTTAATGAACATCATTACTCCCCCTCTCCCGATCTGGCCGAGTTGCTTAGACTCGATCGCTGGAGTCGCGAAGAGGTTCATCGTTGGATCAAAACGGCATGAATAATATAGATCTCCTTTCTTCTACAGTATTCTCCTTAGAAATGCTCTCCTTAGAAACCACTTTCTTGGAGCTAGTAAGCAATGTCCTTTCACCTATATTTGCAGCGGAACCTACATGGTTAGAAGGAAAGCTCACCTTTCTTTACAACATCATGCTGGTCGCATTGGGGCTCGGATTCGTAATTTTTGTCCATGAGCTGGGACACTTTCTCGCTGCCAAACTCTTTGGAGTTCAATGCGACAAGTTCTATGTTGGCTTTGATCCACCTATTAAAATCGGTCCAATTCGACTCCCTTCTAAACTGTTTCATTTTAAGTGGGGAGAAACAGAGTACGGCATCGGTATTATCCCTCTAGGGGGCTATGTAAAGATGCTCGGTCAAGACGATGATCCGAGGAACTCGCGGGCTGAATTAGAGAGAAGCAAATCCGAAACCAATACAGGGGATAGCTCGAGCACTTCAGATTCAAATAGCGATCAGGTCAGCCCAAAACCAGTTCATCATCCAAGATCTTTTTTGGCCAAAAGCGTTGGAGCCAGAATGGTGATCATCAGCGCTGGTGTCATCATGAATATCATCTTTGGTATTCTCATGGCCGCAGTCGCTTTTTATATCGGGGTTCCCTACAACCCGTCCGTGGTTGGCCGGGTTCCTCCTGGAGATCCTGCATGGATGGCTGGAATGCAAGCTGGAGATCAAATTCAGCAGGTTAATGATCGCATAGATCCGGAGTTATCCTTCCGAGAAATGCAGCAACGAGTGCTTTTTGCTGGTTTGGATGATCCAAAGCAGTTCGTTCAAGTCGGCTTTAAACGCGATGGCAAAGAACAAAAAGTTGAGTTCGTGGGAACGATGGCTCACTCCGATCCCGCGAAGAAAATCCAATTTCTTACACTCGGATTGCGAAGTGCAGAGACGGCGCAAATTGCGCCACGATACGCGATCGCCAAATACTTGTCTGAGGATCCTGCCTACAAGGATTTACTCACCGATTTAAAGCCTGGTGACATTATCGTCGGCATAAACGGCGAAAAGATCCCCGTTGGATCCTATTCGGAAACTCCCATGGGATACGAGTTGTTTAATCTCCTCGAACCCAAACTCAAAGAGGTGGTGTCTCTCGACGTGTTGCGTCTAGATAATCCTACGAGCGAAACCGATACGAAACGATCACCTGTCACCGTTTCGAGTAAACCCATCCCTATGAAGACGCTCGGGATTTACTTAAAACCAGGTCCAGTCGCAGCAGTTGGCAAAGATTCCCTTGCAGCACAGGCCGGGGTAGAAGCAGGCAATGAAATTGTGGCATGGGAAGGCAATCCCATTCGCGATGCTTTTGCTGTCACATTTGATATCGCAGCCAAAGCAGGACAACAGACAAACATAACACTAAAAAAATCTGATGGAACGCAATTTGACTTTTCCTGGACTGTTCCGACCAAGTTTCAAATTCCACTCTCCGAATTGACCTTTGGGCCTGTTGGTCTGGAGCTACCTGGCAGCGGGCTCGTCTATTCCATCAGCAACACCGTATCGGGAGTTGCCCCCGGTTCTAAGGCCGAAGAAGCAGGAATCAAAGCGGGTGACGTCATTATCCAATCACAAGTACTGCCGACCTCCGAGGAAGATAAAGCCTATTACGCTGAGGTTCTTAAGGATGCCAAATCCCTACAACAAGCGATGAAGATCGACAAAACTCGGAACATGCATTATCTCATGACATTGATGCAGATGATGAAGACAGGAATGCCTGTTGAAGTTGTCGTCGAGCGAGAAGGCAAAGTTAATCCGACTAAAGTATCGGTTTACATGGATGAATCGATCAGCTGGCCTGATCGTGGGTATGAATTCTCCCCACTCAGCAGTAACTACCAAGTTGACTCCCCAAAGGACGCACTAATGCTCGGTGTGTCTGAGTTGGTAAGACGAGGGGGCAACGTACTCGAGTTTTTGTGGTTACTTGTACGTGGCAAACTTCCCTTGTCCGCACTGGGTGGACCGGGAGCCATTGCTGTGGAAGCCAACGATGCTGCGTCGAAAGGCTTTTCGCCATTACTGATGTTCTTGACCATGCTCAGTGCGAACTTGGCCATTATTAACTTCCTTCCGATTCCTGCTCTCGACGGCGGCCACATGGTCTTTTTGACCTATGAAGCGATATTCGGCAAACCCGCAGACGAAGAGTTTGAAGCTCGTATGAGATTGCTTGGCGTTCTGATGCTGCTCGGCTTGATGGGACTGGTCATATTCAATGACGTAGTCAACATTTCCGCATGGGTTAGAGGGTAGTTTCTACAGCGGCAGAAGATTTCCCATAGGTCTTCTGTCTTTATCGGATCAGTGCAACTTGTTGTTTAATGGTGAACCTATGAAACGTCGATTAGTTTTTGTGCCAGCTTGGATGTTACTGACGATAGGCTTGATGCTGATCGCTTCGGAGCCGCTGAATGCACAAATCAGCATCGGATCGTTTCCAAAGCTTGATTCTGCGAAAGATTGGCCCTGGTGGCGAGGCGCAACTCGCGATGGTCACTCCGTTGGATCGGATAATGCTCCCACTAAACTGGTAGAAGGGCAAAACTCGGACTGGTCCACACCGGTACCCGGTCGAGGGCACGGTTCACCGATCGTAGTCGGCAATCTCATTTATTTGCTGACGGCGGACGAAGCATCTCAAACCCATTTTGCACTCGGATTCGATCGCGAGACGGGTAAGCAAGTCTGGAAAACACAACTCAATCAAGGTGGATTTCCGAACAAGAACCACCCCAAGAATACCGAAGCGTCCATGACAATGGCCAGCGATGGCGAACGTCTTTATCTGACCCTATTTCATCACGAAGCGGTTTGGGCGCTCGCTCTTTCGCTCGACGGCGAACGGATTTGGGAGGAAAAGATCGATCGCTTCAATCCGAAAATGTACGAGTATGGTTATGCACCGTCACCGGTTATCTATGGCGATGATTTGATCGTGGCCTATGAGTACGATGGCCCCTCGTCAATCGTTTCATTAAAGCGATCCAGCGGCAAACGAAATTGGACAACGAAACGATTGGAGTCTATTTCGTTTTCTTCTCCAGTCGTGACGTCATACAAGGGGAAAGACTACTTGTTAATCAGCGGACAAGACAGCGTGTCTGCTTACAATCCAAAGAATGGGGACGCGATTTGGGCGACCAAGGGTACAGCGATGGCGACATGCGGTACTGCGGTTTGGGATGACGGTGTCGTATTCGCGAGTGGCGGGTATCCTAATTCGGAAACGATTGGAATCGAAATGGAGACCGGTAAAGTCCTTTGGCGAAATCGTCAAAAGGCTTACGAGCAATCGATGGTCGCGACCAAGGGGCATCTATACTCCCTCACCGATAGCGGACGACTGTATTGTTGGGATGCCAAGACGGGTGAAGAAAAGTGGGTGCAGCGATTATCGGGACCTGTCAGCGCGTCGGGTGTCTTGGTAGGAGATCGCATTTACTGGGCGAACGAAGCAGGTGATCTTTGGGTATTCAAGGCGGATCCGTCTCGCTATGTCGAGATCGCTAAGAACAAAATTGGTGACGAAGCGTTTGCAAGTCCTGCAATTGTAAATGGACAAGTTTATTTGAGAGTTGCCAAGCAGAGCGGCAAGCAACGACAAGAGTATCTCATGCGATTTTCCGCTCGCTAACACCGGCGATCGTCGCTTAGGAAATTCTGGTTGATGAACCCACCCAAGATCAGTCGATTGACCGAGTTCTTGCTCATGATTGTCTTGGGGGCGATTTGGGGTGGTTCATTTCTTTTTATGAGAATGGCGTCCAAAGAATTTGGACCAATCGCTTTGATCCAATTTCGCGTGATTGTTGCAAGTCTTTTCTTGTCGTGCGTTGTGATCGCACAAGGGCGTGGACGGGAACTGTTTCGGTTTCCTCTGCGAATGTCAATCGTAGGTCTATCAGGATCGGCGATTCCGTTCACTTTATTCGCGTTTGGAACTCTAACGCTTTCAGCTGGTTTGGCGTCAGTATTGAACGCGACGTCTCCTTTTTTCGGAGCACTCATAGCGGTCTTTTATTTTCGAGAACCGTTGACCCGCGCGAAGTGGCTAGGGCTGCTGGTCGCGTTTAGCGGAGTCTATCTATTGGTTTCAGACAAGCTTCAAATAAGTGGTGGGACGCTGGCGATCGCAGCCTGTTTGTTTGCGGCATTTTGCTACGGAGTGTCGGCGCACTATAGCAAGCGAAAGCTTGGCGACATGTCACCGATTGCGGTCGCAGCCGGAAGCCAAATCGCATCTAGTATATGGATGCTCCCAGTATCGCTATGGTACTTGCCAAGTGAAGTTCCCTCCATGCAGAGTTGGATGGCAGCAATTACGTTAGGAGTCGTGTGTACTGGTGTCGCGCTGGTGATCTATTTCTATCTCATTCAAGCGGTAGATGCGACTCGTGCGATGACAATCGCTTACCTCATACCACTATTTGGAATTCTATGGGGGGCCATTTTTCTCGGAGAGACTCTTACCTATATGGCTTTTCTAGGGGGCTGTTTTGTACTGTTGGGATTATATCTATTTAACAAATAGCGTTTTCATTTCACAGATTCTTACCTCAACAGCAACAAGCTTCGTCCGTTCCTGTCACAAACCTACGGTTGCGGTGCCATTTCTATGACGCAACGGAATACGATCCCTAATCTTCCAGTTTAGAAAAACGAACTAGATTTTTTCCTTCGGCATCTAGCAAGTTCAGCAATCCTGCTTCGTCGACTTGAAAGCTGGCTACCTTTTCTAGTGCCGCTACAAACTTGGATTCCTGATCCATGAGAGCTGGTGGCCCCGCTCGACGAGTCATAACGAGCTGCCCTAATGTAATTTTACTGCCATCTATCGACGCCTTACCACCATAACGATTGACCGCGGTGCTACCCGAGACCGTTCCGTCATTGCTAATTTCAAGTGTTGTTTGGACGCCGTCGACAACACCCCCCCCGGCGATGTCCTCGGCTAGCCATTTGCCCACGATGCTCTTCGTAGAATTCGTGGCTTCTGGTTCCGAAGGTATATTCCAGACTATCTTCCAATCCTTTGCCATATCGACGATTGTCCAGCCTCGTTTTGGAGCATCGATCAGCGCATCGACCAACTTCCCAGAACTCTTCGGAGCCGCATCGTAAGCGTATTCGCGTTGGTCGTCAGTATGATGCACAATCAATCCAAAACTGGGACGCGGATTGTTGACGGTCGTGTATTCCAGCATCGCCTTATCACCATCACTGTTGCCAAAGCATGCGATCGGACGTCGACCAATAAACTGATGAATTCCGACTGGCTTCCCCTCCTTGTCATCAACAAACAGATGGTCCAAGGTTTTTATCAGCACAGGGCCGCTTTCTCGTAGTTCAAACTTGGTACGAGATGACGAGCCAACTACTTGTTCAGGCGGGATACCATACACCCGTTCGGACCAAATTCGCATAAAGTCCGCTCCACCGCCCGAGACAATAAACGTTTTGAATCCATTGGCCCTCAAATAACGCAGCAACTCTTGCATCGGTTGATACGTCAGTTGATCGTAGCCTTGTTGAAATCGCGGATGCTTGGACGTTTTGAGCCACGATTCTACGCTGGAATAGAATTCCTCCGTTGTCATACCGGCATGCGTCAAGGCCATGATCTGCATGAGACCATCGTGATGTGGACCTTCGAGCAGCTTTGCAAGATTACCGGCATTCGCTGCTTTCACCATAGGATCTGCAGCCAGAGTGGCATCGGCAGCAGATCGCTGCTTCACGAGGTCCAGCGCATAAGCAAGTTGGAACGGCATTGGATTCTCAGGCCACAACGTGCCATCGTTATCAAAGACTGCGATCCGCTCTGAGACAGGAACGAAGTTTTCAGTGCCTTCCGCCGTAACTTTTTGAACGAATTCAATAATCGCTTTCTTCGATGTAGACTCATTCCACGAAGGGAGTGGGTCCATTCCTTTCACAGAATTGCATAAAACAAGAAACGCCAAAACGTATCGAAACACAAAGAAAATACTCATAGAATTTGCTGCTTACTTCGAGTCTGGTTCTGAGAACACACTTTTATGGACGATGCTTGCCACGGCTGCGCCGGCTATGGGAGCAATCCAGAACACCCACAATTGCATCGGAGCCCAACCGCCAACACCGCGCTCCCGCCACCCCCAAACACTAACCAAAATGTGCCGATGAACTCAGCAGTACAGCACTTATGAAGTCCCATCAAAAGCCTATAGTTTTCACAAAATTCGTCTGAGATCCAGGCGCTTGATGCTGCCTCGATTTATCAATGTTTAGATCCCAAGCTACGTATGACTGTCCAATACATTAGACAGTTTTTACGAGGTCGCGTCTTCGGCTTGATGCTTTGCTGAGTGGATGCACTCAAACAAAACACAAGCAATGGGAATTCTATTTGACCCGAGCGAAACTAAGGCCGGGGTCCGATGCTGGCGATCCGCTAACAACGAATTTCCAATTGTCGGGGCCTTTCGATTCGACTGTACCACCGATCGATCCTTGCTCTTTGGTTTCTAACAAGATGCCATCGCTACCAGCAGCAAGCTTGCCACTCAATTCGATTGGCTTCTGCTCCTTGGCACCTGCCTTCCAAGTAAACTTAGAATCTTCGGTAATGGACAACTCGATAATAGTGTCTTGCGACTGAGCCAACCACTTGCCGACCAAATCGGTTTCTGGTGTTTCGACACCAGCCATCGCGGTCGGCGCGGCGGTTGGCGTTGCTGTAGCGGGTTCGCTAGTCGGTGCCAACGCATCCAACATCCGTTTTGCTGTTATGTCCTTGGGCTGGTTCTTAACCACAACTCGAAGTGCATCGATCGCGGCATCCTTTTCTCCTACCACCAGATAATGATAGGCCAATACGAAATTGGCCGACGCATCGTTGGGATTTGATCGACAGAACTGCTCGAGCTTGCGAAGCTGAGCAGTGTAGTCTTCTGGATTTCCATACAAGCCACTCATCGTTGTCCAGTCCATGCCAGGTGCCGACGAGAGCAAAGAATTGAGACCGGCTGCGGCTGCCTTGTAATCGCCATTAGCGAAAAGCGTCAGGGAACGTACTTCATGGACTACAGTATCGCCAGGTAACTCTTTGAGTGCAGCGTTAAAGTCGGGCAATGCAGAAACGTATTGCCCTGCTTTGAACTTGTCCAATCCCTGATCGAACGACGAAAGCGCCTGCGATTGCTGAGGTGACGACCGATCGTTTTGTGACTCGCTCCCTGCAACATCATTACTCGAAGAGATGTAGTTATTCACAACAACAGGTTCTGAATAATCGTATGGGATAGACTGAGCAATGGCCGGCTCGGCATAGTACGGGTTGTAATAGGACGCATTGTTGTAACCCCAACTATTAGTCATAGATCCTAGTCCCCAGCCTATTCCCCCCCAAACAACAGGCGCATACCAACTGCTTCCCCAATAACCATGCCAACAGCCGTTGTACCAATTGTGATGGTTGTTAATGCAGTTGTTATGCCAGTTATCATTCCAGTTG